>NZ_SLYF01000032.1:0-1158 GCF_004343105.1 Sphingomonas sp. PP-CC-3A-396 | reverse complement strand
TTCAAGGCCAAGGTGGCATTGGCTGCCGTGAAAGGCGAGAAGACGCTGGCCGAGTTGGCGCAGCAGTATGACGTGCACCCGAACCTCATCAACCAGTGGCGGTCGCGGCTGCCGGAAGGCGCGGCGGACGTGTTTGGCGCCGATCCGACGGTGGCCGAATCGGCGGTCGACGTCACGGTGCTGCACGCTAAGATCGGCGAGTTGACGCTGGCGAATGATTTTTTGTCCGGTGCGCTCGGCAAGGCCGGTCTGTTGCCGAGCGCAAAGCGATGATCAACCGTGGTCATGCGCTGCCGCTGGTCGCCCAGGCGCAGTAGCTCGGTATCAGCCGCAGCATCATCTACTATCTGCCTCGACCCGTGGCGGACGCCGACCTGGCGATCATGCGGCGGATCGACGAACTGCACCTGCTCTATCCGTTCGCCGGCAGCCGGATGCTGCGCGATCTGCTCCGGCAGGTCGGCACGGCTGTCGGTCGGCTGCATGTCGCGACGCTGATGAGGCGGATGCGGATCGAGGCAATCTACCGCCGGCCGAACACGTCGAAACCGGCGCCGGGGCACAAGATCTATCCGTACCTGCTGCGTAAGCTGGCGGTGACGAAGCCCAATCAGGTCTGGGCCACCGACATCACGTACATCCCGATGGCCCGCGGCTTCGTCTAATCTCGTCGCAATCGTCGACTGGTTCACCCGGCGCGTGCTGGCGTGGCGGGTGTCGATCTCGCTCCACGCTGCGTTCTTCATCGTGGCGCTGGAGGAAGCGCTGGACAGCTACGACAAACCGACGATCTTCAACAGCGACGAGGGTTCGCAATTCACCAGTACGGCGTTCACCGCGGTCCTACACCGCGAGAAGATCGCCATCAGCATGGAGGGGAAGGGGGTGCCGGCGTGACAACGTGTTCGTTAAGCGCCTCTGGCGCTCGGTAAAATATGAGGAGGTGTACCGCAACGCCTACGCCTCGGTCCCCGAAGCCGCGCCGGCATCGGCCGCTATATCGGGTTCTACAATGCCGTCAGGCCGCACTCCGCACTTGGCGGCCGAACGCCTGACCAGGTATACTTCCACCCGCCGCTTCTCGCAGCGTCATGATCAACCAGCGGCAGTCCACTTATCCAAGCCGCGAGCCTGTGCAGACAACCCGAGCCACCTCTC
>NZ_SLYF01000031.1:0-1924 GCF_004343105.1 Sphingomonas sp. PP-CC-3A-396 | reverse complement strand
TTCGGAGCGGCGCTGCCAGCGGGAGGATCGAGTACGAAGCGGGGATAGGAAAGGATCAGGCCCGTGTTCGGAAGCGTGACGCTTCGCACACCGCCTGATTGCTGAGTGCGTGCGGCGCCACCGACCCCCGCCAGTACCCCGAAGCGGTAATCTCGCACCACGTTGGCGAAGAGCACAGCGGACGAATAGGTGAGCGGACCGATTTCCACCGTCACCTTCCCCGCGAAGCGAAGCGGTTCGTCCGCCACTGGCTGGGTTGCGCTTTCGATCGAGCCTGCGATCATCGCCCCGCCCTCTTCACGCTTCAAATAGGTAGAACCCTGCTTGTACGGCCGCGTCGCTACATACCGCAGGATGCCGTCCTTCCACATGTCGTCGTTGCCTCCCCCGTTGGCGCTGACGTCGATCACGAGGCGATCAACCGAGGCGGCCTTGATCCGCGCGAAGCAATCGTGGGTGAACTGGAGGTAATGTGCCTTGTCCTCCCACACGAACGATGCGACCGTAAGGCGCGCCGATTTATCCGGATCTATCCGGCACGCGAACAGGCGATCGAAGCTGGCATCCCGCTGGAGGATCGCTGGCAGCGTGTGTTCGGCCCTGACCGTGACCGTGAGCCGCTTGCCTGAGCCGCCAAGCACCAGATCGTAGTCTGCGGGTGTTCCATACAACTTGCCATGAAACAGCCACCAGCGTTGTGCCAACAGGGCTCTACGAAAAGCGGGCGTGTCGCCATGGGTTCGTACGAGTAGCGAGCGGGCGACGTAGAGCGCATCATGCCCGTCGATCCGCAGGATGCGGCGACCCGCGAGCGGCGTCGATCTTCCCCCGAGCATCGAGACGATGACCGGATGATCCTTGGCATCAATCGCCACCTCAAATGGGAAAAAGCCCGTACCTTGCCGAACCGCTTCCGCGCCCTTGCCCCGCCAGTCGGGGAGGCCGATGAACAGATGACCGTCAGCGAGGACAGGATTGAGCTGAGCCAGTTTCGTCCAGGCTTCCGCCTGATCCATCGGATGATCCAGCTGCGCTCGTACCCTGTCGGCCTCGCGCTCAAGCGCCGCCTTCGTGACCGAATGGGCAAGGTCGGGGTGCTGATGTTCGATCGTATCGAGCGCAAAGCGGAGGTCGGCTTGTAATGCCCCCGGAGCGATCGTCTGCGCCGGGGCTGTGCCGGACGAGGCAAGAGTCATCAAGGCGGCCGAGAGGAGCGTTTCCATATGCGATGCCACCATCGTTCCAATTCAAAAACCGCCGCCAGAGCCTCTTCCCTGGATCGTTGTGTTGAAATATATGTGGCATATTTCAACAGGAGTCTAGGCCAATGTATGAAGGCGATGACCCGCGGGTAATCCGCGATCCGGCGCAGGTGCGGCTCCTCAGCTCCAGTGTGCGACAGGAGATTGTTGATACGCTTGCCGCGCTCGGTGGCGAGGCCGGTGTCGCGAGCTTGGCGGATCAGCTCGGGCGACCAGCCGATGGTCTCTATTATCATCTGCGGGCGCTCGTGGCGGGCGGACTGGTCGAGGAGCTGCCGAGCGACGGTATGGAGCGTCGATTTCGGCTGGCGGGCGGTGGTCACGGCCCGCTGCGACTTTCCTATGACCTTGGTCCGAACGGAAACGGTGTGGAGCTGCGCGCTTTCGCCCATGGATTATTGCAGATTGCCAATCGGGACTTTCAGGCTGCTCTTGAGCAGAGTGATACTGTGGTTGCCGGTCCGGCACGAACGCTTTGGGCTTCTCGCAACAAGGGATGGCTCGCAGCCGCAGATGTTGAGGAGGTCAACGCCCTTCTCGCCCGCCTTGGTGAACTGACCAGCCAACCAAAGGCTGATGGGCGGGCGCAATTGGTAAGTCTCGCCTTCGTGCTTGCGCCAACCGAGGCGCGATCCAAAAGGCGCGCGCCGCGAACGGCGTAG
>NZ_SLYF01000030.1:0-1935 GCF_004343105.1 Sphingomonas sp. PP-CC-3A-396 | reverse complement strand
GGCGGTGTGCGAAGCGTCACGCTTCCGAACACGGGCCTGATCCTTTCCTATCCCCGCTTCGTACTCGATCCTCCCGCTGGCAGCGCCGCTCCGAAGCTACTGCAACCGATGACGGTAAACTGACAGTGAGGCGATGCCATTTCCCGTAAACGAACGTGACGTGGGAAATAGACCGTGCCGATCGTACCTACGGGAGTCCACGGCACCCGCTTTCCCAAAATCTGTCCCCGAATGGACTTTCCCGAAACGACTAGGTGGAGGCGGAGAGTTGGGAAAGCCGCAAGTTTCCCAAAGCAGCAAGTTTCGGGAAAGTGACGGCACTGGGAACGGCCGAGACGGGCCATGCGGCGGTCAGCCGTTCCACGGCTGAGGAGACCCATGTGTGGACGGCCCTCCGTTGGCAAGCTTGAACAGTCGCGTTGCAATGCTGGTTGGTGCGGCCATGTGTCCGACCTGTTAGTGCGGCTCATAGCGCCGCTGGCCATAATGCCATTCGCGCGGTTCGGGTCCCGATCACAATCACGCACTCGAGGTGCTTGGGTCTTTGTGGGTTTTCCCGATCCGGCGGTTCAACCGGCTTGTTGCATTAGCTCCTATCCGCCCTTCCCAACCTCGTCCGGTGCGGTCGCCCGCACCGTATCCTGTTACGCGATCTGCGGCTCGCGATAGCGCTCGCCGCTGGCCATCATCGCCCAGATCATGCGGGCGTTCTTGTTAGCGAGCGCGACCGCGGCGACCTTGGTCTTCCGCCTGGCAAGCAGTTGCACAAGCCAGGGCCGCTTAGCCCCGTTCCGCTCGGCATAGCGCACGACGGCCATAGCACCGACGATCAGCATCTGACGCAAATATTGGTGGCCCGCCTTCGTGATGCTGCCCAGCCGCTCCTTTCCGCCGCTCGAGTTCTGCCGCGGCACCAGGCCTATCCAGGCAGCCAGGTTGCGGCCCGAGCGGAAGATCGCGGGGTCAGGAACCGTGGCGACGATGGCGCTGGCGAGCAGTGGACCCACGCCGGGTATCTCCATCAGTCGGCGACCAAGCTCGGTCTCGCGTGCGCTCGCCAGGATGCGACGATCGTTCTCGAGGATCTGCTCCTTTACGATGCGCAGCTGCGCTGCCAGCATCTCCAGGCAGAACCGCGCATCGGCCGGTACGCGCTCATCGGTAGGATCAGCGATCACGTCGAGGAGCTGCTCGATGCCGTTTCTACCGATCGGCGCCGCGATCCCGAACTCGGCCAAGTGCGCCCGCATCGCGTTCGACAGCTGCGTGCGCTGGCGGTTTAGGATCAGGCGGACACGATGAAGCATCATCGCGCTCTGCTGCTCGGGCGACTTGACCCCGACAAAGCGCATGGTCGGCCGGGTCACTGCCTCGCAGATCGCCTCGGCATCAGCCGCGTCGTTCTTGCCTCGCTTGACGTACGGCTTCACGTACTGCGCCGGCATCAGCTTCACGTCATGCCCGAGCGCGACCAGCTCGCGCGCCCAGAAGTGTGATGTCGCACACGCCTCAATGCCGAGTAGACACCGAGGCAGCTTGGCGAAGAACTTCAACATCCGCCCACGCGTCAGACGCTGGCGAACAACCGCTGCGCCATCAGCATCCACTCCATGCACCTGAAACACGTTCTTCGCGATATCCAGACCGATCGTTGTGACGTTTCCCATCGTGACTCTCCTTCGACTCTCCGCAGGACATCCTGCTTGAGGGTTGGAGAGCCGTCCACGTCATCAGAACCGGACGTTTACGCCCCTTCCCTCGCTTCCCAACTTCGGACGCTGGTTCATCTTCGCGAATAACCGATTCTCAAGCCCGGCTATCCGCTCGCGAAGTCGTAATGGGGAAGGAAAGCGGACCGTCCGCTATTGGGAAGTCCAACGGCGTTAGCGGACATCCTGACGCAGCTGCCCTTTCCCAAAAAGGATGGTGGATCGG
>NZ_SLYF01000029.1:0-3191 GCF_004343105.1 Sphingomonas sp. PP-CC-3A-396 | reverse complement strand
GGAGACGAGGGGGTCACACCCACCCAAACGAAATAAACCACACTGCGATATACGTAGCGCATGAAATAGGCCGTCGCGGCGTCATCTCTGCCTTGGTGAGTGACGCCGCGATACCTGCTACGTTATCAACGCCTCGGCGATTACTGCCCACAGCAGCGCGGAAAGCGGCAGGCCGATCGACAGCCCTCGGATAGGCGGGTGCGTCATGCCAGCATCTTTCGAAACGACGCCGTCTGCTTCGGCCGCTTTCCGGTCATCAGCGCGCCGGGATAGTCCGCATCGCTCTCCCACCAATATACGTCGCAGCCGCTGGCCTTCGCGAAGGTGGCAACCTGCTCGACAAAATACGGGTTGTCGCCGAACTTGCCCGCTCCGCATTCCGATATCCGCAGTGCCTTAGCGTGCTCCCGTGCGAACTGTGCCAGCCACCCGAGACCGAACTTGCAGTCGCGTGCCAATGCCCAACGAGCGGCTGCATCAGCACCCGGCGTCGGCTCTTCCATGTCGTACAGATCGCACCCGATCACATCGACATAGTCATCGCCAGGATAGCAGGCCGCTACGTCGATCCTGTTCCAAGCGGTGATCGTGGGGCACCATTGCCACTTAATGCGGTCGCCACCTTTGATGTTCTTACGCGCGTGGTCGACGATCAGCCTCCAGAGCTCCACGAACAGTGCCGGGTCCTTAGCAAACCACGGTTGCCAGTCGCCGTTGAACTCCCACCCAAGGCGGACGGCCGGGTTAGCCAGCTTTACGACCTCGGTGAGGATCTGATGGAACGGGTAGTACCGCGCCTGAGTATCGCCCCAGTGCTCGATGTACCCCTTGATGCTGTGGCTTGCGCCCTTCGGCAACATCGGCACACCGACGATCGGCTGCACGTCCAGGTTCTTCAGATACATCGCGACCAGCCAGCCGATCGACGAGACCATCTCCTTCCACTCGTTTTGCGTGGAGCCGTTGACTGTCACTTTACCAGCCTTACGACCTGCCCAAGTCTCCCACTTGCGCAGGAAGGTGAGCGTCGCGCCCTCTACGGGGCCGCTGTAAATCGAGATCGTCATGCCGCAGACCCCGTGAGGCTGGTGATCTGGCGCCCAACAGTTGCCGAGTTTGTGATGGCCGGCTCGGTGCTGCGAATACCGACGTAGACGCCCGCCAGGACGGCGGTAGTGGTTGGAGCAACCCGCTCGACGCCATCGACGCTCAAAGATGCCTTGTCGCTCAATCCAGTAACGCGAAGCGTCCGACTGCCGGAAGTGAAGGTATCTGCATAGGCGCCAAGCTGCTTGCTTGTAGTCGTTCCGTTCACGGTCGTAGTCTCGAACAACTGGAAGCCGTTCGCCGTCGTATTGTAACGCCCCCAAACGTAGTTCTCTACGGTAGGGTCCATACGGATACCGACGCCAATCGTTTCCGTCGAGATCGCGCTCAAGAAGTCGATCACGATTTCTGCGTAGTGGTCGGGGCTCGGCGCAGCGGCGGTAGCCCGATAAACAGATGCGACAGAGGTGCCGGTGGCCGGGTTCCAAATCCGACCAGCCGCCAGCTGGGGCACAGACCGCGTGGTCGTCGTAGGAGCCGCTACAAACGACGTTCCTGCCTCCGGGGTATAAGCGGTTAGCAGCGTACCATCGGTGCCGGTGAAGGTGGCTTGGACGAAATTGGTGCTACCTGCGGGCGCGACAGTGACAGGGCTCGACTTTGGCGATCCATTCGCACCAGCAAGTGTTTCCACCAGCCCGTTCGTGATCGTCGCAGCAGCAGTCGTGCCGTCGAAGGCGTAAGTTCGGGCAGCGCTATCTACCGTCAGACCGCTGACGTTGCTGACGATGGACGACCCTGCCGTGGCACCGTTGATGGTCCCCGTCGAGGCCGCACCGTTCTTGGGCGCGCCCGATAGCGTCAGGGTATTGAGGGTGTTACCTGCGGCTGCGACAGTTACCGATGCCGCTGTGAAGCTCCAAGGCCCCGGCACGCCATCACCAAAGACGGCGCGAGCCTTCGCATAATATGTGCCCGCTGCGACATTGGTGAACGTACCCGATGTATTGCCCGCCGTGTTGATCGGGTTTGCGACCAATACGTATTCGTATGAAGCGGCACCCGATACTGCCGAAGCAACGACAGTGACGGTCTGGCCCGATGCCGATACAGTAACGGCCGGCGCCGCGCGCTTATTGGCCTCAATCGTCTTGTCGCGGACTGTCGTGAAAATGAGATTATGGCCGAAGTTCCTCGGATGCACACGATCGTTGCCGTCCACGTCCGCGATATAAGCCGGGATGTTCAGCGGATTGTATGCGTCAGTATAGTTGACCCCGAACTCGGCCGCTACCGATGCAGCAGCCGGCACGAATGCTTCGAATCCCGCACGACTTTGGCCGGCAAAGCCCGTGGAGCCAGTCGTGAGTCCGAGATCAGTGATATACCACGGCGATATGATATAAATTTCAGCGCGCGCATAGCCGCCGAGGATTAGGCCGTTGATGATCTCACGATAGTCGCTGATATACTGCGCTACGTTGAAAGTACCACTTGCACCAACGTATCGAGCGTCGTTGTATCCGAGCGCGATGAAAGCGGCGAGTTTCTTGTTGGTGCCGAGCAGATACGTCCCATAATTGTCGCGGAGGTTGCTTGGCCTCGCGCTCCCGCCTGCGTCGGCGCTTCGTTGCAGGACCGAGCCCGGAACAGACGAGTTGGTTAGGGCCGCTCCGAGCGCCGCCGCGAGCAGATAGGCCCAGCCATTCGTAGTCGCGGGCGATGCGCCGACGCCTGTGCCGAAGCTGTCGCCGCCTACGGCTATCGTCGCGTAGTTCGGAATCGTGATGTAGATTGCCGCCGCCACAGCGACCCCCGCACCGGTAGCGGTCGCACCTGTCGCCGAAACGGTCAGGTTGATCGTCCCCGCCGCCGATGCAGACAGGCCAACGACCACTTTCCAACCGTTCGTGGCATCGCCTGCGATTGCGAGGCGTCCGTCGTTGGGGGTGAGCGTCGGAGTGACGCCGGTGGGCACGTTGCCGATATTCGCCACCAGCGTGCCGGACGCAGCGCCTGCGGTGAAACCGAGCGGGCCGGTGAGGGTCAGCGTTGGCGTCGGGGGCGGCACCGCGGCTCCCGCAGCCAACTTTACGACCTTCGTCGAGATCTCGATCGTCGGCGTCGCCATTAGCATGCTGTCG
>NZ_SLYF01000028.1:0-3772 GCF_004343105.1 Sphingomonas sp. PP-CC-3A-396 | reverse complement strand
GGGAAGGAAAGCGGACCGTCCGCTATTGGGAAGTCCAACGGCGTTAGCGGACATCCTGACGCAGCTGCCCTTTCCCAAAAAGGATGGTGGATCGGGAAAGCCGGATCAGAGCGTGCGAGACAGCGGCAGAATGTAATCGCGGGTCAAGGGCGCCAAAGGCATTCCGGCTGCCGTAACGTGATCGACCCAGACAGCTTCTTCGATCTCCGATCGCGTGGCAGGGGTGTACCGCATCCGAACATGAAAGATTTCGGCTTCGACGGTATGATCGGGTTCGTTCGCAGCCGGCGAGGAGTAGCAGCCAAGATGGCGTGCATCGCCGTCAACCAGCGTCAGCCCAATCTCCTCGTCCAGCTCGCGGCGAAGCGCGCTGACGGGGGTTTCGCCGTCCTCGATCTTTCCGCCTGCCTGCATGAACCACTCTGTTCCTGCCTTGCGAACGAGCAGCAAACGGCCCGCACCATCGTCGATCAGCGCGGCTGCGATCCAGATCGTGCGAGAGGACTTGTTGCTCATGCCGCCATGCTAGCAGCCGTGATCTATCGCTCAACCAGCTTCCTGGTAGGATCGACTTTCGGGAATCGCTGGCGACGGACCTCGTATGCTGTCGAGGTGGTAAGCTGCTGCCGGTCCCATGAACACCAAGTTAGGCTACATGAGCCTGCTTCTCGAAAGCTATGGGGTGCGCGAAGCATCCCCTAGGTACAATGGCGGCAATGATTGAACATCGAATCCGAAATTCATTTTGAGTAGATTGTCTATATAAGCCTTGCGGACCGCACCCAGGCTGACAGGACTCTTACCCCCGAGATAGTCAGAGTCTTCTTTGCCGCGACGCACTGCGATCTCACGGAGGTACTGAAATTCGTCTTCAGAATCTAATCCGGTGGTTGGTGTAAATCCAATCTCGTCATGAAGACCACGTCCGTGGTAGCGCTCCATGTCCAGCATCACGTAAATATAGGTTGGTGGATCTTCCACTTCGTCAATTACGCGTGCAGCCCAATCGGCAATTTCGCTCCTATCGACTGTGTCATTTATCAAAGCGGCGACTGCGAAGCCGAGGTCGATTGAGTCGTTAAATATCACGCGCACGCTACTGATCCTCTGAGATATGCAAAAATCTTGATTATTGCATCATGAGCACACCGACTGTCTCGCAAACGATCAGGATATGGGAAAGCCAGCGCGGCGATCGACGTTTGCACGATCTGGCTGGCTCGAACGGGCTAGGTTCGTGCCCAGCCGCCATACGAGGCAGCGCCGGTCGTCATATCAATCACGAAAGTGTCACCGCCGATCCGGCTCGCATAAAACCTCCCGTCGATATTACTAATGCCGGAGAAGCTTTCGGTCGCGGGGCGGGCCGTATCGAAATTTCGGTGCATGTCGTCCGTGGTGCCCGGTTCAGGCGCGATCTGCCACACCAGTCGGTTACCGTCGTCGAACAGGAACACCTCCCGCCCCAGATCTCTTGGTGAAGGACATCCCTCGACGGATGCGCATCGAAAAGGATCAGACGCCCGATGCCCGGCACCGGTAGGATCATGCCGATGGGGTAAGATCGCAAAGATTTGTCGGATAGCCCCGTGGCGTTTACTAAGCGGTCGGGGGATAGCCCTGCCCCCTGGGCGTTTACGAGGTCGATCATCGCTCTCATATCCTGCCCCGCCTTCTCTTACGCAACCAAGCGCTACCGGCCATTGCTATTTTCGATGGGGAGGAAGTTCTCGCGACCGATCGAACTTCGGGAATGTCTGGGTTGGGAAGGAAAGCCGACTGGCGGTCTTGCGGGGCAGCCAGCGAAAGCGGACGTTTGTTCATCAAGTCGGTAGGTCGCTCTGCGCCTCAATATCGGGTGTAATCGAAACCGCGCGCAACCAGCCGGCGCCAGCGACGCTGGCGGTGCGCGTAGAAGAAGCGCGCAAATGCCCAGACGAACGGGGTGAGCAGACCAGCCTGCACCTCTATGTCGTCTCGATAGCGGCAACGCGCGGGGGCGAGCGGTTCGATCGTGATCAGATGGTCCCAGCGCCTGGCGAGGGTGCCTCGGCCGTTATCGCGGATCTGGTAGCAGTCTGGCCCCTGCGACGCCTTCGTGGTGACGATCCACTGCGTGCCGAGCGGCAGCCACCCGAACAGGCGCACACCGACATGATAGCGCCCAGCGACCCACTCCGCCGGCAAAGCCTGCGGGTCGATCGGTGTGAAGACCAGCAGCGGCGCGGCGACATGCTCCAGAAGCCGCGCAGTCTGCACCTCTATCCAGGCGCGCTCGGCTGGCGTGTCGAGCAGAGTTGTCAGTGTTACGCGCATCACGATCCTCTTCGATTGCGGGAATCAAGCAACATCGACTTCGTGATAGCCGGCCGGCCATCGGGGAAAATCCTTCACGTCCACGCCGCTTTAAAACGATCCGGTTATCGGGAGCATCAGGTTCGCAAGCAGCTCTTGGAAAGGCAAACGGCGTTGGCGGACATCGGCTGTCCCTGCGGCCTTTCTCAAAAAGGATGACGAAATGGGAAACGCTCTACCTCGCTCAATGCTACAGAGTGATTGGCTGGTAAGCTGCTAATCGAGCGATGAGCCGGTCAAGATCGAGCACCCCATTCGAATCAACAAATTCGTCGGAGTGGAATATGTAGTTCGACCATTCCGGATCGGGTGACAAATCGTTGATGCGGGCAAACAACACCTCCTCTTGGGTGTCGGTGAGGTTTGTTTGACTTACCCGTGATACCAAAGTTCGGAGTTCGTTCATTTCCTCACGCTGCATGAAGCCCGCCCCTAATTGCGTATCGCGACCATAGCATATTTCCGTTTTTGAAAAACGAGCAACACACGGGTAGGCCGCAGTTATCGAAACGGATCGAGAACTGGGAATTGGCATTTGGCCACGAAAAGGGAAGCAAGCCGCTCCCCTCCGTCATCAACCGTCCCGGCACATGGCGACATGGGGGAGCCGAATGCCCTTCTTCATATCGAAACCGCGTCCTGCCTCGACAAAGGAGAAGCGGCTATAGAACGTGACAGCGCTGAGAGTCGCCTTGACGAACGCAATATGATTTTCCTGATCGCAAGATGTGAATAGTGCCGATCCGATACCTGCCTGCTGATACACAGGGCTCACGAAAAGGGAGCGGAGTTCCTCACCCTGCCAGTTAGCGAAACCAACGATTTCGCCAGCCCGCTCGGCAACCCTGAACGTCTCGCCAGAGTTCGCGAAGCGCCAATACCCTTCTGGCGAGCGCCCGTACATCCACGCTTCAAGCTCGGCGGTCGAGTAGTGATTCTTCAGAGAAATCGTCAGGCAATCGGTATGAATCCGATGCACTTGGATAGTGTCAGCCTCGCGCATCTCGCGAATCAAGATTGATGGGAGAGGATCGTTTTCGCTCACTGTTGCCTCCTTCATTGGTACGAAGGGCGTGAGCGTCAATTTATGCCCCGCCCTGCAGGCGGGGTGTTCAAACAACGAACGGCGTCTACCGTGCGCGACAAACCACACCCGCCGAAGCGAGCGGTTTGCGGAAAGGGAGCGAGGTCGATGCCATGCCGCGATCGTAACAGTTGTATGGCGTGACACAAGCGACACTGTTCCCGATCGGGAACTCGCAGCGGGACAGTCCCCCGAGCGATCGCACAGAGAGCCGTCCGGGCCCTCCCTTTCCCGAAATGGGCCGTTGGAGCCGGGGAAACTGGAAAGATCGCGCTTAACGAATGGCCGTTGTCGGGAGCCCGGATCGCCATCCCCAACGTCCGATTGTGGGCG
>NZ_SLYF01000027.1:0-3880 GCF_004343105.1 Sphingomonas sp. PP-CC-3A-396 | reverse complement strand
AACGGCCACCTTCGGGCTCATTTGGTTCTCGAACCGCTCGAGATTGGAAATCGCTGACACCGACCGCGCTGTTCACGACTTTCCACACAGTCTGCACGGATTTTGCATCGGCCAGAGAACGGCAGGAAAGCTGGGTATCCGTCGATGCAAAAATCTGATGCATTTGGCGGGCGCATTCGATGGCAGGTTTCTCGGAGTGCCGCTCCGAAAGTCGCGCGCCCGCTTTCCTGCCCGATCCACACCGATCTCGACATACTCCTCGATTAGTCAACAGTAGCCATCCCGTGGAACCAATGACGCACGGTACTCGCTACCATTTTATCGTTGGATCTCGGCGACTGAGAGACATCGTGCTCCCGCGTTATTTCAGGGAAGCTAATGCCGATATTTTATTTCGAGATAGCCGATGCCAAACCAAACATTCCGTGCGTCGGCGAGAGTCTGCCGTCCCTCGCAGCTGCTCGCTGTTTCGCATTAAAATATGCGGCTTTGTTACTTTGCGATCAGGGAGAGGTGTTTTGGGAAGGTGAGGAGTGGGTAATGACGGTTACCGACGCAAACCGGCTCACCATGTTCACCATTATGATCTGCGCGACGCCGTCACCTGCCACCTTGAGCCTCAAAAAATTAATTTAAGAGGTACACGGGGACCGACGTTTTTTTCGGCCGGTCCCCCAAAAGCAGCCCGTCCGCTTTCCTTCCCAAAGCGGCCATTCCGCTAACGCCCAGACCCAGACCCAGACCCAGACCCAGACCCAGACGCTCTGATTAAAATCTAACCCTCACAACAACGGTCGTTCGTTCACCGAGATTTGCTCGCCCCGCCTTGTACCAGCCGCTATTCGGCAAACCGCAATCGTCAGGGCTTTTCGAACTGATGCTTCCGCGATGAAATTGACTGAAGATGGATCGGGTATGGACATTTGAGCGGCATTGCTCATTAATAAGAATGTGGTCGGAGTCGACTCCATGACAGGCGCACGTCCGGCGTTGTTCGAAAAGACTGTCTTGCGCGTTAAAACGCGTAAACCGCATTGGCTCTGTTCCGCATTATAAGTATGCGGAAAGACAGTAATGGACTGGGGAGGTCTTCGGACCTCCCCCTGATTTACCATCGGGCGTTTCAGAAACGTGATGCCCCGTACTTTATCAGCTAATAGCAGAGTCGCGAATTTGTCGCCTCGATGCCGCAAAGCGGACCTTCCGCTTTCCTTCCCATTTCGGACATTCCCGGACGGCGGATAACCCATCCGCCGCAAACAACCGTACCCCGCAGAAATCCGCCAGTTAGCAATTTCGAACGGTACGAAGTACCCCGACGATACCCCAGCTCAGTGGGTCAACCCGAGCATATAGATCGGAAACGGATCTTTCCCCGCGATATCTGCTTACGCCAACAATAACCCGGGGCAGGCCACCGTTTGCGGATGTAAAAAGGTAACGTCCCCCGACCGTTAATGCTCATTGCCGTCATTGCATCTCATGGTAAATGAGACACTAGGTCACTCCAAGCGCGAGGGTTGCCATGAACCTCGATCAGCCGAGAAATATGCTAAACTCAGATGAGCTGGATCAAGTCGTTAGCAACTTGGCTGACGCCAAAGCGTACGGCGATCCCAGAAACGTATGGGTCGAAGATGGACATGTGTTCGTCGAGGGACACGACGGGAAGATCGTCTCACTGACCCCAGCGGTAGCCATCAAAATGGGTAGAATGCTGAGCGAGGCTGGAGCGGCCTCGCTGATCAACACTGTGATGGACGAGAGCGCCAAAAAGATCAGCCCGACCGAATTTGACCCGCCTCGTTAAAAGCGATCAGTTCGCTTTTTCACGGATAACGGCCGTACCGCGGCGGAGACACCCTCCGCCGCAACCGCCCCTACTCCGCACAGATGCTGGGCTTTTCGCCTTGAGCCGATACGATGCACCCCGACGATACCCCGTTTCAAAGCGCCCAATTGCAGGCGTAGGCGGGACGAGGCATCATCGGCAGATGAGCCCGACCGCCTACTTCCTCCCTACTGCTGCGCATGCCACAGACCTGTCGGCATGGGCGTCGATCATACCGACAGGTTGCCGCGTGCTTCGCTCTAATTTGTTTGGCGACATGTTCCTTTTGGCCCCTGACGGCGTGATGCACATGTTCGACCGGGGCGGATTTTCCGTGGAGCGCATCGCGCGATCGGAGAAAGTATTTTGGCGCGAAGTTCAAGACGACCCGGAAGGTTGGCAGTTCCGTCCGTTAGCGGATGAATGCCGCCGCGCCGGTAAGGTGCTGATGGCGGACCAATGCTATGCGTTCACCACGCCGCCAGTGCTGGGCGGCGACTATTCCGTGGAGAATGTCTGGGTAGCGCCGTGGCGAGAATGGTTCTCGTTCACCGCTGAGCTATTCCGGCAAATCGAAGGCCTTCCTGATGGCGCGGCCATATCGCTCAAGATCGAGGATTAACGAACCGCAGTTATCCTTCCCATTCCGGCCATTCCGCTGACGCCCAAAAGCGGACATCCCAAAAGTGGTCGGGTCGCTTTCCTCCCCTATACGGCCTTCCCGCTTGCGCTCATAGGCGGCCGTTCGAGGCCGGGTAAATCGGTGCGAAGCCTGTCGACGAAAGGTAATATGCTTGCGGGCTTTATTTGCTCCGATCCTTGCTGGTGCCACGGTCGGTGGTCGACTTGTGGCGTGTATTGGCGCGGCGCTGAGCATCGCGTTCACCGCACTTGTGACAGCGATGGTATTCGGAGACGGGTGGCCCGCCGTGCTGCTCGTGGCCCCCATGGGCGCTTCGGCGGTTCTCATCTTTACCGTTCCTGCCAGTCCGCTCGCGCAACCCTGGGCAGTGATCGGTGGCAACGTCATCTCGGCTGTTGTCGGCGTTGGGATAGCCTCCATGGTGTCATCGCCTGGGCTTGCGAGTGGCCTGGCAGTCGGAGGTGCAATCCTGGCGATGTCACTGCTGCGCTGTCTGCACCCTCCTGGCGGGGCTGCTGCACTGACCGCGGTGATGGGCGGTCATGCGGTCACCACAGCCGGCTGGATGTTCCCGCTAATGCCAGTGGGGATTAACGCAGTAATCCTGACCGCTGCCGGGGTGTTCTTTCATCATCTGTCTGGCCATTCGTACCCACATCGCCCTGTATCAGGCCTGCAGATGCCCGCCGGTCCGCAGGTTGAGGGCATCCCTCATCCTGAAGATCTCGACGCAGCGCTTGCTGACCTTGGCGAGACATTCGACATCGGCCGCGACGATCTCGAGCTACTGTTCGACCGTTTGAGAGCCCATGGGGCAATGCGTCGAGGAAGTGAGAAGTTTGCGGGCCGCCGTTAGGCTCCACCGATCAGGTCGCGAGATCGTTCGCGTATACCCGTGCCCGTTCAATTCACCGACATCTAGAAGTGGACCGTCCGCTTTCCTTCCCATATCGGCCATTCCGCTATCGCCCAGTGCAGACGTTTATTCAGTGCTTTTCTCGTGCTAAGACACGCGGATGACAGGCCCAATCTGGTTTGAGTTCTTTCTCGCCGCGACCGGTGCGGGTTCGGTTGCAACTGCGCTAAGGACGGGAAGACTCGATCTGGCCAGTGGCCCAGCCGCGTATCGGCAAGCGACACGGTCGGGTGACCCCGGTCGCTATTGGGCATTAATTGTCGGGGCATCGATTGTCACGTTGGCGATATTTGGTGAAGCGATCTACCGCTCATTCGCCTAACGTCCACTATCATTCCCAACCCTGACATTCCCTCAATTCGATCGAATTTCGGGAATGGCCGGCATTGCGAAAACGCCCACAATCGGACGTTGGGGATGGCGATCCGGGCTCCCGACAACGGCCATTCGTTAAGCGCGATCTTTCCAGTTTCCCCGGCTCCAACGGCCC
>NZ_SLYF01000026.1:0-3887 GCF_004343105.1 Sphingomonas sp. PP-CC-3A-396 | reverse complement strand
CGGCAAGATGGGCTTGCGGGTGTGCACCGGTGCGGTCGGCCGTGAAGCGATACCATGTCGCCGGCGGGGTCGTGTTGCCCGAGGCTCGGTCGTCGTCTTCCGCTAAGTGCGCATACTTCGCGGTAGTTTCCGGCAACGCATGACCGAGCAACTTGCCGATCGTGGCGAGCGGGACATTGTCCATGATGGCGGTGGATGCGAAGCTGTGCCGCAGGTCGTGAATGCGCAGGTCGGGCATCGAACAACGACACCGAAGTGCGGTCCACCAGCTGGTCACAGCGACCGGCGCTTTACCGGTCTTGTCCGGGAATACGAGCGCGCAATCTGCGCGGCGCGGAAGCGCCTCCAGAATCGTGAGCGCGTGACTATTCAGCCAGATGGTCTTGGGCCCCGTCTTGCTATCGGGCAGCGCCAGGCGGGGCGGCTGCACCCATTCCCACCGGAGCGCACGGATCTCGCCGATCCGTGCGCCCGTGTAGAGCAACAACCTAATGATCGCGACCTGCGCCGGGTGCGTCGCTTCCGCCACCCGAAGCGCCGCACCTAGTCGCTGATATTCGATCCGTGACAGGTAGCGTTCTTTTGCTTCTCGGGGGTAGCGTGGCAGGCCCCGGCAGGGGTTCGAGCCCTTGCGACGGAAATGAAGCGCCTCGGCATATTTGAGCAAGCTGGCCAGCACTGGCGCAGCGCGATTGTAGCGGGTCTCCGCCCTGCCCCCGCACTCGTCACGCCAGCGAACCACATCGGCGGGCAGCACGTCAGCGACCCGCATCGCGCCGAAGACTGGTGCAAGATCGCGCCGCCATGCGTCGTGATTGCGCTTGGCTGTTGACGGTTTCCAGTACCGGGCAACGTCCCCCCAGTAGGTCTCGACATAGTCGAACAGCGTCGGCGTGACCTTGACCGACGTCCGCTTGGGCAAGCCGTCGAGCGCCACCTCGCCGAGCAAACGCCGTGCCTGAGCACGCGCAAACGAAGCATCGACATCTTCGGCACGCCCGAGCGTAACACGGCGCTGTTTGCCGCGATGGCGCAGCCGAACCGTCCAGAAGGCGTTGGCGCTTGGGCGTACCCGGAGGCCAAACCCGGCAATCTCGGTGTCCCAGATGGTATATTCAGAGCAGCGAACAGGATGGCTTTTTCGGGCGAAATTGCCGTCGAGAAAGGCCCGATCCGCGGCTCTGGACCGGTTGGGGAGCAGATAGCCATCCAAGACCGTCAAATCGCGGCCACAAGCCACCGGAATCGCTGGATTTCTGGGGAGCAAATAGCCATCCCCACACCCCAAACTGCGGGGTGTTTCTAAACGGTCTACCGTTGATTTTGCTAGCTTTTTTCCCATTCTGCAAGCGTAGCTTGCGTAAGGTGTGCTCTACGCGAGCACGCTGTTGGACGAACATCCGGTATCGACAATTGGCAGGGCCGGCTTAAATGCCCGCTTATGGGTCCTCGTGATGCCGCCGGCTTCGCCGTGCGCGCATGTTAGCTACGTAGGTTCCAAGGGCGATTTATCCGCCGTCGTTCGTTGGGTAGACGAGGAGTAGCACATTCATGTCCCGTCGTGTCCTGATCACCGGCGCCAGCGTCGCCGGCAACACCGTCGCCTGGTGGCTTGGGCGTGCTGGCTTTGACGTTACCGTGGTCGAACGAGCATCGGGCTTCCGCGATGGCGGCCAGAACATCGACGTGCGTGGAGTCGGCCGCGAGGTGCTTCGCCGAATGGGACTGGAGCAGACCGCGCTGGAGCAGGGCACCGGCGAGGAGGGGACGGCGTGGGTCGAGGAGGACGGCACGATTGTCGCCCAGTTCCTCACCGCCGACACGGGCACCGACGGACCCACCGCTGAGATGGAGATCCTGCGAGGCGATCTGGCTCGCCTGCTCTACGAGCCGGCGAAGGACCATGCGACCTACCGGTTCGGCGACAGCATCGCGGATATTGCGCAGGATGATGACGGCGCGACCGTCAAGTTCGCTGGCGGCATCACCGAGCGATACGAGTTGGTCATTGTCGCCGAGGGCGTCGGGTCGCAGACGCGGGAGCTAGTCTTCCCGGGTGAGAACGCGCCGCGCTGGATGGACCTGACGATCGCCTACTTCACCATTCCGCGACAGCCGGACGACGATCGCCTGTGGCGCTGGTACAATGCACCCGGCGGCCGCAGCGTGTCGCTCCGCCCCGATCGGCACGGTACCGCGCGTGCGATGCTGTCGCTGCAGCAGCCTCCGCGGGGCGAGCAGGATTGGAGTGTCGAGCGCCAGAAGGTGGGGCTGCGCGAGCGCTTCGCGGATGCGGGCTGGCAGAGTGCGCGCGTGCTGGCCGGCCTGGAAACGACCGACGACTTCTACTTCGACGTCCTGCGCCAGGTGCGGATGCCGCGCTGGTCGAAGGGGCATGTCGTGCTGACCGGCGACGCCGCTTGGTGCGCGACACCGATCGCCGGCTACGGCACGACCCTGGCGGTCACTGGCGCCTATGTGCTGGCCCAAGAACTGATCCGCTCGACCGAAGTGCTCGCGGCGCTGGCGGCCTATGAGCAGGCGATGCGGCCGATGGTCGAGGATGCACAGGGCGTACCCAAGATCGCGCCGCGGCTGGCCAACCCGCACAGCCAGCTCGGCATCCGGCTGCTCCACGGCGTTCTCAACTTGGCGAGCCGCCCCGCAGTGCGCGGCGTCGCCAGCAAGCTGTTCGGCGGCCGCTCGAAGGACGTCGACCTGTCACGCTACGACGCTCCGGCGTCCAAAGCGCCAACGATCGCCGCGGACGGGTTCCCGCCGAACCGCCTATTGCCGTTACTCGGGCTCGTCGCCGGGCTAGGCGTCGCGACCCTGCTTGTCGCGCGCAGCCGTCGTGACGGTCGGGCGGCAGGGTGATCAACCGGGTCACGGTTTGGCACGACGGCGACTGCCCCTTCTGCCAGCGCGAGATCGCGCTGATGCGCGGGCTCGACACGCGTCGGGCCATCACGTTCGCCGTCGATACCCGTTGATCGGTACCTGACCGGCGACGCAACCGTCTAATTTTTGGAGCATTCGGCGCCTCGGGTCTTAGATCCGGACGGCTGAACGGATGTCTGCTTTCGGAGACACGATAAGAGGCGCTGAATGTCTCCTTGTGGGTCTGGCCGGAAGCCGTAGGGCAGGGGTGATCGCCCAACGCCGGACGCTCGGGTTGCGAAACACGGCTCCCGAAAGCGGTCATTCGTTCAGCGCGATCTTTTCGGTCAGGTCACCCTTGCAGAAGGTGTCTACGCCATGAGCAGGGGGCGAATAACCGAAATGAGGTTCTGCAAAGAGTGGGCACCGACGATAATGAGATAGCCGGATCCAGATCGACGCCTCAATCTCGCTGAAAACATGATCGCGGCGTGCATTGCGAAGGTCGGCAAAACGGCGAGCGACGCCCAAGAAATTCCGTGCAATATGACCATCGTAGCGCCGGTCGCCAGCGACGTGCTGACATGACCCAAACCGAATCTCGATTGAGCCAGCCAAACCAAAACCCAGACCGCCAAGGACTCTGTGACCGGCCCGAAAACCGTCGCAAGGAAGATCAAGAACGGGGTTATCTCCCGATGATACCCTGAAAAGTTGATCGCTACCGATGGACCAAGAAGCCATATCATGAGATTCAGGATAGCATTGCCGGTAGCCCAACCGGCCACGCCCGTGGCTATAGCTATGACAATCCACCTCAGACACCGCATGAGCTGGCGATCATCGCAGCGGTCCTAAAAAGCAAGGCATCGCCCGCTGGATATGCGGCAACATGATTGATGCAGAAATCACGCAGACTGTGTGAGAACCCGGTCTGAGGATTCCCGTAGATCGCGGCGCATGGTATGTTTGTGGCATGGCGCATCTGTCTGGAACGGACCGCTCGC
>NZ_SLYF01000025.1:0-4501 GCF_004343105.1 Sphingomonas sp. PP-CC-3A-396 | reverse complement strand
CGAACCGCAGCCCGTCGTCGTGAAGGCACTCTGAGCATGGCCGCTATCAGAATCGCGGTCGTCGGCATGGGCAAGATTGCCCGCGACCAGCATCTACCCTCGATCGCCGGCAACGCCGATTTCGCGTTCGTCGCCAGCGTCAGCCCGCGCGATCCGGGCGTCGAGGGTGTCGTCAACTTCAAATCGCTGGAGGCGTTGCTCGCCGATGGTCCGGCGATCGACGCGATCGCGCTCTGCACGCCGCCACAGGTGCGCTACGAGTTGGCCTCCATGGCGCTCGCCAAGCGCGTGCACGTCTTCCTCGAAAAGCCGCCCGGCGCGACGCTGGCGGAGGTTGACGCGCTCCAAGCGCAGGCTGCCGAGACGGGAAAGACGCTGTTCGCCGGCTGGCATTCGCGGTTCGCGGCGGGGGTCGCGCCGGCCAAGGCGTGGCTCGCCGCGCGTAAGATCGAGCGCGTGTCGATCGTCTGGCGAGAGGACGTCCGCGTCTGGCATCCGGGGCAGGCGTGGATCTGGGAGCCGGGCGGGCTCGGCGTGTTCGATCCCGGCATCAACGCGCTGTCGATCGCGACCGAAATCCTGCCGCAGCCCTTCTTCCTGACCGCCGCGACGCTGTCGACGCCCGCCAACCGCGCCGCGCCGATCGCCGCCGACCTGACCTTCCGCAGCGCCTCGGGTACGCCGATCAGCATGGATCTCGATTGGCGCCAGACCGGCCCGCAGAGCTGGGACATCGTCGTCGAGACCGATGCCGGCACGCTCAGCCTCGCCAAGGGCGGTGCGGTGCTCACCCTGCCGACCGGCACCGTGCATAACGACGACGAGGAATATCCCGGCCTCTACGCCCGCTTCGCCGCGCTGATCCGCGGCGGCCGAAGCGAAGTCGATACGACCCCGTTCACCCTCGTCGCCGACGCATTCCTGCGCGGCACCCGCAATTCCGTGGAGGCTTTCGATGATTGAGGCAAAAATGACCCGGACTCTCAAGGGCCTCGCCGCCGCGCTGCTGCTGTCGACTGCGGGCATCGGTGCCGCACAGACCGCCCCACAGACCGCAGCGCCAGCGGACGCGCCAATGTCGGCGGCGGCAACCGTGACCGTCCACGCCGATACACCCGGCCCGACCTATGATCGCCACATCTTCACGCAGTTTGCGGAGCATCTCGGCACCGGCATCTATGGCGGTCTGTGGGTTGGCGAAAAGTCGAAGATCCCCAACGTCCGCGGTTTCCGCACCGATGTCGTCACCGCGCTCCGCGGGATCGCGGTACCGGCGGTGCGTTGGCCGGGCGGCTGTTTCGCCGACGAATATCACTGGCGCGAGGGGATCGGCCCCAAGACCAAGCGTCCGGTCAAGATCAACACCAACTGGGGCGGCGTGACCGAGCCCAACGCGGTCGGCACGCACGAGTTCATGGATCTGGTCGGGCAGATCGGCGCGCAGGCGTATATCTCCGGCAATGTCGGCAACGGCACGCCGCAGGAAATGGCGGAGTGGGTCGAATACATGACCTCGCCTGCCGGTACTCTGGCGGACGAGCGCGCGAAGAATGGCCACAAGGCGCCGTGGGCGGTGCCGTTCTTCGGGATCGGCAACGAACTGTGGGGCTGTGGCGGCAACATGCGCGCGCCCTACGCCGCCGACGTCACGCGGCGCTACGCCACCTTCATCAAGGCGCCGGCGGGCACCAAGGTCACCAAGATCGCGAGTGGGGCGAACTCGGCCGACTATGCGTGGACCGAGACGATGATGCGCGAGGCCGGCGACCAGGTCGATGCGCTGTCGATGCATTATTATACGGTGGCCGCGCCTTGGGAACACAAGCTCTCGGCAACCGTGTTCGGCGAGGATGAGTGGGCGCACGTGCTCGCCGAGACGCTGAAGATGGACGAGATGCTCACCAAGCACAGCGCGGTGATGGACAAATACGATCCGCAGAAGAAGGTCTGGCTGGCGGTCGACGAATGGGGCACCTGGTATGCGCCTGACCCCGGCACCAATCCCGGCTTCCTACGCCAACAGAATACGCTGCGCGATGCGCTGGTGACCGCGATCAACCTCAATATCTTCGCCAAGCATGCCGATCGCGTGAAGATGACCGCGATCGCGCAGATGGTGAACGTGCTGCAGGCGATGATCCTGACCGACGGCGCCAAGATGGTGCTGACGCCGACCTATCACGTGTTCGCGATGTACAAGCCGTACATGGACGGCACCGTCCTGCCGATCGACATCAAGTCGCCCTGGTACAACAAGGACCAGTGGACGATGCCGTCGGTCAGCGCGTCGGCCGTCCGCGGCAAGGACGGCGTGGTGCGGATCGCGCTCGCCAATCTCGATCCGAACAAGGCGACGAGCGTCTCCGCGGCGCTGCCCGGCGTCACCGCGCAAACCGTCACCGGTCAGGTGTTGACCGCGCCGACGATGACCGCACACAACACCTTCGACGCGCCCAACGCGGTCGCGCCGACGGCGTTCAACGGCGCGCAATTGCGTGGTGGAACGCTCGCGGTAACGCTGCCGCCCATGTCGGTGGTGATGCTCGAGCTGAAGTGATCATGACGCCCGCCGGATCAACCGGCGGGCGCATAAACCCAGCGAACGGATCGGTTTTTCGCCAATAGGCGGTCGCGCGGCGGGATCTGGCGTGGGCGGATGCTCGCGATCACGACCCTGCCGCCAACGCGGCGCGAGATCGCTCATAGGCTTCGACGAATGGCGTCATGCGTGCTGCGTAGGGGGCTGCGGCGCCGATCGCACGTCGATACAGCGGCTCGCGGACTTGCGCGACGCTGGCGGTCGCGACCGGGCGCTTCAATCGATGAAAATCGAGCATTGCTGGTTCGAAGGCGAGCCCGACATGGGCGGCAATCCGCGGCACCCAGGCGGCGATGTCCTCCACCAACGCTTCATTCGGCACGACCAGCAGGCGAGCGCCGAGCGTGCTACGCCAATAATCGCGTTCAAGATGCGTCGATCGGATTTCCGTTCGACGCATCCTGCCAGCGGCGTGCTGGTCCGCAGAGTATCACCGCGTTCGTGTAAGAAGGCCGTGCATGGCCATCCACCGGGTGAATTCCTCGAACCACCCCGTGCTCGTGGTAGGCTTTGGGTACATGCCGAAGCCATGGCCACCCTGTTCGAACAGATGGAACTCGACCGGACGTTTTGCCGCGCGCCAGCTCTCGATTAGCTCGAACTTGCCGGCACCGAAGAACGGATCGTCGGCGGCCAGAGCGACGAACATCGGCGGCGCGTCCGCTGGCACCGGCATTGCTGCCAGCGGACCATAGATATTGCCGATGAACGCGGGCTTTGCATCGCCGCCGGCAATCGTGGTGGCCATCGTCAGCATCGCCCCGGCGGAAAAGCCGATCATGCCGATGCGCGATGGGTCGACATGCCATTCGCCGGATCGTTGCCGGACCAAAGCAAAGGCGGCGCGCGCGTCGGCAATCTGCGGCGCCAGGCCCGCGATCATCGCATCGGGCTGGGCGCGGGGCGGCTGCCGGCCGGGGGCGAACATCTCGGCCATCGATCGCTCGAATGCCGGCATCGCGACCGGTGTCGGGTTCAGCCGATATTTCAGGACGAACGCCGCCACGCCCTGGGCGGCCAGCGCACGGGCAACGTCCCACCCTTCGTTCTGCATCGATAGTGTCTTGAACCCACCGCCCGGGGCAACAATCACGGCGGTGCCGGTCGCGATGGCCGGATCGGGCAGGAATGGTGTCAACGTGGCAAATGTGACGTTGCGGACGAAGACGCTGCCATATTGACTATGCCATGCTTCGGGTGCGGTTGACCGGGGCAACTTGCCGGTCCCAAGTTGGACCGCGTCCGACTGTGCAGGGGCTGCGATCGGCACCATCTTGTCGTTCTGGGCAGAAACGGGCGCCGCCATCAGCAGCGCGGCAACCATGCCGATCCGGGTAAACGGGACGCGCGCGTACAGGCCTCTGGCGGTTACGCTCGTTATGCGACTCATGCTCGCTCTCCCTGTGTCGTGTTCTTGGCGGACACAGTAAAGAGAGCGCTATCATTGTCTACTGTGAGCGGGGGCAGGGCGATCGTTGTCGGAAGAGGTGTCGCATGCGAACGATCGAAAGCATCGTTAGGCAGCAGTATCGACCGCTACTCCGAGGGTCTCGTTCGCTCGACCTGTTGATACGGGATTGCGCGCGGTTTCCATCAAAGCCGGAAGCGGAGAGCGAAACCCAATCGTTGCGTTCGGCACTGGTCGTTCATGTCGACGGCAATCGTCACCCAAGTCAGTGGAGCCGCTCGGCGGCGCTAACTGCTCATTGCGTACGGTTCGCCGAGCTGGCCTTAGGTTTGGGTCCGTTCTGTATCTCCGACGACCCGTTGGTGCGGGCACGAAGCCCACTGAGCGCTCGCCGGCCAATTTTCCGAAAACCGACCCGAAACTGTAAAAAAGCGTTTGACGGTTCTGTGAACCCCGCCTAGAGGGGTGTCACCGCAGCGGAGTGCCTTACGGGC
>NZ_SLYF01000024.1:0-4893 GCF_004343105.1 Sphingomonas sp. PP-CC-3A-396 | reverse complement strand
AGGCGTGCGCACTGAGATCGCGCTGTACTCGGTCATTCCGCCGCGTCTCGCGTCTGGAGAACGAGGCCGTTCTCGACCGCATGGCGGCGCGGTTGAACTGGAAAAAGCGCGCCTTGTCCTCCCACACGAACGACGCGACCGTCAGGCGCGCCGATTTGTCCGTATCGATGCGACACGCGAACAGCCGATCAAAGCTGGCATCCCGCTGGAGGATCGCTGGCAGCGTGTGTTCGGCCGGGACAGTCAGGCGCTTGCGGGAGCCGCTTAGGACCAGGTCGTAGTCGGCCGGTGTTCCGTAAAGCTTCGCGTGGAACAGCCACCAGCGCTGTGCCAGCAGGGCTCTGCGGAAGGCGGGCGTGTCTCCGTGCGTCCGCGCCAGCAACGAACCGGCGACGTGGCGCGCATCATGCTCGCCGATCCGTAGGATGCGGCGACCTGCGAGCGGTGTCGATCCCCCCCCCAGCATCGAGACGATGACCGGATGGTCTCGGGCATCAATCGCCACCTCGAATGGGAAGAAGCCCGTACCCTGCCGAACCGCTTGCGCGCCTTGCCCCCGCCAGTCGGGTAGGCCGATGAACAGATGACCGTCAGCGAGGACGGGATTGAGTTGAGCCAGTTTCGCCCAGGCTTCCGCCTGATCCATCGGATGATCGAGTTGCGCTCGCACCCTGTCGGCCCCTCTTTCGAGTGCCGCCTTCGTGACCGAGTGGGCAAGGTCGGGGTGCTGACGTTCGATCGTATCGAGTGCGAAGCGGAGGTCAGCCTGTAATGCCCCCGGCGCGATCGTCTGCGCCGAGGCGGTTCCCGACGAGGCAAAAGCCATCAAGGCGGCCGAGAGGAGCGTTCCCATATGCGATGCCACAGTCGTCCCAATTCTAAAACCGCCGCCAGAGTCTCTTCCCCGGATTGGCTTGTTGAAATATATGGGCTATGTTTCAACAGGAGTCTAGGCTAGTGGATGAAGGTGACGACCTGCGGCTAATCCGCGATCCGGCGCAGGTGCGGCTTCTTAGTTCCGGGGTGCGACAGGAGATGGTTGATACGCTTGCCGCGCTCGGTGGTGCGGCCGGCGTCGCGAGTTTGGCGGAACAGCTCGGGCGACCAGCCGACGGTCTCTATTACCATCTGCGCGCGCTCGTGGCGGGGGGGCTGGTCGAAGAACTGCCGAGCGAGGGCGGGGAGCGCCGCTTCCGCCTGGTAGGCGGCGGTGATGGCCCGCTACGCCTTTCCTATGACCTTGGCCCGAATGGCAATGCGGCAGAGCTGCGCGCTTTCATCCATGGATTGTTGCAGATTGCTGATCGGGACTTCCAAGCTGCGCTGGGGCGGAGTGACACGGTGGTTG
This sequence comes from Sphingomonas sp. PP-CC-3A-396, assembly GCF_004343105.1. NCBI lineage: Bacteria > Pseudomonadati > Pseudomonadota > Alphaproteobacteria > Sphingomonadales > Sphingomonadaceae > Sphingomonas > Sphingomonas sp. PP-CC-3A-396. The sequence goes on along the minus strand of NZ_SLYF01000024.1, from coordinate 3,545 downwards.
CCGGTCCGGCACGGACGCTTTGGGCTTCCCGCAACAAGGGATGGCTCGCAGCGGCAGACGTTGCGGAGGTCAACGCCCTTCTCGCCCGCCTGGGTGAACTGACCAGCCAACCGAAGGCTGATGGGCGTGAACAGTTGCTGAGTCTCGCTTTCGTACTTTCGCCGACCGAGGCGCGATCTAAGAGGCGGGCGCTGAGAACGCCGTAGGATTGATCCGGGACTGGCTCATCCCTTCTTGATTCCGGTTCAATCACGGGATTGAGAAGGCGCACGCATTCCCATTTCCTGATCGTCTTTGAGAAAAACGGCAGCTTGGCAATGTCGGCTATTGCCGCCTGCCTTCCCGAAAGCGGTCGGTCTGGAATCCTTCCCATATCGACCATTCCGCTTCCGCTCAAATTTGGACGTTTGGGCGTGCGATCAGATCTTCCGATAGCCGCCATCCGTTGAGCTAGCTTACGAGCAGTAGTAGAAATCGCAGTGAGCCTCGCGCATCCATACTATCGACGTATTCGGGTTAAGACAGATATACTGTCTCTATGAGCTCCGATACCCCGCTGACGGCCCAAGATTTGAAGGACGAATTGGAGGTGTTACTTGAACTCGCGGACCAGCTCGGCCTCACGGTCGTTGGTGCGTTGTTAGCTTCCGCAATCAACGTGATCCCGATCGTTCGACATTGATATCATTCCTCCCCATCTCGACCGTTTCGCCTTTAACCAATAAGCTGTGTCGTTGATCAAACCGCCCTCTTAAGCGGCTCCGGTAATTTGTTGTCCGGGAGCATGTTCCGCAAATGCTGGTGCACCATTTGCTTATTGAACGGCTTGGAGATGAACGTAGCCTTTTCGGGCATCTCGCCCGCTTTCGGTAGAACATGACCGGATGCGATGACGATTTCGATCGCAGGCCAGCGTTCGGCGACATGCCGCGCCAACGCAAAACCGTTGGTATCGCCGGGCATGTCGACGTCAGAGAACAACAGTACGATGCTTTCCCAGTTGGTGGCTAAGACGCGCTTCGCCTCGTCGCCATCCATGGCCTCGTAGAAGCGGAATCCAGCGTCTTCGAGGATGGCAGTCGTATCCATCATGATGAGCGGATCATCATCGACAACAAGGGCGTAGGGTACGGTTGAAAGTGTCATGGAGCCCTAACCCGCCCGCTATCTGCCGAGTTGCGGCGCGCGAGGGTTTCTGGTCGGTTTGCTGGGAATGCGACTGCGGCATGGCCGTATTCACGGGCCATGCCGGGTGTCGTTTGCAGGCTGTTAACCGAGTAGTTTTGTCACAATAGCCATCATAGCCTACTGACACTAAAGGACTAAAAAAACGCAGCGTCCAACGTCGTAAGGCCCGTTGAGCACGCGAACGGAGTGACGTGTGCGAGATATCCAGGAAGAAGCGCGGATCGTCCGCGAGCTGACGCGCGGCGATAGCGGATCTGACCCTTTTGCCTCGGCCGTGCGGGCAACGCGCATGCCGATGATCATCACCGACCCCCGGTTGCCCGACAATCCCATCGTGTTTGTGAACGACGCCTTTGGGAAGCTGACCGGTTATGCCCGCAGCGAGATCATGGGGCGCAACTGCCGGTTTCTGCAGGGACCGAACACAGACATGGCCGACGTCGGCCGGGTGCGGGACGCGATACGTGCGCGGGAGTCGATCGAACTCGACCTGCTGAACTACAAGAAGGACGGCACACATTTCTGGAACCGGTTGCTGGTTTCACCCGTGTTCAACGACGACGGGATACTGCTCTATTTCTTTGCCTCGCAGTACGACGTCACTCTCGAGCGCGAACGCCTCGTCAACCTTCAGCTTGATCGCGATGCCCTAGAAGCAGAGGTGGAACGCCGCATTGCCGAGCTTCAGGAGAGCGAGCAGCGACTTCAGTTTGCCCTTGATGCCGGCCGTCTGGGATCCTGGAGCATTAATCTCGATACGTACCGGCTGACGGCATCTGCCGAGTGCAAGAGGATATGCGGTCGTGCCCCGACCGATCCTCTGACCCTCGACGAACTGCGAGAGTCGATCCACCCGGAAGATCGGCAGCTGCAGATCAATGGCATAGAGCATGCCGTACGCGACCGATCGCTGCTGGACCTCGAGTACCGCTTGCGGACGCCGGCAGGCGAGGAGCGCTGGGTACAGATCCGGGGACAGGCGAGCTACCGCGCCGATGGCACACCGTTGGCACTCGTCGGGACGACGCAGGACGTGACCGCACGGAGGCGCGCTGAGGAGCATCGGACCCTCTTGGCTAATGAGCTAAGCCACCGGGTGAAGAATACCCTCGCGTCGCTGCAGGCGATCGTCTCGCAAACGATGCGCCGGGCGACCTCTGTGCAGGAGGCCGGCACGACGCTGGAAGCACGCATCCACGCGATGTCCGCCGCGAACGACTTGCTGATCAGTGGCAGGTTCGAGAGCACGTCCTTGCGTGCGCTGGTTGAGCGCACGCTTACCGCCTTCGGGGTGGAAGACGGTCAACGGTTCAAGCTTTCCGGTGAGGACCTTCAGCTCCCGCCCCGCCTTGTCGTCGCATTCGCCCTTGCCCTCCATGAGCTTGCAACCAACGCGGCAAAATATGGCGCGTTATCGACCGCCGAGGGCGTGATTGATCTGAGCTGGAAGGTCATGGACGGCTGGCAGCCGCATGATCTCCACCTCACATGGGTTGAGTCAGGAGGCCCACCGGTTGAACCGCCAACGCGGACCAGCTTTGGCACACAGCTCATCCAGCGTGTTTTGGCGCATGAAACCGGTGGAACGGCTAAAATCTCATACCTTCCTGGTGGGGTCGTGTTCGAAGCCGTCGCACCGTTGGTCGACAGTGCCGACAACGACAACGAGCAGCAGGATAGAGCCGAAGAAAGGAACTAGGGGGCTGGCCTCGCACAAAGCACAAAGCACAGTGCTTCCGGCCTGGCGTTATAGCCCCTATCCGTTTTGCCACTGATGGGGGAACAACGGCCCGTCCCCACAGGGTAGCAAGGACGGACCGGCCACGGCCGAGGACGACCACGGCAAGGCATAAACGATACCCGTCATATTAGTTTCCGACGGTTTGTTCCGTTTTGCTTCGACTTCCCACCCGGCCATTTTCCAAATTCGATCCTCTTTGGGAAAGCCGACAGCTGCCCTATTTGCGTCCGCTCCCATTGGCTGTAGAACGGCCGCATGCGGGTTCACCGAACCGATCGATACGCTGTCTCCATTTGGCTACCTGCCCTGATTGGCGGCAGCCTTCGTGGCTGTGGTGGGATAACCCAGCGCCAAGCCCTGTCATGCTATTGGGGGCATCTTTTGGCTGCTATGCGCGGTCGCAGCACTTATTCAACGAACGCGCAAACCTGCGGCAGGACGGTAAAACGTCACTATGGGTCGGGTTTCACCCAAAGCGGAAAGACAGCTTTTCTTCCATTCAGCCGTTCCTGATGCAAAAATCAAGCAGACTGTGTGGAAAGTCGTGAACAGCGCGGTCGGTGTCAGCGATTTCCAATCTCGAGCGGTTCGAGAACCAAATGAGCCCGAAGGTGGC
>NZ_SLYF01000023.1:0-3579 GCF_004343105.1 Sphingomonas sp. PP-CC-3A-396 | reverse complement strand
GGGCGCAGTTCAGCTGCGTCTGACGGGCGCAGCGGGTGTGGGCCTGTAGCTCAGTTGGTTAGAGCGCACCCCTGATAAGGGTGAGGTCGGTGGTTCGAATCCACCTAGGCCCACCACACACAAGTGCGTTTGGGGCCTTAGCTCAGCTGGGAGAGCGGTTGCTTTGCAAGCATCAGGTCATCGGTTCGATCCCGATAGGCTCCACCATTTCGCAGTCGAAGAGACGCGGTAGCAAAGCTGCCGCGCACTACGACAAGAACGGCCAGCGCCGAGAAGCGCGCCCACAAGGCGCGGCTTTGCCGCGACTGACGGGCTCGCGAGCAACGCACCATCAGCCATAACCTAGAGATGAAGAGAAACGGTTCGCCGCACGAGAGTGCGGTGATTGACGGGTACGCCCGTCGTATTTGACATTGTGAATGGGTTTTTTAAAATCGATGCCGTGAGGTGCTCGATTTTGGGGACGAGGATTGCTTCGGCGGTTCGTGAGCGCTTCGGCGTCAGCGAGCCAAGCGAGCGGTTCGAGGCTCCAGATATCGACATCATCATAACTAATAATCTGGCTGAGATTATAATCATCCGCACCTGACAAAGGCCAACGCGCACTGCTCTGCCGAGTTGGTGACCTCCTCTGGAGGCACCCAGTGATGTCGTTGGTGGTGTGGACTCTCAAGCGTGAGGTAAGGGCAATTCGTGGATGCCTTGGCACATACAGGCGATGAAGGACGTGGCACGCTGCGATAAGCGTCGGTGAGCTGTGAGCAAGCTTTGACCCGACGATTTCCGAATGGGGAAACCCACCTATCCCGATTAATTCTACCTGCGCGGTAACGCACAGGTCGAGTTAATTAGGTTAGGTATCACTTAGCTGAATACATAGGCTTCGTGAAGCGAACCCGGCGAACTGAAACATCTCAGTAGCTGGAGGAAAAGACATCAACCGAGATTCCGTTAGTAGTGGCGAGCGAACGCGGACCAGGCCAGTGCCTGAATTTCAACTAGTAGAAGTCTTCTGGAAAGAGACGCCATAGCGGGTGACAGCCCCGTATACGAAAGTGAGAATTCAGGACTCGAGTAGGGCGGAACACGTGAAATTCTGTCTGAACATGGGGGGACCACCCTCCAAGCCTAAATACTCGTATGTGACCGATAGCGAACTAGTACCGTGAGGGAAAGGTGAAAAGCACCCCGATGAGGGGAGTGAAACAGTACCTGAAACGGATTGCCTACAAGCAGTTGGAGGGCTTTTATGGCCTGACAGCGTACCTCTTGCATAATGGGTCTGTGACTTAATGTATCAAGCAAGCTTAAGCCGATAGGTGTAGGCGCAGCGAAAGCGAGTCTGAATAGGGCGCCAGAGTTTGATGTATTAGACCCGAAACCCGGCGATCTAGGCATGACCAGGATGAAGGTGCAGTAACATGCACTGGAGGTCCGAACCGATTAACGTTGAAAAGTTACCGGATGAGTTGTGTTTAGGGGTGAAAGGCCAATCAAGCCGGGAAATAGCTGGTTCTCCGCGAAAACTATTGAGGTAGTGCCTCGCACGAACACCTTAGGGGGTAGAGCACTGGATGGGCTAGGGGGTCGCGAGATCTACCAAACCTAACCAAACTCCGAATACCTAAGAGTGATATGCGGGAGACAGACGGCGGGTGCTAAGGTCCGTCGTCAAAAGGGAAACAGCCCTGACCTACAGCTAAGGCCCCCAAATCGTATCTAAGTGGGAAAGCATGTGGGACTTCCAAAACAACCAGGAGGTTGGCTTAGAAGCAGCCATCCTTTAAAGAAAGCGTAACAGCTCACTGGTCTAAACAAGAGGTCCTGCGGCGAAGATGTAACGGGGCTCAAGATACGTGCCGAAGCTTAGGGTGTGCCACTGATGTGGTACGCGGTAGCGGAGCGTTCCGTAAGCCTGTGAAGCGATCTGGTAATGGGTCGTGGAGGTATCGGAAGTGCGAATGCAGACATGAGTAGCGATAAAGAGGGTGAGATGCCCTCTCGCCGAAAGACCAAGGGTTCCTGCGCAAGGCTAATCCGCGCAGGGTGAGCCGGCCCCTAAGACGAGCCCGAAGGGGGTAGTCGATGGGAACCACGTTAATATTCGTGGGCCTGGTGGTGTGTGACGGATCATGTGTGTTGTCATCCCTTATCGGATTGGGATGGCTTCGAAATGGTTCCAGGAAATAGCCCCACCGTATAGACCGTACCCGAAACCGACACAGGTGGTCAGGTAGAGTATACCAAGGCGCTTGAGAGAAGTGTCCTGAAGGAACTCGGCAAATTGCCTCCGTACCTTCGGAAGAAGGAGGCCCTCACTATGCGCAAGCACTTTGAGGGGGCACAGGCCAGGGGGTAGCGACTGTTTAGCAAAAACACAGGGCTCTGCTAAGTCGGCTTCAAGACGACGTATAGGGCCTGACGCCTGCCCGGTGCCTGAAGGTTAAGTGGAGGGGTGCAAGCTCTGAAATGAAGCCCAGGTAAACGGCGGCCGTAACTATAACGGTCCTAAGGTAGCGAAATTCCTTGTCGGGTAAGTTCCGACCTGCACGAATGGCGTAACGACTTCCCCACTGTCTCCAGGACATGCTCAGCGAAATTGAATTCTCCGTGAAGATGCGGAGTACCCGCGGTTAGACGGAAAGACCCCGTGCACCTTTACTGCAGCTTCAGAGTGGCATTAGGAAGAAACTGTGTAGCATAGGTGGGAGGCTTTGAAGCATCGGCGCCAGCTGATGTGGAGCCATAGGTGAAATACCACCCTGTTTGTTTCTGATGTCTAACCTCGTTCCGTAAGCCGGAACAGGGACCCTCTGTGGCGGGTAGTTTGACTGGGGCGGTCGCCTCCTAAAGAGTAACGGAGGCGCGCAATGGTGGGCTCAGGACGGTCGGAAACCGTCTGTTAGAGTGCAATGGCATAAGCCCGCCTGACTGCGAGACTGACAAGTCGAGCAGAGACGAAAGTCGGTCATAGTGATCCGGTGGTCCCTCGTGGAAGGGCCATCGCTCAACGGATAAAAGGTACGCCGGGGATAACAGGCTGATAACCCCCAAGAGCTCATATCGACGGGGTTGTTTGGCACCTCGATGTCGGCTCATCACATCCTGGGGCTGGAGCAGGTCCCAAGGGTTTGGCTGTTCGCCAATTAAAGTGGTACGTGAGCTGGGTTCAGAACGTCGCGAGACAGTTTGGTCCCTATCTGCCGTGGGCGTCGAAATTTGAGAGGAGTTGACCCTAGTACGAGAGGACCGGGTTGAACATACCTCTGGTGTACCAGTCGTTCCGCCAGGAGCGCAGCTGGGTAGCTATGTATGGACGGGATAACCGCTGAAAGCATCTAAGCGGGAAGCCTCCCTCGAGATAAGATTTCATAGAGCCGTCGGAGACCACGACGTTGATAGATCGGATGTAGAAGTGCGGTAACGCATGGAGCTAACCGATACTAATTGCTCTATTCGCGCTTGAGAGTCTCACACCATCAATGACAACACTGGGTTCGCCCAGCTAGCCACGATGCGTGCGGATGATAACCAAGTCGAACGCCAGATTGCCAATCCCCTCGCCGTCGAGGGATTGGT
>NZ_SLYF01000022.1:0-6053 GCF_004343105.1 Sphingomonas sp. PP-CC-3A-396 | reverse complement strand
CGCCGGGCTGTGGTTCAGGCGGGGTCGCTTGCTCATCTTGCCTCCTGCTCGCGGCCAGCATGGCCGCTATCAGATCGGCAATCCACTTATCCCCTGTTCAGTTTCCCTGAACCACCTCTGTCGTCGGTGCGCTACATCTCGCACAAGCCGGACCAGACGCCGCTGGTGATGCGCATCCGCGATCTGGCGGCAACGCGGACGCGCTATGGCTATTTCCGGATTTACATTCTGCTACGCAGGGAAGGATGAGTCGTGAACCATAAACGCGTCTACCGGCTTTATCGGAATGATGGGCTGAGCCTTTGTGGTCGATGGATTTCGTCTCGGACGCCCTGTTCGACGGCCGGCGGTTACGAGCGCTTACCGTCGTCGACGCCTTCACCCGCGAAGCTCTAGCGATTGATGTCGACCAAGGTATCAAGGGCGAGCAGGTGGTCGAAGCGATGGCACGGATCTCGTCGATCCGCGGCGCGCCCAAGACCATTCGCCTGGACAATGGTCCGGAGTTCATCTCGAAGGCGCTTGACCGCTGGGCGTATGAGAACGGCGTGACGCTGGACTTCAGCCGGCCGGGCAAGCCCACCGACAATGCGTTCGTAGAATCGTTTAACGGTCGCCTTCGCGACGAGTGCCTGAACGCACACTGGTTCCTGTCCATGACCAACGCCCGAGCCAAGATCGAGGCCTGGCGACGGGACTATAACGAGAGCCGTCCTCACACATCGCTTGGCTGGATGACGCCGGTCGAATATGCTGCTGCAGCGGCCGCCAAGGCGGCCGAATGAAAGCCGGAAACTCAGTTTCAGGTTGGATGAGAAACCGGGGGACCCTCACATCGTCCGAGGTGTCGATGCCCAACCTGACATCAACTCACCCGCTCCGCATTCGATGATTACCGTTAGAAAACGGTCCTGCCATCGCTTACAACCGCTAAAAAGCGGACCGGCTTCGACGCGACGCTGCGCTAACTTTGACTCGGCTCAGATTCGACAGCGGACCGTCTCGTTCAACCGGTTATGTGGCAGACGGCACCTCCCAAACGCTGGAGCACGGAAACAGTGTCGCCAATACCGTGCTATTCGAGGATATGGCGCCAGATACCAAAGGTACGCTGGATCTGACGTTCGCGTCTGCTGCCGGCCCAACATATGGCTATCCGAACGTTTTTAAGATTACGGAGTTCTTAGAATGAACGTCTCAATCTATAATGGTGCCGCCGATGAAAGGCTGACCTTTCTCCGCGCTTGGGAAAAGTGGGCCGGGGTGAAGGTGTCATCAGTCACGGTAAATGGCTCGACGCAGGCTGAATGGAAAGAGATGATCTCGTCGATAGGGTGGCTCGTCCATTGTTATTTGAAAAACCCCGACGTGAACCCGGTCATCGGAGTATCCATGCTTCCTCGCGGATCAAGCCATAGCATTGCACGTTACATCGCCCATTGGGGCGATCGGGAGGCGCGATACTATCCGTTTGATCGGATGATGTTGGAGATCGTGCAGCTTCCAAAGCCTGTCGTCCGACTCGGTTGGGAGTTCAATCTGAAGGACTGGCCATGGTATGCGAAGACCCCGGCTGAGTTCGCGACGCTGTGGCGCCTGATCGTCGATCATACTCGCAAGAACATTGTGGGCGGACATCGCGTAAAATGGGTTTGGTGCCCGTCGATTACCGGCTGGAACAAGATCGATGTCGCTGCCTGTTACCCCGGGGACGATTATGTCGATGTGATCGCGGTAGACATGTACGACATGGAGGAGCCGCAACCGGGCGCGGACGCAGCTGCACGTTGGGCTTTGCTCCGTGATTGCCAATTCGGGCTTGGGTGGGCAGCAAGATTTGCGCGCTACCACGGCAAGCCGCTGCAGATTTCCGAAGTGGGCGCCGGCAAGTTCGGCGATAACCCCTATTTTGTTGAGCAGCTTGCGATCTTTGCAAAATCCAATGGCTGCGACCTGTTCTGGTGGGAGAACGACAACGCGTACCCTGGCGCGCTCATGACCGGCAAACGCCCGAAGCAGGCAGCGGCCTTCCGAAAAATGTTTCGATGATCAAACGCTGTGCTTATCCAGTGTCGCAGCGACATTTCACCTAGGTGTTTGATCCCACGGTTTGATGGTGCGATCCTTTCGTTAGAATGGAAGGAAGCCATATGGGACAGGTACGTCACGGGAGCGCCACGACCACGCACGCCGTCAGAGCAGCAATACAGCGATCGCAAGCTTCGCTCTCGACGCTGAGCCGGGAGCTTGGGATCAACCCCAAGACGGTGGCGAAATGGCGGAAGCGGGCGACGGTCGAGGATTTGAAGACCGGGCCGAAGGCCCCTCACTCCACGACCTTGACCCAAGCCGAGGAGGCAGCTGTCGTCGCATTCCGGCGCCACACACTCCTGCCGCTCGACGATTGTCTCTATGCGTTGCAGCCGTCGATCCCGCATCTGACACGGTCAGCGCTGCACCGCTGCCTGCAGCGGCACGGGATCTCCCGCCTGCCGGATATCGAGGGCGACAAGCCAAAGCGACAGCGCTTCAAGCGCTACCCGATCGGCTTCTTCCACATGGATATCGCCGAGGTTCAGACAGCCGAAGGCAAACTCTACCTGTTCGTCGGCATCGACCGCACGAGTAAATTCGCGGTCACCCAGCTCGTCGACAAGGCTGACAGGCGAACGGCGTGGGAGTTCCTTGAACACTTGTTGAAAGCGGTGCCGTACCGGATCCACACGATTCTGACCGACAATGGCATCCAGTTCGCCGACCAGCCGCGCAACCGTAACACCGCCTGGTCGCGTCAGATGCGCTTCGACATGATCTGCGAAGCGAACGACATTGAGCACCGGCTCACGAAGCCGAACCACCCCTGGACCAACGGACAAGTCGAGCGGATGAACCGTACGATCAAGGAGGCGACCGTCAAACGCTTCCACTACGAAAGCCACGAGCAGTTACGGGTGCACCTCGCCGACTTCATGGCGGCCTACAATTTCGCCCGTCGGCTCAAGACGCTCAGCGGCCTCACGCCTTACGAATACATCGCCAAAATCTGGACGGCAGAGCCGGATAGGTTCATCGTCGATCCGATCCACCAGATGCCGGGACTAAACACCTAGAGCGCTCGATCCACTTTCAGCAGCAGTCTGGGCCGTTTTACTAACCGCCGCAACCGATGTTTGCCGAAACACAATATCGATTTCTTTCGGCAAACATCAAACCCTTTATAAGATCCAGGGTGATAAGCGCTTATGAAAATAGCGCTTTAAAGTTCGTTGCCCATACTGGCCACGCATCAGACCGTCGGTTGGACGGCTCGAGTCAGCGCGCAACGCCGCGGGGGCATTCAAGAATACCTTCAAAGCTTCTCCCGACAGATCAGCTCCGAAACATGTCGCGGCGCGCCTTGCACCGCTTAGCGTATGAGGAGTCCGCGAACAATAAATCGACTGTCATCGCGGACACTGGGATAGGCTACCGCCGCCAAGCTGTACCCAATGAGGAAGCTTATGCTGTTCAATGCAATTGACACCAACTCGTTGGGAGGCTGAAAGAAGTAGGCTGCCGCCAAGCATGCAAGTATACCAACACAAGCGGCGATTAAGGCTGGGCCTGACGCAGTTACGGCAGCTCGCCATGCCCCAGGGACACGCCTTTGGACAATGATGAGCAGGCTCGCCGAATATATGCACGATCGGAACACGTGCCCGACAGCGACCCCTATCACCCCGAAACGAACCGAAACCACCAAGATCGCAGTGCCTACGAGGAATTGGATTATGTTACCTCTCAACATATAGGGCGCTAGACCCAAGGATGTTATCAGCGGTACGGTGAGGACGTTGATAACGGCTGGCACAGCCAGAAGGGCGAAAATTTTGATTATCAGCGCGGCTCCTAACCAGCTACTGCCGGCTGCTAAATAGATAACAGCCTCCGCGTTTACTGCGAGTAGCGTAAACGCAAAGACGGTGAGCACATTGGCGACCCGAATAATTCTTTTGTAATTTTCGAAAGCCGTGCCCTCGTCGCCCGAAGTAAAACGTGCGTAAGCGACCATAGAAAAAGGTGTCAAGACAAATTGTATACTCGCTTCAGCAGCCCGTATGCTAAGTCTCCAAAGACCGAGCGCGGTGCTCGTGAGAGAACTGGCTATTACAATCTCGATGACTCGCTGATTGGAATTTACCATAAAGCTGGCGCCAACTATAGATAGCGCTTCGGACAGGAGCGCTCTGGAAGGCCAAGAAATCTTCGTCTTGGGAACGCGCCAACCGCTCGCCATAAAAGACGTCAAGGCACCAACGGTGACCTGGGTTATCCGAAACACGGGCAGCGCATTGGCGTCGTGGATGACAAAAAGCCATGCTAGGCCAGCTGCGCAAGCTGCTAAAGAAGCCGAGAGCTGCCGGACGGATAACAGTTGAAATGCTCCGTCTCGGATTATTCGTCCCTCGGCAAGCCCGCTAGAGCCCTGTATGAGAGGGCACATGCCAGCTATCAACAGAGGCAGGCCTAGCTGAGGGCTTCCTGCCGCAAACAGTATAACTCCCGCGCTGAGCAGGGCAAACGAAAGTGTGCCGGAGAATAGAATGACTACTCCAAAGAGCCCGCGCTCGCGGCTGGGTTCTAGATTACGATGTCTGACAAATACTTCGGTACTCCCCAACCTTGATAGAACCAGGGCCACCTCCACCGCTATCATACTAGCGGTGACGATTCCGAGTTCTGTTGGCGTCACTGAGTGAACCAATGCGAAAAAGAACCCGATGTTAATCAGGTTCTGTCCGACGCCCCCAAAAAGACTTGCAAAGGACGAACGAACAAAACTCACTTCGTCATCCTGCCCGCATCTTTTTCACCATCGAGTCACGCGCTGTAACTAGCTGTTCAAGCGTGTCTAGAAATGTCCGCTCTTCACTCAGGTATGACGGACCCTTGGCCGCTGCCGTCAACGCTTGCGCAGCCTCCTCAAGGAAGGGAAAGGCGAGCCTGCTGCTAATTCCGCGGACGAACAGCTTAAGCCTGCTGGACCCATTGCCGTGCGTTGAGGGAGCCTGGCTGGCTGCATACCGAACACCAAAATCTGCGATCAACGCTTCGTCGCTCATAGACGCAGTATCGAACGCCACAGCAATACCCTGCTTATTGGCCGATTCGACTGCTTTATTCTGACGTATCGTTTCCCAAAATGAGCTGGGCGGTATAGTCCGCGGCTCGTAGCGCAGATTCAGCGAGCGACACCAGTCGAGCCATTTGAACGGCAGAATTTCCCCGGAACTCGCGACCGGAACCCAAGGAATACGCAAAGTGTCTGCGACGATCGCGCCGTGCATCGCTTCCGTGACGACGAGCTTGGCGCGGGCGAATGCGTTCAATATCTCTTCCGGCTGACCCATCGGGTTCACGTACCGGATGCCAGCGTGGCGACACACTTTCTCCCAGTTTCCGCCAAACGTCGAAGTGAAGTGGGGCATATAAAGAATTTCATCACGGGGGGCCGGTGGAACCAAGTTTGGTATGGAGGCAAGCAAGACTGCCGCATCCGTTATGCCCTTCGAAGGCAGGCCGACCAGCTTGGCCGTTAGGGGGCCTCGAACCGCTTCTATATTCCAACCCGTCCAGTCATCCGGGAGCGGCGCATAGCCGGCTCCAGAACCAAATACAAAAACCCGTTTTGCGGCTAATCGTTTGGGATCAGCGTATTTCTGCGCAAAAATGCTGCCGATCCCAAAAAGCGCGATATCATCCGCTGCCATTACATCGGCCGGCAAGACTTGAGGCCACAACAATGCGTTGAGGTCATCGCCAAAATTGGCCGTGGAATTATACCGGATAACGTCGATCATGGATACGCGCCCTCGCGAACAAGCTCCGAGTGCCGCGGCCACCCGTCATAGGTTCATGCTGCGGCGCAGCGCGCAAGTCAACGATCCGAGTAAGAGGTGGCTAGGGGAATTTGCACAGCGGGGATAAGTGGATTGCCGGTCTGATAGCGGCCATGCTGGCCGCGAGCAGTGGGCAAAATGAGCAAGCGACCCCGCCGGAACCACAGCCCGGCA
>NZ_SLYF01000021.1:0-6170 GCF_004343105.1 Sphingomonas sp. PP-CC-3A-396 | reverse complement strand
GGAGACGAGGGGGTCACACCCACCCAAACGAAATAAACCACACTGCGATATACGTAGCGCATGAAATAGGCCGTCGCGGCGTCATCTCTGCCTTGATGAGTGGGACCGCTATACATGGCTATCGCTTGACCAACCAGCCTGACACTGCGGGCCCTTACGAGACTGTTTGCGATACCAGCGCGATACCAGACGCAAGTTACGCTTGGGGATCAGGAGGGAACTGGTGACTGTTGAAAAAATCCTCCAATTGCGTCGGGTCAGTGCTCGTGAGCATACGAGCGTACGTCGTGAGATTAAGCAGTTCGTCAGTTCTGCATACGTAGATTAAGCGCTCCGGCGGATCGATTTGGGTGGCCATCGGATAATTATGATAGCGAAGCCAGCCCGGCCGCCATGCGGGTTCCTGATGGGCAACTACGTTTCGTACGCGGAATACATATTCGACGCGCTTTTTCCAAGCTTTCAGGTCCTCAACACGGTCTGCCGAGGCGTCAGAAGCGATGGCGACTTTGACCCTCAGCGCCACTGCAGCATGAAGTTTCGGGGCGCCGACGACGATTCGCGCTAGGCGGTCTGGCATTCCAGTTTCAGCCCGCACCTGCGAAACAATTACCCCTTCGAGGCTTGCGCAAGTGAACAAAAATCGGCCAATTATGGCCGGAATATCGTCCGGCATTCCACCCGCGGCAGATACATAATCTACTGAACAGTAAGCTTCATCAGGGTCTTGGTGTTCTAAGACGTTATAGTCTGAATAGGGCACTTGAAACTCCATTGACATGCTGCTGCGGACATTATCCTTATTGCTCGCGCGATAGCGAGGCGGGTCTGCGCTGGGAACAGGATTTGGTTGCTATCGGACTAGGTCGATCCCAAAGTTCGGATTTGTTGCGCTCCCCAGAGTAAATCGGCTTTAACGGATGCGTCTAAATTCGCGCACGGGAGCAACTGGCGGATGGATCGTAAGGCAATCGAAAAAGCGCTGGTTCGGCTACATGCCATGGCGCGGGCGATAGGCGACATGGCTTCGGTAAGCTCGCCGTTAGAGTTTAGCTCAGACTGGTACGTTTTTATAACGGCCGCGAACGGGGTGTATGAAGTCCTCAAGGCGGGAGTAGCAGGAGACGCTCCCGCTGAAGCCTGGTTCCGATCGGTCGTGGAACAGGTAGAGGCCGATGAGCTTTTGAAATATATGTATGAGGCGAGAAATGACGAAGAGCATGGTCTCGTCCGCAGTGTCGTTAATCAAACCGAATCAGTCGGCGTAATTGTACCTGCCAACGTTGGAGACTTCGACGTTGAGTGTCAGATCACGATGGGAGAAGATGGCGTAGCCACAATATCAGAATGGAAATCGTCGCTTCCGGCGGGGGTGGCGGAGTATTTGGTAAAAGACGAAATGATACTCGCGCCGGTTAGTGCGAAGGCTCGTAAGAGAATGACACCCAAACAGTATGACCCGCCATCGTTTCATAATGGAAGCCCGCTTAGTGGTAGAAGTCCGCTTCAAGCTGCTCGACTCACTTATACTTATTTGAGGCAGGTGGTTAGTCAGGCGGAATTGCTCGGATAAAACGCCTTCGCCACCCTTTAGCTGCGGGCCCGTAAAGTCCTTTGTTATCAACGTCGGTTGCCCAATCGCTTGCCGTCTCTGGCGTAAGCGATCTCAATCGCTTACGCCCGCGGGGGCATCGATAGGAGGCTTCCGTATGGACAGGATTGAACGCGCCGCACGCGCGCTTTGCCGTTTTCACGAGCTCCCGGAAAACACGACGTTCGAAGGGCGACCGATGTGGGAGAGCTACGTCGACGAGGCAATTGCGGTAATCTCCGCGATCGAAGATGATCCGGCATCCCGCAAAACGGTTGAGAACAAACGCGGAACAATCTAGCTAACGACGCATCCCGATTCGACGTTAGGATGCGTACCGATGCCGATATTGTTGAACCCGCGCATGCGGCTTCCCCAGCTGGCGAATGAACAGGGGAAGAGCCTTGCCAATCTATCTGCGACAATCGGTCGCAACCCGCCATACCTCCAGCAGTTCGTCGCACGTGGTTCTCCCCGCCGGCTGCCAGAGGATGAACGTCGACACTTAGCGATCGTGCTCAACATCGACGAACGCGAGCTTGGCGCGCGTGACCCGTGGTCACCTTGTAAAGCCGACCGTGTCTAAGCCTAACCGAACGACGTTCATCGCCCTGGTGGTGCTAGACGATGCGATCAGGAATCTTCAGGCCGTCGGCCCCCTGAAACAGCCGCAGCACGGTGTGCGCCTGGCGCTAGCGTACCTGTACTCGACCTGCCTATCGAAGAACCGCGACCCGTTCGACACGCTCTGGTTGACCTTGCTCGGCCGCGATCGTCAGCCCCCTGACTTCCGGGTGACATGGGCGGGAACCCAGTTCGCCAGGATCTGTCAGGATATTGGAGTGCGGCAGGACATCGAGCTTGGCGAAGCCATGGCTCGTCTCCGGACTGACAAGCCGGCGACGTCAAGCTAGCTCCATGACGTCGCGGCGTCATCTCAGACCAAATGGACAACGCCGCAGTGTCGCGAGTGAGAACTGGATTAACCCGAGTTAACCCAATTCAAAAAATTTATTATAATTTCGTACAGTCCTTACAAAGTGTCCCATATAGGGAGTCCCAGACACGACGGTTCAAAGAGCCGCTTGAGGAGAGACTGAAATGCGGACAGCTTCTATCCATTCGAAAACGCCATGGGCGCAGCGTCGACACCCGTTCGGCGAACATGGCATATTGCTGGCGCTTCCTCTCAGCATAGCCCTTTGGGCACTGATTGCGGCACCGTTTATATAGGGGGGCAGAATGCGATTGTGCCGTTGGGATATTCATCAATGGCATATTCGAGAGGCGACACTCCGCCCGGGCACTACAGTGCGTCGGTGTAATCACTGTGGTCTAGTCCGGGTAAAGAAGCCCAAACTACCGCCCTCTAATTCGTCGTAGATCTCAGTTATCGCGGCGTCATCTCTGCCTTGGTGAGTGACGCCGCGATACCTGCTACGTTATCAACGCCTCGGCGATTACCGCCCACAGCAGCGCGGAAAGCGGCAGGCCGATCGACAGCCCTCGGATAGGCGGGTGCGTCATGCCAGCATCTTTCGAAACGACGCCGTCTGCTTCGGCCGCTTGCCGGTCATCAGCGCGCCGGGATAGTCGGCATCGCTCTCCCACCAATACACGTCGCAGCCGCTGGCCTTCGAGAAGGTAGCAACCTGCTCCACGAAATACGGGTTGTCGCCGAACTTGCCCGCTCCGCATTCCGATATCCGCAACGCCTTGCCGTGATCGCGCGCGAACTGCGCCAGCCACCCGAGGCCGAACTTGCAGTCGCGTGCCAATGCCCAACGAGCGGCTGCGTCAGCACCCGGCGTAGGCTCTTCCATGTCGTACAGATCGCACCCGATCACATCGACATAGTCATCGCCAGGATAGCAGGCCGCTACGTCGATCCTGTTCCAGGCGGTGATCGTGGGGCACCATTCCCACTTGACTCGGTCGCCGCCCTTCACGTTCTTCCGTGCGTGATCGACGATCAGCCGCCAGAGCATTGCGAACAGCGCCGGGTCCTTAGCGAACCACGGTTGCCAGTCGCCGTTGAACTCCCATCCGAGGCGAATGACCGGATTCGGCAGCTTTACGATCTCGGTGAGAATCTGGTGGAACGGATAATAGCGCGCTTGAACGTCGCCCCAGTGCTCGATGTAACCTTGGACGCTGTGGGACTTACCCTTCGGCAGCATCGGCACGCCGACGATCGGCTGTACGTCAAGGTTCTTCAGGTACATCGCGACCAGCCAGCCAATCGATGAGACCATTTCCTTCCACTCGTCTTGCGTGGAGCCGTTGACCGTTACCTTACCGGCCTTACGTCCGGCCCACGCCTCCCACTTGCGCAGGAAGGTGAGCGTCGCGCCTTCTACAGGGCCGCTGTAAATCGAGATCGTCACGACGTAGACCCCGTGATCTCAAGGGCGAAAAGGGCGAGGACGCCGCGCATCAGTTCACGCTTCCGACTTCGATCGACGTGAACACTGGGCCAGTCGTACTCGTCCACACCACGCCAGCGGTCTGTGTGCGAATGCCCATGCCGGTTCCCAGCGCGGGCAGGCTGCTTTCCGCGACCGTGTAGGAGAACGCCACGCCGTTGATGGTGCCGCTGATAACGCAGTCGGCACCAGCATTCGCGGGCGTTGCCTGAATATCTACGGCATAGGTTCCAACCCCAAGAGCAGAGGCGATGGGCGTTCCAATCAGCCCGAGGGTGCCGTTCGTGTACTTAACCACGCGCGCGTTCCCGCCATTGTAAAGAATGCCGAGGAACGTCTGGTTGGCTGGATCGGAGCGTAGCACCAGCGCGACCGACAGATTGGGCGCGGCGTCGGAACGAACCACCATCGTCCCCTTGGCATATTGACCGTTCGCATAGGTCGCCGAGGCAAGATGCTCGACAGCGATACGCGACGCGGTTGGCCCGCCCGTGATGGCATTTGCCATGATCGTGGCATCGCCGGTCGAGTAGCCGTTCTTCGCCCAAGTGCCGAGCGTCGGGCTGGTGGCGGTCAGCAGCGTGCCATCGGCGGTTGAGCCATAGCTTTCCGTGACGCCACGAGCCGTGCGGGCACTCGCGGCTGCGACAGTCACAGGACTCGACTTTGGCGATCCAGTCGCGCCACCAAGTGTTTCTACCAGCCCGTTCGTGGTCGTCGCAGCAGCAGCCGTGCCGTCGAAGGCGTAAGTCCGGGCGGCGCTATCTACCGTCAGACCGCTGACGTTGCTGACGATGGACGACCCTGCCGTGGCACCGTTGATGGTCCCCGTCGAGGCCGTACCGTTCTTGGGCGCGCCCGATAGCGTCAGGGTGTTGAGGCTGTTACCTGCGGCTGCGACCGTGACGGCTGCCGCCGTGAAGCCCCACGGCCCAGGGATGCCGTCACTGAAGATCGCGCGAGCCTTGCCGTAGTAGCTGCCCGCTGCCACACCGGTGAACGTACCCGACGTATTGCCCGCCGTGCGAACAGGGTTGGCGATCAATTCGTATTCGTAAGACACAGCACCTGCGACAGCCGATGCAACAACGGTAACGGTCTGGTTCGCAACGCTGCTGGTGACGGTTGGAGCCGCGCGGGTATTAGCGGCAATCGTCTTATCACGGACAGTCGTGAAGATGATGTTGTGGCCGACGTTCCTCGGATGGACGCGATCGTTGCCGTCCACGTCCGCGATATAAGCTGCGATGTTAAGCGGATTGTACGCGTCAGTATAGTTGACCCCGAACTCGGCCGCTACCGATGCAGCACCCGTCACGAATGGTACGAATGCCGCACGGGTTTGGCCCGCAAAGCCGGTGGAGCCAGTCGTAAGTCCGAGATCAGTGATATACCACGGCGATATGATATAAATGTCAGCGCGCGCATAGCCGCCGAGGATCAGGCCGTTGATGATCTCGCGATAGTCGCTGATATACTGCGCTACGTTGAAAGTGCCGTTTGCACCAATGTATCGAGCGTCGTTGTAACCGAGCGCGATGAAAGCGGCGGCTTTCTTGTTGCTGCCGAGCAGATACGTCCCGTAATTGTCGCGGAGGTTGCTTGGCCGCGCACTCCCGCCCGCATCGGCGCTATGTTGCAGGACCGAGCCCGAAACAGACGAGTTGGCTAGAAGCGCTCCGAGCGCCGCAGCGAGCAGATAGGCCCAGCCATTCGCGGTCGTTGTCGCCCCGACGCCAACACCAAAGCTGTCACCGGCGACCGCCATCGTAGCGTAATTCGGGATCGTGATATAGATTGACGCCGCCACAGCGACCCCAGCACTAGCAGCGATCGCACCTGCCGCCGAAACGGTCAGGTTGATCGTCCCCGCCGCCGATGCAGACAGGCCAACGACCACTTTCCAGCCGTTCGTGTCATCGCCTGCGATTGCGAGGCGTCCGTCGTTGGGGGTGAGCGTCGGAGTGACGCCGGTAGGCACGTTGCCGATATTCGCCAACAGCGTGCCGGACGCAGCGCCTGCGGTGAAACCGAGCGGGCCGGTGAGGGTCAGCGTTGGCGTTGGCGTCGGGGGCGGCACCGCGGCTCCCGCAGCCAACTTTACGACCTTCGTCGAGATCTCGATCGTCGGCGTCGCCATTAGCATGCTGTCG
>NZ_SLYF01000020.1:0-10445 GCF_004343105.1 Sphingomonas sp. PP-CC-3A-396 | reverse complement strand
CTTTTGCGCAGCGTCATGCTGGCCCGTGTCTTGGCGTGTCAGTTGCTGCAGTTCGCGCTCGAACTCCTCTATGAACACGCGCACATGCTCGTCGGTCAGGATATGCTCTTGGAGGACCGCCAGCGTCGCGGTCTCCAGTGGACCTTTGCGCCGAAATCTGCACCGCATAGTGAAATTCGCTATGGCCCGGCAGGTGCCGGATGATTGAGATTCTGAGCACGTCCTGCTCGTCATAGGCGCCGATCCGCTCAAACCATTGCTCGAAGATGGCGCGCGCCGCCTCGCGGTCGGTGAACATCACAGCCAGTGTCGGCGGATAATCCGGGCCGTTTCCAGCAAAGGCCGCCCCGCGCCATTTGGCCTGGTCCCAGGCGTGGAGATTGATGACCGAGCGCACGCCGAGATCTCGATGGCTGATCGCCGTCGATTTGGATTCCAACAATTCCTCGCGCGTCTTGCTGGCCTGGCGGGCCGCGAGTCCTACGAGATCGAATTTTTCGATTTTCGGACGATCATCACGCGGCGGATACTCCTCCCAAAGGCCCTAATCTCAACGGTCACGGCTGTGTCCTCGAACGACTGGCTCGTCACTTTTTGGCATTTGCGTAGCGCCATCGGCGATGATGTGCCTACATGAACAAACGACTGGAGTCGGGGAGCGACAATTCGACCGCCAGCGTCCGACTATGGGTCCAAGCAGAAAGACCACGATGGAAGAAGCCAAGTCAGGTGCGTGAACTGCGGGGGCTGTCGTCCCACGCCGCCATTGCGTGCTTAATCCCTGATCGTATGGCGTTTGCGGGGACCGCGTCTCGCGCTTGTATCGAAATACCCAGGACGAGTCCGTCGTACAGCGCGACCAACCCTGCAACATCTGTGGCGGAGTCGAGATCGCCCGCGCTCACGCCGGCAGTGATACACCGGTGCAGCGCCTTCCGGGTGACGTCGCGCTCGGATCGGGTCAGCGCCCGGATCGGCTCGCTTGCCTCGGATGAGATCATTCCGGACAACGTGACCATGCAACCGGTGGGATGCGCAAGGTCGGTCTGTACCGCGACCGACGCCATCAATGCCTGTTCCAGCCGTGCACGCGGCGGCAATCGTTCGTCGTCGAGCGCGTCGACGATGCTGCCATGCCGGTCCAGATACCGCGCCAGCGTTTCGCGATACAGCGCCTCCTTCGAACCGAATGCAGCATAGAAACTCGCCGACGAGATGTCGCCCATCGCCCGACGCAGCGTGAGGAGCGATGCGCCCTCATACCCGTGCTCCCAGAACAGATGCATCGCGCTGTCCAGCGCCGCATCCCGGTCGAACCCACGCGGTCGTCCGCTCCGTGCCATAATTCTCCGCTCCTGACATTGAGGATTAATCGATCCATTATTCGTTGACAAGCGGTCTTCGGTCCTCGAATGCACTGGACCAGTCGATCCAGAAGTGAGTTTTGCGTGCGTCCAAAATCGATTCCGACCGAAGCCGGCGCGAGCGAGACGCTGCCGATCTCCGCGCTGCTAGCGCTGGCGATGACCGGCTTCACCGCGATCCTGACCGAGACGCTTCCTGCCGGGTTGTTGCCGCACATGGCAGCGGGGCTGGACGTGTCGGAGTCGCTCGCCGGGCAGACGATCACGGTCTATGCCGTCGGTTCCCTGCTCGCGGCGATCCCGCTGACGCTGTACACGCAAGGGTGGCGCCGCAAACCGACGTTGCTGGTCGCGATTTTCGGCTTCCTGATCTTCAACTGCGTGACCGCCGTATCGACGTCCTATGCGCTGACGCTGGTCGCGCGGTTCATGGGCGGGGTCGCCGCGGGCCTCGGTTGGGGGATCATCGCGGGATATGCGCGGCGGATGGTGGTTGCGCCGTTGCGTGGCAAGGCGCTCGCGATCGCGATGGTAGGAACGCCGCTGGCGCTGTCGATAGGCGTGCCCCTCGGGGCGATGCTGGGCACGACGCTTGGCTGGCGGATGGCGTTCGGGCTGATGTCGCTCACCACGCTCGGCCTGATCGGCTGGGTGCTGTGGCAGGTGCCGGATTTCCCCGGACAGCCTGCCGAGCAGCGATTGTCGATCATGCGGGTGTTCCGCACACCGGGCGTACGGACCGTGCTCGTCACGCTGTTCGCGTGGATCACCGCGCACAATATCCTCTATACCTATATCGCCCCGATCGTTGCGCTGTCGGGCGTGCAAGGCAGGCTCGACCTTGTGCTCCTCGGGTTCGGACTTGCCGCGCTGGTCGGAATCTGGGTCACGGGCGTGCTGATCGATCGGGCGTTGCGGCCGCTCGTGCTCGTCAGTCTGACGATGTTCGCGGTGGTGTCGCTAGCGTTCGGGCTGTTTGCGGCAATCCCCGAGGTGACGATCATTGCGACGATTCTGTGGGGGCTGTCGTTCGGCGGTGCCGCGACTCAGCTTCAGACCGCGCTTGCCGATGCCGCCGGAGAGGGCGTCGATCTGGCGAATGCGATGCTGACGACGGTGTGGAACGGCGCGATCGCCGCGGGCGGGATCGTCGGCGGCGTGCTGCTCGATCATCTCGGTGCAGGGGCGCTCGCTTGGGCCGTCCTTGCGCCGACGCTGTCCGCCCTGGTGCTTGCATCCCGCGCAAGCCGCCACGCCTTCAAGCCCGGTCCACGGGCGTTCGACTGAAGTACCGGTCGCGCATCAATTAACGCAGGAGACTTCGATGAAAGCCTATCATATCGGCGCCCAGGACGGCATCGACGCCCTCGTCGCGGCGACCCGCCCCGAACCCGTCGCGGGCCCCGGCGAAGCGCTGGTCGCACCGCGCCTCGTCGGCTTGATCAGCCGTGACGTTCAGTTGTTACGCGGCACCTACGGTCCTCGCCAGTCGGAGACCCGCATTCCGATGTCCGAAGGCGTCGGCGAGGTCGTCGCGATCGGAGAGAGCGTGACCGAGATTGCGGTCGGCGACCGTGTCGTCTGCGGCCATTTCGCGAACTGGCTGGACGGTGCGTTCCGCGCGGACGTGTTTGCGCACGATATCGGCATCACGCACGACGGCTGGCTGGCCGAGCGTATCGTCCTGCCCGCCGCGGCCTTGATCCGCGTGCCGGACGCGCTGGCCGACGCGGATGTCGCAGGGCTCGCCTCAGCAGCGCTGACGGCCTGGAACGCGCTGATCGAGATCTGCGACGTCAAGCCTGGCGACACCGTCCTGTGCCTCGGTACCGGCAGCGTCTCGCTGGCGGCGCTGAAGATCGCCAAGGCGCGGGGCGCGCGGGTCGCGATCACCTCGTCCCGCGATGCCAAACTCGAGACGGCGCGCGCGCTCGGTGCGGACATCACGATCAACTACCGCACGTCCCCCGATTGGGCGGCGGAAATGATCGCCAAGACGGACGGCAAGGGGGCCGACATCGTGATCGAAACCGGCGGCGTCGATACGCTGGGCCATTCGATCGCAGCGGCCGCGGCGAATGCGCGGATCATCGTCATCGGCGTGTCGCCAGGCGAGGGGCCGGCGATCCATAATTACCTGTCCCTCATCCTCAAGAACGTGACGATCCGCGGCATCGCCAACGGCAGTCGCGCGATGTTCGTCGACCTGCTCGACACGATGGTCGCGAACGGGATGACGACCGTCGTCGATCGGACGTTCGCCTTTGATGATGCGCCGGCCGCCATCCGCTACTTCGCCGCCGCCGGACACCTCGGCAAAGTAATGATCGCGTTCTGACCACGTTCTCTGGCGCCAGCCGCCAACGCGGGCTCAAAAGGCCGTTTCATCCATTTTACAGCTTTTGTGACCGTAAAAAGCGAAATGAACGAAAGTCCGAAGTCCGAAGTCCGAAGTCCGAAGTCCGAAGTCCGAAGTCCGAAGTCCGAATGCCGAAGTCGGTAGGCGGGGAAAGTCGCGGGAATGACCGTAACTGGGTCTGGCTGGAAGCTGTAGGGCAGAGTGCCTTCCGCTCACACCCGGACGCTCAGACTGATAATCAGCGCTCCCGACAACGGCCACTCGTTAAGCTCGATCTGGGAAGGGGGGTGCCCGGGACGGTTCTCAGCGGGATCGCCCGGGCGACTGTCCCGCTACGGGTTCGTTTTCGAGAAAACCAGATCAGCAGGAAACGACCATTCGCTCGTCGCCCCCGTCGATTTCGTACCGGGTTGGAAGCCGGCGTTACGGCGCTCGGTTAACCACCGCCTCAATCCGGTATCCATCTGGATCGAACGCAAAGGCCGCATAATAATTGTCGCCATAATCAGGACGTGGCCCGGGCTGCCCGTTGCAGCATCCTCCGTGCAGCAATGCGGCAGCGTGAAATCGATCGACATGTTCCGGCTCGGACGCGGAGAATGCCAATTGGAACCCCTCACCGGGTACGCTTACTTGGGATTCAAGATTGAGTAACAGTTTGTCACCTTGCCCGATATATTCATAACCTACTGATTCATCTCCCGTAAAAACACGGGCATAGCCAAGTGGGGTAAGTGCCGCATCATAGAAAATCATAGAGCGTTTCAAATCGGTCGCAGCAATTGAGAGATGATGAAGCATTATCGTTCCAGCCTTCGGAATAGTTCATATTACATGTACCGGCGGCTCTTAATTCCAGCCATTTCCAAAACGCCATCCCTCGCGGGACTGCTTGATCGGTCTCAACCGCCGTTCGTTTGTGGGAAAAGGCTAAGAACACACGTGTATCCTGATCGCTCACTGCAGGCCGCGTTCCTACCCGTGTCGTCGGAAGCCCCGGCTCACCCCCCGGACACTGTCTGAGGTAATTTAACGACGCACGTGTCCGTCCAGCCCAGCGACCTTCCGTCTGCCGCGCGGAGCGTCAACGTTTCTACTGGCACATTGTCTTGCGCGTCGACCAGCAACGAATGGCGCTCGGCTGGACCGTAAAGCTCTGCTTCGCCCCACTGACGCAAAGCGGCGACGACGACATGCAAAGCCTGTCCCTTCGCCGTCAGGACGTATTCGCGATAGGCACTGCCGCCCGATACCGCTTGCGTCTCGAGGATGCCGCGCTCCACCAGTGCGCGCAGACGGGTAGCGAGCATCCCTTTCGCAATCCCCAGGCTCGATTGTAACGCGCTGAAACGCCGGATGCCTTCCATCGCATCGCGGATGATCAGGAGGGACCACCAGTCGCCGATCGCGTCCAGCGAACGCGCGACCGGGCATGGTGCATGCATAAAACTAACGCGCTTGACCAAGGCCGTTCCTCAAGTGGTTCCTATTACGAACTGGACCCATACACTGGGAGTGGTCTTATAATAAGACCATGGCCTTTGAACAATCAGATACATCCCAAGACACTTGTTTCCCGTTAGCCGACAAGACCACGACCATCATGGCGATTGCGGCCGGCTTGGCGGTTGCGAACGTTTATACGGTCCAGCCCTTGCTGAACGTGATCGGTGAAAGCTTGGCAATGCGCCCTGCAAACCTCGGACTGGCGGTTACACTGACCCAACTCGGTTACGCAGCAGGACTAATTCTCCTCGTGCCGCTCGGCGATCTTTTGAACCGTCGTTCGCTGATCGTCGGCCAGACGGGATTGTCGTTCCTGGCTCTCGCAATCGTTGCCCTGTCCGATTCACCAGGGCTTTTTCTGTTCGCGCTTGCTGCCGTCGGCGCATTGGCGGTTTCGGTGCAGACGCTTGTGGCGTTCGCGGGAACGCTCGCGCTGCCTGAAAGGCGCGGCGCGGCAGTCGGCAAGGTCACCGGCGGCATCGTGATCGGCATCCTCGTTGCTCGCGCCGTGTCGGGCGGCGTCAGCGAATTGCTAGGCTGGCGTGCGGTCTATGCAATCTCGGCACTTGTGAGCTTGGTCACGACGCTGGCGCTGAGCCGAGCGTTGCCCGGCGATCCTAGGCAGCCAGGAACTGCGAGTTACGGATCGATTCTGCGTTCCCTTCCGCGGTTCTTTCTCGACGATAGACTGCTGAGACGTCGTGCCGTTTACGCCTTCATCATTTTTGCAGCGTTCAGCACGTTCTGGACGGCGGTGGTATTCCCGCTGACCGACGCACCCTTTCGTCTTTCTAATACTCAGGTGGGTCTGTTCGGCCTGGTCGGCATCGCCGGAACGCTCGGCGCGCGTGGCGCGGGCAAACTGGTCGACAAGGGATCAGAGAAACGCGTCACAGGTACCGCCCTGGCATTGTTATGCCTGTCATGGGCGCCGATCGCGCTTTTGTCATTCTCGCTCTGGTGGCTTGCCGTCGGGATCGTGCTTCTCGACCTTGCAGTACAGGCCGTCCATGTCACCAATCAGACGTTGATCGTCGGTAGACACCCGGACGCTGCCGGTCGCGTGATCGCCGTCTATATGGTGTTCTATTCGCTGGGAAGCGCAGCGGGAGCCGCGGCATCGACCTACGTTTATAGCGTCTCCGGGTGGCACGGCGTCTGTCTGGCGGGCGCCACGATCAGCATCGCCGGTCTGTTATTTTGGGCGAGCACCGCCCGAACTCCGACCGACAACCTGCTAGCATTGGCCGTTTCGCTTTGTCCTGATTAAGAGCGGCTGCGGTCAATCACCACCCTCTGTGGAGAAGCTGCTGGCACGCCTGCGTATCTCCTGAAGGCGGGAGATCGCAATGAACGAATGGCCGAAGTTGGGGAGCCAGAAACGCGCTGCGAAAGACGACTTCTGGGTCGCCGCGGCGATCGGAATAGGGCTAATACGTCGTCGACATATTACGGCGCGCGGACTGTCGGCGCATCTTGTGCGCATGACCAAGCTCTTCTTTTCGTACAGCCATAAGGACGAGGATCTTCGGAACGAGCTCGAGACGCATCTCGCGACACTGCGGCGCGAGGGATTAATCGAGGCGTTTCACGATCGGCGCATCCCCGCCGGTGCGCATCTCGACGATGCGATCGACGCCTATCTCGAGGAGGCCGACGTCATCCTTTGCCTCGTCAGTCCCGACTTTATCGACTCTGAATATTGCTACTCGCGTGAGATGACCCGAGCGCTGGAGAAGGATGCGGCCGGAGAAGCAAAAGTCATTCCGGTGATCGTTCGGCACTGCGACTGGCCCAACACGCCTCTAGCTAAGCTGAGGGGCACGCCGCGCGACAACCGACCGGTTAAGTCTTGGCCTGACCGTGACGAGGCTTGGGTTGACGTGGCGCGAGACGTGCGCACCGCTCTCCTCGCCGCAAGCGGCAGGGCTCCTCTTGCCTCTACGGCCGACGCGGTGCCCGTGGCGGGGCAGGCATCCCAAGCGGCACCCGTCGTGCAGCGCGCTCGCTCGGCAAACGTCGCGGTCGAACGGCGCTTTACCGATCTCGACCGCGACCGCTTTGTCCGGCAAACGTTCGAGTTTGTGACAGAGTTTTTCGCGAACTCGCTCGCCGAGGTTCAGGCACGGGCACTCGATGTTGAGGGTTCGATCGTGAACCTCGACGCCAACCGCTTTACAGCGGCGGCCTACCGGGATGGGCGCAAGGCCGCTGCCATCACAGTCTTTATGGGCGGTATGTCGCGCACCGGCCGCGAGATCAGCTTCCACCTGTCGGACGATTGTGCCACCAACACTTCCAACGGATCGTTCTTCATTAAGGACGACGAAGGAGAGCTAGCATTCAAAAGCCTGTTCGGCAGCTTCCGGGGCTCGCAGGAGAAGCTGGTAGGCCCCGAAGAGGTGGCGGAGCAAATATGGTCAGCCTTCTTCGAGCCCTTGAGCCGCACCCGCTAACGCTTAGCCTGCACGGGCGGAGCACTCAGCAACGTTCGAACCGTTCAACTGCGCCATTACTAAATTTTGGCTGGCCGCTTGGAAGACATCAGCAGGCGTCGGGTTTGGGGAACCTTTAATAGGCGAGAGACGTCCGCGGTTCGATCGTAGCAATCAAGGGTAGAGGATCCGCGTCCGCCCACCTGGCACCATTCACTTAATGCGCTGGCGTAGTCATAGGCGGACAATCGTTCATAACCGGATCCCGCACAGGTATGTTTCTCATCAATAGGTTCGAACTCTCGGTGCCCTTGATCCAGGCGCCAATGGCGGGCGTAGCCACACCTTCGCTAGCGGCAGCGGTATCCGACGCGGGAGCGTTGGGGTCGATCGGAGTGGGTGCGACCGACGCCGCCGGCGCTCGGGCGATGATAGAGGAGGTGCGCAGCCGCACGACCCGGGCGTTCAACGTCAACGTCTTCGTCCACGCTGGCGCAAAGGCCGATCTTTCGCGGGAAGCGCAATGGTTGAATTGGCTTGCCCCGCTGTTCGCCGAGTACGGCGCAGAACCCCCGAGGGCGCTGAAGACCATCTACAAAAGCTTCGCAGATGATCCCGACATGGTGGCGGTACTGCTCGATCTTGCGCCGCCAGTGGTCAGCTTCCACTTCGGGTTGCCGTCCGCCGACGTGCTCTCGGCGTTGCGAGCGCGCGGTATTTACCTCATGGCGACCGCGACCAGCCTCGACGAAGCACATGCGATCGAAGCGGCGGGAATCGACGCTGTGGTCGCGCAAGGGATCGAGGCAGGCGGGCATCGGGGTGTCTTCGACCCCACCGCGCCCGACGACGCGCTCGGCGTGTTCGCGCTGACCCGGCTCTTGGTGCGTAAGAACAACCTACCAGTCATCGCAGCTGGCGGGATAATGGACGGCGCCGGCATCGCCGCGGCGCTCGATCTCGGCGCATCGGCAGCGCAACTGGGAACTGCCTTTGTCGCATGCCCGGAGTCGGCCGCAGACGATGCATACCGGGCGGCCCTTACCGGTGCAGGCGCATACCACACTGTCCTCACGTCGCTTATTTCTGGTCGACCCGCGCGTGCCCTGGCCAACCGGTTCACGGCTCTCAATCAGTTGGTCGATGAACGTCAACCGCCTGATTATCCTATTGCCTATGATGCGGGGAAAGCCTTGCACGCGGCTGCCAAGGCACAAGGCGAACACGGTTTCGGGGCGCAATGGGCAGGGCAAGGTGCGCCGCTGTCTCGTGCTATGCCCGCAGCAGCCTTGGTTGGGGTGCTGCGAGAGGAACTCGAATTGCGACGGATTTGAGATCTGGTTGTGCGCTGCGACGTTCCCTGATCGGAATTGCCGTTTCCCCACCCGAAGCCGTCTAAACAGACCGTCGAGCGCACTGATCGCAGCATTCGAGCGAGATGAACGAATGGCCGAAGTTGGAAACATCAAAAGCGGTCGCTAATGGACGAAACTGGGTCTCGCCCGCCCACGGCTACCGGACACCAACGCCCACATCTGGACGTTGAGGTGAGCAAACCGCAGCTTTAAAA
Source organism: Sphingomonas sp. PP-CC-3A-396 (assembly GCF_004343105.1). Lineage (NCBI taxonomy): Bacteria > Pseudomonadati > Pseudomonadota > Alphaproteobacteria > Sphingomonadales > Sphingomonadaceae > Sphingomonas > Sphingomonas sp. PP-CC-3A-396. The sequence goes on along the minus strand of NZ_SLYF01000020.1, from coordinate 1,211 downwards.
GCGGACATCCGTTCATCACGATGATGCCAACCCAGCCATGCCTAAAGCAAAATTCAAAAGGTTTGTATCAGGCAGTATTCAAACCTATGGTGCACCAGCACGGTACGTTGAAAATCGTGGTGCGGTGCTAGCCGCGGTGCAGCAGACGGCTTAGGCTATCAACATGCGCATCATTCTGCTCGCTCTCGCTTGGTTCCTGATAAGCGCTGCGCCGGCCGATGCGCCGATTGGCACGTTCCAGACATGGGCGTCCTACAAAAAGTTGCCGCTAGACTTCACCTCAGGCGGAGTGATCGTACATGTGGAGGCGATGCCGTGTTCTAATCCGCCGGCTACCGAAAGTGAGTCCTGCCGCTACGATGGATTTAATAATCAAGCGTTTGTAACTGTGGGCGGGCGAGGCGTGGCGCCGATGACAGTGCTGACCGATAAGCAAAGCGCTTATGCGCGAATTGCTGTCGTGCGATTTGACTGGCACGATCCGCGACCTGGGGTAATAGTCGAAAGCCAATATGGAGGCTCGGGCGGCAAGCTAACGCTGCAGCTTCTTGTTCCCAGCAGCAACAGCTACCGGTCGGTATCGTTGGAGGATTGCAACGGGGCCGATCTGGAAGTCCAGTTGGCAGATTTACCCGAAGACTTATCTGGCGACGGCCGCATCGACCTGAAATTCGAGGATGGTGCATTTGACTCTATATTCGGCTGTAATGCTTGCACCCCGCGTCCCCCAGTTTTTTTCGCGGTGAAGGAAGGTAAAATCGTTGATGAAAGTCGTGATCCGGCGCTGCGCGGTCTTTTTGCTGCCGACATGGTGCGTTCGGCACCGATATGTCTGTCCAACAAGCGCTACCGCAATGGCGCCTGTGCCGCGTACACCGCAGATGCAGCGCGAGCAGGACAGTTCGAGGCCGCATGGGCATTAATGCTAAAGCATTATGAGCACGGCAGTGACCTATGGGAGCCTTGCGACATGCCCGTTTCGGCTTGGGTGAACCATCGCTGCCCTGAAGGACATGTCACCCACTTCCGCGATTTCCCAGAGTCTTTGCACGCCTACCTCGTGCGGACAGGCTATCTTTCCTCTCCATCCCAGCCATTCGTGATGCAAAAATCAAACAGACTGTGTGAGAACCCGGTCTGAGGATTCCCGTAGATCGCGGCGCATGGTATGTTTGTGGCATGGCGCATCTGTCTGGAACGGACCGCTCGCA
>NZ_SLYF01000019.1:0-11902 GCF_004343105.1 Sphingomonas sp. PP-CC-3A-396 | reverse complement strand
CACTCGTTACGACCGCTGCCCAACTGTCTTCTTCTCTGCCGTCGCGCTCGCGGCCACCGTCATCTTCTGGCTATGACCAATGAGTCCTGACCCTAGTTTACGACAAAGGTATCAAACTTTGCGGTAAATCAATCTATCACAACATAACAAAATCAACTAGAGACTTATACAAATTCAGCAATTGCACAAGTCTCTGTAAGCAAGACGATTTTAAAAGTAATATGATATCCAAACTCATGTTTTGGATGTTAGGCTAACATGTGTTGTTATTGATTGCAGATATATTTGGGAACTACTATCCCAGATCAAACATTCTAGTTGGCAACGATCGCGTTTATCGTGCCGTAGCGGACCGGATATTGCTTACTCATCTGGAAGAATGCGACCCCGGTACTGGTCAACAGCGCCCAGCGACTTCGCCTACCGAAAGATCGGATTATCGACGGTCATGGGTGTCCCGCCGACGTGCCCCGTCGGTCCGCCGGTGCCTGCCAGCCAGAGGTCGACGACGATACGATCGCCATTCTGGACCGCGGCATAGCCGTTCATCGTCAGGTTGCGCGTCTTGACCCAGTAGTTAGTGACGCCCTTGCCGTCCGCGCTGTATTTGAACGCGAGAAGCCGGTGTCGTTGGCGGCGCTGCCGTTCACCTGGGTCGGTGAATTGCCGATCATTCCCAACGACCGCGCAACGGCAGGCGTGTTGGGTTGTTCGCCACCGACTATGCTGGTTGTCGTCGGTGCGGTCGCGACCGAGAGCGCTTGCCGCACCATCACGCGCGCGACCGGATCGATCTGGGCGGCTGCGGGACTGGCAAGCATGAGCGCCGATATTGCGAAAGGCGCGATCTTGGTCATGCGCGGTTCCTGCATAGGAGGACGTCGACCCGCACCGCGACGCGTGCGGACCCAGGGTCGGCTATCGGCGGGCGTTTAACAAGCTGGGGTCTTTGCCCGCCTCTGCGCTCTGCCGTCGCGCATAATCCGAACCTTCTCTGTATGCTAGTAGCCGTGTAGACACGTAGGCGTGTCGACATAAAGTTCGGGTCTTCTTCTCCGCTAGGAGATGTTCCGGAATTGGGTGTCTCGCTTTCCTGAAGGGTGTCGGGCTGACGGTCGTGGTCGGGACGGTGCCTGCCGATGCGGTGCTGCCGGCGATGACGGTGCAAGGTGGCGCGGTAGTGTACGACCCAGCGCAGCCTGGTTGAGTCGACGACCTGCTGCATGAGGCGGGGCATCTTGCGGTCACCGATCCGTTGCTTCGGGATACGCTGTCGAAGGTCGGCGACGATCCTGCCGAGGAGATGGCGGCGATCGCCCGGTCCTATGCTGCGGCGATGGCGATCGGCGTTCAGGTCCGCACGCTGTTCCAAGCCGGCTATAAGGGCGGCCCCGACTATCTGATCGCGGCATTTGCGAGAGGAAGCTTTATCGGACTGCCGATGCTGCAATATGGTGGATAGCAGCGCGTGGCGATGAGGATGGCCCGCACTTTCCCGCGATGCGGACATGGTGCGGCCCCAATGGCCTGTCGGTCGTGAGAGGTATGCGCAACCGCCTAAAGCAAAACCGCGCAGCATGCCCCTCGGCTGAACGATAAGGCTGAACCACCCCTGGCCCATTCCAACATGGAATATCGCACGCCGCAATCGACGGTATGACTGGTCAAAGGTCCGCGGCTGGATCGCGGTGACGACGGCCGGTATGCCTTGGGTAATCGAATGCCGGTCCGCCAGGATTGGAGGAGAAGGGCATGCCGTCACCACGCTGCAAGTTGCTCACTGCGTCGGGCTTGACCCGTGTCGACCAGCGCCTGATCGTCGGGGCGAGTGCGGCGCTGCTGGTCGCACGGTTGCGCAGCCTGTTGCCGTTCAGGATCCTTGCCCGCCAGCTAAGGTGGTATCCTCGCACCGCATAGCCGAGTGGCCGCCCCCGCCCCGCCCCGCCCCGCCCCGCAAGCCGAGGCGGACATGATTTTCGCGATCCGCTGGGCGATCAGTGCGGTCGCGCCGTGGCTCCCGTTCCGGACATTGTGCCTCCAGCAGGCAATCGCCGCACGCGCAATGCTGGAACGTCGCGGAATCGATAGCGTCCTACATCCCGGCGTGCGCGATCCGACCGGCACGGCACTGGAGGCGCACGCCTGGCTCGACGCCGGCGGGCTTAACGGCACTGGCTATCCGATCGATCCGGCGCTGACCGAGGTCGCGCGCTTCGTACAGAAACCTGGGCGCCTAAGCCGGCGCACGGGTTTCAGGGAATGCTCAGCGCGCATTTTTCACATACCGATCATACCAGGCGATCGCGCGTTGGCGCACGTCAGCAGACTGTTCCGGTCCCGTCACGCAGTGCCCGGCGTCGGGGTAGATCACCAGGCTTACCGGCACATTGCGATCCTTCAGCGCATGCCACCATTCGATCGACTGGGTGGGTGGCACCTCGATATCGCGCTCGCCGACGTAGATGAAGGTTGGCGTCTTCGCGCGCTTGGCTTGGTAGATCGCCGACACGTCCTCATAGGCCTTCATGTCGTCGTACATCGACTTGCCGAAGAACGGCAGCATCCACTGGTCGATGCCGTTGGTACCGTAATAGCTCACCCAGTTCGACAGACCGGCGCCCGCGACGATGCCCTTGAAACGGTCGGTCTGCGTATTCGCCCACATCGCCATGAAGCCGCCATAGCTGCACCCGCCCAGCCCCAGACGTTTGTCGTCGATCGGTGCGATCCGCTCGACCGCGTCGATCCCGGCCAGGATGTCGCGCAGGTCGCCACCCCCGAAATCGCGCTTGTTGGCGGCGGTGAACGCCTCGCCCTGCCCGTAGCTGCCGCGCGGATTGGGAAGAAAGACGTAATAGCCCGCCTTGAGCAGCGCGGCGTTCAACGAGCTCTCGGACAGATACCCTGGCGTCGACGCCGCGGACGGCCCACCGTGGACAAGCGTGATCATCGGTGCCCTGCCCGCAGATGGGCCCGCAGATGGGCCCGCAGATGGGGTCCGAGGCGCGAGCAGCCAGCCCTGCACGTCGTATCCCTCGTTCTTCCAGCTGATGCTGCGCGCCGTCACGAGCGCGGGGGCCGCGTCGTTGTCGTGCGTGATCTGACGCACCGTCCCGATCGGTCCCGCATAGATCGCGGGGGCATGCTCGTAATCCTGCACCACGGCCGCGGCGATGCGGCCATCGGCGGAGAACACCGCACGACCGTCCCCTGCGCTGACGCTTGCCGGCTTGGCGAAACCGGGCACTACCGGCTGACCGGGCGTCAGCGTGCCGAGTTGGACCTGGTCGCCCGCCAGCGTCACCGTCCGCAAGCCGGCCTTGGTCCAGTCGATCGTGGTCACGGTCGACTTCGCGCCTGCGGTAATGTTGCGCGGGCTGCCACCCGCCAGCGGTACGGTGAAGACATCGCCGCCAATCGAGCCGAAATCGCTCATCAGCCCGCCGATATACGCCACCGTCCGTCCATCGGGCGACACGCGCGGCTGGTTGAGCTGCGTCGCCGGCTTCGCAATCGCATGCACCGCGCCGGTCCGCGCATCGATCGCGTCGAGCGTCGCCACCCACCAGTTGTTGTCGCCATTGCCGAGCGCGGTCGTCGCGACGAACCCGCTACCGTCCGGCGTCCAGGCATATTCGTAGACATAGCGCCCTGCTGGCGACAACGGCGTCACCGCTGTGGCTGGCTTCGCAATGTCGAACACCGCGAGGCGTTGCTCGTCGCTTTCCTCGCCGATCTCGCCAATCATCCGCACGCCCGCCTGCGTCGCACCCGATTCCTTGGCGGCACCCAGCGTCACCAGCAGCGCGATCCGCTTGCCGTCGGGCGATACGCGCGGCGTCTGCGCGATGCCGGCGATCGTGGCGACGGTGCGCGTCGTTCTGGCATCGGCATAGGTTAGTCGCACGGTACCCGCGGTGGCGTCGCGCACCAGAAAGACCAGATCGCCGCCCGGCGCGAAGGTCAGCCCCGAATAGCTGCACGTCGCGCAGGGATCTATCGTCCGCAGCACCCGCCCGTCGGCGACGCTGCGGATCGTCACCACACCGCGCTTACCGCTATTCTCGACCGTCGCGATGCGATCGCCTGCGGGCGAGAGGGCAAGGCCGCCATATTGGTGGAGCGATTGGGCCGATGTCGGCGCCGCGGATGCAACGAGGAGAGCGGCAGCAAAGGTCAGGCGCATCGAGAGCTCCGATAAAGCGGCAATATCCATGACGCTTAACGGGTTGTCCTGACGTCGCAAGCCAGGAAAACTGCCATCGTAAACGCGGGCGAAAAGCGCGCCGGGCCTTACCGATTCTATCCGACCTAGGTTCGATCATTTGCCGTCGAGCCGTCGAGCCGTCGAGCCTTCGAGCCTTCGATCTGTCGATCTGTCGACATGTTGGGTCGTTCAGCTACGTATGGGCGGTCTGCGTGGCGTCCAGCACGATCACGCGGTCGCAGGCGCGGAGCGTTTCCTCGCGGTGGGCGATGATCAGGATCGTCGTTTCGGGCAAGGCGCGACGCAGATTGGCGATCACCGCCTGCTCGGTGGCGACGTCGATCGCGTTGGTCGCTTCGTCGAGAATCAGCAGTTGCGGATCGCGCAGAAGCGCGCGGGCGAGCGCGATCCGCTGGCGCTCGCCCCCGGACAGCCGCGTGCCGCGATCGTCCATCTGCGTATCGAGACCCCGCGGCATCGCCCTGACCATATCGGCCGCCCCCGTCTGCGCGAGCGCGTGCCACAGGTCCGGATCGGGGCGGACGTCGCTGCCCCAGGTCAGGTTACGGCGGATGGTGTCGTTGATGAGGTAGGAATCCTGCGCGACATAGGCGAGACGACGCCGCCAGCCAGCCAGTATGTCCGGGCTCAAACCCTGCGCGCCGTCGCCCTCGCTGATCGCGATCCGGCCCTCGGTCGGCTCCAGCAGCCCGGTCAGCAGGTCGACGAAGCTCGTCTTGCCGGTGCCCGACGGCCCCGACAATCCGACCAGTTCGCCTGCGCCAATTTCGAGATCGAGCCCGGTGAACACCGGCGCGCCCGCACCCGGATAGCGGAAGGTCACGCGCTCGAAGCGGATCGTTCCGGATTGAACACACGGCGCGTCCCCATCGGTCGGGATGCAAACCGGTGCGCCCAGATCGACTTTCAAATCGCGCAGCGCGGTAAATGCGGGCAGGACACCAAATAGTTGCTGCACGCTTTGCTGTAACGACCGGACCGGCCCGCTCATCCGCACCAGCACGACCAGGGCTGCCAGCAGCATGACGGCGGGAATGTCGAGCAACACCGCGCCGAAGATCATCATTGCCCCGGCCAGCGAGGCGATGCTCGCCGAGGCGACCGCAACGCGCGACTGGAAGCGCTGCTGCAGGGTCAGCTGCATGCGCAATTTGGCTCTCTCCTCGCCGATCTGCGCGACGAACGCGTCCGCCATGTCATGCGCGACCGCGATCTTGAGACCGCCTAGGAAATGTGCGGTCTCGCCGGCGATACGGAACGCGAAGCGTGTGCTCGATCTACCGACATCGGCTGCGCGCCTCGACAGCGGCACCAGCACGACGAGGCCTAGCAGGGCGAACCCGATCACCACCAGCGCGACGACCGGCGACAGCACGATCATCAGGATCGCCTGGATCACCAGCATGATGCCTGCGGCCATGATCTGCATCAGCACGGAACAGGCGAAGGCCAGCCGGGTGATCTCGCTTGACAGGATATGCGCGATCCGTGCGTGTTGCAGCCGCGCCAGCGTCGACCAGCGCGCGTGCGCCAGGTCGGTGACGACCATCAACCGGCAATGATCGACGAACCCCAGCGTCAGATCCGATACCAGCCAGTCGCGCGTCGACAGCACGACGGCACGGACTCCCACGAGCAGGCAAAACGCGCACAGCACCGCCGCCAGCTGCTCAAGCCGCGTGGTCAGTCCGATCAACGACAGCGTATCGACGACCATCGCGCGCCAGCGACCGCCGGTCTGCGGCGCCAATAGCGAGAAGATGGGCACGAGCAGTGCAAGGCCGACGCCTTCGAGAATGCCGCCGGCAAGCATCAGCCCGACAGCGGCACCCAGACGGCGTCCGCCATAACGGACGAAATCGCCGACCAGCGCCGTGCCGTCTGCTGCCAGCGACGGGTTAGCGGTGTCGGTCGCAGGATGGTCGGTTGAAGTACGAAGGAACGGCATGAGACCGAGCATGCGAGGCCGTCGCGTCGGGGGCAAGCTGGCGATGCATTCGCATCTCAAAGCGGATCGCCGGCTCGACTTCGCAATCCTCCTTCCGCAGGGCCGTTCAGCTGGGCCGATCCGGCCTAGAACGAAGCCCCCTGCCCTCGAGGCATTGAAAGATGGCGTGCGAGGCGTTCGCGTGTGAGCCGCGGGTCCTCGTACAAGTCGCGTAGTGCGCGCAGGCGGAAGGCGTTCCACCAGCGCTGCCAACGATGCTCGGCTGCATCGTGGAGCATATGGCAGCGCTGGCAGAGCGCGGCGAGATTGCGGGGCACATTGTGGCCCGGATCATGATCGAGATGCGCGCAAGCCAGGACCACGTAGGTTGTGCGGACGCGAGCCAGGTCCAAGCGATCCCGGACGACGATCCGCCGGCCACGTTCCGACCGCCAGAACCCGGTGTCGGAGTCCCACCAGCGTCCGTCACCAAGATGCGCGACGAAGCGTAGATGCGGTCGCGCACAATGTTCGCACCGAGCCCCTGCCCTGCCGAACCGGATCGCGTCCGACAGCTGCGGCCAGTCGATCGGATAGAGCCAGCGGTTTTCGGGGCGGATCGGCATCGTGATTCTATGTGTCACCGCCGATTCGAAGGAAAGCGAAACCTTCGCGTTTCGTTGCCGCCCTGTTCCGGGCGTGTTCGGTAAATATGTCTAGATCTTGCCCAGACGCCTCGACTGTATGCAGACGAACGGAACACAAGAAATGAACCAGCCTACAACCATACATGTCGACACGTATGGTTGTAGCAGGCGGTTAGCTGGAACGTCGCTGCGCAAGTATGTCGGTTTACCGGGTTTGAGTGCGGTGCCGTTTGTTCGAGAAGGTCATTCTCCCCTAATTACCGTTCGATAGGCAAGTAGTAGCTGTTACGGGTAGCGTATGTGATCACGTCAAACTGCACGACAAAAACGAGCTGTCTGGGCGGCCCTCGATACGCTCGACCCGGTCGCTGTCGAAGGTCGCAGCGCGATCAACGGTGCCGATGCTGCAATGATCGCTTTGGAAGCGTTGGTGCCAGGGCTGGTCTGGTCCGCTACATGGTGTAGCTGGAACGCTACGTCGCTTATTCGAGAGATATCATGAAAGCTGTTTTGTCGTTGATCGCGATCTTCGGATTGTCCGGCTGCATTTCGATCGGTCCTAACGGTCCAACCAGCCTCGCCGATGGAGCAGATGGCGCGATGTGGTCCGTAAGGCCGACTGCCGAAGTTGCCGCGTGCCTGGCCTCAAAGGCACAGGATTCAACCGATGTGACCTACCGTGCCGACCCGGTTACCAACGACAAGGTGGTATACCGTACTCGCGTATCGATTTTTGGAGCGCGTGACAGCCACAGCCATGAACGTGCCGTAGGCTGCTTGTAAGTAGCGATGGCCGGGTTGCTGCGCCGGGCGAAACGTCTGAACGAACCGCGCACGACGTATTTGGGGAGCGTCCACCCGCGTTTCCAGCAGCGTTCTCTATGGCGCGTAACACATATGCCAGCGCAATGAGCTGCTAGGACACCCCTCGATCGTCCTCGGGGGTGTGTGGCCCCTTTACCCACCAGGTATGCGCCTCCTGTGGCTTCCACGGGCGTTCTGGCGACAGAGACCGCAATCGCGTCGACCGGCGCTGACGGAACGGGGCAGGCGGGCCTAGCCGCAACAGCGAAGATGGCGATGACGAACAGCACGGGTGATCTCCCCGGCACCATCGAACAAGCTGCAAGCGCAAGCATGCCTTGCGCGCAGCGGCTGCTTTTGCGATCGATGGTACGCGGTTCGGTAAATCCCGGCCGTGGGGCGTAGGAACCCCAATGATCACAAGTCCGGTCGAGAGCTTCTCGGCCGGGTGGCTGTCACGCATGTCCAAGGCTTGCCCAAAGGTGGCAGCGCCTTGTGCTTGTGCAGGGTTCCTAACACCCGGCTTGCGCGCCGGGTCTGCCTCCTTTCCAAGCGCGGAGGCGATCGTGGCAGGTAACACGGAACATAAAATTCGAGAATTGCTGGACGCATTACGTGAAGGCCGACAGCCTGGATCGGTTTCAACAGAGCTCGAGGATTCGCTGCTCTTTGCCATGACGAAGATACCGCTGAACCGGCCGACAGGCATGGGCTGTTCCAGGGATGTTTATGTCGAATGGATGGCCGAGGAAGCCGAACAGTTCGTTTCACTGGCAGGAATGTTGACGCTGGAACTCCATGATGGGTTTTCGGGTCACCAGCGATTTTTGCTCGGAAAGATCGTCGCCGATTTACGACATAATCTGGAAAGGTTCATCAGCGACGTCCTTCTGATAGCCGGGGACAGGCAGGAGATACGCCGGCGTATTGAGGCAGGCTGACAAACTACAATTAAGGATCACGGCTTATGGCGATTCCGGCCGAGTATAAGAGGGCGGGGCGTCATAAACTGGTCGACATAGGCATCACTTTTTCTACGATCAAATACGTCCGCGAACCGAAGCTCGGGTTGTGCCCCGCTATCAGGCTCCGGCTTTATCGTGTCACCGTCGGGATCGTCTTCTTTCATGGGTTCGGGGTCGGTGACGGTCTTGCGATCGGCAACGCGTTCATGCTCGAATGATCGGGTCGGTTTGATAGAGTCGGTTTTTGCCGACCGCTGATCACGCCTGTACCGGAACAGGTAGGTCTTGAAGGTCTCCAGGGTCAGATCCAGTCCACCCGTTTTCAGGTGGGCGATAATGTCCTCCCTCAGCACGCCCTCTGATAGCAGGCGCTCGATTTCGGGCAGGAGAACGCGCAGTCTGGCTGCCTTGGTTGTCCGGGGCACTGTCTTGAGAGAGTCGATGAGTGGGTCGGTCATGCTGCTTTTCCGACAATCGTTTAGACTATAGCTGGGTATTATCGCTGGGTGGACAGCTTACAAAATATTTGTCCTCGATGCGCCCTCACTTTGCGCTCAATCTGTGTTTCACTGTGCGCTATGTCCTCAAAATGTCCTCATTTCACACTCAACTTATCCTCGTATCGTACTCAATCCGTTATTTTTGACGGTGTTGCCTTTGGCTCGCCTGCTGAACTTCGTTCATTAGGGTAGTTTGGACCCCCTTAAGGTTGGGGCAGCCTGTTTGGGGCTGTCGGAGCTTCAATCTCTGCCCTTAAATCGATGATTTCGGGTCGTACACCATACGCACCTTCCGGTGCTGTTAAGTGGTTGAATTATAAGAACTTCACCATGTTGCTTGCGCCGGCATCGGACCCCAAGTGGTCCCTATTCAGCTGCAAGTAATTGGAAACGGGATACTAAATCTGGATAATTGGGGTCCGTGCTGTGGTAGGACGCGTCATGAAGCTGTCAGATTCGATCAAAATCCGTTTAAGGGAGGGGCAAGCGCTTGTTTACGCTGCCGAGGCCGAAAGCCGGGGCATTGGCCTCGCAGCATTCATACGGAACAAGCTCGACCAGACCGACAGGATTGAGGAGGAGCTTGCGAGCATCCGAGCCGCAATGATCGACATGGGTGAAACGATGGACGAGCTGCGCGATCAGGTGGCAGAGCGGCTTGTTGCACCTACCCGGGAACAGGTCCCCCACGAGCCCAATGCTGTGCAGATCGAAACCCTGTTACTGTTGCGCGTGCTTTCAAAACAGCAAGATCGACAGATGGTTACGGCCGAAATTGAGCGGCAGGGGCTGGTACCCTTCCGGGTTCCAGGGCCACCGACAAGGCCCCGTTGAGCATTGCGGATCGTCATAAACTGATCGGACCCGATGTGATCAAGCCGGTGCCCGATGTCAGTTGGATCGCGGTAATGGGAGCAGGAAAAGTGATGCCGGAGATTGCCGGGATCTTAAAAAAGGTGGGATCAGGAAATTGCCTGCGTGCGGCTGTGGTGTAAGCGTGGTCTGAAGGTCGCCTTGTAGGCGGGGCGTTCAACGGGTTGATGGCGGCTCTTTGAACGGGGCCGTGATGTCAGACGAGACTATCGAACCTGCTGCAGATGTAGCGAGTAGTCATACGACCGGTCGTATGAGTGGTCGTATTGAGATTGTCGGTCGGGTGTCGGGTCGACGCCGCTGGACGGTCGAGCAGAAGCTGGCGATCCTACGCGATGCGTTTGGCCCGGATGGGTCGGTCAGGACGGCGGTCGAGCGTCACGAGGTCGGCAGCGGCGCGATCTACACCTGGCGGCGCCAAGCTATGTCGGGTGCACTGAGCGGAGTGCCGGCCCGGCCTCAGGCCACATTTGCCGAAGTCCAGATCAGCGAGCCGCCCGTGATGCTGCCGGCGCCGCCCGTCGAGGCGCCAGCGGACGCCCGGACCGCGGGGCAGATCGGCATCGAGCTGCCTTCGGGTATACGACTGACCGTCGACGGCGCTGTCGACGCCGAGGCGCTATCACGCGTGATCGGCGTGCTGACGCGATGATCCCGCAGCCGACATCGACGCGGATATTCCTGGCGTGCGGCGTCACCGACATGCGCAAGGGCTTCGATGGCCTGGCGGTATTGGTGCAGCAGGTGCTTCAGGAGAAACCACATTCCGGTGCGCTGTTCGCGTTCCGCGGCAAGCGCGGCGACCTGATTAAATTGCTGTGGTTCGATGGTCAGGGACTATGCCTGTTTTCGAAGCGGATGGACCGGGGGCGTTTCGTCTGGCCGGTGACGGCGACGGGCACAGTGGCGCTGACATCGGCGCAGGTGTCGATGCTTCTAGAGGGCATCGACTGGCGCCGCCCAGAGCGGACTTGGTCACCAACATTAGCAGGCTGAAAACATAGCTTTTCCGCCATTTTTGCTCGTGTGAGAGTGCGCGAACTGCTATGAAAACGAGGTGTCGCAAGCCCCTCTTGCCCCATCTGATGCCGAGGTCCGGATTGCCGTGCTGGAAGCGTCGCTCGCCCGGGCCAATGCAGCACTTGCCGCTCGCGACCTGCTCATCGAGACACTGCGTGGTCAGATCGCCCGGCTGCGGCGGATGCAGTTCGGCGCATCCTCCGAGAAGCTGACGCGCGAGATTGCGCAGCTTGAACTCGCGCTCGAGGAACTGGAAACCGAGAGCGCAGTCCCGGAGACCGCCGCGGCCTTGTCAGACACGCCCGGGCGACCGGCACCAGTCCGTGCGTTGCCCGACCACCTGCCACGCAAGGAGCTCGTTCACGAACCCGCCTCCGGCACCTGCACATGCCCGGGCTGCGGCGGTGCGCTACGCCGCCTCGGGCAAGACGCCGATGAGATGCTCGACGTCCTGCCGGTGCACTGGCGCGTGGTGCGGAACGTCCGACCGAAATACAGCTGCCGGACCTGTGAGAAGATCGTCCAGGCGGCTGCCCCGGTGAAGGCGGTCGCCCGCGGAAAGGCGACATTTGCAACGCTGGCCCATGTCGTCGTCTCGAAGTTCGACCATCATCTGCCGCTTTATCAGCAGTCCGAGATGATGGTAGCCCAAGGCCTGGACATCGACCGCTCGACGCTGGCTGGCTGGGTCGGTCAGGCAGCCGCGCTGCTCGACCCCATCGTCAGCCGCATCCGCGAGGAAGTGCTGAAAGGCGACAAGATCCACGCGGACGACACGCCCGTTCCCGTGCTCGACCCCGGCCGCGGACGCACCGCGACCGGGCGGCTGTGGGTCTATGCGGTCGACGACCGAGCCTCGGGCAACACGACCCCGCCGGCGACATGGTATCGCTTCACGGCCGACCGCACCGGTGCACACCCGCAAGCCCATCTTGCCG
>NZ_SLYF01000018.1:0-16734 GCF_004343105.1 Sphingomonas sp. PP-CC-3A-396 | reverse complement strand
ATCTTAGCAAAATCAGCGCGTCTCTGTCGCAAGCCGAGGCGCACCCTGCTGGGAGGACGCGACAGCTTCTTGTCGTGGATCTCCTCATAGCTGAGTGCGTCAAATGTCAGATCGGCGACATAATCGACATTTTCCTCTCTATAGGCGTAGCGCATTGCCGTCCTTTCTCTTGTCATGCGCAATGCAACGATGGTTCGCTACTAGCACCTATGCCAGCGAACCCTGAGATTCTCGAAACAACATCCTTTTTGATAAATTCGGCTTGCCGTCAGGCAGAGGGCAATGCGTGCAGCATGAGCCTCGCCTCGAGATGAACGAAGGGCCGAAGTTGGGAAGCGGAGACTACCCCGCGAACGTCCGGTAGTGGGTCATTGCTTCGTCATTGAAGACGCGTTTCAGACGCTGTGAATGCCGGATGTTGAACAGACGCGTCAGCCAAGTGGTTTTAGTTCACCTGCAATCGTCAGCAGCGCGCGCAAACCCGCGGGTAATTGTCGTCGTCCGGAATAGTAAAGGTAGAAGCCCGGCCCGGTCGTCACCCACTCGGTTAGCACAAGGCGCAGGGTGCCGTCTGCGACATGCTTGGCGAACAGGGCCTCAAGACCGAACGTCAGCCCCGCGCCGTTTAGTGCCATTGCCAGCGTTGATCGGCTATCGTCGGCAGTCATCGCGCTTTTGATAGGCATATCAAAGTCCCCGTTAGGCCCCTCGAATTCCCACCGGTAGATACTGTCGTCCCCAAGACGCACTCCAAGACACCGGTGATGCTTCAGCTCGTTTGGGTGCGTTGGTGTGCCATGTTCTTCGAGGTAACGGGGAGAAGCCGCGACAACCCATCGGAGGTCAGTTGAAAGTCGCTGCGCGATCATGTCTTCGGGGACGGTGCCGCCATACCGAACGCCTGCGTCGAATCCTTCGCCGACGACATCGACGATGCGATTGCTCGATACCAGATCGACCTCAATATCAGGGTGACGGCGAGACAGTTCGGCAAGCACAGGACCAAGCACCAGCGTTACCGCATCGACCACGGCGTTGATGCGGATTTTCCCACCAGGAGAGGCGCGGAGCTGATCGAGGTTTTCGAGTGCGGAGCCGATGTCAGCAAATGACCCGGAGACCGACTGCTCCAGCGCCTTTCCAGCCGACGTCAAGGTTACGGATCGGTTGGTCCGGTTGATCAGTCGGACACCCGCGCGCTCTTCGAAACTTTTGAGAGCATGGCTGACCGCTGAGGCAGACACGCCAAGCTCGAGGCCGGCCCGACGAAGATTGCGATGCCGCGCGATCGCTAGAAAATAGGCAAGGTCGGTAAGGTTGGTGCGGGTGACAAGCATCCCTGATGTTGAACCAGATTCAGTATCGCATCAAGCGGCTGACGGGTAACCTACTTCTGTTAAAAGCGTTTAATAGTCCTGACCGGCGCCCATTGGCGCGCCCACGGAGGATCGCCGATGGCCAGTGAGACTTTTCAATTATCCCGAAGGGAGATGCTGATGAGCAGCGCTACTACTGCGGCAGTATCCGCCATCGCGAGCGAAACCGCCGACGCCGCACCGCCCGCGCAAACTCTGCCAACTTACAAGGTCGCTTTGACTGTGAACGGCAAGGCCCGGGAGCTGATGCTCGATCCGCGCACAACCCTGCTCGATGCGCTGCGCGAACATCTGTATCTCACCGGCACTAAGAAGGGCTGCGACCATGGGCAGTGCGGGGCGTGCACGGTCATCGTCAACGGTGAGCGTATCAACGCCTGCCTCAGCCTCGCCGTCCAACATAAGGGCGATGCCGTGACCACAATCGAAGGCCTCGGCACGCCCGAGCGTCTGCATCCAACGCAGGCAGCCTTTGTGAAGCATGATGGGTACCAGTGCGGTTACTGCACGCCGGGGCAGATCTGTTCCGCGGTCTCGGTGCTGGAGGAAATCAGGCGGGGCATTCCTAGTCATACGCAGGCCGACCTTATGGCGTCCCCGCAGCCTACCGGCGGCGAAATGCGGGAGCGAATGAGCGGTAATATCTGCCGCTGCGGTGCCTATTCCAACATCGCTGAGGCGATGGCAGACGTTGCAGGAGCGCGCGCGTGAAAAGCTTTACCTACGAGCGGGCAGGGACGCCTGCGGACGCGGCACGTTTGGTCGCGAGCCAGCCTGGCGCGCGATTCCTGGCGGGCGGTACCAACCTGCTCGATCTGATGAAGCTCGAGGTCGAGACGCCGACCCATCTGGTCGACGTGCAGGACCTTAAGCTCGACCGGATCGAACCGACCGACGCCGGCGGTCTGCGGATCGGTGCGTTCGTCAGCAACACCGCGCTGGCGAGCGACGAGCGGGTGCGGCGCGACTATGGCGTGCTCAGCCGCGCTATCGTTGCCGGCGCCTCAGGCCAGCTGCGGAACAAGGCGACGACCGCTGGCAATCTGCTCCAGCGGACGCGGTGCCCGTATTTCTACGACACGAACCAGCCCTGCAACAAGCGGAAGCCGGGGTCGGGATGCGCTGCGATAGGGGGCTATTCGCGCCAGCTTGCCGTCATCGGATCGAGCGAGGCGTGCATCGCAACCTATCCAGGCGACATGGCGGTTGCGATGCGCGTGCTCGACGCCACCGTCGAAACGATGAAGGCGGACGGGAAGACACGATCCATCCCTATCGGCATCTTCCATACGCTGCCGGGCAATACGCCCGAGCGGGATAATGTGCTGGATCACGGCGAACTTATCACCGCGGTCACCTTGCCGCGTCCGGTCGGTGGTACGCATATCTACCGCAAGGTGCGCGACCGCGCGTCCTATGCGTTCGCGCTCGTTTCGGTCGCTGCCATCGTTCAGCGTGACGGCAGCGGACGCGTAGCGTTCGGTGGTGTCGCCCATCGGCCTTGGCGGGTGGAGGCGGCGGAGGCAGCGATGCCCCGCGGCGCGGTCGAGATGTCGAAAGCGGTCTTTGCCGACGCACGGCCGACCGACGACAATGCATTCAAGATCCCACTTGCGACGCGTACCCTCGCGGCGGTGATTGCAGAGGTGAAGCCATGATCTTCGACACACCCGCAGGCGCCAACCCGACCGACCGGATGAAGGTGCTCGGCAAGCCACTCGATCGCTACGAAGGGCATCTGAAGACCACCGGCACCGCGACCTATGCTTATGAATGGCAAGATGTCGCGCCTGGTTTTGCGTACGGCTACATTCTCGGCGCCGCGATCGCCAAGGGCCGGATCACTTCGATCGACACGCGTGATGCCGAACGTGCGCCCGGCGTGGTCGGTGTCGTCACGTACCTGAATGCCGGCAAGCCCGGGGTCGGCAAGTTCTACGTCCAGAAGATGCTCGCCGCGCCGGAGGTGGACCACTACCATCAACCGGTCGCCGTCGTCGTTGCAGAGACGTTTGAGCAGGCTCGTGCGGCTGCAGAGCTGGTGCGGGTCGACTATCAGCGGACGGCAGGGCGGTTCGATCTGGCCGCGCAGAACGGCAGCGCGCCCGTCCCGCCGGAAGGCGAGTTTGGCGGCCCCAACGAGAAGCAGGTCGGCGATTTCGCCAAGGCGTTCGCTGCCGCGCCGGTCAAGGTCGACGAGACCTACACCGTGCCCGACCAGGCGCACGCGATGATGGAGCCACATGCGTCGATCGCCAAGTGGGATGGCAACCGCGTGACGTGCTGGACGTCGATCCAGCAGATGAACTGGGGAACGCGCGACCTTGGGCTGATCCTCGGCATCCCCAAGCAGAATGTCCACCTGATCTCGCCCTACATCGGTGGCGGTTTCGGCGGTAAGGGGACCGTGCAGATCGATCTGGCGCTGGCGGCGATCGCAGCACGCGTGGTCAATCGTCCGGTGAAGATCGCGCTGCAGCGGCCGATCATGTTCAACACCACGATCCACCGGCCGAAGACGATCCAGCGGGTGCAGCTGGGCGCGGGCCGTGACGGGCGGCTGACGGCCATCGGTCACGACAGCCTGTCGGGTAACCTCGTCGGTGGGCGAACGGAGCCGACAGTGACTTCCACGCGGACGCTGTATGCGGGCGCTAACCGGCTGACCCGGATGCGGCTGGCCACGCTCGACCTTGCCGAAGGCAATGCGATGCGCGCGCCCGGCGAAGCACCTGGCCTGATGGCACTAGAGGTCGCGATGGACGAGCTGGCGGAAAAGCTGAAGATGGATCCGATAGAGCTGCGGGTCGTGAACGACACGCAGGTCGACCCCGAAAATCCGAACAAGCCATTCTCGACCCGAGCGTTCGTCCGTTGCCTGCGGGAGGGCGCAGAACGCTTCGGCTGGGACAAGCGGCAGAGCAAGCCCGGTGCGGTCCGCGAACGGCAATGGCTGATCGGTATCGGGATGGCAGGAGCGATCCGTGGCGGCAAGATCGCCAAGGCTGGCGCACGCGCCCGGCTCGATCGGCACGGCGTTGTGACAATCGAGACGGACATGACGGACATCGGCACCGGCAGCTACACGGTCGTCCAGCAGACCGCGGCCGAGATGATGGGCGTCGCACCCGACCGCATCGTGGTCAAGCTCGGCGACTCCACCTTCCCGGAAACGCCGGGATCGGGTGGCCAGCAAGGCGCCCCTTCCGTGACCGCCGGCGTCTATGCAGCGTGCATGAAGCTGCGCGAGACCGTGGCTCAGCGCCTCGGCTTCAACACCGCCGACGTCGAGTTTGCCGACGGCCAGGTGCGCAGCGGCAACCGTTCGGTAAAACTCGCCAACGCGGCCAGGGATGGCGAGATCGTGGTCGAGGACCTGATGGAGTTCGCCAAGCTCGCGGATCAGTTCCAGCAGCAGACCTTCGGGGCGCATTTCGTCGAGGTCGCGGTCGACGCCTATACCGGCGAGGTCCGGGTGCGGCGCATGCTCGCGGTCTGCGCGGCAGGACGCATCCTCAATGCCAAGACTGCGCGTAGCCAGGTGATCGGCGGGATGGTCATGGGCGTCGGCGCCGCGCTGATGGAGGACATGGCGATCGACAAGCGCTTCGGCTTCTTCGTGAACCACGATCTCGCTGGCTACGAAGTGCCGGTGCACGCCGACATCCCGCATCTCGACGCCTTCTTCATCGATGAGGTCGATCCGACGATCTCGCCGGTGAAGGCCAAGGGCGTAGGCGAGCTAGGCCTGACCGGGGTCGCTCCTGCGGTCGCCAACGCGATCTACAATGCGACCGGCGTGCGCGTGCGCGAATATCCGATCACGCTCGAAAAGCACCTCGACGCGCTGCCAGCACTGACGTGATGGGGGTGGTTTTGCCGAGCGCTTGAACGGCGAAGATGAACGAGCGTCTGAAGTTAGGAAGCGAGGGAACGGGCGTTAGCGACCGATTATGGGTCCAGCCGGACATGGATTAAAGGCGCCAAACCGAATTCGCTGCAAGCGTGAGTTCAAAACGCGCTAATTCATAGGCGTTATTGAAACACCCGATACCTTCAATCTAGCGTTGCTTACGCTCAGGTTAAGCGGCTTGGCCTCAAGAGGCGCCGTTATGAGTTCAGAAATTGTTGCTTTTCCGCTGCCGAGAAAAAGCTCAACCGATCCTGAATCAATGAATAGGCTTAAGTTTATCGAGCCCGTCGTGAAATCGCACGCGACACTACGTTGCTGCCGCCAAGCGTCAACATTCGGTACGTTGGGGCCGCTATTTTCTCGGTGAAGAGAGACCGTATTGGTATGCGCAGTGAATAGAACTCGGGTTTCAAAATCATCATCCTTGCGAACCAATAAGATGATGTCGTCGGGCCAAATGGCCCCAATCCGGCTGAACGTCAGATCAATACGGCAGGCGGCCGCTTCTGCACCTGCCGGCCATACGTAATCCGTCCCTTTTGTAACCGTTTGATCCTGTCCGGCAATGGCGGGAGCAAAGAACTCATTCTGGGCAGCGAGCGGTGTGCTGAGCAGGCGTGGTACGTTCGCTACACGCTGAAGTCTTAGCTGGCGAACAAGGCTGAGTTGTCCGCGGTAATCTCGGGTGACAGGAATCTTGTTCACATAATCCCAGTTGCTCATCCAGGCTATCAAGTACGCCGACGCAAGCGGATCGGCCGCGGCTGGGTCGGTCCAGACTACAGCGGCGTAGAAGTCCGCCCCTCCATCGATCCACTGCCCCTCCAAGGCGTCGGACGTGAACGTCATCCCATCAAAGTCTCCGACCCAATAATAGCCGCCTACGGTGAAGCCGAGCTTGGTACCATTGCCGCCAACCAGCAATACCCATCTATC
Source organism: Sphingomonas sp. PP-CC-3A-396 (assembly GCF_004343105.1). NCBI lineage: Bacteria > Pseudomonadati > Pseudomonadota > Alphaproteobacteria > Sphingomonadales > Sphingomonadaceae > Sphingomonas > Sphingomonas sp. PP-CC-3A-396. The sequence goes on along the minus strand of NZ_SLYF01000018.1, from coordinate 10,509 downwards.
TGCCGACGTCGCGCCGTTAGCCTCGTACATATGCAGCTTGAAGAGGTGTGAGCATTCCATAACGCGGCCGACGATCGTCGAGGCGAAGCCACTGGCATATGTCCACTGCTTGAGATTGGTGGACGTGTAGATCCCGATCTTACCCTCCTCGGAGAGGGTCATAACCCAACGGTTCGTGGGCGCATGCCAGAACACGGTAGGATCGCGAAAATCCTTGCGACCTCCCGGATTAGCCAGAACGATGTCATGGAACGCAAAGTTCGCTCCGTCGTCATGTGAGTACCACAATGCACAGGATTGGCCGGTGCCCGGCACCGGCATCGTTACGAGAGTTACGAGCGCTCCTGCGCCGAAACCGGCGGTATTTGCTGTATCAACAACGGTACTGCCGCTCCAGACGTCTCCAAAGCGGTTGGTGTTTCGCGGGATCGCAATGCCACGGTCTTCCCATGTTACAAGATCCTTCGACGTCCAACGCCGCCAATTTGTGCCACCGGTAGGGTAGGTGGGATTGTACAACGCCCAAAGCGTCCAGGTATCGCCGATCTTCAGCGGGCGTTGCGGATCGTTGATCCAGCCGCCTGCCGGGGCAGTGATGTGATAGCGAGGCCGACCGTTTTCTGCCTGAGGCACGGTGGCTGAAGGTGACGGAGGAATGGAGACCGAGCCGTCCGTCAAGGTCGTTGCTCCAGCCAGTGTTCGGCCAAACCCAGCCATCATTGGAAAGCCGGCGATGAGCCCAAGCGTCGTGCGCCGGGTGTAGACGGTTTCACGTGGCATTGCCTTGGCTCCTATCAGGATATCTGTGGCAGACGGGTCCCGGCCTCCCGCACCCGAGCGGAATGGCATTTCGTTACACGGGACTCAGGGATCCTACGCTGCGCAGGTAGGTCAGAGTTCGAAGGCGTTGACCCGCGGTCAACTTGGTCCAAGTCCCTGCGCAGTGCCGTGTTGCCACACTGCGCAGGTCAGAGCGTTACATCTTGAATCGCAGGCCTAGGCTCATGTATCGACCTTCGATCCGGAGATCGCGACCAAAATACTGCGTCTCATTGTAGTAACGGTAGTTCTTGAACGGCTGCGCCAGGATGTTGCTAACGTTGGCGACAAGCGAGATGTTTTTGTAAGGTTCGAAGCTCGCGGAGAAGTCCAGTCGTGATACCGGACGTACGAGTTCGCCCGCATATTGCGTTTCATTGATGGTGCGGTTGTAGCTCGTGGTATACCCCGACCGCCAGTTGTACGATAGCCGGGCGGAAACCTTGCCCTTCTCGTAGAAGCCGGTGAGATTATAGGCCCATTTGGACAGACCAGTAATTCGCACTTGGCGATCACTTTCGCCGAGCGCCTGCGGCAGTTGGTTGGTGCCGTCGAGATAGGTGCCGTTCGCCTGCACGCCGAAGCCAGAGAGCAGGCCGGGAAGGAAGTCGAAGAACGTCTGCGCCGAAGCCTCAATACCCTTGATGCGTCCGTTACCGGCATTTTCAGGACGGTTCAGCTGAACGCGGCCGTAGATCGGGTCGTTAACGACCTGTGTATAGTTGCCGATGAAGCCATTGAGATCGCGGTAGAACGCGGCGACAGATGCCGACCCGTTCTTGGAGAAGTACCATTCCAGAGTGGAATCATAGTTCTTTGACGTCAGCGGGCGCAGGTTCGGATTGCCGCCAGAGCCGGTTGCATCAAACTGCGGCGGCGAGCCATCCGGACCTGGGCTGTTGGCCGTGATGTTGAGCGAAGGGTTCAGCTGACCGAACCCCGGCCGGGTCCGCGTCTGCGTGTAGCCTAGACGAACCTGCCATTTCTGAGAGAAGCGAATGCGCGCGATGGCAGATGGCAAGACGTCGACGTAGTTCTGCTTGGTGGTCGTCGGGACGATACCAACGGTGCCATCGCTGCCCTGTACGCGACTGAAACCGCGATACTCACCATCTGTGTTGACGATGCGAGCACCAGCGGTGCCGTCAACCTCGATACCGCCGAGGTCGAACGCGAACTTGCCCTGACCATAGAAGGCATAGCTAGCCTCGCTAGCGGTGAAGCCGCCCAGCGGATCGACAGGGATCTCGGCAGTTGCGTACTTTGCCACAGCGTCACGAATGCCGCCGTCGTTCGGGAACAGCACGGTCGCCTGTTGGACCGACTGATAGGCAAGCTGGCGCAGTGCCTCGCTGTTGGCGATGATCGCGTCACGATTTGGCGCAAGCCAGTTCTGAAAGCGCTGTGGATCGTTACGGAAGCCATCCGTAATCACTTCAAGCGCGCCGGTTGGAAGGCCCGCAAGCGGGATGTTGAGGCCGGCAGTGTAGGCGTAGCGAGTATTGTTCTGCGACGAGGCATTGCGATCACTGGCACGAACGCCAAACTGAAGATGCGGCAGGAAGCCCCAGTCGGTTTCGAGATCCAGATCAAGACGGCCTTGAAGCCCGTTGCCCTTGGCGACGAACTCGCGCTGATTGAAGCCGCGCCAGCGGGCGTTGTCGGGGTTGGTGATGTCGTAGCTGCCTAGATCGAAAACCGCCGATCCGCGTGCGTCCCAATCGACGTTGATAGTCGGTGCAGCCGCAAGCTGGGAGTCGACGGCAAGCTCCAGGGCTTTGTAGCGGCTGTTGGTGTAGGCGAAGTCGCCCGACAGCGTTGCGCGGCCGGTCGTCCATTTAAAGCCCAATGCGCCCTGATATGTATCAGTCCGATCATCCTGCGCTACCCGTGAAAACTCGGGAACGTAGCCGCCCGTCTTGGTGAAGCTTGCGGCCTTGTTCGGCTCGCCCGGTACCAGGACGACGTTGCTGAGCGTGGGCGCAACGCCGTTGGCATCACGCCGTTCGAAGTTCACGTTAAACGAGTCCCGCAACACGTTACCGCGATACGCCTGCCACAAACCTTCTGCGTAGACCTCAAGATTGGCCGATGGGCGCCATTGGATCGTACCGTTGATGGCCGGCCGATGACGAACGCCCTTCTCGTAGAAGTTGCCGGCGTTTGCCGGAAAGTTGAAATTGCCAACGCCAGGGGTCGCGACCGTCAGATCATCGGCGGGATCATCGATGCCAAAACCGCGCGGCGTGATAACCGCGGAGTCAGCATAGCGATCGGCGTTGCGATAGGTGGTGCGCGTGTAGCTCATATTCACCAAGGCGCCGATCTCGCCGATCGGTGTGTCCCAGCGCTTCGTCAGCAGGAGGTTACCTGACGGGTCGAATGCTTTGGACTGATCATTGTACGATCCGCGGATTTCGCCGGCGATCTCGGTGTCTTTTACGTCGAATGGGCGACGCGAGCGCAGATTGACCAGCCCTGCCAGACCGGGTTCGATAAGATCGGGCGTTCCCGACTTGTAGACCTCGATGCCCGCGGCGACACCAGCCGGGAAATCCTGGAGATGCAAGACGCGGTCTTCGGCCGAGAAGAACTCGCGGCCGTTGAACGTCGTTGCAACGTCCGGCAGGCCACGCACCAGAATGACGCCTGCTTCGTCGTTGTAACGTAGAACCGTAACGCCGACGATCCGCGAGATGGCTTCGGCAGCGTTGTTGTCCGGCAGTTTGCCGATGTCGTCAGATACGACCGCGTCGACGATTGACGACGAATTGCGCTTGAGTTCCTGCGCAGAACCAAGCGCTGCACGGTAACCAGTAACAACGATTTCGTTGTCTCCGCCCGCCTGCGCGTTCTCCGGCGCCGCGTCCGATTGCGCCTGCGCAGCACTGGTGGGCGCAGAGTTGGGCAGTGGATCGCCGGATGTTGGCGTCTGGGCCGCTCCGGTCTGGTTCGTTGCCGGCGACACATCAGCTTGTGCCCAAGCTGAAGATGCAACAATCAGCGGCAGGAGTGCAGTAGTCGTCAGCAGGACGTGGAAAGACCTCGTCATAAAAGAATCCCCTCTTTATTACGTTATTTGTTTCAGGTTATTGGTAGTCCGGGCCGCGAGGCCCGCTAGCTAGCTCGGGCCAAACATGCTTGCCGACTTTTGAACGGGACCCGTCGTCACTTCGCTGCGACCTTCACTGGGCCTGCGTTCATCGGCCATGCGGTGAGCTTCAGTTGCGCACTGCCGCCGCGCGAGGACGCGCTCCACCGCAGCGGGCCACTGCCACGGAAGAATCGATCGGTGATCGTCCGCTCGCCATCGTTGATGAAGACTTCGAGGATCGACTCGTCTGCCAGAATGCGCAGTTTCACGCGATGCGTCTTCAGATCGACGGGGGCGACGTGGCGGCTGGCAAAGCCGTCATGGAAATGCGGCCCAGAGCGCGTCCGATCCACGAAGACCTCGTTCACGGTCGGATTAACGCCGACGACGGTCTGATAACCCTCGCCATCCGTGAGCGTGATCGCCACCTGCTCGGACGAAGCAGCGTCGATCGCGAACTCCAGATCCGCCGAACCACCCTGAATGGGAAGCGCGGTCGGGCTGTCGTTCAACGTCGCGGCGAATTCCTGTCGGGCGCCGTGCAGGGTCGCGACCTCGCGCACCGGCGTCTGCATGATCCGATACCCGTCGGGCGATTTGCGCAGCGTAACCTGGCGTGGGACGGTCATCAGTCCGCGCGATGGCCAGGTTGGGATGGCTTCCGCGTAACGCCAGTCGTTAGCCCAGCCGATCCAGATGCGGCGTGGATCGTCCTTGGGCAGATCGTTCCACGACACAGCGGCGTAGAAGTCTGCTCCATAATCCATCCACTGCGCATCGCCGGGCCAGCCCTGAACCGGCGTGAATCGCGTCCCGTCGAAGTCGCCGACGAAATACTGACCACCCGAGCCCCCACCGACGGCGTTGTCGCCGAGGTTGATGCCGAGCACCCAGTGCTTTTCGCCGGAAGCTCCGCCCTCGACGGGCAATTCGAACAGATCCGGACACTCCCAGTTTTTCCCGCGACCGCCGGCGGGGCCGAAGCTGCTGGCGAACGTCCACTGCTTCAGATTCGGCGAGGTGAAGATCACCGCGCGGTTCTCCAGTGCCATCACGGCAACCATGACCCAGCGCTTGGTGGCGGCGTGCCAGAAGACCTTTGGATCGCGGAACTCTGGCGATCCGACGTTCAGAACCTCGCCGTGGACCGTCCACGTCCGACCGCGATCGTTGCTATAGGCGACGTACTGCGACTGGAGCTTCGCCTTGGGGTTGTGCCCGGTGTAGATCGCGATCATCGGCGGTTTGCCGTTGCGTCCGAAGCCGCTGGTATTGTTCCAGTCGATCACGGCGCTGCCGGAAAAGGCCATGACGTCGGCGGTCTCGGGAATCGCGATGGGCAGTTCCTGCCAATGCACGAGATCGCGGCTGACTGCGTGTCCCCAGTTCATATGACCCCAGCGGTCGCCATGAGGGTTGTACTGGAAGAACAGATGATACTCGCCGTCATAGTAGACGAGCCCGTTGGGGTCGTTCATCCAGTTCTTGGCCGGGGCGAAATGATAGCTAGGCCGGGGATCGGGCCGCTGCGCCGACGCCGAGGTTGCCAGAGCGGCAGCTGCCGCCATCAGCAGTGCAATCGTCTTCATGCTGCAGCTCCCCGCAAATCCATATCTTCCAACGCGACACCGTTCGTCTCGGGCATCACTTTCCATGCCCAGACGAACTGGAGCAGCATCATCGCGCCAAAGAATGCGAACACCCATCCGCCGACGGCGCTGGCGACCACCGGGAACAGCCAGGTGATGATCGCTGCCATGACCCAGTGCGTGGTTGAACCCAGCGCCTGACCTTTGCCGCGAACGGAGCTTGGGAAAACCTCGGAGATGAACACCCAGATCACCGCGCCCTGGCTCACCGCGAACGCTGCGATGAAGGCGAGAAGTCCGACGAGGATCAGGGTGCCGTTCGGCGCGACGCGCTCGAGCTGCCAGCCGACCAGAAGCAATGCGGCAGCACAGATGATCGACCCCACGAACAGCAGCGGCTTGCGGCCGAAGCGGTCGATCAGGAACAGTGCCAGCGCCGTAAACAGCAGGTTGGTACCGCCCACAGCAACCGACTGCAGCAATGCGCTGTCAGCACCGGCACCGGCCAATTCGAAGATGCGCGGTGCGTAGTAGAGCAGGGCGTTGATGCCGGAGAGCTGGTTGAACATCGCGATCGCGATCGCGCAGGTGACGGGGAGAGTGTGCGACGCCTGGAAAAGGCGTGGAGCCCCCTTGGCGGCTTCGCGCGTGTCCGCGGCCTCGATGCGGAGCAGTTCGGCACCGGGGTCGCTGAACCCGAGCCGCGTCATCGCGGCAACGGCACGTTCGCGGTGACCACGCACCGCCAGCCACCTTGGGCTTTCTGGAAGAAAGAACGTGACGATGAGGAATATGACGGACGGCACCCCGACGATGCCGAACATCCAGCGCCAAGCCGTCTCGGGCGGCAGGACTTGCGCTATGATGTAGTTGGAGAGGAACGCGATGAGGATACCCAGCACGATGTTCAATTGGTTCATCGCTACCAAACGACCGCGGAACCGCGCTGGCGACACCTCGGCAATGTAGATCGGTGTGACGACGGACGCGGCACCGATAGCGACACCGCCAAGGAAGCGGAATGCGATCAGCACGTACCAGTCGTGCGCCAGCGCAGTGCCGAGCGACGACACTACGTAGGCGATTGCCACCGAAAGCATGATGGCTTTGCGGCCATAACGATCAGCCGGCGCGCCTGCGACGAGCGAGCCCAAGACGGTACCAATCAAGGCTGAGGCGACGGTGAAGCCTAGCGATGCCTCGGTAAGCGCGAACTGGCTCTGTAGCGCGTTGGTCGCACCCGAGATCACAGCGGTGTCGAAACCGAACAAGAGACCACCAAGCGCAGCGCCTGCCGCGCTCATGATGATCGCCGGAGTTGCCCGGGCGTCATCGGCAACGCCCGCGGGGCCCGAACTAACAACACTATGCATTGACGGCTTCCGCTTCGATGGAGGTGGTTTCAGTAACGGCCCAATGCATCGGCCACTGTCGGGTCGCTTTTCGATAGGCGAGCGCGAGGGCGCCTGTCAGACCTGCCGAAGAGCCCGCGGTTGGCGCCGCCACATAGTCGGCCATGTCGATCGCGCGCATGCTGGCATCGTAACCGGCCAGCTTCGCGGTCAGCGCCCTGCGCACACGGTCATACATGGGCGGTTGCATGACGCCTCCACCGATGATGATGCGGTCGGGCCGCACGGTATAGGTAAGTGTCGCACAAAGACCGGCGAGGTAGTCTGCCTCGATGTCCCATGCTGGATGACTGCTGGGCAACGTCTCCGCCGGCGTACCCCACCGGGCATGCATGGCGGGCCCCGAGGCCAGGCCTTCGAGGCAGTCGCCATGGTAAGGGCAGATCCCGGCAAACTGATCGTCGCCCGACGCGCGTGGCAGTTTGATGTGACCTGCCTCGGGATGATTAGCGCCACCGTGCGGAGCACCGTTAATCAGAACGCCAACTCCGATGCCTGTTCCAACCGTCACATAGCAGAACGTATCGAGCCCTTGGCCGCTGCCAAACAGCCGCTCGCCAACTGCAGCACAATTCACGTCGGTATCGAGTGCTGTGGGCGCGGAAATGGTTTGGCGGAAATGCGCAAAAAGGTCGACGTTCTGCCAACCCGTTTTCGGCGTTGACGTGATGCGTCCGTAATCGATTGCAATCGGATTCAAAGAAAGTGGCCCGAAACTGCCGATAGAGAACGCCGCAAGAGTGCCGTACTGCTCGCTCGCTTGAGCGAAGAAATCGCTGGCCGCGCCTAGTGTCTCTTTCGGCGTCGTGGTCGGGATGCGTGTCTGCATCAACGTTGCGCCATCACGATCGGAGATCGCGCAAAGAAATTTGGTGCCGCCAGCTTCGATTGCGCCGAGAATCAATGGCTCAACCATGCGCGCGAAACCGAAAATAATCGCGGCAAGACAATGGTTTAGGGCGAACGAACACGAAATCTCTCTCCTGACACTTGCCACGCCTTCGTGGTCAGGTACTAAATCTACTAGTGTGAGTTAGTCTGTCAAGCACAGTTAGAAATCCAGTCGGCATAGACTGTGATTTTTATTGTGGCCGTTTCGGGTAGATTAGCTTTTCTTGAACAGGCTCGCCAAGTCTGGGGTGAAGCTTGCGTGGAGTGGCAGCAGGGCTGCGCCCACGGCTGCTGCTACGTTGCCAAGACCTCCTCGGCGAATCTCAGGGACAAAGAAATCCGGCGGTGAATTGGTCAAAAAGTGATCCTGCAATCCGGTGGCAATGGCATCGAGACACGTGGAAGAAAGGGCACCATCAATGATGACAGCTTCGAGATCGAGAAGACTGTTTGCGCTAGTCACTGCAAAAGCGAGCGCATCAATACACCGACGCGTCCACGCGGAACGCTCCTCGGCAACGGCTTCCTGGTTAAAAGCGTAAAGCGAGGCGTGGTGGATCAGATAGTCGCTTTTGCCGGCTGCGCAGACAGGCATTGAGGCGAGTGCTCCGGCATTGCCATGCCTGCCTTGATGCACACGACCGCCCAAAACTAAACCTCCGCCGACGAAGGTGCCGATATTGACTGCCAGGAAGTCCTGAAGATCGATGCCTGCGCCGCATAGCAGTTGGGCCAGTGCAGCGGCATTACCGTCGTTTTCGAAAAATGCAGGCCAGGCGAGTCCTGCTTGAAGGCGATCCGCAACATCAGCACGTCGCCACTCGTCCGCTTGGTCGATCGATATACCAAGCTCGTCACGCCATTCTCCGAGGAACCACGGCATTGCAATTCCGATGCCCATAAAGGCTTCGTTACTGAGCAAGTTCGTGGCCGCGAGATGTTCGTCAATGAACGCGTTGACGTGCCGAAGCACGGTATCGATAGATGGAAAGCTGTCGGCATGGCGACAGACGGCTTTACGCTCTCCGTCGAAATCCAGAAGCGCGATCGTGGTATCCCCACGGCCGACCTCGACGCCAACCGTGTATCCACGCTTGCCGTTGATACGGTAGATTGTTGCAGGCTGGCCCATGCCGCCGGTGCGCTTACCTGCCTGAAACAGCAGACCTTCACCATCCAGCTCGTCAACTATGCGTACGACTGCCTGTGGAGACAGCGTAGTCACGCGAGCGAGTTCAGCTTTCGACGCGCCGTTCATACGTCGCACGGCTGACAGGATCAGGCGCTCATTATACCGTCGCATCCCGCCCGCATTCGTGCCTCGCCGTATCGTATCCACGCCGTATCCTTTTCAAACGCGGCGTTTTGCAGAGGTACTTGCCACCGTGGTTGCTCGTTAACCCGATCAGGCGTTTCGGCCTATGCCAAAGAGCGGCCGGTTAACAACGTCAACCGAAGCCCGTCGTGATTACCGAGACAGGTCAGGAACAGATCGTTTTCGGTGCGTCCTGCAAACCTGGTCGATCTTACGCGGTGTGGAGTATGGTCCCTTTCAGCTGCGCATGCGTGTGGCGCTCCGGCAAGGATATGAAGGAGTGTCTGAAGTTAGGATACGCAGAGGGGCGATCGAACGCCGACTATCGGTCTGCGCCGGGGGCGTCGTGGTGTCGTCAAAAGCACGAAGTTGCGGATGGGAATGGTAGCCATCTGACTGTTGGCGCCTAAAGCTTTCTTTTGGATCACCGAGAAAGCTAGGTTAATATCACGCCTCAAGCGGACTTTTCTTTTTTGCGTTTTAGCCGCAAGTAACAACTAGATGGCTCTCTCACGCGACTATTATTCTGTTCTAGGCGTGCCCTCGACGGCAAGTCGAGACACTATCCACGCCGCGTGGAAAGCGCTGCTCCGTCAATATCACCCCGATGCCAACCATGGTGTGGATGTCTCTGCTCGTGCGAAAGAGATCAACGAGGCGTATTCCGTTTTGGGAAAGAAGGAAGCACGCGCCGCCTATGATCGGTCGCAGATCAGGCCGTCTGTCCACCGAGCGACTGCGGACCGCCCGTTTCACCCCAGGAAAGCCGGCAGGCGCCCGATGCGACCTAGCCCGTCGATGCAGCCCAGCGGTAGCCTCTCGCAGCCGCTAGAGACCAACGAATGGCTGATGGGCCTTTTCCTGCTGATCCTCACCGCGGCACCGATCGCTACAATCCTGGTTCTGTGGAATGAGGAATCCGGATTGGCACCTACGGTTCGACGTAGCGTCGCCGCTCATCCAGTGCCTGAGCCTCCTGCAAAAGCCGTCCGCAGCTCATCGGACACAAAACTCGGACTTGGACAGCCTGCTTCCTAAACTATCGCCCAGTCGGGACATTTGAGTTCGCAGGGTCAGGCGCCAAAAGCGGTGGCAACGCGAAGATGAACGAGCGGCCGAAGTGGGGAAGCTGGAAAGGGGGCGGGGACGTCTGATTATGGGTCCTCAGGACACCCCCGCTTGCTCTCGGAAATGTGCATCGGAACTGCTTCTTTTTGGAAGGGACATTTGCGACAGCCCGATAATCGCTTTTCAGTCAGCCGTCTGCGTGGTCACAGCTGTCGCAAAATTCAGCCAGACTGTGTGAGAACCCGGTCTGAGGATTCCCGTAGATCGCGGCGCATGGTATGTTTGTGGCATGGCGCATCTGTCTGGAACGGACCGCTCGCA
>NZ_SLYF01000017.1:0-18364 GCF_004343105.1 Sphingomonas sp. PP-CC-3A-396 | reverse complement strand
GGCGGTGTGCGAAGCGTCACGCTTCCGAACACGGGCCTGATCCTTTCCTATCCCCGCTTCGTACTCGATCCTCCCGCTGGCAGCGCCGCTCCGAAACTCCTGCAACCAATGACGGTAAACTGACAGTGAGGCGATGCCATTTCCCGTAAACGAACGGCGACCGAGAAGGCCGGGGCGTTCTCGTTTCGAATGGTATATTGGAAAGACGAAGGGCTGTTCGCGCTCGCTTAGCTATGCTGATCGTCACTCATGGTAATGCCATCTGAGTCCAACACATCACCCGAGACTGCGGCATCCGTATCACGCAACGCGAATAGCGCGCGTAGATCGGCCGGTCGGGTAGAAAGATCCGCGATCGTGTAGCGATCCAGCGTGGCAAGGAATGCCTTTGTCGCCTCAGCCAAGACGCGCGGCAGGCCACACGCGGGCGCGATCACGCAACCACCGCATTCCACCAGGTCAAAGCCGCCCTCGGTGTGACGCACCAAATCGCCAACGTTGATTTCTGCTGCTGGCCGCGCCAGCCGCAATCCCCCATTCCGTCCTCGGATCGTTTCCACGAAGCCGGCACGGCTGAGGTCCTGCACAACCTTCATCAGGTGATTTTGCGAGATCAGATAACGCGAAGCGATCCGACCGATAGAGGCCAGCTCGTTCTCATGCACCGCGAGGTGGATCAGCACGCGCAGCGCGTAGTCAGTGTAGCGGGTCAGCTTCATTCAGATACGCTAATACCGGTATTTGGGTTGCATGTATATGGCGACAATAATAGAAGTATTCTGAATACCTCTTTATGGAGTCGCCCATGTCCGCGTCGTTGTCACCGCAAACCATCACCATCGTGAAGGCCTCCGTTCCAGCGCTGGCCGAGCATGGCAGCGCCATCACTGGGGCGATGTATCGCCGGCTTTTCGAAGACGCGGAGATTGCCGCGTTGTTCAACACAGCCAATCAGGAGAACGGCGCACAGGTCCATGCGCTTGCGACCGCCGTCCTTGCCTACGCTCGCAACATCGAGAATCTTGGTGCGCTTGGGCCTGCGGTCGAACGGATCGCGCAAAGGCATGTCGGCTACGCCATCAAAACCGAGCATTATCCCTACGTCGCAACAGCCTTGCTCGGCGCGATCGAGGAAGTGCTCGGCGACGCTGCCACGCCAGAAATTCTAGCTGCTTGGGGCGAAGCATATTGGTTTCTCGCCAATATCCTGACGGGGCGCGAAGACACGATCCGCGCCGAGATTATGACGCACGAAGGTGGGTGGACCGACTGGCGCAAGTTCGTCGTCGCTGAGCGTCGGCCGGAGAGCGAAGGCATTGTGTCGTTCATTCTCAAGCCCGTCGATGGTCGTCCAGTGCTGCGCCATCGCGCCGGCCAGTACCTCACGTTCCGCTTCGACGCTGCGGGCCTGCCCGGTTTAAAACGCAACTTCTCAATTTCGTCCGGCCCGAGCGACGATCATTATCGCATCACCGTGAAGCGGCAGGCAGACGGGGGTGCGTCGGCGTTCCTGCACGACCACGGTTTCCCTGGCGTGATCGTAGAAACTACGCCGCCTGCCGGCGATTTTTTTCTCGCCGACGTGCCGGAGCGCCCGATCGTACTGCTGTCTGGCGGTGTGGGACTGACCCCCATGGTCAGCATGATGGAAATGATTGCGGAGGCGCATCCCGCCGCTCGCGTTTGGTACGTCCACGGGACGGCAAGCCGTGAGGCGCACGCTCTCGATGCGCATATCCGCGAATTGGCCGGTCAGCATGGCGGTACAAAGGTCCATACATTTTACGAACGGCGCAGCGAGGCGGACGATGCGGAAGCCGGGCTAGTTACGGTCGACTGGCTGAAAGCCAACACGCCATTCGAGCAAGCCGACTTTTACCTATGCGGTCCGCGTCCCTTCCTGCGCTCCTTCGTTCCCGGCCTGATCGGGGCGGGCGTACCATCGGGACAGGTTCACTACGAACTGTTCGGTCCGACTGACGAAGCGTTTGCGGCATAGGAGGCGAGGATGCTCAACCGGCTCAACATGACGCTTCCCATCGTTCAGGCACCGATGGCCGGTGTCTCAACGCCGACGCTGGCCGCAACGGTGTCAAATGCGGGCGGGCTAGGATCGATCGGGGTCGGTGCGACCGACGCCAAGGGTGCGCGCGCGATGATCGAGGAAACCCGCGCACGCATCGATCACATCGACGGCGCCTTCAACGTCAACCTGTTTGTCCACGGCAGCGCCACGGCCGATCCGGAGCGTGAACGGGCGTGGCTGGAATGGCTCGCGCCGTTGTTTGCCGAGTTCGACGCCGAGCCGCCCAAGGCATTGCGGACGATCTATAAGAGCTTTGCCGACGATGCCGACATGCTGGAAACGCTGCTCGCGCTGAAACCTCCCGTCGTCAGCTTCCATTTCGGCTTGCCGTCTGCTGACGCGCTTTCCGCTCTGCGCGCGCGCGGGATCTACCTGCTGGCGACTGCCACCAGCTTAGAGGAAGCGCACGCGATCGAGGCAGCCGGTATTGATGCTATTGTGGCGCAAGGTATCGAGGCAGGCGGACATCGGGGCGTATTCGATCCGGCAAAGCCCGACGATGCTCTTGGTACGCTTGCGCTGGCGCGCCTGCTGGTACGGAAAACCAAGCTCCCTATTATCGCGGCCGGCGGGATCATGGATGGGGCGGGCATCGCAGCCGCACTCGACCTCGGCGCGGTTGCAGCGCAACTCGGCACGGCCTTCGTACCTTGTCCGGAATCCGCTGCTGATGATGCTTACCGCGCCGCATTGACCGGTCCGGGAGCGTATCACACGACTCTGACACCGCTGATTTCAGGACGCCCCGCGCGAGCGATTGCCAATCGTTTTACCGCGTTGGTCGAACACCTCTCCGAGCGGTTGCCGCCCGACTACCCCATTGCATACGACGCCGGCAAAGCCCTCCATGCAGCTGCCAAAGCGCGCGGTGAACACGGCTTCGGCGCGCAATGGGCGGGACAGGGAGCGCCGCTTTCGCGAGCCCTGCCTGCCACCACCCTCATTGAAACACTTGCGCGCGAACTGAACGCCGTTCGCAATAGGAAGGACCAGTAATGCCGCTGCTAAACATTCATATCGTCACGGGTCGCCCTGCAAATGCAGTCGCCGAATTGCAGCAGGTCATCCATGAAGCGATGGTGGAAGCGTTCCAGGTGCCGGTTCGTGACCGCTATCAGATCGTCACCGAACACGAAGCCACTCATCTTGTCATGGAAGATACTGGGTTGGGCTTCGAGCGTACCGAACAGCGTGTTTTGATCCATATGACGACGCGCCCTCGCTCGCAGGAAATGAAGCAGGCATTTTACCAGACGGTGACGCGCGGCCTTGCGGAGCGTTGCGGGATTGAGCCGCAGGATGTGATGTTCTCTGTGATCGAGAATAGCGACGCGGACTGGAGCTTTGGGTTCGGGACTGCGCAATTTCTCACTGGCGACCTATAAACAAGGGTCGTTTTCGGCCGTTTACGCACAGCGCCTCGCCTTTCTTTCAAACTGGATCTGAACAAAGACGATCAGAGGGAGACGGCATGGTAATCTAACAGTTCCGACCGGTTTTGGACCTCGTCGGCGCTGCGCTCTCGTTCGTGATTGTTGCAGCCCCGCAATGCTACGGATACGTTGCCGGGGCAGCGGTCGTGCTATGCTCGACATTGCACCAGCCCCACAGGATATGATGGATCTCTCGACCCGCCTCCTTATTGTCGATGACGATCCGGGCATTCGCGAGCTGACCACCGCGTTTCTTGTCGGGCACGGCTTTGTGGTCGATGCCGTGCCGAACGGCTCCGAGATGCGCGCCGCGCTGGCACGCGACCGTTATGATCTCGTAATTCTCGACGTGATGATGCCGGGCGAAGATGGACTGTCGATCCTTCGCTCCCTCGATCGAACAACCGGCCCTGCCGTCATCATGCATTCAGTGATCGGGCAAGAAGTCGATCGTATTATCGGTTTGGAGATGGGGGCTGATGACTATCTGGCCAAGCCCGCCAACCCGCGCGAACTACTGGCACGCATCCGCGCGGTCCTGCGCAGAGGTGCGAGTACGTCAGCGCCGCTTGTTCGAAGCCGGGTGTTCCTTCGTTTTTCTGGATGGCGCGTGGATCCGGTTGCGCGCGAACTGCTCGATCCCGACGAAGTGCTCATCAATCTAACCGATGGCGAGTTTCGCCTGCTGTTGACGCTGATCGAGCACCCGCGCCGTGTTCTGACGCGCGACTTCATACTCGATCATTCGCGCGGCATGAACGCGGAACAGTTCGACCGTGCGATCGATGTCCAAGTTAGCCGCCTGCGTCGTAAGCTCGCGCGCGACGATGGGCGCGGCGGTGAAGAGCTGATCCGGACCGTCCGCAACGAAGGATATCTGTTCACCGCCGATGTGCAGCGGCGCTGATATGCCCGCCAAACGCGCGGCGTCGATTGCGCAACCGATCTTCCTGTTAGTTATCGCCGCAATCGTGCTCGCGACTGTCGTCACGTTCGCGATCACGTTCAATGGCCCCCCGCCACGTCCAAGACCGATTCCTGATACGGACATCTTGGCAGCCTTGCGTGGCACGGTCGTGCCAGGCCTCATCGTTCTTCCAGGACGGCAACCCGCCCGCCCCGACGAAACGCCAGACCTTGAGCATGATGCCGCCCTCGCCCGAGCTCTGGGAAGCCCGGTTTTCGGCTTCTACGCTCAGCGAGAGCAAGAGCGAGAGCAGGCAGGCGAGGTCCGTGGTGGGTTCACTGTGTCCGGGCGTACGATGGACAAGTGGCGCACCGTTCGCAGCCCCGATCGTCCACTCATAACCAGCTGGCACGTTGTAACATTTGGCGGGATGGGATTCGCGCTGATCCTTCTGTCGATTCCGGCCTGGATAATCACCCGCCGCATCTCGCGTCCGCTCCAGCATCTTGCCAGCGCAGCCCAAGCTGCGCGGATAGGTTCGCCATTGGCGGCACCGCAAGAAGGCTCGCGCGAAGTACGCGAATTGGCTGTCGCATTTAGCGACATGCACGATCGTATTGGTCACCATGTGGAAGGTCGCACCACGATGCTCGCGGCCATTGCGCATGATCTTGGAACGCCCTTATCGCGCCTCGCCTTCCACATTGAGGGTCTGCCCGAAGCGGCGCGCGCGCGCGCCGCTGCCGATGTCGATGAAATGCGCGCAATGATCGGTGCAGCGATCGGCTTCGCACGCGACGAACTCGTGAAAGGACCAGCGCTCCGCTTCGACTTGGGGAGCCTGCTCGACAGTTTGGTCGAGGACACGCGTGCAGCGGGGAAGGATGTGACGATCACTCCTGATGCGCGCGTGGTGGTGGTAGGTGACCCTGCTGCGCTGAGACGGCTATTCGCCAATCTAATCGACAACGCCATCCGTTATGGCGACCGCGCACGCGTTGGATGGCGTAAGCTCGACGGAGCGGTGGCTGTCACGGTGGAGGATGACGGCCCAGGCATAGATCCTGAACAAGCCGAACGTCTCTTCGAGCCGTTCGTTCGCGGCGACCCGTCCCGTAATCGGGAAACCGGCGGCACGGGCCTTGGACTCGCTATCGCTCGGGCCATCGCCACCCGCCACGGAGGACGGGTGACGTCCGAGCCAAGCGAAAACGGCGCGCAAATCCTAGTCGTACTGCCCTGCTGAAATATTCTGCAATAAATCCAGCCAGTCCCGAAATACGGTCGTCCAGCGCCTCCCCGACAAGCGTGATTTACAGCACGAGGAGAGACGCATGAACGACCCGCACATGATCGAAGAAGCAGAGCACGGTCACGGCCTGGCCGAGGACTTGGTCCTCATGCACCGTCTTGCTGATCGTCGGCGCGCTCTGAAGTGGTTTGCCGGGGTCGGCACCGCTGCGCTGGTGACGGGATGCGGTGGAAGCAGCAGCGACAGTTCCGGGACTGTTTCTGTCGTTTCGGGCGGGACGACCACCGCAACGCCGACGCCGACCACCACCACCACAACGACCACAACGACAGCTACTCCGACGAGCACAGCCACGTGCATTGCCGATCCAACGGAAACCGCAGGCCCCTATCCAGGCGATGGCACCAACACAGCCAGCGGATCGACGAGCAATATCCTTACCATAAGCAGGATCGTGCGAAGCGATATTCGGAAGAGCTTTATCAGCACCACGACGGACGCAGGAGGGGTGCTCGTTACTGTCACCCTGACGCTGGTGAACGTCAACGCCGCGTGCGCGCCACTCAGCGGATACGCCGTTTATCTGTGGCACGCCGATCGGTATGGCCATTACTCACTCTATACAGCCGCGGCCGAGAGCTACCTTCGCGGTGTCCAGGTCACCGACGCTAACGGACAGGTCACCTTCACCACCTATTTTCCGCCTGCCTATGACGGTCGGTGGCCGCATTATCATTTCGAGGTTTTCTCGTCGCTCTCGAATGCACTCAGCGGAAAATACTCTATCTTGACCTCGCAGCTTTGTATGCCAGCAGCGATTTGTAACACTGTCTTCGCAGACACAACGACGTATCCAAGTGCAAAAGGTATCTTTGCAGGTCTGTCACTCAGCACTGACAACGTGTTTGGTGACAATACAGCCGCGCAGCTTGCGCAGCAGACGCCAACATTTACCGGTAGTGTCGCGAGTGGTTACACAGCGACAGCATTGATCGGGATCGCCCGGTAAGAAGTCATCGGCCTCGGAATGACGATCAACGCATAGAATGGACCCTGATATGCGCTGACGACGAACGGGCTGCCGGGAAACCCCACGCAGGGGTTTCCCGGCACTGGACAGAGGCATCAAGCCTTGTTGAATGTTCCGAACTTCCGCGAGCTTCTTTGCAGCGTCCGCGTGGCGGCTGTATGCGCCTGTGTTCTCTACCGAGCCGATGGTGCGCGGCTACGCCTGCGCGCGCCGCTGGATCGAAGGAAGGCTCGCCATAGTGTTTACCAGCGCCGGCCTGAAGCTCTTCACCGCCTGCTGAACCAAAAGGCTCACTCATGTCCACGCTGTTCACCGGCCTGTCGGCTTTCCCGCTTACTCCCGCAGATCCCAATGGGATCGTCGACACCACGGCGATCGGCATGCTGGTCGAGCGCCTGGTGGCGGCCGGTGTGGACTCTATCGGGCTGCTCGGCAGCACCGGCATCTACGCCTACCTTGATCGCATCCAGCGCGGCCGGGCCGTGGCTGCGGCGGTGGAGGCGACAGGCGGGCGGGTGCCGCTGGTCGTAGGTATCGGCGCGTTGCGGACAAGCTGGGCAATCGAGTTTGCCGTCGATGCGGAGCGGGCCGGGGCATCCGGCCTGCTGATCGCGCCCATGTCCTATACCCCCCTGACCGATGGCGAAGCTGCGGCCCATTACCGCGCCGTCGCCGGTGCCACGGCGCTGACGCTTTGCATCTACAACAATCCCGGTACGACCAATTTCAGCTTCTCCGACGCGCTGATCGGCGAGCTGGCGACAATACCCGGCATCGCCGGGATCAAGATGCCGCTGCGGGCGGATGACGACTATGCCGGCGAGCTGGCGCGGCTCCGCGCTTCAACACCCGAAAAATTCGCGATTGGCTACAGCGGCGATTGGGGCGCCGCCCCGTCACTGCTCGCAGGTTGCGACGCTTGGTTTAGCGTCGTTGCGGGCCTGTTGCCTGAACCGTCGCTGCGGATGACGCGTGCAGCGCAGGATGACGATGCCGCTGAGGTGGCCGCGATCGACGCTGCTTTCGCCCCCTTATGGGCGTTGTTCAAAGCGTATGGCAGTCTGCGGGTGATGTACGTTGTCGCTGACCGGCTCTCCCTTTCGGTCGGCGATCCGCCGCTACCTATCATGCGCGTCAGTGCTGACATTATGGCAGCCGTCGAGACAGCCTTGGAGCATCTGGGTGTCTGACGGGCCGCATGTGGCTTTCCCGAGCAGGCCCCCGATCGGGAAATAAGGGCGGTCCAAAACGCCCGGACACAGCCGCTAAAATGGGGAGTTTGAACTCTCGAAAGCGACCATTCGTTCAACACCTCCTTTCCAGCTTACCATCTTCAAACGGCAATTTCGGACAGGCAACGGCAACAGTATCTGGGAAGCTGGCAACATTGGGTGGCCGTCAGCGCGACCGGCTGGCGACCGTCTCCCGCTTTGGTTCGTGTGCGAGGAGGTACTATGTCGCAGAACGGGGTTCAGATACGCTTCTTCGATGACGCTACGAATCACTATCCCCGACAGCCCCTCCGAGACGGACCGCGAGGCAATAAGTGCGCCACTGCGCGCCTACAACATCCGTCAAGCGGGCGATCCGCGCATCCGCCCTGTGGCGATAATGCTGACCGATGAGCGTGGTGATCATGTGGGCGGCTTATGGGGCAAGTGCGTTTACGATTGGCTCTTTGTAGAGCTTCTGGCCGTCCCGGAGCAGTATCGAGGCGGAAGCTATGGCAAGGCGCTGATGAGCGAGGCGGAAGGGATCGCCCGAGCCAACGGCTGTGTCGGAATTTGGCTGAACACCCATGAGTTCCAAGCCCGCGGCTTTTATGAGAAGCTGGGGTTTGAGGTGTTCGGCACGCTGGACGACCATCCTATCGGCCAAAAGCTTATCTTCCTGCAAAAGCGGCTCTAGCGAGCAGGTTCCCTTTCGATCGAGTTTCGGGAATGTCCGAGATGGGAAGGAAAGCGGACGTTCCGCTTTTGGGAAGGCAGATGGCGTCAGCGGACGTCGGCTGACGCTGCGGCCTTTCTCAAAAAGGATCGTAAATTGAGAAGGTTGGCCTCGGAAATCTCGAACTAGCCAAGTCTGACATATCCTCTATGCTGGATATATGGAAAACGATTCGGCCATTGCTGCGCTTAGCGCTCTCGCACAAGGCACACGCCTCGACGTGTTTCGCCTACTGGTCCGGCACGAACCAGATGGAATGGCGGCCGGCGAAATCGCCCGCCAGCTCGACGTGCCGCAAAACACTATGTCCGCGCACCTCGGCATTCTCTCGCGCGCCGGCATCGTTCGCTCCGAGCGGCATAGCCGGTCAATCATCTACCACGCCCATCTGGACGGGCTGCGCGCGCTGACCCTGTTCCTCGTCAAAGACTGCTGCGCCGGCTCGCCTGAACTGTGCGCACCGCTCTTGGCCGAACTCACCCCCTGCTGCTGAAAGGACGCGCCGTGGCCGTCGATATCGTGATCTACCACAACCCCGAATGCGGAACGTCGCGCAACACGCTGGCGATGATCCGCAATGCCGGCATCGAGCCGCATGTGGTCGAATATCTGAAGACACCGCCTGCGCGCGCGCTGCTGGTCGAGCTGATCGATCGCGCCGGGTTCACGCCCCGCGATCTGCTACGTGAGAAGGGCACGCCCTATGCGGAGCTAGGCTTGGGCGACACGTCGCTGTCCGACGACGCGCTGGTGGACGCGATGATGGCGCATCCGGTCCTCATCAACCGGCCGCTGGTCGTCTCGCCGCTTGGCGTGAAGCTGTGCCGACCTTCCGAAGTGGTTCTCGATCTGCTGCCCGAGCCCCAACAGAGCGCGTTTGCCAAGGAAGACGGCGAAAAGGTCGTGGACGCGTCGGGTCAGCGCATCGCCTGATGCTGCTCGCGCTCGCTATATTCGTCGCCACGATCGCACTCGTCATCTGGCAGCCCAAGGGCCTCGGCATTGGATGGAGCGCCCTGGGCGGCGCGGCGGTCGCGCTGCTCGTCGGGGTCGTCTCGCTCTCCGACGTGCCGGTGGTGTGGGGAATCGTCTGGAATGCGACCGCGACGTTCGTCGCGATCATCATCGTCAGCCTTTTGCTCGACGAAGCCGGATTCTTTGAATGGGCGGCGCTTCACGTTGCCCGCTGGGGCGGGGGGCATGGTCGCAGGCTGTTCGTGCTGATCGTCCTGCTCGGCGCGGCGGTATCGGCGCTGTTCGCCAATGATGGCGCGGCGCTGATCCTGACGCCGATCGTCATCGCGATGCTGCGTGCGCTGGGATACAAGGACAAGGCGACGCTGGCGTTCGTGATGGCTGCGGGGTTCATCGCCGATACCGCCAGTCTGCCGCTGATCGTCTCCAACCTCGTTAATATCGTGTCGGCCGACTTCTTCCGGATCGGCTTTGCCGATTATGCCTCGGTGATGGTGCCGGTCGATCTGGCGTCGATCGCCGCGACACTCGTTGCGCTGCTGCTGTTCTTCCGACGTGACATACCGGCGAGCTACGATGTGGCGCAGCTCCGCACGCCTGCTGATGCGATCCGCGACCGTGCCACGTTCAAGGCGGGCTGGGTCGTTCTCGCCCTGCTGCTCGCCGGCTTCTTCCTGCTCGAACCTATCGGCGTGCCGGTCAGCGCCGTTGCCGCTGCCGGCGCGGTCCTCCTGCTCGTCATCGCCGCGCGCGGCCATGTCATCCAGACGCGCAAGGTGCTGGCCGGCGCGCCGTGGCAGGTCGTGATCTTCTCGCTCGGCATGTACCTGGTCGTCTACGGCCTGCGGAATGCTGGACTGACCGATCACCTTGCCAGCCTGCTCGATCGTACCGCGCAAGGCGGTGTGTGGGGTGCCGCGTTCGGGACCGGGATCATCGCCGCGCTGCTGTCGTCGGTGATGAACAACATGCCGACCGTGCTGGTAGGCGCGCTGTCGATCGACGCGACCCACGCCACGGGCGCGATCAAGGAAGCGATGATCTACGCCAACGTGATCGGGTGCGATCTTGGCCCTAAGATCACGCCGATCGGCTCGCTCGCGACGCTGCTGTGGCTGCATGTCCTCGGGCAAAAGGGCATCCGGATCGGCTGGGGCTATTACTTCAAGGTTGGCGCGACACTGACGATCCCGGTGCTGCTGGTAACGCTCGCTGCACTCGCGATCAGGATCAGCATGGTATGACGGCACTCGTCTACCTTGCCGCGTCGCTTGCGGAAATCGCGGGCTGCTTTGCCTTTTGGGCATGGTTGCGGCTGGACAAATCGCCCCTATGGCTGGCTCCGGGCGTGGTCTCGCTGATGCTGTTCGCCTGGCTGCTGACACGTGTGGATAGCGACGCAGCGGGGAGGGCCTATGCTGCCTATGGCGGCGTCTACATCTGCGCATCGCTAGTCTGGCTGTGGGCTGTCGAAGGGGTGAGGCCCGATCGCTGGGATGCTGGTGGAGCGGCGCTCTGCCTGATCGGCACCTGTATCATTCTGCTTGGCCCAAGGACCGCCTGATGCCGCTCCGCATTCTCTCCGATCCTGATAATCTGCCCGCGCTCGATCGGCGCTATGCGCTCGATCGTCCTGCCCTTGGGCTGGGCGCTGGTGATCCGCCTCCGCGCATCCTGTTGCTCTATGGCTCCCTGCGGGAGCGGTCCTTCTCGCGGCTTTGCGTCGAAGAAGCTGCTCGCCTGCTGCAATTCTTCGGCTGCGAAACGCGGATCTTCGATCCTTCGACCCTGCCGCTACCCGACCAAGTGACGGGGGACGATCACCCGGCCGTCCACGAACTGCGCGAACTGTCGATGTGGTCGGAAGGGCATGTGTGGTGCAGCCCCGAGCGGCACGGCCAGATTACCGGGATCATGAAGCTGCAAGTCGATCACCTGCCGCTGTCGATGGGGGGGATGCGCCCGACGCAGGGCCGCACGCTCGCCGTCATGCAGGTGTCGGCCGGGTCGCAGTCGTTCAACAGCGTGAACACCCTGCGCGTCCTCGGCCGCTGGATGCGAATGGTGACGATCCCCAACCAATCCAGCGTCGCAAAGGCGTTTGCCGAGTTTGACGACGCCGGCCGGATGAAATCGTCCAGCTATTACGATCGGATCGTGGATGTGATGGAAGAGCTGGTACGCTTCACGGTCCTGCTACGCCCGCACACCGCTCAACTGGTCGATCGCTATTCCGAGCGAAAGGAGGCAGGCGTGCCGATCGATAGCGCCGCGGACCTTTCGAGCATCGCAACCTCACCAACGTATCGGAAAGGCGAGTAAAGTCCGCTTAGTGTGGCAAACCGCTCCTGCGACATTGTGCATCACTGAGTGTGCTTCTAGATGCATCCAATGAAACGCCGGGCTCGCCCACTCTCCAAGATATTGCATTCCATGGCGTTTTTCGTCCTGGCGGTGATGTTGCTGGTCCGGCTTGGCCCGCTCTGCGAGACGATGGCGATGGCCGCGCCTCCGGCTGCGTCCGCGATGATGGACTGCGCCAGCAAATCTGCAGGCGCTCCCATCAAAAAGGCCCCTGCGTCGGCTTGCGCCATACCGTGCGTTGCTGTTGCCGGCGAAACCGTCGAGCATATCGGGCTGGTTCCTTCCTCCCGTCTATCGCCTTGGCCGGCTCCACAGACCGGCCTTTTGGGAATGGCATACGCTCCGGCCACACCCCCTCCGCAAACCGTGTGACGTCGAACACCATCACACGTAAATTTCGGAGAATATCATGACCAAGTTCAAGCTCATCAGCGCTGCCTTCGCCCTCACCCTGTCGACTGGCGCATTCGCCGCTGTCGCCAATTGCTGCGCCGACATGGCGTGCTGCAAGGACGGTGCGGACTGCTGCAAGGATGGCGCAAAAGCCAAGGCTGCTGACTGCTGCGATCATGCCAAGGGTGGCATGAAGCACGGCTAAAAGCTGGATAGGGGCGGGCAACCGCCCCTGTCTATTAACTGGCTGTGGTACCCCGTCCCGCCACAGCTACTGATCGAGCGCACAGCTATCTAGGAATAGAACGGGGCATACCAGCGTTTCCGAGACGATGGTGAAATGAGAAATTTGACTAGACACGGCCGTTGACGAGTTTGCCCTCGGACGACATATGCGCGGCAACGGCGATGGATTTCCGCCGGGCTATTCGGCCGAACCGCCCTCGCAAGGGCCGATGATTCCTACCAAGCGCCGCAAGGCAGCAAGGAGGAATCGTGCGCGCCACCTTTCGTACTCTCATTACCGAATTGAACGTCACGGCGTTCGCGCGCAATCGTCACGATCACGCCGTGTCGGTCATGCGCTGGGCACTGATCCTGGTGCCGATGGCCGCACTCGTCGGGACGCTGTGTGCTGCGTTTCTATGGAGCCTCGATGCGGTTACACGCCTGCGGTTCGCATGGCCCTGGCTGCTTTACCTGCTGCCGGTAGGCGGCTTCGTGGTCGGGTTACTGTACCATTTGACCGGCCGTTCAGTGGAGGGCGGCAACAACCTCATTGTCGAGCAAATCCACGAACCGGGCGGCGGGGTGCCGTTGCGGATGGCACCGCTGATCTTCTTGGGTACGGTGGTGACGCATCTGTTCGGCGGTTCGGCTGGGCGGGAAGGCACCGCCGTCCAGTTGGGCGGTAGTCTCGCCAGCGGCTTCGGTCGCGCGCTCAAGCTTGATGCGGACGGCACCCGCATCCTGCTGATGGGCGGCATCGCGGCCGGGTTCGGCGCGGTGTTCGGCACACCAATCGCGGGCGCGGTGTTCGCGCTGGAGGTGCTGGCGATCGACGTCGCCGAAACCGCGCTTGCCCGTGCTGAAGGCGCGCAAGAAAGTGCGACGACGGCGCTAGGCATGATCGAGGAACAGGATCGGCCATCGTCCGCGTAATACGTGTGGAAGTCGATGCCCGTTGACATCAATATGTCCTGCACAAGCAGGCCATACTCTGCGGTCTCAACGAATATCAGGCTTCGATGAAGGATCTCCAGTCGCTCGGCCACCAGTTCGGCGAACGGCGGCAGCTTCTCCTTCGATAGCTTCCTGATGCGTGCAATCTCCTGATACAGGCTTTCTATCGGCGGTGCATCCGCCATCCTTGCCCGGGCGTGATAGCGCTTGATTGCTTGCCGGACCGCTGCCTTGTCATCGAGCGAGAATTCATATTGGAGTTCAAGGTAATCGAACTCGCAGAGGATCCCGCGGCGGATCGCCTTCTCCAAACCGAACTCAAAAACAACGGGCCCGATCTCCCGCTCGACGAAATCATTGCCGTCCTGGTCGTATTCTCGCTCAGGTGTTGCGCTGAGGCCGAGTCGCCACCCGAAGGGCTTTATGCGCCCAGGTAGGCTCTCGACCAAAGACGGCGCGCCCATACCATGAACCTCGTCGCATACGATTAGCCCTTCGCGCACCAGCTTGGGGGCAAGACGGGGAAGGACCGAAGCGAGGTTGAGTCGTGACGTGAGTAGCACCGCGTCCTCGGGATCGTTGAGGTAAGCCTGCGCCTCATGGTGCCGCTCGTAGGCGCGGTAGACCGGCCGTGAGCCGCCACCCAAAACTCCATACCACTGGTCAAGTAGATCAGTGCCGGAAGCCGTGATGACCGAAGTCCGAACTGCGTCCCGCTCGAACAGTTCGTCCATGATGCTGATCGCGGTCCGCGTTTTGCCCGTGCCTGTCGCCATTTCCAGCACGCCGCGCCGCTCCTCGAGGAAGCGCGCGAGTGCTTCCTTTTGGTGGCGCCACCGCGGATCTTCTAGCGATCGCGCAGGAGGGCTATATGGTCGCGGCGCACGGTCACGGAACTGGATCAGATTACGCCTGATCGCCTCTGGCATCGCGAACGTCCGGACGTTCGGATCGGCATTCTCCCATAGCAGCTCGAAGCGGCGGCGCTCCGCCGACACTCGCTGTCTTTCCCGCTCGTCAATCCAGGAGTAGAAGACGCTAATGGACTCGTAATTGCGGAACGCCTTTGCGCTGTCGTTGGGCGAGCCGTGAAAGGCGATGCTGTCTCCCGCGGAGTCAGTGAAAATGCCGAACTTGTCGTGGAAGTCGCCGTCTAGTGCGTTCGCCGGCGAGGCGACTTTGAACTCCAGTAGGCCATCCGCTACCATCCACGATATCGCTGAGAGCGTGTCCGTTTCAAGCGTCGCCTCCAACTCGTCAAGGCTCCGTTGAAGCGTCGCTCGCAACGTCTCGTTGCGGAGCGCGTCACTGCCCTCTGCTAGCGCGGCGACATCTCCCGGCTCCAGCATCGGACTAGCAATGACTCTCGCTGACCCTCCGTTCTCAGCAAGTCCGCGTAATCCCGCGGCAGCCATACGCATCCACCCTGAGGTAAAGAAACCGACCCCACGGTCATACGATACGGACCGAGTAAGCGCCGGCACGTAGAGCCGCGCCATTAGCTGGTCGGTCGACGTATCCAGCTTGGGATCGGTCGGTAGTGAGCGCAACCCTGCCGCGGCTTCCCTTACTCCCAAAATAAGCCCCGTCATTCATCCCCCGGCCCCGTCGCTCGCCGGGATGTGGAACCTGCAACGCTGAAGGGTACTTGGCAACCGGAGACATCCACTCGCGCGGTATCCCTTGTCTCTATTTCGGAGCGGAGCGTTACACGGCACCGAGATTGTCACTGTTGCAGCCTGCTCGGTATCGGAGAGCCCTAGGGTTAGCTCGGACGCCGCCCCTCACTTCGGTATGTACTGTCGGTTGATTAGCGCCCCTATCGTTTTATGTTTCACGAGAAGGAGCAGCTTAAAAGCGGCAGGAACGTATCGCTTGTTTGCATTCCTTCATGTGCCGGTGGTCATGTCACTTTATGAGCGTTTCGCTTATTCTTTTTAGCACAGACCTGCGAGGAAAGATTTGGGTATCAGGATACGCGTACCCGGTGATCTCGACAGGCTTCGTAAGATCCTGCGGTGATCCACCTATTCCCGTAGCTGTCGTCTGGATGTTATCAAAGTAGGTCAGGGCTTCCTTCCACACTTGTACGGCGCTGTTTAACCGCTTCCGCCGTTCGCCCTTATTTCTTCCAGAATTGCCGTTTGAAGTTTTTTCTTCCGACTTGTAGATTTCCGTGATGCGTTGATTTATCGCGAATACGCGACTTCGTAGGCGAATGAAATCAGCTAGCATTATGGGTGGAAGCGTTGAAGTGTCGATCTCCCGCATCGCTGCAATCATCTCGTTCGTTCGCTCACCGCGCAATCTGTGCGTAGGGTAAGCTCGGCTTGCCTTCAACATAGCCTGAAGGCGCTCGGTAACGGTCTCAAAAGCGTCATACGCTAAGAGATGTGCTGCTCGCCCACGCTCGTCTCGTTGTTCTTTGGCATCGGCTTTTGACTGGCCGACTTGATAAAGGACGCCGGCAAAGCCCGCCAAGATCGCTAATACAGACCCGATCGCTTGGGCCCACCCGGGATCACCCGTTACGAATTTTGACGCAAAAACAGCTAGACGTGAACCTAAGAATGAAAGGGCAAAGATGCCGATAGCTACAAGCCCGAGTTTCCTAGCCCAGTTGCCAACAGTTGGATCATTTTTGGTCGCCATCCGAGGTCTCTCTAAAGTTTTTACGCACGACTCCGTAAATAGGCAAATCGGTCTAAGCAACCAGGGTTGATTTCGATTTAGAGACGCCCAGCAACGGCGGGGCCTCTTTTTTACTGACCATTATCGAAGCTACAAGAGGACTAAGTTTGGAGATCTGCTGGCGCACAAGGCCTTCTTCGAACGATCACCGGGCAGGATTCTCTATCGCGCATCATGGAAGATCACCAAGCAAGCCAAAGGGTGAACGAATGCCGACAGTGGGAAGCGGATCGAGCGTTTCGAATGATCGCATAAGAGCCTCCCCGTTGTCGAGCAGCTGGCGATCACCTCTCGCTGATCACACAGGTTTGTACGTCTTCCGCCGCTCCACACCGCACCACATGCACCCCGCAAGAGCTGCATCCCCTTCAGCGGGGTAGCGCACACGCCGATCCGTTCGCATACTCCGACGATACCTAAACACAGTGAGAAGACGATTGCCGCCGCCAGAGCCGACCTCGCGAGGTCGGGTACCTCGCCGATCGTGCGCCGGCTTTTCTCATTTTTGACAAGGACAATAACAAGCCGGGTCCAACTCTCTTGCCGGTGCCGAATGCGCCTCACCTTGCAGGCGGCGGTATTCTGCTAGCAGACTCCAACGCCCTTGCCGGCCTGCAGATCGCGGATGTCGCGGCCTATGCTATCGGCCGCTATCTGAAGCGGCGGGACCGGCTTCTTGATAATACGGCGAACGCTTTCGATCGCGTTGTCGAAAAAATGCTTGAGGATTTGCCTCGACCAGTGCGTTCACTGCTGGGCTAGGCGCGCACTATCCGGGCGGGAACACGGTACGATGTCTTGAGTGTGTAGAGTCCAAGGTGCAAACCGGACCGATATGGCGATGCTCACACCCCCGGCCGATTTCCCAATCCCCAGCCTGCGCCTGCCCATCGCGCCACCTTCCTCGCGTCGGCTGATGATCCTCGACACTAATATCATGCAATACGCCATCACCAGTACGGGCGGTACAGTGATTCATCGGTTAAACGAAGAGATCGAAAGGGCTCGTATAGCAGAGGCTGCCGAGACCGGCTTCTGCATGACGCCATTCCAGATACTTGAGGTGCTCGGGACCGTGGTTCCTGACATTGGCGTACCAACCCGCCCATCAACGGGCCAATCTCGAAGACAACTGCTCGACCAAGTGATCAACGAAGCGCGAGCCAAGTACGCTGCCCTTCCACAACTAGCTCAGAGCAGTCTCGCGGCTCGAGCGGGTGAGCGGCGCTCCTACCTTCCGGAGGAAGGCCATGCGCTGTTCGACTTTTGTATCACTGGTCCCTGTTCACAGATCGATCTAACGCTTCAGATCGCCTCTTCGCTGGCTTGGGACTACGGTTTGAAGAGCGTCTTTCCAAAATCGATCGCGCAAGAGATCGATAACGAGCTCGCCGTGCTCCTGTTGGTGACGGGTCAATCGCAGCTCAGCCGGTTTCGTATAGCCAAGCGTCTTTGGGATGTTTTCTACGCGAAAGGCCGAAAGCTTGTGCCGCAGGCCGTCGAAGGGATTGAAGCGGCGAACAAAGCGATGCAGCTCAAGACCCGTCGGGACTTCCTAGATTGCGACCTCTATCATATGGCATGTTTTGGTTGGTTCGACGCCGATGTGACTGTCCTTACGTGCGACCCGCCTGACAGCATCATGAACAGAATCGCGGTCTACAAAGGTATGGTGGAGAGTGTGGCGGCCAACGCACCCGACCTTCCGGAAGATCGACTTCCGGCGGTTCGCGTAGGGATCATTGCGCGGTGTGAGCCGACCGGCGAGATCACGCACATCTTCCCCGTGCAGAGGGTGCCAACAATCGTCTGAACGAGGTCTGCTTTTCTCGCCTTTGTGCCCAAAAATCCCACGTGATTGTAACGGCCTACTTTCCATCGTTCTGCGACGCCGGCTGCAGGAAATCTTGATGTCGGCTTCGGTGAGGAGCTGCCGTTCAACGTGCCGGTCGGGAACTTCAGAAATGTCCGAATTTTTGCCGTTCCAGCTGCGGCGCGGGGCGACGATGGTAAGCGCGGCCTGAAGCCCGCCTTGTTGGCGGAGCAGCCTGAACAGCGACGGATCTGCCAAATGCGAAAACAAGCGTTACAAACAGTTCGCTTC
>NZ_SLYF01000016.1:0-22441 GCF_004343105.1 Sphingomonas sp. PP-CC-3A-396 | reverse complement strand
GATCCGCTCGACGCCAAGCGCTTCCATTGCCGCTGTCGCGGTCTGCGCGAGCAGGCCGAGGTCGAGGACCTGGTTGCTCACCGCCTGCTCGGCGATCAGCTTGTGCTTCACGTCGACGGCGAGCTGGATGTTGTAGCCGACCCCCACTTTGGTCATGCGCGCCATCGCGCGGGCGTCCGGATCGGTCAGCGAGATCTGGTCGGCGCCGGTGCGATCCAGTTCGGCGAGCATCTCCTTGTGACGATCGCGCTTGCCCTGAATGGCGGCGATCTTCTCGGCCAGTTTGCCATCGCCATTGCCGGAACCGCCGCCCGGCGTGCGGTCTTCGTCGGCATCGCCCTCGTCGAGCCGTTTCATGTAGCCGGCGAGCCTCTCGTCTGCATCCTGGATAGCTTTGGCGAGCGACGGCCGGGTGAAGTTCCGGGTCTTGTTGTTGACCGCCTTGATGCGCGTGCCGTCGACCGCCACGAGCTCGCGCCCGAACAGATCGAGCTGACGACACAGCACCACGAACTCGCGGAACACCGTCTTGAAGGCGGCACGGTTGTCGCGGCGGAAGTCGGCGATGGTTTTGAAATCCGGCTTGAGGTGCCGTAGCAACCAGATGACCTCGACATTGCGGTGCGTCTCGGCTTCCAGGCGCCGGCTCGACCGGATCCGGTTCAGGTAGCCGTAGATGTACAGCTTGAGCAGATCAGCCGGATCGTAGCCCGGGCGGCCCGTTGCCTTGGGCTGTACACGGACGAACCCCGCCGACCCAAGGTCTAGCCCGTCAACAAAGGCCTCGATGAACCTGACCGGATTATCCGGTCCGACATAATCATCCACCGCTTCGGGCAGCAGCAGGAGCTGCGAGCGGTCCGTTCCAGACAGATGCGCCATGCCACAAACATACCATGCGCCGCGATCTACGGGAATCCTCAGACCGGGTTCTCACACAGTCTGCAAGATCTTTGCCGACATCGGGATCGTGATCGCGATCGACGATTATGGCGCCGGCCTGTCGTCGCTGGCCTATCTGAAGCAGTTGCCGGCGCGCGAACTGAAGATCGACAAGCTGTTCGTTACGCAACTCACGAGTTCGAACCGCGACCCGCTGATCGTCCGGTCGACGATCGACCTCGCGCATGCACTCGAGATGGAAGTGGTTGCCGAAGGCGTCGAGACGCAGGCGGCGATGGCGCTGTTGTCCGTCATGGGGTGCGACATGATCCAGGGTTTCCTGATCAGCCGCCCGATCAATCTCGACGCGCTGATCCACTTCCTGGCAGACGAAAAGCACCTTGCCATTGCGGCGGACGTGCGTGCGCCGTTCAACCGTCTTGCAACCGTGTGGAAGCGGGGTTGAGCAGGCGTGCGGCCTTCTGGATCGGAATGGCCGCGAATGTCCTGCTGTTCGGCCTTGGAGTTGGCCAGCCCTGTGAAGCACAGACCGCGAAAGTGTCGGCTGAGGCTCGGTTCGATCAGACGATAGCCGACGCCAAAGGCGCGATGTTGATTGATTCGGAGGCAGCTCGATCAAAGGCCGCTGCCGCAGAGACTATCGCTGCATCGATCCGCAATCCCGGAACTCGCGAGATTTCGATCGCCACGGCCCAGTGGTTGCAAGGCGAAGCGTATCTCCGAACCGGAAATCCGGAAAAAGCGCGAATATTGATCGGCGGCGCGTTGGCGAAGGCGGCTGCGAGTGCCCCGCAATCCAAGCTGTATGCAGACATATTGCTATCGCGTGGCGGCGCCGAAAGTAGCCAAGGACGCGCTGGAGCGGCGTTGACCGATTATCAGACGGCGTTTTCTCGCTACCGGAAAATGGGTGATAATCGCGGACAGGCAATGGCGCTGATTTTTATCGCGTGGTTGTACACCGAGGCGATGGATCAAAATACCGCGCTCAAATATTACCAGCAGGCCATCGAAATATATAAGACCGATCCAAGTCTGTCGGTCTCAGTCTATAATAATCGGGCGACGGCGTTTGGTGAGTTAAAACAATACAAGCAAGCTCTCGTCGAATTCAAAATAGCATTATCACTGGCCAAGGAGTTGAAAAGTGCTCCTTTGGTTGCTCAGATATATGCGAACCTTGCCCTGCTTCAATTGTCGTCGGGAAATCTGACTGGCGCGGAACAGGCAATTCGGGAAGGCCTGCTGTTGACGGCTGACCGTGAGACATCCGGACTGAGGGCGGGCATCATTGCTATTTCGGCACAGCTGGCACTGCAACGCGGACAAATTCCGCGTGCCGTAACACTTATCACTAAGGCGCTGGCGGATCTGGGGCCCGAGGGAACAAGCATATCGCCCAAGGACATCCATCAGACTGCGTATGACGTGTTTCTTGCGGCGAACGATCCGAAGTCGGCGCTTGTCCATCTGCAGGCGCTCAAGCGGATCGACGACGATGCGACGAAAGTCGCAACCAGTACCAAGTCGGCGCTGATGGCGGCGCGGTTCGATTTCGCGAACCAGGAATTGAAGATCAGCCAGTTGCGCGCCGACGAACTGCGGCGCGGCATCGCGTTCGAACGCGCACGGGTGCAGACCCAGCGCTATGTCTTCATGGGTATCTCGGCGGCGGTCGCGA
This sequence comes from Sphingomonas sp. PP-CC-3A-396, assembly GCF_004343105.1. Lineage (NCBI taxonomy): Bacteria > Pseudomonadati > Pseudomonadota > Alphaproteobacteria > Sphingomonadales > Sphingomonadaceae > Sphingomonas > Sphingomonas sp. PP-CC-3A-396. The sequence goes on along the minus strand of NZ_SLYF01000016.1, from coordinate 19,857 downwards.
TCGTGATCGCGCTGCTGGCGATCGGCCTGTTCACCATCCGCCGCAGTCGCAATCTGGTCCGTGCGGCAAACGCGGACCTGGCGATCACCAACGGTGCGCTCGGCAAGGCGCTGGCGGCCAAGACGGAGTTCCTCGCAACCACCAGCCATGAGATCCGCACGCCGCTCAACGGTATTCTCGGCATGACCCAGGTCATGCTGGCCGACGCCAAATTATCGCCGTTGCTGCGCGATCGGCTGGGTGTCGTGCACGATGCCGGCCTGACCATGCGCGCATTGGTCGACGATATTCTCGACGTCGCGAAGATGGAGGCCGGCAACCTGACGATCGAGGCGGCGCCGTTCGATCTGTGTGCGACGGTGATGGACGCGACGCGGATGTGGGAAGAGCAGGCGCACAGCAAGGGCCTGACGTTCGAGATCGCGCTCAACGGCTGCCCCGCGATGATCATCGGCGACGCTGTGCGGATCCGGCAGATCGTCTTCAACCTGCTGTCCAATGCGCTGAAATTCACCAAGCGTGGCCGCGTCGTGCTCGCCGTCGAGGTTGCCGAGGACGGTCGGTTGAGGATCGCGGTCACCGACTCCGGGATCGGCATCCCTGCCGACAAGCTCGAACAGATTTTCGAGTCCTTCGCGCAGGCCGATGCCGGCACCACCCGTCAGTTTGGCGGAACCGGGCTGGGATTGGCGATCTGTCGCAACCTCGCACGGGCGATGGGCGGCGATGTCCTGGTCGCCAGCGTCGAGGGGCAGGGCACGACCTTCACGCTGGTCCTGCCGTTCGTCCGTGCCGCCACGGTCGCGCCGGTCGTCGTTCCGGTCGCGATCGGTACCGCGGTTACCTTGGTCGTCGATCGCAATCCGATCACGCGCAGCATGTTCAAGACCCTGCTGGCCCCGCGTGCCGGAACGATCGCGTTTGCGGGATCGGCCGACGCCGCCGTGGAGCGGTTGGCGGAAGGTCCGATCGCGCACGTCCTGATCGACGATGCGACGGTCCGCCTCGGCGAAGACCCGCTCGCCGATCTGCGTATCATCGCGCAGGCGGCGCGGTCGGCCGGCGCGGAAACGAGCCTGCTATGGCCTGTATCGGCCGCGCGGGAGCAGGACGAATTGCTTGCGACCGGGGTGACCAGGGTCATCGCAAAGCCGGTCAGCGGCGCCGCCCTGGTGCGCGCGATCTATGGCGAGTCGCCCCCGCAGGACCTCGAACATCCCGTCCTTGTGTCGAACGCCGCATAAAGCGTAGATGCACGATTATGTCCGCCGTAATTCCCTCGCAAGTGCTGCTATCGACGAGGCGATGGTGAACGTTCTCTTCATCGAGGACGACCGGATGAACCGACGTGTCGTGAAGGACATGCTCGATGTCGCCGGCGTGACGATGGTAGAAGCGGAAAGCGCCGAACGCGGCCTGGAAATCATCGACGAGCAGGATTTCGCGATGATCTTGGTCGATCTGCGGATGCCCGGCATGGACGGCGTGACGGCGATCAAACACATTCGCGCGCGGGACGATGCCAAGGGCCGCGTGCCGATCATCGTCGTGACGGCAGACATCGCCCCCGATCTTCGCCAGCGCTGCCTCGTCGCCGGCGCGGATGACGTGATCTTCAAACCGGTGGCGATGGATTCGCTGTTCGACGCGATGGGCCGGATTTTGGCGCGCGATGCCGAAGGCGAAGGGATGATCGGCTAGCTAGCCTCGAGACTTCAGCGCGTCCGTCATCGAGGTGGTCGCGCTTCCCCGTCGTGCCGGCTTTGGCTGCGACGGGTCGGGGGACCAGCCGGTCAGGAACACGATCTGGAACGTCTCGTGCGTCCGGCCGCGGTCGTCGGCGGCATCCCCGAATGCGGCCAGCGTCCGCCCGAAGATTTCACGCGACATCGGTTGGCGCTGCTTGAGCATGTTGCTTGCTGCCATCCCGCGCAGATCACCCAGTAATCGTCCGAGATCGCGGTAGCCGACATCGAGCGTCTCGACGTCCGCGACCGGCAGCGTAAAGCCCGCGCGCATCAGCAGGTCGCCGGCGGAGCGGACGTCGATCTGAGGATGTAAGCGTGCCGCCGGCCGGTCAGCCTCGGCGACGCGGAGTGCGGCGCGCAAGGCAGGCAAGCTGCCGGCGCCGACGAACGCGCCAAGGAAGAGACCGTCGGGGCGCAGTACGCGCCGGATCAGCGACAACGCGCCGGGCAGGTCGTCGACCTGGTCGAGGACGCCCGCGCTCACGACGAGGTCGAAGCTGGCATCGGCGAACGGCAGCCGGTCTTCATCGGCCTGCACGCCGTTTGCGTTGGCGGCAAAAGCATAGCCTGGATCGCACCGCGCGATCCGCGCACCGATCGGCGCCGGAAACGCGGCATCGAAACAGCCGAGATCGAGGATATCGGCGAACGACCGCGTCACGGCCTCCAGCCGCTCCGCGATCCCGTCGAGCATCGTCGCGCGGAGAAAGTCGTGCTCGGCATAGCTGGGCGCAGCGCGATCGCGGCGGTGGCGCCGCGCGGCGCGGTCGAAGATTTCGGGGGCTTGATCGGACACGGGGCGCTTGTGCCGCGCACCGGCATCGCCGACAAGGGGTACGGCGCAAACAGCGGCCCCGGAAAAGGAGGCCTGCCTTTGCAACCGCGCTTGAACCAGCCTTTCAAACTGCCGAGCGTGCTACGCCATATCGTCGACGCCGCGTTGCCGCCGCGCTGCGCCGGGTGCGGCGACCCGGTCGCGCAGGATCACAGGTTCTGCGCGGTATGCTGGTCCAGCCTGCGCTTCATCGCGCCCCCCTGGTGCGCCGGATGCAATCGTCCGTTCGCGTTTGATCGCGGCGCCGATGCGCGCTGTGGCGCGTGCCTGCGCGATCCGCCGTGCCATGCTGGCGTGCGCGCGGCCGTAGCTTATGGGCCGGTCGCCCGCAGTCTTGCGCTTCGCCTGAAATATGGTGGGCGGACGGCCTTTGCCGAGACGATGGCGTTGCGGATGCGATGGCTGATCCCGGCTGAGACCGACCTGCTCGTCCCAGTCCCGCTGCATCGTCGGCGGATCTGGTCGCGCGGCTTCAACCAGGCGGCGCTGATCGCGCAGGCCCTGGCCAAATTGAGTGCCGTCCCAGAGGACCGCGACGTACTCGTCCGACCGCGTCGCACCGTCGTCTTACGCGGCTTGGGAGGGCGACAACGCGCTCGGGTCGTCGCGGGTGCGTTCGCGATCGAGGCGGCCGAACGCGTGCGCGGCAAGACCGTCGTTCTGGTCGATGACGTCTACACCAGCGGCGCGACCGCAGACGCGTGCACCCGCGTTCTGCTGCGCGCAGGTGCCCGCTCCGTCACGATATTATGCTGGGCGCGCGTGCTGTCGGCGGACCGTGACGATTGACAAGAGCGGCATCGAACCACATTTCCGACGAATGGCTAAAGTTGAAATCTACATAAAGCAGTTCTGCCCCTATTGCTCGCGGGCGATGAAACTTCTCGCATCTAAGGGTGTCGAGCCCGAGACGTTCGACGTCACGATGGGCGGCCCGAAAAAGGCGGAAATGGTCGAGCGATCGGGCGGGCGCATGACGATGCCGCAGGTCTTTATCGATGGTAAGCACATCGGCGGCTCGGACGACCTCGCCGCGCTCGACGCAAAGGGTGGCCTCGACCCGCTGCTCGCCTGATGCCACGGATCGGCGTCCTTCAGATGACCAGCGGGATCGATCCCGCGGTCAACGCCGCTACGCTGGTCGATGCGATCCGCGCCGCGGGGGGACAGGGCGCCACGATGCTGTTCACGCCCGAAATGTCCGGGTTGATCGATCGCGACCGTGCGCGAGCCGGAGCCGCTATCGTTGCCGAAGATACCGACATCGTCCTGGCCGCGGTGCGCAGGGCGGCGGCGGAGACGGGCATTTGGGTGGATCTCGGGTCACTTGCGGTACGGCGCCCAGACGGCAAGTTCGCCAATCGCGGCTTTCTGATCGATGCGGCGGGGGTGGTCCGGGCGCGCTACGACAAGCTGCATCTGTTTGACGTCGACCTGCCGTCGGGCGAAAGCTGGCGCGAATCCGCCGCCTATGTCGGCGGCGACACGGCAGTGGTGGTCGATACGCCCGCGGGAAGGGTCGGTGCGTCGATCTGTTACGACCTGCGCTTCGCCGACCTGTACCGCGCACTCAGCGATGCGGGCGCGACGATCCTCTCGGTCCCTGCTGCGTTCACGCAACCGACCGGGGCTGCGCATTGGCACGTCCTGTTACGCGCCCGCGCGATCGAGGCCGGAGCCTATGTCGTCGCCGCCGCGCAGACCGGGACCCATGCCGACGGGCGCACAACCTATGGCCATTCGCTGGTGATCGACCCTTGGGGTGAGGTGATCCTGGACATGGCAGAGGTTGCGGGTCTCGCCGTCGTTGACCTCGATCCCGCGCAAGTCGACGCGGTCCGATCGCGTATTCCGGTGCTGCAACACCGCCGGCCGATACCCCCCGTCACGATCGTCCGATGATCGTGTTCGATCTGAAATGCGGCGGCGGCCACGTCTTCGAGGCGTGGTTCGGGTCGAGTAGCGCGTATGAAGATCAGCGCACCGCAGGCCAGGTCCGATGCCCACTCTGCGACAGCGCCGACATCACCAAGGCGCTGATGGCACCCGCAATTGCAGCGAAGGGCAACAGGACGCCCGACTCGCCGACGCCGGATGCGGTCAAGGCGGTGATGAAACTGATCGCCACCCGACAGGCCGAAGCGCTCAAATCCTCGCAATGGGTCGGCCCGGCATTCGCAGAACGCGCCCGTGCGATGCATCTGGGCGAGGAGAAACAGGCGACCATCCACGGTCAGGCCAGTCTTGCCGATGCCAAGGCGCTGGTCGACGATGGGATAGCGATCACGCCGCTGCCGCTACCGATCGCGCCGCCCGAAAAGCTGAACTGAGCGTCGCCGCCGATCTTTGCGGGTGAGGCCGATGACGGGAATAATTGCGATCGTTCCGGTGCGCGAATGCTACGTGCGTCGAGCGCGCCGGATAAAGCTCAGAAGCCGGATAGTCAGATCGCGTTGATCGGCTGCGATCTGTTTTTGCGCACGTTCGATGGCTGTCTGACCGGTCTGCGGCGATGCGCCGGCCTCACGGATCAGCGATTTCGTGTACCGATCGCGATCGGATGAGCACGCCGCCAACGCGCCGACCGCTATCGTGACGTCGCTCTTCGAACCGAGGCTCTCGACTTGCGCAAATGTCTGAAGGCAGCTTTCCCAGGCAGCCTTGGCCGGTGGGGTACCATTTGACGGTGGAGGCGCGAGAGCCAGCGCCAGCATGAGCGAGACCAGTATCATCGGAGCCGTTTGCCTGATTAAGGCGATTGCGCAAAGGTTTACGAACGAACGATTGCAAACCCCGCCGATCCAGCATGGCGATTTTGCCAGCTACCGTGACGACGGCCGCCGCGAACGCCATGCTGGGAGGAGTCGAACGCGCCTGACGCAGACAGGCCACGCGGAATTGATGGGCGACATACGATAATTTATAATGCGTTAACCTTCGCGACGGTATGCAAACCGCGCCGCGGGGCGTGTAGCGTATCTGCCCCGCGGTTAGACTTCGCCATTGCATGCACCCCAGAATGCGCTGCATTGACAATCCTTTACTCGATCCGCCATCGCCGCGTTCCGAACGCAGGCCTTGGCATCGCCGGTCGGGTTGGGGGACGTGGAGAGAGTTATGTCTGTCGAAGTGACGGGTGCACTGGTTGGCTGGAAGAGGGTTCCCTCGAGCAACGGCATCATGCTGACGATTCAGGTTGCCGGGACGGCCGCAGATTATGCAGCGGGGCGCCTCACGCGAGTCTCGGTCGCGCTGAACGATCGTCAATTACGGTCGCTGACACGCGATCTTGGGCGTGCATCGACATCGCGCGGACTCGATCTACGCGCACCGCGTCGCTGGTGGCAGTTCGGTAGAGCGAAATCCAGCTAGGTCCAGGCTGACAGGCCAAGGCTTCGATGGCGGAGCTAGAAAGCCAAGCGCGAAGTCCGCACGAGCAACGCCTGTCAGACCTATCTCTCGATGCACGGTCTCGAAGCATCTACCGAGGCTTTGGGATCGACCGTACGACGCAACGCGGTAGCCGCCTTGAAGGTACCGACACCAGCCCGTTAAGAGTATCCTAGCATCGCGCCTGCGGTTGTTACGCCCGTGCTGAATGCGTTCGACATCCGGGCGGATCCAGACTGCTCGCTGCTAAAGCGCTCCTTCGACCTGGTCTAACAGGTGTGAGCGCTCACATAGCCTAAAAGATATGGTGCGTTGCTACTCTGGACGCCAAGTGGCGCGTTTCGTCGCGCATCAATGCGAGCACGGCCTTAGCCGAGACGCCCGGCGGACCTGATGCCTACGACGAACGACGTGCCGACCATATTGGTAATACCGCATTATACCATCGGCCTGTCGAATATGGCCGTGATAGCCCGGTGAAGAGAAAATTGGCCATGCCGAAATGCCTTGACTCGGCGACCACTCGTCTTAAGGTACCGCTATCAATAGCCTGCTTCAGACGGGCGTGATCGGGAGTTGGACGGTTGGCGATTCAAATTTCAGCATATGGCACGCCGTGGCGCTTCGCGCTCCGCGACGCCTGACGCACGTCCCCACGCCCGACGACCAAATTAGGCTTTCTCGCCACAAGGTTGGTGAGGTTTCGGAGAGGACCCCGACCATGACATCTTTTAAAACGGTACCTCGTCTGACGCGCGCGGCATTGTTGTGCGCGACGACGATGGCGGCGCTGTGTTCTACCATCGCAAGCGCTCAAACCATCCCGCCGACGCAGGATCCATTGCCGCCCGTGACGCAAGATGCCCCGGCCGCCGCAGGAGAATCCACGACGGCATTGCCAGCCGCGACGTTGCCAAGTTCCGATCAGACGCCGGGTACCATCGACGCGGCAGACAGCGCCGACATCGTAGTCACCGGGTATCGCTCCAGCCTCGCCAAATCGACCAATGCAAAGCGAGCGGCAACTGGCTTCACCGATTCGATCTTTGCAGAAGACATCGGCAAGTTTCCCGATACGAATATCGCCGAGTCCTTCAACCGCATTCCCGGCATCACAATTACGCGAGACGTGACTGGCGAGGGGACGAACGTCGCGATCCGGGGACTTGGCTCCAACTTTACAAACGTTACGCTCAACGGCGCGACGATCGCCGTGGCGTCGTCGGGTGCGACCGACGCGCAAGGGACCGACCGGTCGGTCGATCTGAGCTTTTTCCCGACCGACCTGTTCACCAAGCTCACGGTCAACAAGAGCTATACCGCTGATCTTCTCGAGGGCGGTGCGGCGGGCAATATCGATCTGCGGTCGGCGCGGCCGTTCGATCGCGCTACCTCGTTCCTCGCGTATAACGTTCAGGGCACCAAGCAGTCGCCCGAGGACCGGATCGGCGCGCGTGGTTCGCTGATCGGTAGCTGGCGTAACGACAAGTTCGGTATCCTCGCTGGCGTGTCGGCGCAGCGTCTGTTTACCGACACGCGCGGGTTCGAAACCATTGGCTATACCAATCCTGCATTGACGGCCTCGCAATGTGGTGCGGCGTCGGGGTGCAACACGACCGGCGGCGGCAATTGGACAATCCCGGCAGTCGTGCCCGTCCGCGCCGGTGCTGGTCTGGTGGCAGGCACGCCGATCACCAGTGCGTTCCTGCTCGCGAACAACCCGGGTGCGACGATCCAGCAGATCGACAACGCGTTGCTGCCGCGCCTCGGTCGTTCGACCAGCATCCGCGGTCCACGCGACCGTCTCAATGCGATCGTCAGCGCCGAGTGGCAGCCGACCGATACGCTGCATTTCTATGTCGATGGCCTGTACGGCTATAAGAAGAACGACCTGATCCGCGAGAACGTCGCGTGGATCGTGCGGAATGGCGCGGTCATTCCCACGAACCTGACGTTCGATAAGGCGGATTGCACTATCGGCTGCGTCGTCACCGGCGGCACCTTCGCCAACGCGCAGTTCTTTAACGAATTCCGTCCCTATACCGAGACGACGAAGCTCTTCAGCATCAATCCTGGCGGCGAGTGGGAAATCTCCGACACGCTCAAGCTCAACCTTCAGGGCAATTACGCGCGCTCCACGTTCCACCGGGAAAGCCCTTCGGTGGGACTGACGACGCCGCTGGGTGTCGGCAACACGGTCACCTATACCAATACCGGAGGCATCCCGACGATCGAGAGCGGGCTGGACCTCAACGATCCCGCCAATTTCGGTTGGAATGCGGGAAGCCGCGTGAATATTCAGGACGAGCGGCGGCTCAACACGAGTAAGGGCGGGCGCGGCGATCTCACTTGGGGCGGCAAGGCGCTCAATCTGAAGGTCGGCGGCGCGTTCGACGACGTGTTCCGTCGGATCCGCGGGTACGACAACAGCCAGGCTTGGCAGAATGCGGTCTGTGGCAACAACCCCAGCGTATTCGTCGGCTCGCCCAACTCACAGCCGCCCTGCGAAGGTCTGAACGCGCCCGGCGCGGCGCCGGCCGGCTATCCGACTTATCCGGGCTATGGCACCGGATCGACCGCGGGTATGACGGGGCCAGTTACCTATGGTGGCTCGCTCATTCCGAATTCGGCGGTGCCGACGTATCTGAAACCGGGACCGGCAGGGTTCGTGACGGTCGACTGGCCGAAGTTCGCGGCCGCCAGCAACTATGACCAGTATCACGACAATGCCCCGGAGACCGGCGCGGCCAACACGGGTGCGAGCGGCGGTGCGATCCGTGAAGTCGTCAAATCGGCGTTCGCAACGGTCAATGGCGAGCAGGAGCTGGGCGGCAACATGCTGCGGTTCAACGTCGGCGTGCGCTACGTCAACACGATCCAGACGATCACCGGGCGCGTGTCGCTGCCCGATCCGCGCAACACGACGTCGACCGGTGCCGCACTGCCCGACGGCAGCCGCTATCCGAACCTCGTCAGCAATGTCTCGACGCGCAACGTCTATGCGAAGTGGCTGCCGGCCGCGACCTTCGCCTATGACGTCAGCGAGCATGCGGTGGTCCGCGTCGCGGGCTCGCGAACGATGACTCGCCCCGATCCGTCTGCACAGCTGCCGGGCGTCAATTTCGGTGCGCCGTCGGCGGATCAGGCAACGATCGGCAACCCCGCGTTGAAGCCCTATCTCTCGACCAACCTCGATCTGGGCTTCGAATATTACACCGGCCGTGAGGGGGTCGTGAGCTTCAACGCGTTCCGCAAGTCGATCGAGGGGTTCACCAACACCTTCATCAGCACGGTGCCGTTCTCGAACCTGGCACAGTATGGGATCACGTACGACACGCTGAACCCGACGCAGCAGATCGCGCTGAATTCGCGTGGCGGTCCGGCAGCTGCGCAGGTGCAGGTCACGTCGCAGGTGAACGTACCCAACAAGCTGACCATCAACGGCCTCGAATTCCAGTGGGTCCAGCCGCTCGACTTCATCACCAAGCACATCGGCGTCACCGGCTTCGGCTTCAACGCCAACGCAACCGTCGTCGATCAGCGCAGCGATGGTCCGGCCCAGGCGTTCGGCGTGGCCCCGTTCACCTACAACATCACCGGCTATTACGAGAAGAACGGCGTGATGCTGCGCGTGTCGACGACCTCGCGCGAAGGCTCGCAGAACAGCGGCGCGGCGCAGAATGGCATCCCGGCGGCGGCGTTGTTCGGCACCGACTATACGACGTACGACTTCTCGTCGTCGTTCGATCTGGACAAGATCTTCGGTCTGAAGGGTGCGCCGCAGCTGACGATCAACGTCGCGAACTTCACCGACGCGACGCTGCGGTCGTACTTCCAGTTCGAGAACGCGACCTTCACGCAGTACAAGCCGGGTCGTCAGTTCCTGGTCGGTCTGCGCGGCACGTTCTAGTCTTCGGATAGGCTAGTCTGTAGACGGGCTAGCCTGTGAACGGGCTAGTCGATACGCGGGGCGGTCGTGATCCGATCGTCCCGTCGTCTATTCGACGAGACGCCACGGCCGCGATCGCCCCGCCCGACGATCGCGCGCCGTACCATAATTGGCTCGGCCTTGTCCGCCGCGGTGCGGTCTGACTGGCACAAGCGCGGGTTCGGGGTGAGAGCGTTTCCGGGCACGGTCTGCGCGCACGCCGCGGAGCCATCTGATGGCCGAGGCGCGGCGCAGCAGCCTGGAACAAGGGCGACTCGCACGCGATGATGTCTTTCCACGCCGCTGCCTACGATGTAGCATTTGGCTGAATACGATCGATTGGTAAGTCCGATGGCGAAAGCTGCAGCACGCAAGACACTGTCCACGGTGGGAGCCTATGATCCTCCGGCCAATGACCGGCTTTATCAGCGTATTGCGCGGCAGCTGGTCGAGCAGTTGACGATCGGAACCTATGCCATTGGCGACAGGCTGCCCGCGGAGCGAGAGCTGGCGATCGATTACGGCGCAAGCCGCCCAGCGGTACGTGAAGCCCTGATCGCGTTGGAAGTGCAGGGCCTTATAGAAGTGCGGGTCGGTTCCGGGGCGTATGTCTGCCGGTTGCCGGGGCAGGGGGAAGAGCCCGGTTTCGCGATCACCGCCTTCGAGCTGACCGAGGCGCGGATCATGTTCGAGGGCGAAGCGGCGGCCCTGGCGGCGGTTCAGATCAGCGATGGGGAGGTGCGCGTGCTCGACGGTCTGGTCGATGCGATGACGACCGAAAACCTGCTCGCCGAAGTCACCGAGATTGCCGACCGAGACTTCCACATGGCGATCGCGAAGGCGACCCGGAACGCCGGTGTCGTCCGGACGATCGAGGATTTGTGGCATCTCCGATCGACGTCTCCCGAATGCGCGCTGCTCCATGCCAAGGCGCGCAACGCCAAGGTGCGGCCGGTGGTCGCGGAACATGCTGCGATCGTCGATGCCTTGCGCGCCCGCGACGCAGTCGGCGCACGGGCGGCGATGCGCGCGCACTTGACGTCGGTGATGGACCATCTGCTGTTCCAGACCGAGGAAATGGCGATGGAGCAGGCGCGGCTCGCGCTTGCCGAGACCAGGCAACGCTATGGCGGCATTGCGCCATCGTAATGCCCTCGCAAGGTGGCGGTAAGAAGTTGTCAGACCAATTGCGTAGCTGCTATCAACCGCTACGGGGGATGCGTCGCGCTCGCCATGATCTTAGCACGGGGATAGCTGCCAAATGACGATGACCCAGACCATGCGCTGGTTTGGCCCGAGTGATCCTGTGCCTCTTCATGCCATCCGCCAAGCCGGCGCGACCGGGATCGTCACGGCGCTGCATCAGGTCGCGAATGGCGAGATATGGACCATGGATGCCATCGCCACGCGCCGCCGCATCATCGAGGATGCCGGGCTGGCGTGGAAAGTGGTCGAGAGCCTGCCCGTTGCGGAAGCGTTGAAGACGCATTCCTGTGACTGGGACCGTTTGATCGAAGCCTATATCGCCAGTCTGCGAAACCTTGCCGGGCAGGGCATCGAGGTCGTGACCTATAATTTCATGCCGTTGCTCGATTGGACACGGACCGACCTGAGCTGGGAACTGCCGGACGGCGCGCGTGCCCTGCGGTTCGAACTCCATGCGCTGGCCACCTACGACATCCACATCCTGCGTCGTCCCGGCGCCGAGGCGGATTATGCCCCCGATATCGTCGCGATCGCCGGCGAGCGTTTCGCGGCGATGGACGATGCGGCACGCGCAACGCTCGAACGGACGATCATTGCTGGCCTGCCGGGGAGCGAAGAGAGTTTCAGCTCGGCGCAGTTGCTCGAACAGATCGAAACCTATGCCGAGGTCGATGCAGCGCGGCTGCGTGCCAATCACGTCGCGTTCCTGGAGGCCGTTTGCCCGGTCGCCGAGGCGGAGGGGATCCGACTCGTTGTGCATCCCGACGACCCGCCATTCCCGATCTTCGGCCTGCCCCGGGTGGTCAGCACCGAGGCGGACGTGAGCGCATTGTTGGCGGCGGTGCCCTCCGTTGCGAACGGCCTGTGTTTTTGCAGCGGCTCGTTCGGCGCGCGCGCGGACAATGATTTGCCGGGCATGGTGCGGCGGCTCGGTGACAGTATCGGCTTCGTCCATCTGCGATCGGTGCAACGCGAGCCCGACGGTGCCTTCCACGAGGCGGCGCATCTCGAGGGTGATGCGAACATGCCGGCCATCATGTCCGAACTGATCGCGTTGGAGGCGCGCACGGGGCGATCGCTGCCAATGCGACCGGATCACGGTCACCAGATGGCAGACGATCTCAACCGGCGCACCAATCCGGGCTATTCCCTGATCGGACGATTGCGCGGCCTGGCGGAGTTGCGCGGACTGGAAGCGGGTCTCGCCTACCAGGCCACCGCTCGGCTTTGAGCGCTGGGAAAGGCCAGTCGAATGCAGCGGGTCGTCGACGATCTACGGCTGGTGCCCCCGGCGAGATTTGAACACGCGGCCTACGGTTTAGGAAACCGGCCGCTTGTCATCGGCCACGAGGGAAAACGGCGGATTTGCGCCGTTAAGTGCCCTGTTTGTTCCGGTCTTTCCCGTGAACATAGGGGGATCAAGGTGCATCATGCACCAGGGGGAAAAGGTTGCTCGCGCGCCGTGCTGGAGCGTGCAGCATGAAGACCCCGGACATGCTCGACGGCGTGATCGCCGCCGCCATCCCGTTCTATCGGGATTATTCGATCGGCATCATCGTCGACAATTTCGCGGGCGGGGGTGGAGCTTCCACCGGGATTGAAGCGGCGACCGGTCGCGACATCGATGTGGCTATCAACCACGACGAGGAAGCGATCGCGATGCACACCGCGAACCATCCGCGGACGCGACACCATTGCCAGAGCATCTGGAGCATTGACCCGATCGACGCGGTGACGATCGACGGGACGCCGCAGCCGGTCCGGCTCGCGTGGTTCTCGCCCGACTGCACGCATCATTCGAACGCCCGCGGCGGGAAGCCGCGCGAGAAGGGTATCCGCGACCTCGCTTGGGTGGTGGTGTCGTGGGTCGAGCGCCTCGGGCCGAAGCTAAAGCCGGCCGTGATCAAGGTCGAGAACGTCGAGGAGTTCCTGACCTGGGGGCCGCTCGACGATGAGGGCAAGCGCATCCCCGGCCGGAACGGCGAGGAGTTCGCCAAGTGGGTCACCGCGCTCCGGCGCCACGGATACAAGGTCGAGTGGAAGGTGCTGAAGGCGTCGCGCTACGGCACGCCGACGATCCGCAAGCGCCTATGCCTGATCGCGCGGTGCGATGGCCTGCCGATCGTCTGGCCGGCAGAGACCAACGGGCCGGGCACGCCCGCGCCGTACCGGACCGCCGCCGAATGCATCGACTGGTCGATCCCGTGCCCGTCGATCTTCCTTACGAAGGAGGAGGGCCGCGCCATCGGCGTGAAGCGCCCGCTCGCCGACGCAACGATGGCGCGCATCGCCAAGGGCATCCAGCGTTACGTGATTAACGCTGCGCAGCCGTTCATCGTGAACCTGACGCATCACGATTCGTCCGACAGGACCGAGGGCGTAGATGAGCCCTTCCGCACGATCACCGGGGCCAACCGCGGCGAGAAGGCGCTGGTCGTGCCGATCGTCTCGTATGCTCAGCAGGGCGGCGGCAACCGTAGCGTGGAGGACCCGATGCACACGATCTGTGCGTCGACCAAGGACCAAAACACGATCGTCGCCGCGCATATCACCAAGTTCCATGAGGGCTCGGTGGGGCACGCAGCCGACGAGCCGCTGCATACGATCACTTCGAACAGTTACATCAAGCGGCCAGGCGGGAACGTACCGCTCGGGATCGTTGCCGCGACGATGGTGCAGACCGGTTACGGCGAGCGGGAAGGGCAAGCGCCCCGCGCGCTCGACATCGAGGCACCGCTCGGCACCGTCGTCGCGGGCGGGGGCAAGCACGCGCTGGTCTCGGCGTTCCTCGCGCAGCACAATACTATGCCTCATGGCGGCATTCACGCCGGGCATAGCGCCGAAGAACCTATGTCGACCGTCACCACGACGGGCTCGCATCAGGGCGTGGTCGCCGCGCACCTGATCAGCTTGAAGGGATCGGACCGCCGCGACGGATCGGTCGAAGAGCCGGTGCCGGCGATCACCGCAGGCGGGCTGCATGTCGGCGAGGTGCGGGCGTTCCTGCTGAAATACTATGGGGGCGAGAGCAGCGACGAGGGGCACGACATCGACGCCCCGCTTGGCAGCGTAACCACGCGCGATCGCTTCGGGCTCGTGATGGTCCAGGGCGAGCCGTATCAGATCGTCGACATCGGCATGCGCATGCTGACGCCGCGCGAGCTCTTCGCCGCGCAGGGCTTCCCCGCCGACTATGTCATTGATCCGATCGGTCCGAGCGGGAAGCCTCTGACGAAGACGGCGCAGATCCGGATGTGCGGCAACTCGGTGTGCCCGCCGCTCGCCGCCGCGCTGGTCCGTGCGAACTACGAGCAGCCCGCCGCCGCGGAGCTTGCCGCATGATCATCGACACCCTCAATCCCAACCTCAGGAGCGCGAGACCATGACCGATCGTTTTGAAGAAGCCGTGGCGTCCGTGATCGAGAGCGAGAGCGGTTCGACCTCGCGCCTCCAGCGATACCTGAAGATCGGGTACCACGAGGCCAGCGGATACATGGAGCGCATGGAGGCGCAGGGTATCGTCAGCCCGCCGAACCTTGTCGGGCGTCGGGAGGTGCTAGGCGACAATCGGATCGATCACCGCGTCACTTTGAATGAGTGCCCGCCCGGCCTGTTCTGGTACGGCGAAACCCTCGCGATGAAGACCGAGTACGTGACGACCCTCGAGAACCCGCGGCGCTACCAGTGCGACGCGTACGTCGTCGCCAGCGGGGAGTATTTCGCGGGCGGCGTGGGCGGCGACGTCGCGAAGCGTGGGGCACTTATGGTGCTACCGATCGACGAGCCAGAGAGCCTTCTCCGGCATGCTGGCGACACCTTCAATCTGGAACACGCCAACGTCTGAGAAGATACACTCTTGGTATTGATCCATTAATCAATACGGCTATATCGTTGTCTTGTAGTCGGGAGAGCCGCCGTAGCGGCTCGCTGAGGCCTAGTGCCTCGCCCGGCTGCCTTCATCGGTATGCATCTGCTTTATCTAGACGACTCCGGTTCGGTAAAGAATGCTCAGGACCGTCATATTGTCCTTGCCGGGTTGAGCGTGTTCGAAAGGGCCGGCCACACTCTTTCTCGTCAAATGGATCAGCTGGCTGAGCGTCTATGGCCGGACAATCCCGCCGGTCTGGAATTCCATGGCACTGAGATCTTTTCAGGTAAGAAGCAGTGGCGGGGTATCAGGCGCGAAGAGCGCCAAGCCGCTTACATTGAGGCGTTGACTTACATCGCACAGAGCCGAGACACGCGACTTTTCTGTGCTGCCGTTCACAGAGGGGCGGCGGGTGACGACGACCCTATGGAATTAGCATTCGAGCACGTAGCAAGCCGCTTCGATCGCATGCTAGGAAGGTTCCATAAAAGCGGTAACACCCAGCGCGGGCTAATCGTCCTAGACGAAACCACCTATGAAACGTCGTTGCAGGCCCTTGCTACCCAGTTCCGTACCGCAGGCCACCGCTGGGGGCAGTTGTACAATCTTGCCGAAGTTCCGCTGTTTGTTAATTCAAAGGCAACACGCCTGATACAATGTGCGGATTTGGTAGCACATTCGGCGCGTCGATATTTCGAACTCGGAGACGCGACCTACTTTGACGTCATACGCAACTCGTTCGATAGCCAAGGCGGCATAAGGTATGGCTTGGTACACAGGGTCCCCGCAGGTGAGCAATGCGGATGCATAAACTGTATCCATAACTGAGGTGACCAGCGGCTTCCCTAAGGTCGCCGACGCACCAGCCGTAACGCCGCCGCGTGCTAGCTCACGGATGCCTTACCTTTGTAAAGTAAGGACAAGGCTTCCGCCGCGAGTTTGCTATAGCGATGGTGGATCAACTAATTTGGTCGGTTGAAGGGGTGCCAGTGGAGCAACAATCGCGGCGAGAACGTCTCGTTCTTTTTGGAGTGATCCCGGTAGCGGCTGCCGTAGCCGGATCGATTGCAACGGTAGTGATCGGCAAGCTTACCGGAGGTAATCCCGACCCGTCACAGGTCGTTCTTGCGATCGTGAAAGATCACGGCCTCAATTTCGAGCAGAAGCGGCAATTGATTATGCTTGCGAACGACTCGACAACAAAGTTCTACACGTGGCTGAGCAGCGTCGGCATGCTGTTCATTTTTGCGATAAGCTTCTTCGGGCCCACTATAGGACCGGCAATTGCCGACAGGATTCGAGCCAAATGATATGTGCCATCACGCCCCGAACTCCGGCCCTTCCTCATCAGGATAGGCGTTGGGATGCTATCGCGGTTTCGTCGCCGGCCCCGTCGTCTCAGCCGTCGACAAGCTGCATTTGCCAATCACCCCAATGCGCAGGCCGCCCCGTAATTTGCAGAAGCGCAGTTAATCGCTCCTCGTAAAACTGGGCGAGATTCATGTGAAGCTCCATCACCGGTACGGTTACGGCCAATGTCGCCAGCATAATGTGATGCCGCCGCGCAGCCTCAAGGTCGATCAGATTGAAATCAGGCGGGAACAGCATGCGGGCTATCTAGCGCGTCGAGATTAACGCGACAGAGATGGGGACCCGATTCGCGGGTAACTAAGGTCGATTTGGTCGGAATTGTAAGCAATCGAGGCAGGCGATAGGTCTATGCACCCAGCCCCTGGCGACGATATGCTGCGATATGCCCCCTCGCAATGATCCAGGCGTTCCGTCGCGCGCATCGATATATTTCATCGAGGGGGAGGACGTTGGTCGGGCAGGCGGGGTGTCGCGGGATTGCCGCTATTTTACAGGGTCGATAGCCTTTGCGGAGTGGATGGCTGGCTTTCGTGAAGGATGCGCGGCTCACTTCGATCTCACCGACGAGATGGTGATCGGATCTTCCTATGCGCCGAACTCGGGCCCTTCCTCATCAGGATAGAGCGCGTGTTTCTGGCAGAATTGTTCAGCGAATCTACCTGACTTAGCCTGGGGCTGGCACTAAACAAGGGTCATGCGCCACCCTTCAATAGCCGTCCTGTCGTTCGCGATTTTGACCTCGCTGGGAGCTTGCGACCGGGACCCTAAGGCGCCGCCATCAGAGAATGGTGTAGTCAAAGACCCTGTAGCGGGCGATGTTGATCGTATGGAGGCTGAGATCAGGATCGCCGCGGCGAACAAGCGTATTGATGAGCTCGAACGCAAAGTCGGCGCCCTCGAGGCCACACCTGAAAAGATAGACCTTGAACTTCTAACGCAGAGGGTGACGGCACTGGAGGTCAAGTCGGTCAGCGATCAGGCAACGCAGCCTCAAGTTGCCCCGGCTCCGAGGACGCCTGCAAGCGATGCGTTGCGATCGGAGACTGGTGTACGCCGGGCGCCGACCAAGAGCCCCAAGCTCACCCTTCCCGAGTTGGAGAACCGCCCGCGCCAGGCCAGCCCAGCTGAGGCAAAGGCATTTTCGTCAGGCAGATAGGCTAAGCTCCCCATTCAGGCCCGTCTTCGTCGGGATAGAACGCATGGGGATCGTACACCGGTCGCTGCGCCGGCCGCATCTGGCGGGGAGGCGGGCGCTTCTCAACGTCAGGGACGGGCGGTGGCAGGGTAGGCAACCCGCCTCCGAACCGGATCCGGATATAGGCCGCGTTCCCGTTGGTCGGGTGAGAGGCGCCGTAACCTCGGCGCCCTCCAGCTTCGGCGTTTATTAAGAATGCCGGGCGCGGCCGCCACTCGGCCTCGCGCGGCAACTGCATCTGGCACTCATTTGCCTATCGGCCCTAACGCTTCTTTAGTTATTCTTCTTTACCGTATTTCATTGGGCAAACGGACGCTGAGGCTACCTATCTGCTCGCTTGGGCAAATAAGTACAGGATGCAAAATGTCGTTCTCGCTCTATACGATAGCGGATAAACCGGAAAATGAGCGAGAGCGCGAAGATGCTATTGCAAGAAGCAGGATTCTTAATAGTCCGCATATCGATAGGCTAAAGCCAATATTGAACGAACTAAAGTCTATCCTAAATGTAAAATCCGCAGCAATAACGATAGTTTATCAAGACTCAACGTACGTTTTGTCGGCAGTTGGCTTCCAAGCTGGCGTGTACAGTCGGTCAAAGTCTTTCTGCGCGCATGCCATTTTATACCCAGACGAGCTAACAATCGTTCCTGACACTGGCGCAGACGAGCGTTTCGCGGGTAACCCGTTCGTTGATACAGCCCAGGGAATCCGATTCTATATCGGCGCGCCTCTCCTTGACGAGAACGGTACCGTTCTCGGGGCGCTGTGCGCTTTTGACGAGTATCCTTGTGAAAACATTCCGGCGGATGCCAAGGAGCGAATAAAATATCTCCAGAGGGAAGCAGAAGCAACTCTGCACGACATAAGCAAGCAAACTTATGCCGCCGGCGGTCAGGAAGACAAGGCTCGCCAGAATAGGCAGTGGCTATGACGTTCTCTTGGTTGCACCGTTTGCCCAAACCTTGGGCAGCGATCAAATGAACATTTATCGAAGGATTGCGAGCGATATTTCTCCGAATGTTGCCGATCGCCGTTACTCGTCCCGGCAACCTGTCAACGTTGACGCGCATTTGATCACGCCATCGGGGAATGTCGTTCACGCGACTGTCAGAGACGTCTCATCTCGTGGATTCAGAGTAAAGGCAACCTATGGCGTAACGATAGGCCGATCGCTTGTTTTAGCTATTCCAGGTCTACCAAAATACCTTGGCTGGGTTGCATGGTCATATCTCGGCGAATTTGGACTAGAGGCCGCTCAGGAAATTTCCGAGCATGCCATTGAGCGAATTATCGCTCTAAATGTCCCGGTGCATCCGCCACCCCAGGATGGCGAATAGAATCAGTCGAACAGGTTCTTCGGCTCGAGGCGCAGTTCGACCAGGTCACCCAGGACGCATATCATGCACTCCATCCTCCTGTTGCTCTTGCTCGCGTCCTCGTTCGGGAAGTCTATGCCGACTATGGAGGTGGTGAGTTCGGCCATGCAGATACACTACGGCCTTGCGCAGGCCCGGGAAAGCCATAGGCTCCGATACATGATGTTCGGCGTATTCGATTTGGTTGTCTCTGGTGGCCTGCTCGCGGTCGTTATCGGCGCGGGATCCTGGTTGATTGTTGCCGGCAAGCGAGCCGAGGATCGAGACCGTCAAAAGTCCGCTCGGCTGCTTCGCGAGTATTTTCACGAGGGCGGGCTGGTCCGCGCGCTGATGGCGCGCTGGAAGCCGCAAGGCCGGCTTACGGATAGATCCGGTTCCTCGGCGATTGAGTTGCCCGAGTCGGTCGACCGCGCATAGGCTCCACGAATGGACGAGCCGACACCCAAGCCCAGCGAAATGGCAGACGCCGACCTGCTACGGGCATACCAGCAGACGACGGGTGGCGTTCACGACATGGTCGCCAACGCGCTGCTCGCCGAGATCGAGCGGCGTAACCTCGACATATGATGAGCGATCGCGACGTGTGGGTTCGGGCGGGCGCGATCTTCGCGGAACATGGAGCCGGAGCATCCGACTACATCATCTCTCAGCTATGCGACGTCCTCGGCGACATGGAAGCGGTTCAAGACTGGCGGAGGGTGGCGAACGCCGTTGACGCGATCGAAGATGCGGTCCCGCAATAGCTACGGGCTGGTTTCCGAATAGACACCGGATCGCCGCAGCTGGCGGACGATCCCGTTAAATGAAGCGGTAACGCTTTGGCTACGGCCGATCTCGTTATCCTGCTGGGCACCTTCCCAGAACATCACGAGAGGCCAGCGTTCGGGGCAGTGCGACCAAAGGCACCGCAGCGCTAGACGAACGGCAACGGTGTCAAC
>NZ_SLYF01000015.1:0-29322 GCF_004343105.1 Sphingomonas sp. PP-CC-3A-396 | reverse complement strand
TTCGCCTCGCCAGAGAGGAACGGCTTTTCCCACAGCAGCGCGCCGTCGCGGTGGATGCGGCTCGCACCCTCGATATGCTGAGGCGGCGTGCCGACGAGCAGTTCGGGCCCGAGCGACGCCTGGCGCAGCTTCGAATGCGCGAGCCAGAGATAGTTGTGGCGCTCGGTGACGTGGTCGCTGAACTCGTTGGCGAGGCACAGGCCAAGGCGGAACGGCGTGCCGTCGGGACCGATCAGGTAGATCCCGGCAAGCTCGGGCTCCTCGCCGCCATCCTCGGCAAAATCGGGCATCGTCAGTGCCGCGCCGGGTGCGACTAGGCCAGAGCCATCGCCCTTGTAGAACCATTCGGGCTGTTGCCCGCGCGTCCTCGCGGCGGGCTTGCCGCCCTCGACGCCCTCAAGGAACATCCGCATCGAATCTGTCTGCTTCTCGGCGTCCGCGGCGGCGCGGTGCATCTTGTCGCGGCCCTCGGCCGAGCCGAGATGCGTCAGGCCGGTGCCGGTCATGATCAAATGGGCCGGATCGACATGATCGATCGGCGAGGTCAGGCGACCCGCGGCGAGTTCGGCAGCGATGTCGACGCTGTCGCCCGTCCCGCAGACCGCGATCGCGGCGGCGAGATCGGTGCCATCGGCGATCGCGCGTTCGGCCAAAGCACGGACGCTATCTACGCCGGTAACGAACGCGGCCCCTTCACTGGTGGCAGCGATCACCGATCGCGTGCCGTCGACGCCAACATGCTGCAACAGGCGCAAAGTCATCACACTCTCTCTCCTAAGCGAGACGCCGTTGTTACGGTTGTCCCCGATATTTTCAGGTCAGTTGGCGGGAACGCCGTCGATCAGCAGCGGCGCGGTCGTGCCGTCACGCAACACCTCCGGCAGCAGTTCGGGCAGCAGGTTCTGGTACGACACCGGCCGCAGGAACCGATCGATCGCAAGGCTGCCGACCGAGGTCGTGCGGCCATCCGAGGTCGCCGGGAACGGACCGCCATGCACCATCGCATGGGCGACCTCGACACCGGTAGGCCAGCCGTTCGCGAGAATGCGTCCCGCCTTGCGTTCGAGCAGCGGGATCAGTCGCGACGCCATGTCGGCATCGCAGTTGTCCATCTGGATCGTCGCGGTCAGCTGCCCCTCGGCGGCGCGCAGTACGGCGTGGAGCTCGTCCTCGCTCGTGCAGCGCACCAGCAACGACGACGCACCGAACACTTCATGGCCCAGCGCCTTGTCGCTCAGGAACTGCGCGGCGGTCGTCTCGAAGAATGCCGCCTGCCCCTGCGCGACGCCTTCGCCGACCTTGCCACGTGCGATTTCGTTCACCGCGTCGTGGCTGGCGAGTGCGGCGATGCCCTGCTCGTAGGCGGCATGGATGCCGCTGGTGAGCATCGTCGCGGCAGGAGCCTCGGGCAATGCCGTTGCGGCAGCGGACACGAATGCGTCGAGCCCCTCGCCTTCGAGCGCGAGCACGAGGCCGGGATTGGTGCAGAACTGCCCCGCACCCATCGTCAGCGACCCGACGAACGCCGTCCCCAGCGCCGCGCCGCGAGCCTTTAGCGCCTCGGGCAGCAGCACCACCGGGTTGATGCTCGACATCTCGGCATAGACCGGGATCGGAACTTCGCGGGCCTGCGCCAGCTTGACGAGTGCGAGACCGCCGGCGCGCGATCCGGTGAAGCCAACCGCGGCGATACGTGGATCCTGCACCAGCGCGCTGCCGAGATCGTTACCGGGGCCGACCAGATGCGAGAACACGCCCTTCGGCAAGCCGCAGGCCGCGACCGCAGCGTCGATCGCGCCGGCGACCATCGCGCCGGTCGCGGGATGCGCGGGGTGACCCTTCGCGACGACCGGGCAGCCTGCGGCCAGCGCCGACGCGGTGTCGCCACCAGCGGTCGAGAAGGCGAGCGGGAAATTGCTTGCGCCAAACACCGCGACCGGGCCGAGCGGGATCATCCGCAGCCGCAGGTCGGGGCGTGGCAACGGTGCACGATCGGGAAGCACGGGATCGATCCGCAGCCCCATCCAGCCGCCGCGGCGGACGACGCCCGCGAACAGCTTGAGCTGGCCGACGGTACGACCGCGCTCGCCCTCAAGCCGCGCGCGCGGCAGGCCGCTTTCGCGCATCGCGGTGACGATCAGGTCGTCGCCGAGCGCGACGATCTCGTCGCCGATCCGCTCGAGGAAATCGGCCCGCGCGTCATTGCCGGTCGCGCGATACGTATCGAATGCGGCATCGGCGGCGGCGCAGGCGGCCTCGACGTCGGCTGGCCCATGCACCGCGATGGGATCACCCACTGCAACACCGGTGGCGGCCTCGACGGACCGAAAGGCCGAACGCCCGGTCTGAATTGTGCTTGTGTCTGACATGGTATCCACTCCCTATACTCCGACATATAAGCGGCGCCGGGCTTTGGCAATCTTTGTCGTTCCTTGATCGCACAGGGACTGTTACGCCTCGCCCAGGGAGCAAGCGGTATGACGGAAGTGGATTACATTGAGGAGCCTGTTGAGGGCGGTAACGACGATGAAACCCCGGTCGTCCGCGTTCCGCGCGGCACGGGTCGGCGCCTTCACGGGGCGGTCGCGCACAAGCTCGGTACGGCGATATTGTCGGGCGAGTACGCCCCCGGCGACACGCTGTCCGGCGAGGTCGAGTTCTCGAAAACGCTCGACGTGTCGCGCAGCGCCTACCGCGAGGCCGTCCAGGTCCTGACCGCCAAGGGACTGGTCGAAAGCCGTCCGAAGATCGGTACGCGCGTCCTGCCGCGAAGCCGGTGGAATCTGCTCGATCCCGACGTGCTGGCCTGGGCGTTTGCCGGCGAGCCCGACATCGCGTTCGTTCGCGGGCTGTTCGAATTGCGCGCGATCGTCGAGCCTGCGGCGGCAGCGCTTGCCGCGGAACGGCGCGAGCGGACCGACCTGAAGATCATGAAGGACGCGCTGGCGGCCATGCGTCGGCATACGCTGGCCACCGAAGCCGGGCGCGCGGCGGATCGCGAGTTTCACGACGCGGTGCTGACGGCGACCCGTAACGATGCGCTGATCGTGCTGAGCGCGAGCATCGGTGCTGCCGTCAACTGGACGACGCAGTTCAAGCAGCGTGCGCGTGCCCTGCCCCGCAATCCCATTCCCGATCACATGCTGGTCTATGACGCGATCGCCGCGGGCGATGCGAACGGCGCCAGCGCAGCGATGCGGACGCTGGTCGACCTGGCGCTGGAGGATACGAAACTGGCGATGGCGCGCTGATCGCACGACACCGCCGTTTCATGGTCGACCGCTAGATCGGCGCCCCGGTCATGGGGCGCCACACTTTAGGGAACGGCGACAGGATCGGGCAGCGCGTCGGTCACGCGCGAGCCCCACACCGCGTAGAACAGGATGTAGAGTTCGCACGCCGCGGTGAGCAGGAACGAGATCTGCAACCCATAGGTGTCAGCGAGCCAGCCCTGGACGATCACCAGCGCACCGCCCGCAATCGCCATGATCAGCAGGCCCGAGCCCTCCTCGGTCAGCGGCCCCAAGCCGCGGATGCCGAGCGTGAAGATCGTCGGGAACATGATCGAGTGGAACAGCCCGACCGAGATCAGCGCCCACATCGCGACATGCCCGGTGGTGAAGGTCGCGATCAGCATGACGACGAATGCACCGATGCTCGCCACCGCCAGCACGCGCTCCGCCGGGATCGTCCGCATCACGACGCTGCCGACCAGCCGACCGACCATCATCCCGCCCCACAGGATGAACAGATAGTGCGAGGCCTGCTCGTGGGTCAGATTGCCGATCTGCGGCTGGCTCACGAAGTTGATGAAGAGATTGGCGACACCGATCTCGGCGATCAGGTAGATGAAGATCGCCGGGATGCCGAGCACGAGGTTGCGGTGCGACCAGAGCGACAGGCCCTTGCGATCCGCCTTCGCCGAGCGCTGCGTCGATGCGCCCATCGCCGGCAGCGGGAAGCGCGCGATCACGATCGCGAGCACGACCAGAACGCCCGCGACGATCAGGTACGGCAACACCACCGACTGTGCGTCGGCAAGCCGCTCGGCCGGGGTCAGCACCGCGGTCGATCCGGCAACCGCGGTGCCCGAGGTCGAGCGGCCGAGGATCAAGTAGCCGCCGAACAACGGCGCAAGCGTCGCGCCCGCCGAGTTGAACGCCTGCACCAGATTGAGCCGCGACGATGCGGTTTCCGGCGGACCGACGACCGCGACATAAGGATTGGCCGCGACCTGCAGCAACGTGATGCCGCTGGCGATTACGAACAGCGCAAACAGCGTGACGCCGTAACTCGGCAGGCGTGCGGCAGGCACCATCATCAGCGCGCCGACCGCCATCAGCCCCAGCCCGAACACCATCGCGCGTTGATAGCCGACCCGCTCGATCAGCTTGGCCGACGGGATCGACGCGAAGAAATAGGCGATGAACCAGACGCTCTCGATCAGCGTGGTCTGCGTATAGCTGAGGTCGAATACGCTGCGGAGGTGCGGCAGCAGCGTGTTGTTGATGACGGTGATGAAGCCCCACATGAAGAACAGGCTGGCGAGCAGGGTCAGCGCAGAGCGATAACTGGGGCTGCCCACCGGCGGACCCTGTGTCGCTTCGTCCTCGACGGGCCGTCGCATCTGTATCGGCATCGCCATAATCGCTCACCCTCCGTGCCATGTCTGCGACTGAACGACAGTCTTTTACCGCATGGCTTGCTCAGAAATATATTGTCCGACTATATAGCCGAACAAGGCGCGTCAACGGCGTCGAGCGATTAAGGACGGGAACCGAAATGCGCGCAATCGAAAAAACGGGGATCATCGTGGCGGCCGTGCTGACGGCGTTGTCGACGCAGGCCGTGCAGGCGGCCTCCGCGAAGCGCGAATCGTTCGGCAAATTACCCAATGGCACCGCAATCGAAGCCGTCACGCTGACCGGCACCAATGGTGTCAGCGCGCGGATCATGACGCTCGGCGCGACGCTCCAGTCGTTGAACGCACCCGATCGCAACGGCAGGACCGCCGACATCACGCTCGGCTACGACGATGCCGCAAGCTACGTCACCGCACCCAATTTCTGGGGCCAGACAATCGGCCGCTATGCCAACCGCATCGCCGGCGGTCGCTTCACACTCGACGGCAAGCCCTATCAGATCACACTCAACGACAAGACCAACACGTTGCACGGCGGCACGGTCGGGTTCGACAAGCACATCTGGAAGATCGTGTCGGTCACCAATGGCGCGCAGGCGAAGGTCGTGATGACGCTGACCAGCCCGGCGGGCGACCAGGGCTACCCCGGCACGTTGGTGGCCAAGGTCACCTATGCGCTCGACGACAAGGGCGCGCTGACGATCGACTTCGACGCGACCAGCGACGCACCGACGATCGTCAACATGACCAACCACGCGCTGTTCGATCTGGCCGGCGAAGGTTCGGCGACCGGGATCTACGGCCAGCGGCTGACGATCCCGGCGCGGCGCTATACCCCGGTCAACGCGACCTTGATCCCGACCGGCGAGTTGAAGCCCGTTGTCGGCACCGTATTCGACTTCACCAACGGCCGCGCGCTGTCCGACGGGATCCGCGACGGCCGCGACCCGCAGATCGTCATCGCGCATGGCTGGGACCATAATTTCGTGCTCGATAAGGGTGCGACGCCGGAGCCCGGCCTTGCCGCACGTGTGGAAGATCCAGCGTCAGGTCGCGTACTCGAAGTGCTGACGACCGAGCCCGGCGTGCAATTCTATTCGGGCAATTTCCTCGACGGGTCGCTGGTCGGCAAATCCGGCCATGTCTACCGGATGGGCGACGGCCTCGCGCTCGAACCACAGAAGTTTCCCGACACGCCCAACCAGCCCGCATTCGGCTCGGCCCGCGTCGATCCGGGCAAGCCCTATCACCACCGCATGATCTACCGCGTTTCCGTCGCCCGCTGATACCGGCCCCGACTTCCCAGAAAGCCTCTCGATGACCGACACACCAAAACTCAGAAGCCGCGCGTGGTTCGACAACCCCGAGAATATCGACATGACCGCGCTCTATCTCGAGCGCTATCTGAACTTCGGGCTGTCCTTGGAGGAATTGCGCTCGGGCAAGCCGATCATCGGCATCGCGCAGACCGGCAGCGACCTGAGCCCCTGCAACCGCCACCACCTCGTGCTCGCCGAGCGCCTGCGCGAAGGCATCCGTGAAGCCGGCGGCATCGCGCTCGAATTCCCGGTCCATCCGATCCAGGAAACCGGCAAGCGCCCGACTGCCGGGCTCGACCGCAACCTCGCTTATCTGGCACTGGTCGAGGTGCTCTACGGCTATCCGCTCGACGGCGTCGTACTGACGATCGGTTGCGACAAGACGACGCCCGCCTGCCTGATGGCGGCGGCAACCGTCAACATTCCCGCGATCGCGCTGTCGGTGGGTCCGATGCTAAACGGCTGGCACAAGGGCGAGCGGACCGGGTCGGGGACGATCGTGTGGAAGGCGCGCGAACTGCTCGCGACCGGCGCGATCGACGACGAGGGCTTCATCAAGCTCGTCGCCTCGTCCGCGCCGTCGACCGGCTATTGCAACACGATGGGCACCGCGACGACGATGAACAGCCTCGCCGAGGCGCTCGGCATGCAGCTGCCCGGTTCGGCCGCTATCCCCGCGCCGTACCGCGACCGTCAGGAGGTCGCGTACAAGACCGGCAAGCGCATCGTCGACATGGTTTCGGAAGATCTGAAGCCGTCGGACATCCTGACCAAGGAAGCGTTCCACAACGCGATCGTCGTCAACTCGGCGATCGGCGGTTCGACCAACGCGCCGATCCACCTGGCCGCGATCGCGCGTCACATCGGCGTCGACCTGCCGATCGACGACTGGCAGATTCACGGCCACAAGGTGCCGTTGATGGTCAACCTCCAGCCCGCCGGCGAGTATCTGGGCGAGGATTATTACCATGCCGGCGGCGTGCCGGCGGTGGTCGCCGAGCTGATGAAGCAGGGCCTGATCCACGAAGACGCGATGACTGCGAACGGCAAGTCGATCGGCGACAATTGCCGGACCGCGACGATCGAGGACGAACGCGTCATCCGCCCGTTCGCGACGCCGTTGCTAGAGGATGCCGGCTTCATCGTGTTGCGCGGCAATCTGTTCGACAGCGCGATCATGAAGACCAGCGTGATCTCGCCGGAGTTCCGCGAACGGTATTTGTCGAACCCCGCCGATCCAGAAGCCTTCGAAGGCCCCGCGGTCGTATTCGACGGCCCGGAGGATTACCATCACCGGATCGACGATCCCTCGCTCGGCATCACGACCGACACGTTGCTGTTCATGCGCGGCGCGGGACCGATCGGCTATCCGGGTGCCGCCGAGGTCGTGAACATGCGTCCGCCCGCCTATCTGATCCGCGAGGGCGTCCATGCCCTCCCCTGCATCGGCGATGGCCGCCAGTCTGGCACGTCGGGCTCCCCCTCGATCCTCAACGCGTCTCCCGAAGCCGCAGCGATGGGCGGCCTCGCGCTGATCCGCACCGGCGATCGCGTCCGCATTGATCTCGCCAAGGGATCGGCCAACGTTCTGATCTCCGACGACGAGCTCGCCGAGCGTCGCCGGGCACTCACCGAAGCCGGCGGCTATGCGTATCCCCGATCGCAGACGCCTTGGCAGGAAATCCAGCGCGCCACGGTTGGCCAGATGGAGACCGGCGCGATCCTCGAAGGCGCCGAGAAGTATCAGCGGATCGCGCAGACGATGGGCCTACCGCGCGACAATCACTAGGACGTATGCAGTATCGCTATCCCTTGGGATAGCGATGCTGCACGCCGCCTACCGCTGGCGACGTACGGCCGGACTATCGGACGGCGCCACCGGTACGACGCCCTTCGGCGCTGCACTCATTCGCCGGATCAGATCGGTCTCGGCCTGCCGATACGGCGTGCCGTCGTTCCGGAACACCTCGTGAAACCAGATCGTCGGCTCGGCCAGGACGTACGGTTTCTGCCAGCTATCCCAGGGTAGCCGCGTCTGCGTCTTCCCATCGACGAACCCCCAGTTGATCATCCCGACATTGTAGCGCTTGCCGATCGGCAGCGATCCATCGAAGGTCGAGCCGTTGCCACGCGCCATATACTCGGTGCAGATCACCGGACGATTATAGGCGAGCAACTGCTTGATCCGCCGCTCGAACGTCTCGGGCCAGCTATAGTCGTGGAACGTGACCACGTCCGATTGCGCGAGCTGGAGCTTTTCCATCGGCGACGTCTTGCCGCCCGGCGTCCAGTCGTCGCCGATCCACACCCCGGAGGTGAGCGGCTGCGACGGATCGGCATCGCGTGCCCAGTCGAACACCTGCGCCAGCAGCGCGCGGACCAGCGGCTCCTTGCCCTCCTGCCCCTTATATTGATCGGCGCCATTGTCGGGCTCGTTCCAGACGTCCCAACCGAGAATCCGGTCGTCCTTGGCAAAAGCGCCGATCACGCCCTGCACATACGCCTTGTAGCCGGGATAGCGCGTGCGATCGCGCAGGCCCAGCATGCCAGGCCCCTGCACCCAGCCCGAATTATGCACGCCGGGGATCGGCGGATGCTGTGGCCCGAGTTTCGGATCGGGATCCCAGCAACTGTCGAACAGCACGAACAACGGCTTGATCTTGCGCGCCTTGGCCATCGTCAGGAACGCGTCGATCCGCTGCTTGAAGCCTTCCGGATCCTGCTGCCAGAGCTGATCGTGGAGGAACACGCGCATCGTGTTCATGCCGATGCCCTGCGCAAGACCGAGTTCGTAATCGATCCGCTTGGGATCCCAGGTCGTCGCCTGCCACATCTCGAGCTGGTTGATCGCGGTCGCGGGCGCGTAGTTGGCGCCGACCAGCCAGGGCTGTGCCGCGTACCAGGTTTTCGCCTGCGTCTCGGTCCAGCGCGTCCGAGCGTCGGCCGGACTTGCGGCTAGCGCAGCGGTAGCGAGCAAGACGAGACAGAGTGATTTTCCAGCAGCCGCGATTCTTCCGGTCCGACAAACCCCGGTTCGCTTTGCCGGTATCCGCGCTAAATTGCCATGTTGCACTGGCGTTCCTCTCCTGTTCAACGGGTTCGCCGCTCGTCGTGTCGACGATACGCAACGTCACCGCGGTGCGGTTGCCGCATCCGTCGCAACCCTAGCGGGCCATGCCTCGGATTCACAAGACCCCGCAAAGATTGTAGAAGTCTTGTCCTACAAAACAATTGAATACGGCGTTTGATCGTTTTAGCGTGACGCCAAGTCGCATGGAGAACCATCGACACTTAGGGGGAGAGAGATATGAACACGAAAGCACGCTTGTGCGCGTCTGTAGCCGCGATGACGCTGGCTACTGTGACGCCGGCAACCGCACAAACTTCCGACAATGCGACCGGGAAGACCAAGGTCGGCGGCCAGGACCTGCCCAAACCGACTACGGCTTCGGACCAGAATGCCAACCCCGCCGCACCACAACCGTCGCTCCAGGAAAGCCCGACCGAGGGCGACGGCGAGATCGTCGTGACCGGACTTCGTCGCAGCCTCCAGTCGGCGCAGGCGATCAAGCGCAATTCCGACGGCATCGTCGATGCGATCGTCGCCGAGGACATCGGCAAGCTGCCGGATACGTTCGCGTCGTCCGCGCTCGCACGCGTGTCGGGCGTGCAGGTGACGCGCGGTGGCGGTGAGTCGGCGGGCGTCACGGTGCGCGGCCTGCCCGATCTCAGCACCACCTATAACGGCCGCGAAATCTTCACAGCTGAGGGGCGCTTCGTCCAGATCCAGGATTTCCCCGCCGGCACGGTCGCAGCGCTCGAAGTCTATAAATCGGGTACCGCCAACCTGATCGAGGGCGGCATCGGCGGCCAAGTCAACGTCCGCGGTCGCCGCCCCTTCGACTTCAACGGCTTCGAACTGTCTGGATCGCTGAACGGGGTGAACTGGCAACAGTCGGGCAAGATGTCGTGGAACGGCAATCTGCTCGTCAGCGACCGTTGGAACACCGGGATCGGCGAGATGGGCCTGCTCGTCAACGCCTCCTATGTCGGCATTAATTTCCTGGATTCGACTCGCGAGCAATCGCTGGTCGTCGCCACCACCAATGCCGTGAATGCCCCCGGCACGACCGGCGGGGTGCGCTATCCCGACGCGCAATCGCTCTTCCTCGGCTATGGAAGACGCTGGCGCCCGTCCGCCAATGCCGCATTCCAGTGGAAGCCGACGCCGGAACTCGAAATCTATGCCGACGGTCTCTACCAGGGCTATCGTGGGCGCGACTCCAACCGGTTCATGTTCGTGCCAAACTTCGGCGGCGCCGATTTCCAGTTGAACAACCTGACCACGCGCCCCGGTAACCCGAACGTCGCGCAAAGCGCGACCGTTTCGGGTGCCAATGCCCCCGATGGCTATTACGGATCGGCCAACGGGACGACCAATACGTATCAGGCTGGCGGTGGCGCGATCTGGAAACACGACAAGCTCCAGATCTCGGGTGACATCGCCTATACCGACAGCACCTACACGTTCGATGCGGTCAACATCGACTACACGTTCCGCAGTTCGCCGGTCCGCAACGTCGTGTTCGAGTCACCAGGAACCGACGGGGGCCCGAGTTTCGACCTTGGCACGTTCAACCTGACCGATCCGGCCAATTACCTCAGCCGCGGCTTCTTCCAGGAATATACCAAGGTCGGCGGCAAGGACATCCAGTCGCGCGTCGACGTCCAGTACGACATCGGCGACGGCCTGCTGAAACGCCTGCAGTTCGGCGTCCGGTACAATGATCGCGACGCCAACCGTGATCGCGGCGCGCCCTATATCTTCAATCTGCCCGCTCAGATTCCGATCACCGCGCTGCCGGTCACCACCGAGAGCACGCTCGCTGGGTTCGGCTATAACAACACGCTGCCGATCCACACGTTCACCGCGATCCCCTCGAGCAGCATCCGCGATAATCTCGTCGCCTTGCGGAGCTTCTACGGTGCGCCGGCAGGACGGCCGGAGTTCAATCCATCGGAGAATTTCCGCGCGAACGAAAAGGCCTTGGCGGCCTATGCCCAGGTCAAGTACGGCTTCGACATCGGCAGCGTCGTCGTCGACGGCGTCGTCGGTTTGCGCGCGATCCGTACGAAGAACCAGATCAGCGGCTTCCTGCGCGACGAACAGACGCCCGGGAACTTCGTCATCACGCCGATCACCGCGAAGAACGAATACACCGATTACCTGCCGAACGTCAGCGCACGCGTCGCCGCCACCGATGAACTGCAATTGCGGCTCGCTTATACGCAGACGCGGACCCGACCGAACTTCTTCGACCTCAATCCGGCGCTGACCGTCGGATCGCCGCCGACGATCGATCCGAACAATCCGCCGAACCCGAACGATCCCAACAGCAACGCGCGCAATATCACGGCGGGCAACCCGAACCTGTCGCCGTTGACGTCGAACAACTACGACGCGAGCCTCGAATGGTATTTCTCGCGGACCGGTTCGCTCACCGGCGCGATCTTCCGCCGTGATGCACAGGGCTTCATCTCGAACACGACCGTCTTCACCACCGACCCCACTTATGGCCGCGTGCGCTTCACCCAGCCCGAAAATACCGGCGCGACGCGGTTCCAGGGCGTCGAAGTCGGCTTTACGAGCTTCCTCGACATCGACGGCCTGCCCGATTGGGCGAAGGGCTTCGGCCTGCAGGCCAACGGCACCTATGTCGACTCGAAGGGCGATCTGGCATCGACGCTCGCGACGTCCCCCAACGTCGCCGGCCAGCAGCAGCGCTTCAACGGCGTGTCGAAATGGACCTACAACCTGGTCGGGCTGTACGAACGGCCGTTCTTCTCGGCGCGGGTCGCGTATAATTTCCGCTCCGACTTCGTGCAATATTACAGCCAGGAGCCGCTCGACGTCGACGGCAACGGCGCTCAACGCACTGGCGGGGTGATCGAGAAAGCGCGCGGGCAACTCGATCTGTCCGTAACGGTCACGCCGGTTCCGAGCGTCACGCTGGCCTTCGACATCGTCAACGTGCTGGGCAATCCGATCCGACGCTATCGCCAGTTCGATGACGCCGGCGATCAGTTCGCTCGCCAGATCTTCTATCTCGAGCGCACCTATTCGCTCGGCGTCCGGTTTCGGTTCTGAACACCACGGCTGTTTGGAGGAGATACTATCGTGCGGATTGCTTTCTTCGCGACGCTTGGGTTGACCATGCTGTCGGCCAAGCCAAACCTGGCGGCGGACACGCCGAGCATGGCTGATCGGTTGGTCAACGATCCTCGGGTGGAGGCACTCAATCCGTACGGGTTGCGTCTTCCGCCAACCGTACGCGCCGACAAGGGCGTGCAGTTCGGCAAGGCCTTGCGCAGGGCCATGCGGATTTCTGGCGGATTGGCGTGACCACCCAGAGATAAAACGACGCGTACCTGTGTGATCCGTCAGTGTCCGGCGACTTGCCCACCGTCGACGTGGAGTATCTCGCCGGTCACGAACGCGGCATCCTCGAGGTACAGCACCGCGCCGACCACGTCCGCGACGGTGCCCATCCGACCGAGCGGGTGAAACGCTCCAAGCCCGGCGCGCGTCTCGGGAGGGTGCATTGGCGTTTCGGTGATGCCGGGCGACACCGCGTTGGCGCGTACGCCGCGGGAGGCATATTCGACCGCCAGGCTGCGCGTCGCCGCAGCCAGCCCGCCCTTGGTCAGCGACGCCAGCACCGAGGGGAATTCGACATTGGCGTGCTCCGCCAACGTCGTGACGATCTGCAGGATATGGCCACTGCCCTGCTCGACCATCAGCGGCAGCGCCGCCTGCGTCATGTGGAAGAAGCCGTCGAGATTGGTCTGCGTGATCTGGCGATACTGCTCCGCCGTGTAATCGGTAAAGCGCTCGCCAATAAAAACGCCGGCATTGTTGACGAGCGTATCGACACGCCCGAACCGGTCGCGCGCGGCCATCACGACGCGCCTCGCGGTTTCGGGATCGGCAACGTCCCCCGCAACGGTGATCCAGTCGTCCGATTGCGACGCTGCGATCGATCGTGACACGCCGACGACACGCCAGCCGCGCGCGCGATACGCGTCTGCGATCCCCTCCCCCAAGCCTTGCGAGGCACCGGTGACGATAGCGACCATGGGCGTCAGACATCGACGGCGCCGATCTGCGCGCGGAGGGTAACGGGGGTTGTCATTGCCGAATGGACTCCGAAAAGGACCGACAGCGCGTTACTGCGCTCTCGCGATGTCAGGACAGCGGGGGTTGGCCGTTGGACGCGGTCAGTCCGCCGTCGACCGGCAGGTTGACGCCCGTCACGAAGCGCGCGTCGTCGCTCGCCAGGAACGCGATCGCACCGGCGATGTCGACGGGCTCGGCACCCCGTCCGATCGGGATCCGCTCCTCGAACTTGGCGATCAGGTCAGGTTGTTCCTTCATTCCCGCGGTCAGCGCGGTATAGGTCAGCGACGGGTTGACCGCATTGACGCGCACGCCGTTCCTGGCCTCGTCCATCGCCAGCGCGCGTGTGAAATTGCTCACCGCACCCTTGGCCGCGCAGTAGAAGCTATGGTTCCAGTCGCCGCCGAGCCCCGACACCGACGACACGTTGATGATGCAGCCCTTCGACGTGCGCAGATGTGCGATCGCCGCGCGGCTCATGTGGACGACGCCGTACAGGTCGGTCTCGATCACCTTGGTGAATTCGGCGAAGTCGCCTTCGTCCAGCTTGCCGAGATGATCGACGCCGGCGTCATTGACGAGCACGTCGATCCGACCGAAGCGATCGATCGCCGCCTCGACCAGCGCCTCGCACGCGGCGCGGTCGGTAACGTCGGTTTCCCGCGTCTCGACGGTGCCGCCCAATTCGCCCGCCAACCGGTCGAGCGCGCCCTTGTCGATGTCGCCCAGCATCAGCGTCGCGCCTTCCTCGGCGAAGCGGCGCGCGGCCCCCTCGCCGATGCCCGAGGCGGCACCGGTGATCACAACCACCTTGTCGGCAAAGCGCGCCATCATGCGTTCTCCGCCTGCGCCTCGTGCCGGCCCTCGCAGAACTCCTCGACGAGCTTCGCACAGAACGCAGGCAAGTCATCCGGGGTGCGGCTGGTAACGAGGCCCTGGTCGACGACGACCTCCTGATCGACCCAGGTCCCGCCGGCATTACGGATGTCGGTGGCGAGCGTCGGGTACGACGTGAGCTTACGACCGCGTACCTGATCGGCCTCGATCAAGGTCCATGGCGCATGGCAGATCGCGGCGACCGGCTTACCGGCGGCGAAGAAATCGCGGACGAACGCCACGACCTTGTCCGACGACCGCAGCGTATCCGCGCCGACACACCCGCCCGGAATCACCAGGCCATCGAAGTCGGACGCCGACATGTCGCCGATCGCCTTGTCGACGGCGAACGTCTTGCCGGGGTCGAGATCGTTGTTGACCGTCTCCGCGTCGCCCGTCTCGAGGCTGATGACGGTCACAGCACCGCCCGCCTGCTCGACCGCCGCCTTGGGCTGCGCGAACTCGGGTTCCTCGGTGCCGCGGGGTGCGATCAGGATCGCGATTTTCTTGCCTTGGAGCTTCATGGGTATCCCTTCGAAATCTGAATAAGCGTGAGCGGCGTCAGGCCGGGATATCGGTGATGGCCGCGGTGTTGGCGGCGGCGATGCCGGTCTCGCGGTGGCGGAAATCGCTGAGCGCGCGGTACACCTGCATGCGTGCGCGCATGACGCCGCCCAGCGGTCGATGCGCCTCCAGCGCGTGCGCAGGCCGGAACGTCATGACCTCGTCGAAATAGCGGACGCGATCCGGGCCATAGGCGGCCTGCCGCGGCAGACGGATCGTCGCGATCGTGCGGTATTCGCTGACCCGCGTCGGCCAGTCGACCGACGTATCCTCGATCGGCTGCGTCTCGGCATCGGCCCAGAGTTGCGCGCGCAGTTCGAACACCGCGTCATTGTTGTCGAAATACGTGATCGTGGCGTGACGGAAGCCATCCTCATCCTGATGCGGATCGAGCCGCCAATCGTCGAGCGCACGCTGCTCAGGCGCGACCGGAAACACGCCGAGTTTCGCGACATGATCGCCGTAGCGGATGGGGCACTGGCTGAAATAGGTCTCGACGAGCGGATGGCTGAACGGATGACCGTAAAAGTCCAGCGTCGGGCACGGTTCTGCGCCGACGGCGTTCAGGACCTTGTTGATGTTGCGCGCGATCGATGCGGCCGCGCTTTTGACGCCTTCGGGCATCGGCACGGTCATGCCGATCTTCTTCGCCTGGGCGAGAAACCCGGCGGCGGTGCCGGCCGGGAACGTCGTGCCGCTCGCCAGGACGAAATCCTGCGTCGGCGCGTCATGACCAGACAGCTTGGCGCCTTCGACACCAAAGACCTTGATCGCCATGCCACGGTGCGTCGAGACCCGGTCTCCGAGCTTCTCGCCCGGCCCCTGTGCAAAGCGGACCGCGACGTCGAACGTCCCCGGGTTCGCGAACAGTCCCTGCGCCAGTTCCGGCGGCAGATCGACGGCGACGACCATCGTGCCAATGACGCAAGCCGTGCTCTTGGCATGACTGGCGCGCACCGCATGGCCGTCGCGCTTCTCGACCGTCTGGCTCTCCTGCGTCATCCCCTTGATGATGCCGTCGATACTCTCCTGCTCGACGGGCTCAGGCGTCTCGATGTCGTCGCGATAGGGTAGATAGGGCATGGGAAGCTCCTGCTGGATCAGGATGTTAACACCCGAATGCCCTGCGACGTTTCGGTACGGTTCCGTGCAGACCCGATCAGTCGAGCGCGGGTAGCGACCGTGGCTCGTGCATCGGACAGCCGTTCAGCTGGCTGCGCAGATCCTGGATCACCGGATACACCGCACGGCGCGCTCGCATGACCGACCCGAGCGGTCGATGCGCCTCGACGCCGTGCCAGGGGCGGAATGCGGTCTGTTCGTTGAGCACGGTGACGCGCTCCTCGGACCAGCTCTTCTGTGGCTTCACCGTGATCGTCGCGACCGGGATGTAGGGATTGCCCTGCTCGGGCCACGGCGTCGCGGCGTCCTCGATCGGGTTCTCCTCGAGGTCACGGCAGAGCTGCGCGCGCAGCGTCCAGGCACCACCCTCGTTCGCAAAGATCGCCATCAATTCTTCGCGGATCGAGTCGGGGCTCTTGCTCTCGTCGAGCTTCTGGTCGGTCAACGCGCGAAAGTTGGGCGATTCCGGCACGATGTCGAACTTGGCGATGTAGTCGCCGAACCGGAGCGGCGCCTGCGTGCCATAGCGGTCGCCGATTGGATTGGTGTCGGGGTAACCACCAAAGCCCTTCAGCAATGCACTCTCGCCGCCGACCGCTTCCAAAGCCTGCTCGATCGGTCGCAACACCTTCGACAGCGCCGCCTTCGCCCATTCCGCGCGGTTGGTCGTCGCGGCGAGCAGCTTGGTGTTGCGGAGGAACCCGACCGGCGTCGGGTTCGAGAAGGCGACCCCCGAAGCCATCAGGAAGTCCTGCGTCACCTCGTCCTCGGCACCCGGCAGCCGATCGCCATCGACGCCGATGATCTTGATCGAGAAGCCGCGTGGGAGGGACACGCTGTCGCGGATTGGATCGCCGGGGATCGCCGACATCCGGATGATGACCGGGTAGCCACGCCCGCGCTCGAAAATGCCCTGCGCCTGCTCGTCCGCAAGGTCGTCGTGGACCACCATCTCGCCCTCGAGCAAGGCATGACTCTTGGCATGGACGCCGCGCTGCGCATGGCCGAGGTCCTCGTGCGTCTTCTCGACGATGTAGCTGAACGTCTTGTTGAGACCATCGATCGTTTCCTGCTCGTCGGGACCGATCGTCTCGACGTCGGGGCTGTAGCGGATCGGGTTCTTCAACATGGGAAATCCTTTTGGTTCAGCGCAGTAACGCGCGGTTCGCGCTTTTGGGGCGTCGGTATTCCGGAACGGTCAGGCGTTGGCCGCTGCCTTCGCGCCGGCCGCAGTGGCGACGCCGAAGACGAGGTGCACCATCGTGTGCGTGCCGATCGTCGCCGCGTCCGCCTGCCATTCGGGCTTCTTGAGCCCCAGCAGCGGCCCGGTGATCCAGTGCATCGCGGCGTAGAACGCCAAGCCGAACACGATCCCCGATGACACTACGCCGGCATCCTCGT
This sequence comes from Sphingomonas sp. PP-CC-3A-396, assembly GCF_004343105.1. Lineage (NCBI taxonomy): Bacteria > Pseudomonadati > Pseudomonadota > Alphaproteobacteria > Sphingomonadales > Sphingomonadaceae > Sphingomonas > Sphingomonas sp. PP-CC-3A-396. The sequence goes on along the minus strand of NZ_SLYF01000015.1, from coordinate 12,221 downwards.
CGACGGTCGCCGCATAGACCGCGCCGGCCGCGGCGGAGAGCAGGAGGTGACTGCCCTGAACCACAACCTGTTCGGTGGCATCGGGCAATCGATCGCTCGGCGGTACGGCGCGGACGCCGAGTTGCCGCGCACCGGCCCGTTCGAGATCGGTGAGCTCGGACGGCGTGCCGCTCTTCCTCTCGCCCGCCAGCATCATCGCGGTGATGCCGAGGCCTGCCACCAACCCACCGGCGATCGCGCCGGCCATCCGCTTGCCGTTCATGCGCGCTCTCCCTCTTCCTGGGGATCGTCGGGCAGACCTTCCTCGCGACCGGGGACCGACATGTCGTAGGCGTTGAGCAGCAGCGACACGAGGCAATAGCCGCCGACCAGATAAACGAGTTCCGCGGTCCGATCCTCGCCGAACGCGCGCACGGCACGGTTATAGGTTGAGGCCGGCAACTGTCGTCCACCCGCGAGCGTCGCGGCGACGTCGTAGGCGGCGGCCTCCTCTTCGGTCAGGTCGGCGGGGCGCTGGCCGGCGGCGATCGTCGCGACCTTCTCGGGCGACAGGCACGACGCTCGAGCGTCTTGCCGGGCGCTGATCCCCGCCCCCCTAACCCCAGAACGTCTTGCGATCGAGAAGATCGTCATACGCCTCGGCCGCGGCGTCGATGATCTTCGATTTCTTGCGATGCGCTAGCAGGCTCTTCGCACCCGGATCGTCGCGCAGGCCTAGCCGGTCCAGAACCGTCGGCGCCGTCGCCATATCGTTCAGCGCGCCGAGCTGATCCTGGAGCTTTTCCAATGACTCCACGAACTTTCCGTAGCGACGCGAGCGCTTCCTCTTTGGGAAAAGGGACCCGAGAAACTCCGTGCCATAGCGGAGCCGCTTGGCGGTCTTTCGGACTTCATGCCGCTCCTCGTCCGCCAGTGACTGAAGCGACCGACCACGTTTGCTGAGGCGACGACGTAGCGCGCGCAGCGTCTCCGCCGCGAAGTGCCGCGCCGACGCGTCCCGCGCATCGCGCGTCGATGGCGCGGTGCGCCATGCACCACATGCCAACCACTCCGTCAGATCGAGCATCAGCGCACGAACCCGGTCCGATCCCAGCGCCTTGTCGACTTCGACATAGGCAGCGTCGCGGGCTTGATTGAGCCCCTCGAACAGCAAGCCACCGGGCTTCGCCTTCGCCAGCAACACGTCCAGGTCGCGCGCTTCGCCCAGTACGGAGCCGAGCCAGCGCAGCTCGCTTTGGAAGTGCGGTATCTCGTCGCCATCGAGCAGTGGCTTGAAGATCGAAAAGGCGGACCGCAGCCGACGCAACGACACGCGCGCCTGATGCAGCGCTTCCGCGTCGGCCTGCGTAAGCAGGATAGCCTCGTTCAGGCGATATTGACGTATGCACGAGCCGGCGACTGACTCGAAAGCGTCCGCTGCGGATGCGGTCCGCGTCAGCGCGACCCGCTCCGCCTTGAACGCCCTGGATGCGGGACGAAGCAGGTCATAGCCGCGCTCGGACTTGGTGACGACGCCCAGACGGACCGGAAATTGAGCCGCCAGCGCTTTGGCAAGCGTGAACAATGCGGCAGGCTGTCCCTGCTTCAACTCCAGCTCGAGTTCGCAGACCGGCGACTGGCGGTCACCCGCCGCAACGTGACCGCGGTCCAACACCAGCTCGATCGACGCCTCGCCGCTGTCGATCATCCATGTCAGGCGCTCGACCGCGACGGTGAAGATCGGAGCGATGGTGCCGGCCTCGTCGCCGAGCAGTGCCGGGATAGGCGTCCGGTCGTCGACGACCGGCGTCGCATCGGCCACCCCCTTTTCCCATTCGGATCGCGCGAAGAGACCCGCCGCCTTCGCATCCGCGACCTTGATCGTCTGCGTCCGCGTGTCGCCGGACTGCCGGATTCGCAACGAGACACCCCCTCGGGAGAGCGCGAGATCGGGCGTGTCGAAGTACACCGCCTGCATCTGCCGTGTGCTCGTCGGACCGCCGACCAGATCGGACCTGACAAAGGCATCGGCCGTGGCGATGTCCAATACCAGCTTCAGCTCGACTTCCTTCGACACTGGATACCTTCCCGCAAAACCACGACGCCTCGTACTTATAGCAACCTGTGATAAGTTCTCTGGTTCCCGGAGAGCCACCCGCTCAACCTCTCCGCGCAAACTTGACGCAGCGCGCGACGAAAACCACTCACGGTTAAACCCAAACCTCGGATGTCACAGTAGCTGACCGCGGTCTTCGCGGTCTGACCCACATCGAGGCATTGCGGCCCCTTCCCCGCTCCCCAACTTCTGCCGTTCGTTCATCTCAGCATTATGTCCGTTTTTGCCACCAGACTTGTGGCCTCGAATGTCGTGATGTGGTGATAAGTGTCCCGCTGCTTTCGGGAAGATAGGCCGCGAATGCAGTCGTTCCGGAGTTAAGCCACGCGCGCCGACATCGACTTCTCGTCATGCCGAAGCGTCAGAACCTCCACCCCATCGCTTGTAACCGCGACCGTATGCTCGAATTGGGCCGACAGTTTTCGATCGTTGGTAACGACCGTCCACCCGTCGTCCTGTGTAGAGACCTTCCGGGTGCCTTGGTTAACCATGGGTTCGATTGTGAACACCATGCCTTCGCGTAGCCGCACACCTGTTCCCGGACGCCCGAAGTTCATGACTTGCGGCTCCTCGTGCATCTCGCGACCGATGCCATGCCCGCAGAATTCCCGCACGACTGAGTAGACATGCTTTTTAGCATGACGCTCGATTGCAAAGCCAATGTCGCCAATATGGGCGCCGGGTCGAACCTGGCCGATGCCCTTCCACATTGCCTCCTGGGCAACGCGTACCAGCCGCTTCGCCGCTGGCGGTGCCTCGCCAACCAGATACGTCTTGCTCGAATGCGCGATAAAGCCGTTCTTCTCGAGCGTGATGTCGAGATTGATGATGTCGCCGTCGCGAACGATCTCGTCTCCCTTCGGCACGCCGTGGCAAACGACATCATTGATCGAGCAGTTCAAGACGAACTTGAAGCCGTACTGCCCTTTGCTGGCCGGGCGTGCCGCGAGGTCCACGGTGATGAAATGCTCGACCAGATCGTTGATCTGTAGCGTCGACATTCCGTCAGGTCCTGCTCGTCGAGCATCTCGAAGACCGAGGCAAGCAGCTTGCCGGAGATTCGCATGAGCGCAAGTTCGTCAGAGGTCTTCACCGTGTCAGGCGGCTTCGGCTTCGACGAGGCCAACAGGACCGTTGGCCAACTGTGTTTTGACGATCTCGTTGAACGACAGGGTCGGGTTCCTTTCGGCAAGCATACCGATCTTCATCCAAAACTCTGCCTGCGCATTGATGGAGCGGCACATAACCGTGCTGGCCTCGCGAGCCTCCTCGTGCAGCCTGTCTTCAATTTTCACAATGCCCATATCCGCCCCTGCCTCAAACCATACGAAGCATATACGAACCGTAAGCTATGTGGTCAATCTGGCGGGATGAACGCATGACTCCTTCCGAGAGCGGGATTGCCCCAGCGGGACGTCCGGGTGTGGGCGACAACGGAAGGGTCGCTTTTGACGCCAGCCCGCACAACCTCACGCGCGGTAGGACCCACAAGACGACATCCAGCCGTCGATTCGCGCTCCCCAACTTCAGACATCCATTCATGTTTGCCCGACGCATCGACCAGCGATGGCGGAAATGGCCAGAAGTGGGATACTTCTGTCGTTTCAGAGCGATAGGTCGAACGGCAGCTTATGCCCGCAGCCGACATTCATCAGTTACGCGACGAAGTCGTCCAAGCTCGCCGAAACGCAATGGGATTGTGGTCCGATTGAGTTACGATCCGGCTCTACAGGGACCGCTACATAAAGCAGGCAAAGACATACGGTACTGTCTCGGCGATGCCGGGTAGTCATCGCCGCGCGGTCATGCAGAAGGCAGTCGCAGAGTCACGACGGTTCCGCCCTCTGGTGCATCGGTCAACGCGAAGCAACCGCGATGCTGGGCCGCGATGTCGCGGACGATGCTGAAGCCCAGGCCTGCTCCTCCCGTATCACGATTGCAGGACGCGTCGCCTCGCTCAAACGGACGGACCAGGCGCTAGCGATCTGCGGCGGGAATGCCGGGGCCCTCGTTCGCGACCAGTACATGCACGCTGGCACCGATGTGTTGCACAGTGATCGTACCGCCACCCGCATAGTCGATGGAGTTGCGTAGCCCCTCCGTCATGATACGCTTGTTCCGCAGGCAATCAGATCGGTCGATTCAACCTTCGGACTTGAACGCAGATGATGCCCGCGCGATAGATAATGAGAGTTATTCGCAATACTCTTGATGCCCGTTCCGACTGGCGTTAGGCGGAGTTGTGACATCGCCATCTCCTTCTCCGCCCAGCCACACGTCAGTTAGCCGCAACCGGAGAAAGTGGCGTAGCTGGTGGTTGAAACAGCTCCATAGCTGGCATTGGATCAGCGCGGCGTTGTCGATGGTCGGCATGCTGCTATTCGCGATCACCGGTATTACGTTGAACCATGCCTCGACGATCGGTGCCAAGCCGGTGGTCGTCGAAAAAAGCGGCATGCTGCTTCCCTCTACGCGTCGCATGCTGACCGCACCGCACGCCCCGGACACGCCACTGCCCGCGCTCGTCGCGAAAAGCGTTGCAGCTACTGTAGGCCTGGATCCCGCCGGCAAGTTGGTCGAATGGTCCGATACCGACGCCTATGTGGCGTTACCGCGCCCGGGTGGCGACGCCTGGGTCAGTATCGAGCGCGCAACCGGCCACATCACCGCAGAGACGACCGATCGCGGCTGGATCTCGTATCTGAACGACCTCCACAAGGGGCGCAATGCGGGCGCGGCATGGGGGTGGTTCATCGACATCTTCGCGGGTGCCTGCATCCTGTTCACGCTGACCGGGCTGCTCCTGTTGCAGCTTCATGCGCGCCATCGGCCGACGACCTGGCCGATCGTTGCCGCTGGGCTCGCCATTCCCGTCCTGCTCGTAATCCTGTTCGTTCACTGAGGAGCCTCATCATGCACAAGACGACGCTATTACTGCTAGGCGGGGCGATCGCCGCGCCCGCGATTGCCGCGCCGGCGGGCACCGTCACGATCACCATCCCGCGGCTGAGCGTCGCGGAATATCACAAGCCCTATCTCGCGGTCTGGCTGGAGCCCGTCGGTGGCGGCCCGCCGCGCACGCTGGCGGTCTGGTACGATCTCAAGAAGCGCGGCAACGATCCCGGCACCAAATGGCTCGCGGACCTGCGCGCATGGTGGCGCAAGGGCGGCCGGAGCATGACGATGTCCGCCGACGGCGTCAGCGGCGCCACGCGTGCGCCTGGCCAATACACCATCCCCCTCCCCGCCGACGTCAAGCCCGGCCAGTATGTCCTGAACGTCGAGGCTGCGCGGGAAACCGGCGGTCGCGAACTTGTCTCCGTACCGCTCGCTGCCGGCGCTCGTACCACCGGCAAAACCGAGCTCGGCACCGTCGCCATCTCCGCCCACTAAGGATCACATCATGAAGCCTTTCGCCATACGCCTGATGGTCGCCGCTGCGTTGTTGTCGTTCCCCGCCGCGCTGTCGGCGCACCGCATGTGGCTGTTGCCGTCGGCCACCGTGTTCTCGGGCACCGATGGCTGGGTGACGGTCGACGCCGCGGTTTCTAACGACCTGTTCTTCTTCGATCACCAACCGCTCCGGCTGGACGGCATGAAGGTGTGGCAGCCCGACGGCAGCGAGGGTGCACTGCAGAACGGCGCAACCGGCCGCTATCGCTCGGTGTTCGACGTCAAGCTCGACAAGCCGGGCACGTGGAAGATCGGCACGCACATGTCCGCCGTCATGGGCAGCTTCAAGGTCGATGGCGTCGAGAAGCGGATCGGCGGTCGTCGCGGTCCGCCCCAGCCGAACGCGCCCGCGGCGCTGACGGTCGCCGACATCCCCGCCAACGCGACCGACGTGAAGGTCACCGAGGTTTGGAGCCGCAACGAGATCTTCGTGACTGCAGGCGCGCCGACCACCACGGTGTTCAAGTCGACCAGCAAGGGCCTTGAGTTCGCACCGATCACGCATCCCGACGAACTGGTCGCTGGCGAGACCGCCAAGTTCCGCTTCCTGGTCGACGGCAAGCCCGCCCCCGGCCTGAAGGTCACGGTGATCCCCGGCGGCAAGCGCTATCGCAACGACGAGGGCACGCGCGAGCTGACTACCGGTGCGGACGGCGTGTTGAGCGTCGATTGGCCGACCGCGGGGATGTACTGGCTCAACGCGACGCTGACCGACGCCAAGGCGACCAGCCCGCGGGCCACCGAACGGCGGATGAGCTATGTCACGACACTCGAAGTACTGACACCCTGAGCGCTTGCCGTGGGTGACGGCATGAGGATCGCGCTGCCGCCGACGATCGACGCAACGGCGTTCGCGGCGCGCGATCCGTCGGCGGTGGTGCTCGATCTGCACGGCGAGACGATGGGGACGTCGTGGAGCGTGCGCTTCGCCGCGCCCGAGGGGACCGATCCGTCGGCAATCCGCAAGACGATCGTCGCGCGGCTGGCCGAGCTCGTCGCGCAAATGAGCCACTGGGTGCCGGATTCGCTGCTGTGTCGCTTCAATCGGTCGACACCCGGCACCTGGACGACGCTCCCATCCGACTTCGCGCATGTCATGACGCGCGGCTTGGCGATCGCCGAAGCGACCGGCGGCGCGTTCGATCCGGCGATCGGCACGCTCGTCGATGCCTGGGGTTTCGGCCCCGTCCCCGTAGCTGCCCTACCAAGCGCGGCCGAAATCGAGGCGGCGCGCGCGACATCGGGCTGGTCCCGGCTGTCGTTCGCTCCCGGCGACGCGCATCTTCGTCAACCCGGGGGCATCGCGCTCGACCTGTCGGGGATCGCCAAGGGGCATGCGGTCGATGTCATCGCGGATCTATTGCGGGACGTCGGCATCGCGCATGCCCTGGTCGAGATCGGTGGCGAACTTCTCGGGCGCGGTATCCGGCCGGACGGCGATCCCTGGTGGGTCGACCTCGAAAGCCCACCGGGCCTGACGCTTCAGCCGCTCAGGATCGCGCTGCACGGCCAAGCTGTCGCGACGTCCGGCGACTATCGTCGCGGCGCCCACACGCTCGATCCACGCACCGGCCGGCCGATCGAGACGGGTGTCGTATCCGCCAGCGTGATCCATCGCATCGCGCTGGACGCCGACGCCTGGGCGACCGCGCTGACCGTCCTAGGGCCGGACGGCCTAGGCCTCGCGCACGACCAAGGGATCGCCGCACGGCTCGTTACGGATGCGCGCGGCGCGGTCCGAGAATATCTGACACCGGCTCTATCGGCGATGCTGAGCGACTAACCGCCGCCAGACCGTGCCACCGCCTACGCGGAAGAACCGCCAATCCCCCAACCCAGCAAGATCCTGTTTCCCCGCTAAGGCCGGGACCCAGACTGGACTCCCGCCTTCGCGGGAGAACAAGGATAGCGGTCCCGACTAGTGCCCACCCGCGCCGACCTGATAAACGACAGCCCCTCCCCAGCACGGATCAAGTTACGGTTTTCCAATCCTCCCCCGCCAAGGGGGGGCGGCTGGCGCTTGCCAGACGGATAGAACGATAAGCGATAACCGCCGCTCCGTGCCCGCCCCCTCCGTCACCTTCGGTGCCACCTCCCCCTGGCGGGGGAGGATTAGAAGACATCAACGTCGCCTCAGATCGCCTCAGATCGCCTCGAACGCCAGCGTCGCGGTAAGCTCGCATACGCATCCGCCGCGCCCGGCGTAGCCGTGCGGTATCGCACCAGCATCAGATACCGCCCGGCGTCGGCCGGGGTCAGCGTCACCCTGCCCGCCTTGTCGCTGTTCACCGTCGCGATCTGCTTGCGGCCGTCGTAAAACCCGGCCTCGCGGAACAGCGTCACGGGTTCGCTGGCCAGCGGCTTGCCCTCGTACAGAATCTCGAACGCCGCCGCCGCACCCGGGGCATAACTGCTCGGATCGCCGAGCGGGTGGATCTCCAGCGCCTTGGCGCGCGCCGCCAGCGCACCCGCAGCGCCCGGCTTGCCGCGCACCGCATAGGCGTTGGCCAGCGTCGTGCTGCGCACGTCGACCGACGTCGCGCCGGCTGGTGGCGTTTTGCCTTCGCCGACGATCGTCCAGACCTCGCCGGTCCGGTACATCTTGCTCAACCGGCCGATCCGCTGCCCGGACGAGAGCCGGTACACACCGTCCGCCGGTAGCGCGGCCTCGACGATCGCCTGGTCGGTGGTCAGCGTCGGTGCGGCCAGCTTGACGGTCTTTCCGTTGGGCCCGGTGATCTCGAACGGCGCGTCCTTCACCGCGATCTCGGGCCGGAATGCGTCCTCGGTGAACGACGCCTGGAGCGTGACGCGATCACGCCCCGCCGCGTCGAATACGCTCGGTAGCACGTACGGCATGTGCGCCGCAGAAGGTCCCGAAACGAGGGCCAGCGCGGTGGCGATTGCGGGTGCGAGCGCCCCGGTCGCTCGCGCCGTCCGCCAATTTCCCCTGGTCTTCGTCATCCCGATGCTCCTCTTCGACGATACTTGATAACGAGAATGATTCTCACTAGCAAGCTGCCAGACCGTGGGGAGAACGAACATGACATTGACCAAATTGCTGGCCGGCATCTCGCCGGTCGCCCTGATGATCGGCACCGCTGGCCTTGCCGCTGCAGAGCCCGCTCTCGCAGAAGCTGCGCCCGCTTCGGCGGCCGATAAGCCGACTGCCACCGCGCCTGCCGCCGAACCGGAAGGTCAGGACAAGGTCATCACCGTCACCGCGACGCGCACCGAAAAGGCGGTGGAGGACGTGCCTGCGACCGTGTCGGTGATCGACGCGAAGACGATCGAGGATCGCTTCATCTCCGACATCAAGGATCTGGTGCGCTACGAGCCAGGCGTCACCGTCCGCCGCGCGCCGTCGCGCTTCACCGCCGCCGGATCCTCGACCGGGCGCGACCGCGACAGTGGGTTCAACATCCGCGGGCTCGAGGGCAACCGCGTGCTGATCACCGTCGACGGCGTCCGCGTGCCCGACGCGTTCAGCTTCGGCGCGCAATCGGTGGGCCGCGGCGATTACGTCGATCTCGATCTGCTGAAATCGGTCGAGATTTTACGCGGCCCCGCCTCCGCACTCTACGGCAGCGACGGCGTCGCGGGCGCGGTCAGCTTCATCACCAAGGATCCGCGTGATTTCCTGGTCGACGGCAAGGTGGTCGGCGGCGGGCTTCGCTCCAGCTATGATTCCTCGGACGACAGCTGGACCAACGGCTTCGTGGTCGCGGGCAAGACCGGCGATATCGAGGCGATGGTCGCCTATACCCGTCGCGACGGACACGAGACCGAGACCAAGGGCAGCAACGACAGCGCGACCACCGATCGTACCGCCGCCAACCCGCAGGACATCGAGTCCAATGCGCTGCTCGGCCGCGTCGTCTGGGCGCCGAACGATGCCAGCCGGTTGCGCCTCACCTATGAGCATTTCTCTTCCGTGATCGACACCGATGTGCTCAGCGCGATCACCAAGCCACCGCTTGCATCGACGTCGGTGATCGGCCTCACCGCGCACGACACGACCGAGCGCAACCGCGGCACGCTCGACTATCGCTACATCGGCGACGGCATCGTCAGCGGTATTCGCGCGGCGGGCTATTACCAGAAGAGCCTCACGCTCCAGGCCGCGGCGGAGGACCGCAACACCGCTGCCGATCGCACCCGCATCAACCGCTTCGACAACGAAGTGTACGGCGGGACGCTGCAACTCGAGAGCCGCGCTGCGACCGGGTCGTTGACCCACCTTTTCGCCTACGGCGCCGACTACTCGCACACCCGCCAGACGGGTGTGCGAGACGGCACCGTCGCGCCTGCGGGTGAGGTCTATCCGACCCGCGCCTTCCCGACGACCGACTACACGCTGGTCGGCGTGTTCGCGCAGGACGAAATCGCGATTGCCGATGGGCTGCTGACGCTGTTCCCGTCGATCCGCTACGATCACTACAAGTTGAACCCGCAGAACGATCCACTGTTCACGACCTTAGTCCCGCGCGAGCAGAGTGGATCGAAGGTGACGCCGCGGATCGGGGCGGTCGCCAAGCTGACCGGGGGCGTCCGGCTGTTCGCCAACTACGCACAAGGCTTCAAGCCGCCCGAGCCGAACCAGGTCAACAACGGCTTTGCCAACATCACGCAGAATTACCGCTCGGTTCCCAATCCCGACCTCAAACCCGAGACGAGCAACAGCGTCGAAGGCGGCATCCGGTTGAGCGGCACCGGCTGGTCGCTGAGCGGAACCGCGTTTAGCAGCCGCTTCCGCAACTTCATCGACCAGGTCCAGGTCAGCGGCGCCTTCACCGCGGCGGATCCGGCGGTCTACCAGTTTATCAACCGCGGCCGCGTCAAGATCAAGGGGCTGGAGGCACGCGGCGAGGCACGTCTACCGATCGGCGTCGGCGTCCGCGCCGCCGCGTCCTACGCCAAGGGCACGATGCGGACGACCGGCGTTGCCGGCACGCAGCCGCTCGACAGCATCGAGCCGGTCAAGGTCGTCGCCGGCATCTTCTACCAACCCGACGCCGGACCGTTCCGCGCGGAAGTCATCGCAACGCACTCCGCGGGCAAGAAGGTTGGCGACGCTAACAACACCTGCAACACCGCGGCCACCAGTTGCTTCACGCCGTCGGGGTTCTGGATCCTCGATGCCACCGCGTCGCTGCGCGTGACGGATCATGCGACGCTGCGCGCGGGGATCTTCAACATCACCGACAAGAAGTATTTCTGGTGGAGCGACGTCCGCGGACTGAACTCGACCTCGGTCGTCCGCGACGCCTATTCGCAACCCGGCCGCAACGCCGGGCTCTCCTTCTCGCTCAACCTGTGAGGCCCCTGATGTTCCGTTCCCTTCTCCTCGCGACCGGACTGACGCTGGCCGCGCTCCCTGTCGTACCGACGATCGCGTCGGCGCAGACGCAGGCCGTCTACGGCGACCGGGCGCGCGACCACGCGTCGATCCTGGCGATGGCCGGCACGTTCAAGGTGACGTTCGACATGCGCGAGACGACGCCGCTGGTCGCGGGCTACACGCCCTACCCCGCCAAGCTCAGCGGCGGGCACGAGGTCGTCCGCGCGATCGTCGATACGCCCGACCATGTCGTCCTCCAGCATCTGCTCGTGGTCACCGACGGCAACGCCAAGACGATGGTGATCAAGCACTGGCGACAGGACTGGACGTGGCAGCCCGCGACTGTCCTCGTCTACACCGCGGCTGGCCGCTGGACGCTCAGGCCGCTCGCGGAAGCCGAACGGCGCGCCGCTTGGTCACAGACAGTGTGGCAGACCGACGATTCCCCGCGCTATGGCGGGATCGGTCGCTGGCGCTACGACGACGGCGCCACCCGCTGGACCAGCGACGAAACCCGCCGCCCGCTTGCCCGCCGCGATGCGACCCGTAACCCGCCCTATGATCACTATATCGGCAGCAACCGCCACGTGCTCACCCCCGCCGGCTGGGTGCACGAGCAGGACAATGCCAAGATCGGCATGAAGGACGGCAAGCCCGCCACCTACGTCCATGAATACGTCATCAACACCTACGACCCAGCGACCGACTTCGCGGTGGCGGCAGCGGATGCGTATTGGGCGAAGACGAAGGAGTATTGGGCCGCGGTCCGCACCGACTGGGACCGCGCGGTCAAAAAGCGCTCAGGCATGAACGTTGCGGAGGACGCGTCAAACGGATCGACCACCGGCCACCAGTTAATGCTGCTCGCCGATGACATCGCGGCGGCTAAAATCGATCAAAAGTCGGGAGAGGCGGAAGCCGCGGATCTGATCCGGCGTGAAAGCGGGACATGATGAATTCTCACGGCAATCTGGCCGCTTCTTTAACGACCCAGAACCGGTCATTCGCGCGCCCGTCCCCGCTCCCCAAACTCAGACTTTCGTTCATCTCCGCACGGACGACTTTTGGCGCATGATCGCCAGCCATTAATGTCCTGAACGGGAAGGAAAGCGGACCGTCCGCTTTGGAGGCCACATACCAGGAAACCGACCACTGAACGGGTATCCCAGATGCATCAGTATTGTGCATCGCTGGAGCCGTCGGTTTCCCGCCGTTTTGAGCTGATGCGCAATCCGTACAGACTGTGTGGAAAGTCGTGAACAGCGCGGTCGGTGTCAGCGATTTCCAATCTCGAGCGGTTCGAGAACCAAATGAGCCCGAAGGTGGCCGTTG
>NZ_SLYF01000014.1:0-40316 GCF_004343105.1 Sphingomonas sp. PP-CC-3A-396 | reverse complement strand
TGCTCATCCGTCAGCCAGTACAGGTCGCTCATCCACGCTCTCCTCACGGAGCCTGAATCAGATCGCGCCTCTCATATCAATGGGTCCTGACCCTAAGTGATATAAGCACCTGATTATAGGAATCTTTCCCCTGCATGGTCACGGAAGAGTTCGTGGTTTCGAACATAGTCCGACAGAATCTCCAGCGACTTATGCCGGCTGACTTCCTTCATCTTGAACACGGTCGCGCCTTGCCTGGCCGCTTCGGTCAGAAAGCCGGCGCGCAGCGAATGGCCTGCAACATGCGCCGAATCATAGCCTGCGCCCGAGGCACGCGCTTTTACTACCAGCGCAACGCCCCGGTCGCTCATTGGCTTGGCCGTAATCCGCCCTTGGGGGGTCAGCTTGCGGAATACAGGGCCGTCGCCGAACCCGGCACAGGCGATCCACGCCAACAGCAACGCCTTTGGTCGGATCCGACGACCCTCGGGCACCGCGATCGTCGCGCCTTCGCCTTCCTGGTCGGTCTTCGATTTGCGGATCGTGATCAACAACCCATCGGGCGTGATCGCGACGTCGTCGATATTCAGCGCAACCAACTCGGATCGCCGCAACGCTGCAGCCATGCCGATCGCGAGCAGCGCCCGGTCGCGCACATCGCGTATGCTGTCACCATCACAGGCACGCAACATATCGCGTAGCATGTCACCGTCCGCGGCACGCTTCTGCACTTTCTTGACGCCATGGGTGCGCCGAATCCCGGCCACAACATTGCGGATCGCGATCGCACCCGCCTGTTGCTGCGGTGGATCCAACCCCGCCTGCGCATGCATGTAGCCGATCGCCGCCAGACGCCGCCCGATCGTCGATGGCCGTGCGCCTTCCTGCGCCTCGCCTGACAGAAAGATCGCCACTGCGCCAGGCGCGGCCGGCAGCGGATCAATCGCGTGCGCCGCACACCACGCGAGAAAGATGCGCCAATCCGATTCATACGCACGCCGCGTCGCTGGCGCACGCGCTGCGGCAACGTAGGCCCGTGCAGCTTCAATCTCTTCGTCCAACAACAACGGGATCAACGGTGTCGACGAGATCCGCGTCAGCGCGGTGTCGTCGAGGTCGTCGCTCATGCGCAATTGCTCCGGCTTGGGTCACACCGGGTGTGTGCACCAAGCGCGCATAGCAATTCCGCGATATTGTGCCCAGATTCTTTATTCCGAGAATGTCATTTATCGGAATAAACCCGCCAAATTTCGCATACGCTACGTTAGGCTTTGTAATTGCATCGCGTCGTTTAGCGCCCGGGCGTCCGACCTAGACACTTCGGACGTCGTTTATGCCAGCGAGGTGATCGACCAGCGGCCATCCATATTATCGAAACCGGAAACCTATCTCGACGGCAGTACTAGAGCTGCGACCGCACGGCAGGCAATATCCCGCAATCTCCTGCTTGTCCGGCGCACGGGTTGGCGTCTGAACCGCCCCGGGTTTGTCGGAGGCTCCAACTCCTGAGAAGGTGGAGCCATGACGAGCAAGACGACCAACAAGTTTGCGCCAGAAGTACGCGAGCGAGCGGTGCGGATGGTTTTCGATCACGAGCGGGATCACCCTTCTAGGTGGGCGACCGTGGTATCGATCGCCGAAAAGATCGGCTGCGTTCCGCAGACGCTACATGAGTGGGTGAAGAAGGCCGAGGTCGACAGCGGCAAGCGCGGTGGTGTCCCGACCGAGGTGGCGGACAAGGTGAAGGCGCTGGAGCGCGAGGTCCGTGAACTGCGGCAAGCCAACGAGATTCTGCGCAAGGCATCGGCATATTTCGCGCAGGCGGAGCTCGACCGCCCGTTCCGGCGATGATCGCTTTCATTGACGATCACCGCGATGCCTATGGGGTCGAGCCGATCTGCCGTGTCCTGCCGATCGCCCCATCCACCTACTATGAGCACGTCGCGCAGCGACAGGATCCATCGCGTCTGTCGGCACGGGCGCGTGAGGATCTGATCCTTAAGCCCGAGATCGCTCGCGTGTTCGCGGAGAACTTTGCGGTCTACGGCGTGCGGAAGGTATGGCGGCAGATGATGCGGGAGGGCTTCGTAATCGCCCGTTGCACCGTCGAACGGCTGATGCATGAGATGGGCTTGGCAGGCGTAATCCGGGGCAAGCCGGTGCGTACGACCATCAGCGACAAGGCGGCGCCGTGCCCGCGCGATCACGTCAACCGCCAGTTCTTCGCGCCAGCGCCGAACAGGCTTTGGGTGTCGGACTTCACCTATGTCGCGACCTGGGCAGGGTTCGTCTACGTCGCCTTCGTCATCGATACCTACGCCAGACGGATCGTAGGCTGACGCGCAAGCAGGACGGCGCACGCCGGCTTCGTCCTGGATGCGCTCGAACAGGCGCTCCACGATCGCCGTCCGACCCATCGGGGCGGCCTGATCCATCACAGCGACCGTGGGTCGCAATACCTGTCTATCAAGTACACCGAGCGCCTCGCCGAGGCCGGGATCGAGCCGTCAGTAGGCAGTGTCGGCGACAGCTACGACAACGCTTTGGCCGAGACAATCAACGGCCTCTACAAAGCCGAGGTGATCCACCGGCGCGGACCCTGGCGCAGCTTCGAAGCCGTCGAGTACGCCACGCTCGAATGGGTCGACTGGTTCAACCATCGTCGGCTGCTGGAGCCCATCGGCAACATCCCGCCTGCCGAAGCCGAAGATCAATATTATGCTGCCGCGGACAACATCGATATGGCAGCATGACTCACAACCCAAGGCCTCCGGCAGACCCGGGGCGGTTCAGCCGGCGCTCCATCGTTATTTACGAGAGCACTGTCTATCCCGGAGTGACCGAGGAGATATGCGGCCCCGAGCTGGAAAGGATCAGCGGCCTCGCGTGCGGCGACGACTTTTTTCTCGCCTACTCACCCGAACGGATTAATCCCGGCGACCGCGAACATACTATCGATCGAATCACTAAAGTTGTATCCGGCCAGACACCGCAGGTGCTGGACGCGGTCGCCGATCTTTATAGGCAGGTGACAAGCGGAGGCGTATTTCGTGCCGCTTCGATTAAGGCTGCCGAGGCGGCCAAGGTAATTGAGAACGCGCAACGCGACATTAACATCGCATTCGTCAACGAGATCACGCAGATCTTCGCGAAGATGGACCTGTCGATCTGGGATGTGCTAGCGGCAGCCGGAACCAAGTGGAATTTCTTACAATTCGAGCCCGGTCTGGTGGGGGGGGCACTGTATCGGAGTTGATCCTTATTATCTGGCGCATCGTGCGACTGAACTTGGTTCGCATCCACGCATCATTTTGGCGGGGCGCGACATGAACGACGGCATGGCTAAATGGGTGGCGAAAGACGTGCACGATTGGCACAAGACAGGTGCCGGCCGAATACTCGTACTTGGCCTTGCGTTCAAACAAGACGTGCCCGACCTCCGCAATTCCAAGATTGCAGATCTTATCGCGGCCTTTCGCAACCTCGGCCACCAAGTTGACGTCCATGATCCGATTGTCTCGCCAGCGGAGGCTTTACGCGAACACGGGTTGGAAATGATACTTGCGCCTAGTGATACATACGATCTCATTGTCTTAGCGGTCCCTCACCGCGAACTCCTTCGGGAATTTGGTCGATTTGCTAAGCTTTTGGCAACCGGAGGGAGTATCGTCGATTTGAAAAACGCGCTCGCAACATCCGGGCAAACACCTGCTGGGGTCAAGCTCTGGACAATGTAGCGGTCCTCTAGCACTTGCCGGGTACCGTGGTACTCCCCTAAAGTGGGATAGATTCAGGAGATACTTAATGCGCGTCCTCGTTACCGGTGCCGCCGGGTTCATCGGCTTTAGCCTCAGCCGCCATCTGCTCGCTCGCGGCGACACGGTACTTGGTATTGACAGCCTCAACAATTATTATGATGTCATGTTGAAACATGCACGGCTGGGCGAACTTGGCCGGACGTGCGACAGGTTCGCGTTTAAACAGGTCGACTTTTCTGATCACGCTGAGCTCGACGCCGCGCTCGATGATGAAGACTTCGACCGTATCGTACATCTTGGCGCGCAGGCAGGCGTCCGTTATTCGATTGAAAATCCCCGCGCCTATCTTCAGGCCAACCTTGCTGGCCATCTGAACATGATCGAGGTCGGGCGGCACCGACGGGTCAAGCATCTCGTCTATGCCTCGTCCTCTTCGGTCTATGGCGGCAACGACACGCTGCCATTCCGCGTCGAGGACCGCGTCGATCAGCCCCTGTCGCTTTACGCTGCTACCAAGAAGGCAGACGAGCTGATGAGCGAAACCTATGCGCATCTCTATCGCTTGCCGCAGACTGGCCTGCGCTTCTTCACTGTCTACGGCCCTTGGGGGCGCCCCGATATGGCCATGTGGCTGTTCACCAAGGCGATCTTCGACGGCCGTCCGATCGACGTGTTCGGCGAGGGGCAGATGCGACGTGACTTTACCTATATCGACGACATCGTCGCCGGCATCGTCGCCTGCCTCGATAATCCTCCGGCTGACGACGGTGTGGTTAAGGCGGGCGGCAGCGTCAGCCCGCACCGGATTTACAATATTGGCAACAGCCGTTCGGAGAATTTAGGCGAGATGATCTCATTAATCGAGCAGGCATGCGGTCGCTCCGCTGAGCGCCGTCTGCTGCCGATGCAGCCCGGCGACGTGCGCGACACCTTTGCCGATATTAACGCGATCCAGCAAGACCTTGGCTTCGAACCGCGCACGACGATAGTCGAAGGGATTCCGCGGTTTGTCCAATGGTACCGCGACTATCACGGCATCTAAATTTCACCAGATTCCGCACACTGGTTTTTGTCGACGGCCGACGCCCGTCGAGCGCCTTTAGCTCGGCCTCGATAGCCTCAAGGCTGGCCGTCCATCTATCCGCGGACGATGCTGCGCCCGACTGTTCCGCTATCAAGAAATTCTTGGATGGGCGCCGCGCGCTGGTCTGCCTCGATCTCAGGGGTGAACATCTCAACCGGCCCTGCCCGCTGTCTGGGCCGCGACTATGATCTGGCCACGGGCAGCGAACGCAGCACCATCTCCTGCGTCACTATCGGCATCATGGTCGGCACTGCCTACGTCGTCGTTCAGGACATCAACGCGTACATCATCACATATCGTCGCTGCGGTTCGGTTTTCGCCTGATGGCTGCCATTGTCGACTTGCTCTGGATCCTTGTGTTCCGCTGGAATGGCCTTTTGGCAAGCGCTCCACCCTGCTCGGTTCCGCGCGCCTTGGCGACCGCAATATCGCATTACTGGAAACAAGAGACGGCGATCTGCTTGTCGGACGTGCATAGAAAGACGGCAAGCTGCTTCGTCAGGATGGTTCTGCCCATCTCGTTACCATTGCCTGCACCCGGCTCGGGCACCTATGGAAGCTCGGTCAGCAAGCATGTCACCTCACGCCGGTTGTTCACTCCGATGGAATCATGCTGCTTTGCCCTGATCGCCAGCGCTTCCTTCGGCTGGGGCAAGCTCTCCCGCTAACCGAGCGGATCTCTTATTATCGTGACCGGGCGTCTGTTGGCGTGCTCGCTGCGTAGCGACAGGTTCGAGCTATCAGAAGCTTGCTCCATGCTTGTTGCAGGAATGATAGTAGGAAGACGGCAATCGGATTTTGCACATCATGTCTACCTGTCGACATGGGTGTGAATTGTCTCCGAGCCAGTTATGAGCTTAAGACATGATAAAACGAGATCCTACGCGAGGGCTTACGATGATCGAGATAACGCGAGAAACCATTGCATACGCGATCATTGCCATCATCGTGGTCATAGCGATACCGGTGGTCATCAAAATGAGGATTGAGCGCCACCGCGACCGTCTCCGCAGGCGCGGGATCAAGCGTCATGGGCATTGACGAGGAATTATCTCTGCCGTCGCATACCTAATCAGGTTGTTCGATAAGGGTCGGTACGGAGATAGCCTGCGGTCGCTACTGATTGCCCCGTCCAAGCGCCTGCAACTGATCGAGCGGCTTAGGAGCTTGCCACGGCTTCCGAACTTACGAAAATTTCGCTAGAGGCCGCCTCTACGAGCGATGTGAAAGACAATTATAATGCTTGGGGTCAAAGCCGGAGCTTGGCGCAGTTCCGTACACTTCTATCTGGTTGCCGCATTGATCGTCGCGACGGCATTGCTGGGCGGTTCTTCTCGCCCTGATGCCGGCACCCTTCTTTTGTTGCGACCCATCGTCGTAGCGATCCTTGGGGGTGTGCTGCTGATTGCAGGTGGAGAGGATCGTGCAATCTCCCGCGCGCCGAGAATTTTTCTTACGCTCCTTGCAGCAACTATCGCGGTCCAACTCATTCCGCTTCCACCACAGTGGTGGCTCTCGCTTCCTGGCCATGGCCAACTCGCGCCATCGATCAGCCTTGCTGGACCTGCGGCAGGCTGGCGCCCGATATCCTTATACCCAGATCTAACGCTCAACGCGCTCATCGCGCTTCTTCCAGCGGCAGTCGTCGTTCTGGGCTATGCGCGATTGACCCGCACACAGCGGCTGAGCCTGTTACCGTGGCTCGTTGGAATCGCTGCGCTCAGCGCCATGCTAGGCCTCGTACAAATTCTTGGGGGCGGCAACAGCCCTGCCTATCTCTATCGCCCCACCTCGCTAGGGTTGCCCGTTGGACTATTCGCCAACCGTAATCATCAGGCAGTCTTCCTCGCCTTGGCGCTGGCTCCGCTAAGCGTCTGGGGATTGCGTAGCAGAGGCAAAATCGCTTTGCCCATACGCATTGCAATGGTCGTCGGTGGAATCTTGCTGTCCCTGCCCGTCATTATCCTGACTGGGTCACGCTCGGGCCTTATCATGACCTTCGGGGTTTTGTTGCTATTGCCGTGGATCCTGCGAGTGAGCCTGAAGCGCCGCCTTGGGAATACGCGATCACAGATCGTGACCTACGCCGCGCTTGCGGTCGTCGTCCTGGTTGTGGCGGTTATCGGCTACATGGTGTCTAACGATCAGGCTACATCGATCAGCCGCCTGCTCGACACCAACGAACTGCGCGCCGAAAAACGCATATTGGCTGCACCCGTTATGATCCACATGCTCAAGGACTTTTTCCCGGTAGGCATTGGATATGGCGCCTTCGAACCCCTCTTCAGGGCTTATGAGCCCGACGCCTTGCTGACCCCGACCTATTTCAATCGTGCCCATAATGACGTGCTCGAACTGGCAATGTCGGGTGGGCTGTTGACCATAGCGGTGATGGTCGTGTTTGCCGGCTGGTTCGTGCAGCGGTGTATCGCCCTGTTTCGCAATAACGAACGCGGCCTACCGGCAATCTACGCACGCTTGTCGGCGGTCTTGATCCTAGGTCTGATTCTGGCAAGCATCACCGATTATCCCGTTCGCACGCCGATTATCACGGCGGTCTTTGCGCTCGCATGCATGTGGCTTGAGGACGGGTCCCGTCGTCCGCCAAACATCGTTGAGAGCGAACGTTGAATTGCAAAACATGCGCCAGGTCGCTAGGCACCCGCCAGCCTCGTGCGCCCTGCACGGTGGGGGTTTGATACGTATGAATATTCGGCTTGGAGCAGCTGCGTTCCTTCTGCTCCTTTCCGGGGGATGTGCATCCCCCGACAAGATGATCGGGCGATCCGAGCTTACGGTCATGGAGTTCTCCGATCTCCCGGCACCAACCGATGCGGACCAGATCCTCGAACGCAGGCCGTATTTGATCGGCCCGCGCGACAAGGTGGTGATCGAAGTCTACAACGTTCCCGAGTTGACCCGCACGCTCCAGGTCGATGCGAACGGTCAGATTTCGCTGCCTTTGCTCGGCACGATCGATGCGGCTGGTAAATCGCCGGCCGATCTGTCGCGCCTTATCACAGCAGGTCTGACGGGGCGTTTCGTCCGCAATCCCCAAGTTACCGTGAACGCCGATACGACCAACCAGATCATCACCGTCGACGGACAGGTGAAGACTCCCGGCCTGTATCCGGTCCTTGGCAAGATGACCCTGCAGAAGGCGATCGCCTCGGCCCAGGGCGTAACCGATTACGCCAACACCAATTACGTGGTCGTGTTCCGCAAGGTTGGGGACCGTCAAATGGCCGGAGTCTATGACCTGCGCGCCATCCGGCGCGGCCAATATGCGGATCCCGAAGTCTTTACGAACGATATCATCTTCGTAGGCGACGACGCCAACCGTCGATTGGTCCAGACCCTCATCAGCAGCGCTGCGCTTCTGACGGGCCCCCTGATCGCCATCCTGAACTGACCGCCCGAGAATTACGGATACATCGCATGAACAGGATGATCGAGCAGGGCGTCGGTGCCGCGGACCAAACCGCGCCCCGAACCATTACGCCGCACCTACAGGAACGATCGGCGCCTTCGGCACTGACCGAAATACTTTCCGTCGTCCAACGGCGGCGCACGCTCATCGCCGTCATAATTTCGGCGCTTCTGGTGGTAGGGTTGCTGTATTCGCTGCTCGCAACGCGCAAGTATACGGCGTCGGCAGTGCTCGAAATCCAGCGCGAAACTGGAAGCTTCGTGAAAGTCGAGGGCGCGACCAGCAGCGACAATATTGCCGATCAGGAATTTTATCAGACCCAATATGGCCTGTTGAGTTCGAAGTCTCTGGCGGAGCGCGTCGCGAACGATCTAGCGCTATACAGCAACATCGATTTTTTGAAGGCGGCAGGTATTGTCGAAGACAATGATGCAGCCACGCCGACCACTTCGATCTCCGCTCAGGAACGCCGGAACCGGACCAGCGCAGCGGCTGCCTATCTTCTCAAGCGGTTCAAGGTCGAACCGGAACGTTTCTCGCGTCTAGTCACTATCGAATTCACCGGTACCGATCCCGCGCTCACCAAGCGTGTCATCGATACCTGGAGTATCGATTTCATCCGCATGACGCTGGCGCGCCGGTACGATGCCACGTCTTACGCGCGTAACTTCCTGGAGCAACGCCTCGTCCAGTTGCGCTCGCGAATCAACGATAGCGAACGCCAGCTCGTCGATTACGCATCCCGCCAAGGAATCGTAAATCTGCCTGGACCTGTCGGTACACAAGGCGGTGGCGAGCGCTCGATCGTTGCTGAAGATCTTGCCAGCACCAATGGCGATCTTAGCCGTGCCGTCGCGGATCGTGTCCGCGCTCAAAGCCGCCTTAACAATGGCGGTGCTGTCGATGAGGCACTGTCCAATTCGACGATCAATTCGCTGCGCCAGCGCCGTGCCGAACAGGCTGCCGAATATGCCAAGATGATGGCGCAGTTTGAGCCCGGCTATCCGCCGGCGCGCGCGCTACGCCAGCAGATGGCGCAGATCGACCGTTCGATCGCGCAGGAAGTCAGCCGCGTACAGCGGACGTTGCAGGAATCGTTCGTTTCAGCCGAACGCCGGGAAACGCAATTCGAACAGCGTATGAAGACGCTGAAATCGGGTGTTCTCGATTTCCGCCGGCGCAGCATTCAGTACAACATTCTCCAGCGTGAGGTCGATACAAACCGCCAGCTCTATGATGCCCTGCTTCAGCGTTACAAGGAGATCGGCGTCGCAGGCGGTGTCGGGGTCAATAATATTTCGGTCGTGGATACGGCTGAACTGCCTAGCTCGCCGTCCAGCCCCAAGCTTCTGCTGAACATGGCCATCGCGCTGGTTCTCGGCATCGGCCTCAGTGCCCTGGCAGCCTTCCTGCTCGAGCAGATCGATCAGGGCGTCACCGATCCAGGTCAGGTAGAGGGTGCGCTCGGCGTCCCTCTGCTGGGCACGATCCCCAAGCTCGCAGACGATCCGATCGCGCTGCTGGGGGATCGCAAGACCGCGATCAGCGAAGCTTATCTATCGGTTCAGACCAATCTTGGCTTCTCGACCAATCGCGGCTTCCCCTCCTCGCTCGCGGTTACCAGTTCGCGTGCAGCGGAAGGCAAGTCGACCACCGCGTTTGCGATCGCGCAGTCGCTGGGTCGCACCAAACGCCGTGTGCTGCTCGTCGACGGCGACATGCGCTCGCCGTCGGTGCATCACCTCCTGAACCTCAGCAACGACCGGGGCTTCAGCAACTACCTGACCGGCGAGGACGATCTCGACAATCTGATCGTCCGCGCCCCGAACGAGCCGATGGCGATCATGACGGCCGGGCCGCAACCGCCCAGCGCACCGGAACTGCTTTCGGGCGATCGCTTCCGCACGCTTATCGGCGAACTGTTGTCGCGTTACGATCATGTCGTGTTCGACATTCCGCCTGTCATGGGCCTGGCAGACGCCCCCCTGATCGCCAGTGCGGTCGAAGGCGTGGTGTTCGTCATCGAAGCCAGCGGAACGCACGTATCGATGGCCAAGGTCGCACTCGGCCGGTTGCAGAATGCCAATGCGCGTATCTTCGGGACGGTACTGACCAAGTTCGATACGAAGCGCGGCCTGTTCGGCTCGGGTTACGAATATGGCTATGGCTATGGTTACGGCGATACCGCCAAGAAGCCTGCTTAACGATTGGTCCGCGCGATGACTTCCACGTCCCGCCATTTTCCCGGCATCGCTTACAAGGGGGCGTTAGGGCTACTACTCGTCCTTCTGCTCTGGCTGTCGATGGCAGTGTCCTTCGACGGCGTCTTTTCCAGGCGTGATCCCACGGTTGCGTTACAGTGGGCGCCGTGGAGTTCTGCTGCGAAGGTCGTACTGAGCACCTCGCTTGCGACCAACAATCCGACCGATGCCGCTGCGATCGCCGAAGCACGGACGTTGGCGCAACAGGCGCTCAATCGTTCTCCGGTTCAGGCCAGTGCGGCACGTGCGATCGGCGTGAGCGCGTTGTCGGCGCGGAACAACGAAGCGGCTCGCCGCGCTTTCACCTACGCTGCCCGTCTGTCGCGGCGCGATCTGCCCACCGAACTCTATTGGATCGAAGCCAATGTGACGCGCGGCGATATTCGGGGCGCATTGCACCACTATGATATCGCCATGAACGTGTCGGTGAAGAGCCGGGCAATGCTAGGCAACATTCTCATTGCTGCTTCGGCAGAGACCGACGTCGCAAACGAGCTTGCCAAACTGCTCAAGACTCAGCCTCGTTGGCTCCCTGAGTTTTACCAGAGGTTGATGGGTCAGGGCGAAAACCCCGCGACCCTGTTCCACATTGCAAACGTCATGGCGTTTGACGCCCGGGACCCTGGACAGGCTCCATTCGTTTCCATGGCGCTCAATCGCCTGGTTGCACTGGGCGCGTATGAAAATGCGCGGGCACTCTATAGCCGATCGGTCGGCGGACCGAACGAGACGGTTCGAAATGCTGGCTTCGAGCGGGCGAACCGACTTCAGCCGTTTGACTGGACCATTGCCAGCGAGCCTACCTATTCGGGGATCATCGAAACGCGCACGGGTTGGCCGCACGGCAATGTGCTGACCGTAACAGGAACCGAGGCCAATGACGTCGCACGACAGTTGCTGCTGCTCGTGCCGGGGCAGTATCGCCTGGCAGCTGATACGGCCAACGTGCGTCAGGAACGCGAAACGCGCCCCCTGCTGACTATCATGTGCGTTTCCAACAATCGTGCATTGGCTTCGATGCCTTTTGCCGCTGCCGGCGCCAAACCTGCGGTGATGCAAGGAACGTTCACCGTACCCGCCAACTGCCCTGCGCAGTGGATAACGATACGCAACACGCCATCGTTCGACCCCGTCGACAGCGATCCATGGATTGATCGAATTGTCGTGCAGCGCATCGAGCGATGACGAGCATTACCACGACCGAGATTTCGGTCGGCACGTCGAGCGGTTACCAGCGCTTTATCCGGACGCCGCTCTTCGTTGCGCTTCTCCTGGGGGTCATTCTCGCGACGCCGTCCGCGGTATCGTATCTGTTCCTGACCTCATCCCAGGCGGTCGGCACGGCCATCATGGCTGCGCTTGCCAGCCTGTTCCTGGCGCCGGTCGTCCGCTTTCGGATCAGAGTGTTTGCGATAGCGATTCTGGTCGCAGCGATCTGCGGCCATTTTTTCGTTGCGCGCTACATGATCCCCGCCAGCACGGGGCGGTTCGCATCGTCCTTGGTATTGCTGCTGGGCATGATCCTGGCGGCACATTTCGTCGCACAATGGTTGGCAGAGCTATCCGACACAGCGCTCCAGCGCGCGTTGCATTGGCTCAGGATCGCCATGGTCCTCGTGGCGATCCTGTCGATCGTTCATCTCGAACCCCGCCGCTTCGATCTCAGTATCCCTGAAAAAGCGATCTTTCCTTTCACCGAGCACTCCCACTTTGCCTTGGTATTCACCCCCCTGCTTCTGGACGGCTGCGTTCGCGCACGTAGTTTCCGCAGGGCGATATGGCTCGTACTTGGGTTGTTGATCGCGCTGCTGTTGCAGAATTTGACGGTATTGATCGGCTTTGCGTTGGTCGCGCTGATCACCGCTCCGCTGTGGCAGATCGTCATCCTGCTGGTTGTCGTAGCCGGTGCCGCCTTGAGCATGGACTTGACCTATTATCTGGCCCGTCTCGATCTATCGGCTGATACAACCAATCTTTCCGCCCTTGTGTATATCCAGGGCTATGAATTCATGATCGACAGCTTCGGCCTGACATCCGGATGGGGCATGGGCTTCCAGCAACTCAGCGTCATTCCCATGAAAAGCCTAGCCTCGAACGTCATCTATGCCATTACCCGAGGCGATTCCCTTAACGTATACGATGGCGGATTTGGCGTATCAAAGATCGTCAGTGAATTCGGCATTTTCGGCATAGGGCTGACGCTCTATTTTACGGCAGTCGTCGGAAAGTTGTCCTTGCGTCTTCGCAAGGAGGCATTGAGCAAAGTCATCCCGGATTTGACAATAATAGCGCCTTACAGCTTCATCGTCGGCTTCTCGGTCGAGATGTTCGTCAGAGGCGTCGGCTATTTTTCCGCTACCGTCTTCATGCTTATCGTAGCCTATCTGTTTCTGGGCTTGCTCGCCGATCGTAGGAAACCGAGCTCGCCGGCCGGGTATGACAGTGAGCAGGCCGCATGACGTTTTTGCCAGATCGAGACAATGCCGGTGCGTGCGATGCCGTCATCGTCAATTTTCGCACGCCCGAGCTGGTCGTCAGCTGCATCGGCTCCATTCGCGAGCATGACATCTTGCCTGATGCTCGAATCGTCGTCGTAGAGAATGGCTCGGGCGACGATTCTGCAGCGCGGCTGAAGGCCGAACTGCCGGAAATTCCGCTCGTCATCACGCAGGACAACGAAGGGTTTGGCGCCGGCGTCAATCTTGGTGTGGCGCACACGCATAGCGAATTCGTGCTCATACTGAATCCCGACACACGCTTCGTCGACCAGTCGTTCGTCAAGGCGATCGAGCTGCTCCGTGCTGACCCCACGATCGGGATCGTCGGTCTCGATCTGCGTAATGTCGATACCAGCCGGCAATATTCGGCGCGGCGCTTCTACAGCCTGATCGACGTAGCGATACGGCGCACGCCGCTGAAACGCCTTGCGCCTTTCGCTAGACGTGACGCGCGTCACCTGATGACGCGCAACTGGGTTGGAAACAGTTTTGCTGCCGATTGGGTCATGGGGACCGGTTTCGTCGTCCGGCGCGCCGCCTTCGATGCGGTCGGAGGCATGGATACCGACTTCTTCCTCTACATGGAGGACGTGGATCTATGCCAGCGCGTCGCCGATGCCGGCTGGCGGGTCGTCGCTGCGGTCGACGCCGTGCTGATCCACGACCATCAACGCGCCAGTGCCTCTGGACCCTTGTCCCGGAGCGGGCGGCAGCATTTGCGCAGCCTTGCGCGGTATGTGCGCAAGCATGGCATGAGGCCGTTCTGACGGTGCGTCAGCTGCGACGCTGCAACTTCATTCTTACCCCAATGACCTTGGCGATCCCCCAGCGCGGCACCCACATCGCAGCGATTACGGCACGGCCGAGCGCGAGCAACAGCGTGGAACGCATACCCCCCGCGCGATAGTCCGCCAAAATCAGCGGACGTAGCTCAGGCCAGTAGATCGGCCGCGACCGGCTCATCAAAAGCACACCGGGTCGCCGCGCGACCCCGCGGCGGGCCAGATCCTCTTTGATCGGCGCCACCATGTCCGGGGCACGATGCGCAACCACATCGCGCCATTGCCCGATATTCCCGATCCGCATCAGGTTGAGCCGCAGCGCCTCGATCTTGAGGAACGGCACGCCAGCCTCGATCAGCGGACGCCAAAGCAGATGGGCGGGATTGTAGGGCAGCACGCCAGCGATACCGCCGCGGCCGGCTAGCGTGAAGGCCGTGTGATAGCGCAGCCCTGCAGCCGTCAGATTCTGGGTCAGGCCGATCTCGTACCGCAGCACCAGCGCGAGCTTGCTGTCCATCTCAGGCATGGGCTTGCGCATCAGTGCGACAAAGGCGTCGGAATTATAGGCGGACGGGCGCAGGAGCACGAACCAGCTCTGGAGATGCGGCGCCACCTCGAGCGATTCCAGCGCACCATAGAAATCGGCATCGGTATCGATCAGGCCCTCGACAAAGGCAGGAAGGTCGCCGAGCGGCGCGTAAACGCTGTCGTTGGCAAGCAGCAGCAGTTCGGCTTCGATCGGAAACAGGGACAGGCATGCCTCGATCCATCCGCCGAAATCCATGCCCCGGTTTTCGCGCAGGACGACTTCGGCTCCGACCGCGCGCAGCTTGCCACATTCCTCTTCGGACAGTGGCGACGTCGACAGGACGAGGATCGTGAAACCTGCTGCCGCGAGCGCTCGGAGGTAGTGCAGGACATGCTCAGCAACGATCGCATCCTGATGGTAATGCGCGAACAGGCACAAACGACGCGCATGCTGCAGGCGTTCGCGGTCGACCTGCGCCCATGCCTGGTCGTTCACGATGGCGCGCCGGGCCGTGTGCCGGGTCGCGCTACATCAGCCAGCGCCGCCACGACCGGAGCGAAGCTCGCAGCCCAGTCGCGACCCAGCGTAGCACGATCGAAGGCGGCACGCCGTGTCTCGGTGTCGCGTACCCGCTCGACACCCGTTCTGAGCGCATCTAGCAGCCCGTCGATCGACAGCGGGGCATAGAGTATGTTGTCGCAATAGTCGTTCCTGCGCCCCTTCGGCCCGAACCGATTGGTAACGACCACCGCACCGCTCGCGGCCAGATCGAGCGGAGGATAGCTCGGATGCGGCGTATACATCAGCGACAGACCAAGATCGGCGGTACGCACCAGTTGGGCATAATCCGCCCAGGGCACGGTGTCGTGATAGTGGATCGGACGGCCAGCGATATCGATGCGGGGCACATCGATACCAAAGAAATGCACGTCCCATTCCTCGACGGGGAACAGGCCTTCGGCAAAGGCATGCTCCAGCGTCGCGATACCCCGCAGAAACAGGTTTCGAGGATGATTGGGCCGAGCATAGAAGAACAGGTTGCGCCGGCCGCCATGTTCGATCGGGTAATAGATCGACGCCGGGAACGCGGGCTCGAACGCGATCCCATTGGCAGCAGGGCCTGCCGTGGCGCTTTCACGGAAATGGGTCAGCAGCAGCTCGGTATTGACGACATAGCGCAGCCGCGTGTCGTCCAGTACCTCCGCACATAGCAGCTGCTGGTCGCCGCCCGGGTAGAACATCCGCTCGTCTTCCTGCAGCAGGTACACGATCTGCTCGAGCGGTATCGCGTGGCGGGCGGACCAGGTACTCCACCAGGATGTGGTAACAACCAAGTCCTGGGGTCCTAGCGGGACAGGCGCATCGCCCGAGGCTCCTTGGAAGTGGCGGACCTCGATAGGTCCATCGAATGCCGATCCCTGAAGATCGAGCAACGCATGCAAGGCCGGCAGGTCGTGGCGCTGCTGGCGTGTGACGATGCAGATGCCGCAATTCCGCGCGCGTGCCAGTGAAACCGCCAACAGCAGCGCGGTACCCGCCCCGCCCATCAACTGCTCGGGAACGATGCTGTCGATCACCAGCATGATCCGGGGCGGCAGCGCCGGATCGGCGATCGTCCGCATCGGACGCAAGTCACCCAGAGCCTGCTGCGTGAGCGTCGCTACCGATTGCAGCCGGGTGTCCTGCCGACGCCGCTTCATCGCCCGTACGATCGGGCGCTGGAGCTGAACGGGCAGCGCGGCAAAGGCGCGCCGAAAAAAGGCCATGTGAGTCCTGCTGTCCATCGCCGACGGTTCGCCGGCACGCGATCGTCCTAGTAGGCCGCTCCGCCCGCCTCAAGCCAGTGCGGGTTCCACCCGCCTCAAGCCGATGCGGGTTCCGCCCGTCTCGGGTCGATCCGGCGTGGCAGCATTTGCGAATGGGCAGGCGCTGGTCCAGAGCGTCGCCATGCCATCGCCCCACACCTTGCCCGTCCACCCCGTTCCGGGGACCGTGTCGCCCTGGACGTTCGAGCGGTCGCGTCCCTGGCCACGTGCCTATGCCGGTCGACTGCGCGCTATCGTCCGCAGCCTGCGTCCAGCCCCCGAACGTCGCGAACTCAAACCGGTCACGCCACGTCCACGCTGGTCGGTCTATTTCCTGTGGGCCCCCGATGGCCAACTGACCCCCGCACATCGTTTCACGCTTGCAAGGCTGCGCGAGCGCGATGCCGGACTGCTCGTCGTGGTCGCCGCGCCGACCCTGTCCCTCGTCCCTGATGCGTTGCACGATATGGTCGATGCGCTGTGGTGGAAGGCTCTGCCGGGCTATGATTTTTCGGGCTACGCGATCGGACTGCATGCGATCGCGCAAGGCGCGCCGGGCGCCGAAGTGTTCGTGATGAACGATTCCGTCATGGGTCCGTTCGGCGATTTCGAGCGCCTTCTGGCCGAAGCGCCTTGGGAGCTGAGCGGGTTCACGGCCGCATCGTTGTTCGAGAACCACATTCAGAGCTATGCCTTCCAGCTGCGTGCCGTCACGCCGTCGGTGTTGCGATCGCTCGGGTCGATCTTTCCGTTGCGCTGGCGCTTGGACCGCTTCCAGGATGTCGTCTTCGGACAGGAGACCCGCTTCGCCCGGGTTGCGAGCCGCAGGATGACGGTCGGTGCCTGGTGGTGGTACGATACGGGCCTCGGCCTCGACCTGGTGCTGAAGGAGCCCTTCGCACTGATCGAAGCAGGCTACCCATTTCTCAAACGCTCGTTTTTCGGGAAATATAGCGGCGTACAGAACCTCGAGCAGATCCATGCAACGCTGGCCGCGCTCGGTCATCCGCCTGTCGAATAGGTACCCAATGTCCTTACCTTCCCCGGCCGATCGTCTGGCTCCTCGCATCGCGATCGCCACCGTCCTCTACAACAGCGTGCCGGTACTGCCTGATTTCCTGGCATCGCTGTCGGCACAGACTGACGAAAACTGGCACTTGATCGCCATCGACAACGCCTCGTCCGACGACAGCGTGGCCATGGTCCGCGCGTGGCGCGACGACACCGTGACGGTCGTCGTAAACGACGAAAATGTCGGGTTCGCCGCAGCAACCAATCAAGGCATCGTCCTGGCTCGGGATGCCGGGTTCGACGCGGTGCTGCTGCTCAACAACGATACCGTGTTCGGTCCGGACTTCATGGCCCGCCTCGCCGATGCGTCGCAAGCGATGCCGAACGACATCCTTGCGCCCGTCGTCCTGTACGACGACGTGCCGGAACGCGCTTGGTATGCGGGGGGCAGCTTTACCTGGCGCCGCGGCGCGCTCCAGCCGCATGCCAGCGAGCACATCCCGCCTGGCGATGCGCCAAGCTGGCCAGCCGATTTCGCACCCGGTTGTGCGCTGCTGGTGCCTATCGCCGTGTTCGATCGCATCGGCCTGCTCGACGAGCAATTCTTCGTCTATTGGGAGGACGCGGATTTCTGCCTGCGCTGCAAGGCAGCGGGCATTCCCATAGCCGTGCTGCGGGCGCCGACGATCCGGCACAAGGTCAGTACCCTGACACAGGGTGAGAATTCGGATTTCTCGGTCCGGATGTATCAGGGCAACCAGATCCTGTTTCTGCGCAAGCATCTCGGAACCGCAGCGACCCTTGCCCAACTTCCCTTGCTGACCTCGAAGGCGTTGCTGCGCTACGTCGCCAGGCGCGAGCGCTGGGCGACGACGCGGCTGCGACTGACCACCATCGCTTCGGCACTCAAGACCCGAACCTGACAGCCTGTCAGGCGGCGGTCCGGCCGATATGGATCGCCTTGCGCGTTGCAGTGCCGACAACCGCTACGCCGACATGCGGGGCGCGCCAGTTCGCGCGAATGCTCAAGGCAGCCTCGTCATCGGATCGCGCGAACAAGGGCTGTAGATGGCCTTGGACGAGGCGATAGACTGCGATCGCGCGACGACCCTGGCCGTCTTCTGCCTCGACGACGATCTCGCCCTCGGTCCCTGTCAAAACGAGCGTTGCACTGGCGCCCTCGATCCGTGGCAGTTCATCGATGAAGCATTTCACGATCTCGATCCGCTCGATCTCGATCTCTTGCCCATTGTTGCTGCGCCCAAGGTAAAAGCCATGCCGGTCCGGCGACGCAGCGGGCACGACCATGTCCCAGCTGAAGCGCGCGAAGCGGGGCGATAGCGTGAAGGACTGCGGGGCACTGCCCCCAGCGCCCAGCGCGCCGATCGTCAATGCCTCCTGCCCGGCGACCGTGCGGGCGGTCAGGACACAGCGATAGCGATGCCCTGGCATGAACCGCTCGTCGTTGGGGGCAAAAGAGAAGGACGCCCGCGATGGCAGGCCGTTCAGCATCACGATACGGTTGCCGCGCGCCATGACGAAGCGATGCGCCTCGTCGCCGAACAGGACAGGACCGAACATGCTGCAATTGGTCCCGTCGATCGCCGAGGCCAGATCGGTATTCGTGGCATAGCCGTTCCAGCGACCAAAGCCGGGGGAGCGGAAGGCGAAGGCGCAGGTGTTGATCTCGTTGAAGAGGAACGGCACCGCATCGGCGTTACGGCCACGTTGATCGACCAGTTTGAGGTAAACGGCGCCGGCGGATACCGGCTCGCCGGTCGTGCCGGGGTCGACGATTTCGCCCCATGTCTGCCCGAACGGCTCATAGCGATAGACGAAGTCGCGCGCGTATTTGACGCCGTCGATCCGGTTGTTCGCCACGATCGTGGTAAACCGCTCGCCACCGCGGTTGACGCCCAGATGCGGCGCATCGATCGAGGAGGCATCGATAAACCCTGTAAAGCTTCGTACCGAGGCATCGGACGCTCCGGTGAAGCCATGCTCGAGATAATTGTCGCGAATACGCGCGTGGCGCGCCGAAGACTTGACGAAGATGCAGGCGTCGCTGCCCGCCTGGAGCAGATCATTGTGTTCGACGAGATTCTGCGACCCGAACGATTCAACCGACAGATCCAGAACGTGATAGCGGCTCGCCAGGACCGACCGATTGCGGCGGACAGCATTGAGGTCGCAGCCCTGGAGAAGGATGTTGGTCGAAAACCCTTCGATATCGCACTCCTCGATCGCGCCATCGAACATCTTCGTCCATGCGATCCCGGTACCGGTGCCACGATCGCGGGCGACGATCGTGCAACCGCGCACCAGGGGCGAAACGCCGTAAGGGATATTCGAACGGGCACCATCGCCGATCTGGCCGCGCTCTGGATCGTTGAAACGGATGGGAAAATCAGCGGACAGGAACAGGTTGGCGATCATCGGCATCGGCTGCCGCCCCATCGCCGTATCCTGCGTATACCATAGGCAGCCTCCGCCAGGCGTCGTATTGACGATCGCAGCACCGGTGCCCGATCCGACCCGCGCAAGCCCCGCGACGATCTGACCAGGCTTCAACTGAAGCGCGCGTGTAATCCGAAAACGCCCTTCGGGAATGATGACGGGTAGCCCCGTATCGAGACACGCCTGCAGCGCGGCGGTGTCGTCGGTCGTCATGTCGCCCTTCGCCCCGAAGGCGGCTGGCGTGGCGATCCTGCCCGAAAGCGCCGCAAACTGTCCGGCAGGCCCCTGCCCGACCTTTGCCCCGTCCTGTCCCCGCACGGCAGAGGAACTCAGCACCGACCCCGCCACCATGGTTAGGATCAGGTTCCTGCGCGTCGCTGCGATCTCATCCACACTAAAAGTCCATCGTTCGAGGTAAGGGCATTCGTCGGTCGATTCGGCGCAGGCTCGCTATGGTGCCCGCCGGCGCAAGCCGCGCACGGATTTGCGCACGACCTTGCCTGCGGTCTCGATCAGGAAATAGCCGGCCGTATTGACGGCTGCTGCGATCGGACGCCTCGTAAAGGCGTGATCGCGCGCAATAAAACTTTGCATTTCAGGCCAGTAGGTAGGGTAGCGATCAACCGACCAGACGAGCCTCTCCCATACGTTACCCGCCCGCGCAGGAGAAAAACGACGAAGATCCTTGGCAATGGCCTCTGCCAGTACGGGATTGCGTGGTTCGACGACCGCACGCCAGTGCGTGGCCGATCCGACCCGCACAGGATCGAAGCGCAAGAGATCGACTTTGATGAACGGCATCTTCTGCTGCACGACCAGGTATCGCCAGATCAGATGGCTGGGATTGATCGGCCGATGCCGGACGATTGGTCCGGCTTGTCCTAGATCGTAAGCGGCATGGCGGACGAACCCAGCCGCATCGAGCACTCTGGTCAGACCAACTTCTCGCGCAAGTACGATCGCGTCCTTGTCGAGCGAGAGATCTACCGGTGCGCTCATGAAATCGCGGAACGTCGCCGAATTGTAGACGGCAGGACGCAACAGCAGGAACCAACTCTGGAGATGCGGGGCATGCTCGCGGCTCTCGATCGCGCCATAGACGTCGGCAGGCACGGCGGTCAGCCGGTCGACAAAGGCCGTGAGCGACGTGATCGGCGCATAGACGCTATCGTTGGCGAGCAGCAGGAACTCAGCCTCGAGTGGCAGGAACCGACGTACCGCCTCGCTCCATCCTCCGAAGTCGAGCCCTGCATTTGCGCGCATCACCAGCGTGTGGCAATGCCCACGCAACCGGGCCTGCACAGCCTCGTCCAGTGTCGCACTCGACAGGACGACCACCGAAAACCCCGCTTCGGCAAGCGCATCCAGGTACAGAAGCACATGATCGGCGACATCACCGAACCGATCATAATGCGCAAAGAAGCAGACACGCCGTGCGTGCCGCAGATCAGATGCGGCCGTCGTCATGTCCATCGCTCCTCAATATTCCTGCCAGAAGCACGGCTCGACCGTCGGCAACGCGCGATCAAGACCTCGACCGACGGCCACGGCTCGCAACCGCATGACCGTCGGTGCAGGCAGTTCGGCCTATCGCTTGTACACGTGTGGGTTTTCGACGACGCCGTCGGACTTGACCTTGCGGACCAGCATCCGGGTCGCGGAATCCGCCCGCAACACCAGATCGCGCACGCGCTGTTCGGGACGTCCGCGGAACGACGTGACGTGGAAGCTGTCGTCTTCGCGCAGCGCCTCGTCGGCGAAATAATAGTTGGAGACGCAGCAACGGAACCGGTCGACCGCGATCGGACTGACCGAATGCCAGGACTTGCCGTGCGTCGCCATCACCGCCAGCCGGTTGAACCGACTTTCGACCGTGATCGGTTCACCGCCGACGCCGTTGGGCCAGAGCTCGAGGTTGCCGCCATTCTCGCGCTTCCAATCGGGCGCGACATAATAGAGCAGGTTCAGGACACGCCAGCGTTCGCGATCCTTGTCGTGCGAATTGTCGAGATGGGGATTGAGGAACTGGTCCTTGCCCATCATCGATATGCCGCCCGCATAGAGATGCTCGTCCGGATAGGCCGAAGCCATGCCGCAGACCTGCTTGACCAGCTCGACCACACCGGGATCCTGAAAGGCGTAGATCGCTTCTTCGAGGATCGGATCATACTGATCCATCTGCGCGGCGATGTATTTATACTCACGCAGGCTCTTCTTCAGCTTCATCCCCTCGGGGCTGGGAAACTGATCGTGGATCGCGTGTGCGACACTCTCGGGCAACAGGTCGTCGACGTAGAAATAGCCGATATTGCCTGACGTCCGTCGAAACTGGGCCTGGATATCGTCGAAGGACTCGCTCAGCCGGTTCCTGACGATTTCTGCGATCTGATTACGGTTCATGCGCTTCACCATCTGTGTTGCCGACCGGATAGGTCAGCGCCGGAGACACCGCAAGTCAGGAGCGACGCTCAGTAGCGCCGTATCGAACTGCCGACCGACCGCTTCGGCACTGTAGCGATCGAGCACATCGCGTCGCGCCGGCGACGCAGCGAGCGCCGGGCTACGCGCTTCGATCGCATCAAAGGCCCCTGCCCAAGCGGCATTATCGCCCAGCGTCACGAAAATCGCAGCCTCGCCCAGGACCTCACGGTGGACCGGGATATCGGACACGATCGGCAGCGTACCGCGTGCCAGCGCCTCGAGGGGTGGCAGGCCGAAACCCTCGATCGTCGACGGATAGAGCAATGCCGCAGCCTGGCGATAGAGCAGATCGAGCTCGGCTTCCGCCACGAACGGCAGAAATTCGACGTTGGTCTCCAGCCCCATCTCGCGGACACGTGCGCGGATACGATCGCCATAATATCCCGTCGCCCCGACGATCTTCAGCACGTAACGGTCCGACCACAAGGCCGCGACCTTCAGTATCTCTTCGATGTTCTTATGCGGCAGGTGGCATCCCACAACGAGGAGAAAATCCCGCTTGTCGGCTGGGCGAGCGATTTGCACGTCGCGGCAATCGAAGACGTTGGGAACGACGAAAACCTTGCCTTCGTCGATATCGAAAAAATTCAGCACCTCACGCTTCGTGAATTCCGAGACGACGAACACCGCGCGTGACCGGGCGATCAAGCGCGGCATCACCGATTTGAAGAACTGCGTCTGGCGGGGAAAATTGTCCGGAAAATGAAGCGCGATCAGATCGTGGATCGTGACGATCTGGTTCTTCGTGTTGAAAAAGCCGTGATGGGTCGGGCTGTAGACGAAGTCGCCCTTCCTGAAGGGACCCTTCAGATAGAAAAGCTGCCGCTGGACGAGGCCGAACAGGTGCGCCAGCCGCGATCGCTTCTTCTTGCCCATCGCGACGGATGCGGGAACGGCGATGCGCACTACGCCTTCGGGAAGAGCAAGATAGGGCGGCGCGATGACGCTGCAGTCATACCTGCGCACGATATGGTCGCAGATACGTGTCGCATAGCTACCGAGCCCGGTCGGGTGCGCCGCCACGCTGGACATATTGACGACGAACCTCATCGGGTCGCGCCGGACACGGTAGCCTTCTTCGCCATCAGCGTCAGGACGTTGTGTCGACGGCGTTCAGGATTGCGCGGCCATACGCCGTTTTCTTGAACATCTCACCGCGTGCGCGCGCCTGATCGGCGGTGATGAAGCCCTGTTCGAACGCGATTTCCTCCAGGCAAGCGACTTGGATGCCCTGCCGGTGCTGGATCGTGCGGACGAACTCGCTCGCCTCAAGCAGGCTGTCGTGCGTGCCGGTGTCGAGCCAGGCATAGCCGCGGCCCATCTGTTCGACGAACAGGTCGCCGGCGTCCATGTAGAGGCGGTTGAGATCGGTGATCTCGAGCTCGCCACGAGGGCTCGGCTTCAAATCGCGCGCGAACTGGACGACGCGGTTGTCGTAAAAATACAGGCCGGTGACCGCATGGTGCGACTTGGGCTTTGCCGGCTTTTCCTCGAGGCTGATCGCCTTGCCGCCCTCACCGAACTCGACCACGCCGTAGCGCTCGGGATCCTCGACGCGGTACGAGAACACCGTCGCGCCACCCTTGCGTGCGACCGCGCTCGCCAAGAGGTCCGTCAGGTGTGCGCCGAAGAAGATGTTGTCGCCGAGCACCAGCGCGACGTCGTCGTCGCCGATGAAGTCCGCGCCGATCGTGAAAGCCTGGGCGAGACCCTCGGGGCGTGGCTGTTCGACATAGGAAATCGCCAGGCCGAATGCCGAGCCGTCCTCGAACAGGCGGCGATAATTATCGATATATTCGGGGCTCGAGATGATCAGGATATCGCGGATGCCGGCGAGCATGAGCACCGACAGCGGATAATAGATCATCGGCTTGTCGTAGACCGGCAGCAGCTGCTTGTTCACGGCGAGCGTCGCCGGATGGAGCCGCGTACCCGAGCCGCCTGCGAGAATGATGCCCTTCATTGGGAGATGTCCTTCTTGGGGGCCCCGAGCAGTTCGTCAAGGATATTGCCGAGCGCGGTCTGCCACGCCGATGGATGGATGCCGTAGTCGCGGGTGATCGCGTCATGGCTGAGCAGCGAATTGGCGGGGCGCGTGGCCGGCGTCGGGTATTCACTGGTCGGAATGCCCTCGACCTCGGCGCTGGCCCCGCCTCGCGCTGCGCTCTGCGCGAAGATTTCGCGCGCGAAGCCGGCCCAGGTGACCGCGCCGGCGTTGCTGAAATGGTAGGTGCCGGTAGGGGCGGCGGGATCTTCGACGAGGCGCATCGCGATCGTCGCCAATGCAGCTGCAAGATCGATCGCGGACGTTGGGCTGCCGCGCTGGTCGTCGACCACGCGCAATGTCGGGTTGGTCGCGCCGACGCGAAGCATCGTCTTGATGAAGTTGTTGCCGTGCGCGCTGACCACCCAGGCGGTCCGGACGATCGCGTGGCGTGTGCCCGAGGTCCGCACCGCAAGCTCGCCCCCAAGCTTCGACGCGCCGTACACCCCGAGCGGCGCGACCGGATCGTTTACGTCCCACGCGCCATCGCGGGCACCGTCGAAGACGTAATCGGTCGAGACCTGGACGATCGGTATGCCGGCCTTCGCGCAAGCCTCCGCGAACGCCGCGGGTGCCACCGCGTTGACCGCCCAGGCGGTGACGATGTCGCTCTCGGCCTTGTCGACCGCGGTATAGGCGCCGGCCGAGATCACCGCTGCCCAAGGCTGGCCACCGATGCCTTGGGCGACCATCGCAGCGATCGCGGCGGTATCGCGCAAGTCGAGCTCGTCGATGTCGATCGCGGTGACCGCCCAGCCGTCGGGCCAGGCGTAGCGCTTCAGCTCGGTGCCGAGCTGGCCATTCCCGCCAGTGACGAGAATCCGCTTCACGCTATCGCTCATACCGAAAGCCCGCGACGTTGATCCGCCTTGTGCTCGGCGACGATCGCCTGCCACCAGTCCTGGTTGTCGAGATACCAGGCGACGGTCTTCTCGATCCCGGTCTCGAACGTCTCGATCGGCTCCCAGCCGAGCTCGTCCTTGATCCGGGTCGCGTCGATCGCATAGCGCTTGTCGTGGCCGGGGCGGTCGGCGACGTAGGTGATCTGCGTCGCATAGGACTGGCCATCGGCGCGCGGGCGCAGCCGGTCGAGGATCGCGCAGACGGTCTTCACGACCTCGAGGTTCTGCTTCTCGTTATTCCCGCCGACATTATAGGTCCGGCCGGGCTCGCCCTTTTCGAACACCGCATGCAGCGCGCGGACGTGATCCTC
The DNA here is from genome assembly GCF_004343105.1 of Sphingomonas sp. PP-CC-3A-396. Lineage (NCBI taxonomy): Bacteria > Pseudomonadati > Pseudomonadota > Alphaproteobacteria > Sphingomonadales > Sphingomonadaceae > Sphingomonas > Sphingomonas sp. PP-CC-3A-396. Next base: position 14,984 of record NZ_SLYF01000014.1, on the reverse strand, counting down.
TACGTACAGCCAGTCGCGGACCTGGTCGCCCTTGCCGTAGACCGGCAGGTCGGCGCCGGCAAGCGCCTTGACGATCATCAGCGGGACCAGCTTTTCAGGGAAGTGATACGGTCCGTAATTGTTCGAGCAGTTGGTGATCAGCACCGGCAGCCCGAAGGTGTGGCCCCACGCGCTGACGAGATGGTCGGATCCCGCCTTCGACGCCGAATAGGGCGAACGCGGGTCGTAGGGCGTGTCCTCGGTGAACAGCCCGGTGTCGCCGAGCGAGCCGTACACCTCGTCCGTCGAGATATGATGGAAGCGGAAGCTCTTGCGTGCCGTCTCGTCGAGCGACAGCCAATAGGCGCGGGCCTCGGCCAGCATCGTGTAGGTGCCGACGACGTTGGTCTGGACGAACGCGCCGGGGCCGTCGATCGAGCGGTCGACATGGCTCTCGGCCGCGAGATGCGTGATCACGTCGGGCTTGAATTCGGCGATCGCCGCGCGGACGGCGTCGGCATTACAGATGTCGCCTTGGACGAACCGGTAGCGGTTCGAACTCGCGACGCGCTCGACCGTCGTCAGCGTACCGGCATAGGTCAGCTTGTCGAAGTTGAGCACTTCGTGGCTGGTGTTTTCCATCAGGTGACGGACAAGGGCCGAACCAATGAAGCCGGCCCCGCCGGTGACTAAAATACGCATTGATCTGTCCTTCAGACAAGCGGGCCGAGCGGGCGGCCGTCATAGGGGAATGGGCTGTCAAAATCGGCGAGCAGCGGCTGGTCCTGGTCCTTCGCGCTCAGTTCGGGGACGGTGCCGGCCGGCATCGGCCAGTCGATGCCGATCGCCGGGTCGTCCCAGCGGATACCGCCATCGGAATCGGGTGCGTAGGTGTCGGAGCATTTATACGTCACTTCGCAATCGGGCTCGAGCGTCACGAAGCCGTGCGCAAAACCGATCGTGATAAAGAGCTGATGCCCGTTCTCGGCGGACAATTCGGCACCAACCCAGTGCCCATAGGTCGGTGAGCCCTTGCGGATATCGACCGCGACGTCGAAGATCCGGCCGCGGACACAGCGCACCAGCTTGTCCTGCCCACGCGGCGGAGTCTGGAAATGCAGACCGCGCAGCGTGAAGGCAGGGACCGACAACGAATGATTGTCCTGGACGAAGGTGCAGGTGATGCCGAGCTTTTCGAAGGCGGGGACCGAATAGACTTCGGTAAACCAGCCGCGCGGATCACCGAACCGGCGAGGCTTGATCAATTGGACAGGGGAACGCATTGGCGCGGGATAGGTCCTCGCCCGCCCGCCTGCAATAATAGATTGGCGTTGCCGCGCCGCTTGACCGCGCGCCGGGCGGGGCAATCCCGGCGGGGCGGGGCCGTTGCGCTAGAGCGGGCGGGTCGACGCGTCCGCCGTGTGGTCGCGCGACAGGGGCAGCATGCGGTGCGCGATCGCGCGGCGGGTCATCCAGTCGCGCAACGGGCCGTCATAGAAGCGATCGACGAACGCGCAGCCGAGAAGGAAGATCGCGATCGTCGCCCAGCCGGCGAGCTGGACGCCGGGCCCGGACAGCAGCTTGGGCAGCGTGAGGATGACAATGCCGACGGGATATTGCAGGACATAGACGGGGTAGGACAGCCGTCCGAGCACGCGAAAGACTCGTCGGGTGAGATCCCCGTTCGGCTCCATATAGGCGCCGGCCGCGACCAGCGCCGGGAACAACGCGACGATGACCAGCCATTGTCCCCAGACGCCGACCGGCAGGACGAGCGCGGTGGCGAGCACCGCCAGGATCGCGAGCGGACCGAGCGCACCGTCGCGGCTTTTGTCGGCACGGCTGATCCGCGCGATGAGGACACCGCAGAAAAAGGCGAAGCTGACCCGCAAAAGGCCGCCAAGCGCTTCCCCCTGCATCGCGCCCAGTTCGAGAGTCCCGCCGGTCGCGATCAGGATCGCGAGGCCCGCGGCCGCCAGCACGACGATCGCGATCAGTTTACGGATCGAGAGATATGGCAGGACGAGCGCATAGACCAGATTGGCGAGCAGCTCGAACACCAGCGACCAGCCGGGCGGGTTGAGCGGAACGAGATAGCCGATATCGACCCAGCGAAACGCCGGCACGAACAGGAGATTGGGGAGAGTCGCCGCGATATCCATCAGCGTCACGTCATGCCGCCACACGTGGAGGGCCAGCAGAAACCCCAGCCCTGCGAGGCAGCCGAGCGCATAAATCGGCCAGAGCCTGATGAACCGCACCAGCATGAAGCGTCCGGCGGACATGTGCGTCGCCAGCCGCGCGGCATAGGCGCGATCGATGACCAGCCCGCTGAGCATGAAGAACATGTCGACCGCCAACCAGCCATGCTGGGGCCAGAACGCCCCCGACAATAGCGGGTTATGGTACAAGACGACCAGCAGAGCGGCCAATCCGCGCAACCCGTCCAGCGTGGTGTATATGCGCCGGCCGGAAGACATGCGCAGTCCTCTACGGTGCGGATCGGTCGGCAGCAACCCGGCTGCGGGGTTCGATTTCGGCTTCCGTGCGCCGTACAAAACGATCAATTGGCCCGCGACGGACCCGCGCCGCCCGCTTTGCGCGTTATGTCCCGCGCCGGTGAACCTGAAGGAACTTGCATGCTTGCTGCCCCCGCCGTCAGCGACGCCCCCGTCGCCAGCAAGGGCGCGATTCGGATCGCGATCGACGTCCGTCCGCTCAGCGGCGCGCCGTGCGGCTATACGATCTATCTCTGCTCGGTGATCGAATGCCTGCGCAAAGGCGATTTCGCGCTGACTTTGCTCAGCAACCAGCCGCTGCTGCCGCATTATACCGAGGTCGCAGGCCTCGACATGCGGGTGTTCGGCGACCAGGGGCCGCTGCGCTGGGAACAGCGCGCTCTGCCGCGTCATCTCGCCGGCAGCGACTATGACGTGTATTTTACCGGCGCCAATCGCGGCATCCCGCTGCGCAAGGCCGGGCATGTCCGCTACGTGCTAGGGCTGCTCGACGTCATTCCCTACCTGTTCTTTCGCCACTATCATCTGCGCCACTGGAAAAGGCTGTTGCGGCATCCATCGGCCAATGCCGAGACCGTGGCGCAGTTGATCGCGGTCGCGCGGGCGGATGCGATCCTGACGATCTCACAACAGAGCGCGATCGACATCCGCCGCGTCTTCCATCGCCGCGACGTCACCGCGTGCCTGATCCGGTTGAAGGATGTCGACCGGCAGGCGCCGGTCGCGCCGCGCGATCAGTTCGTCTATGTCGGGGGCGTCGATTTTCGCAAGAAGGTCAATGTCCTGCTCGAGGGCTTTGCCCGGTTCGTGCGCGATCACCCGGACTATCGGCTCGTGCTGGTCGGCTCGAACTATGCCGCGCTGCAGCCGCAGATCGACGCGCTCGCGCTCGGCGAGCGCGTGGTCCTGACCGGCTATGTCGACCACGACACCAAGTTCCGCATCCTGAGCGAGAGCCGCGCGATGGTCTATCCGTCGCTTTACGAAGGCTACGGCATGGCGATCGCCGAAGGATTCCAGGCCGGCATCCCGGTGATCGCCGGGTTCGGCGGATCGCAGGCCGAAGTGGGGGGTCGCGGTGCTCGCTTGATCGACCCGTCATCGGCAGAGGATATCGCTGCGGCAATGGCAGAAATGCTCGATCCGGAGACGCGCGCAAACTGGGTCGATCAGGGCCAAAAGCAGTTCCAGCGGCTCACCGACCCTGCGATCGAAACCACCCTGATCGACTATTTTGTCAAACAGGGGCACTTGGCCCGACGGCGGTCCTAGCCACGCAGATACCAAGCGTCAGACGGTCGCGCGGGTTTGCGAAAACCGCCGCCACACGATGATCATCTCGTCGTATAGGGGATGTCGCATGACGATGATGGTGCCGAACCACAACGCGATGCCGAGGATTCCAACGCCTGCCACGACCGGAAGCGGCGTGCGCGGCGACCAGTCGTAGAAGATCATAGTCGCCAGCGCCGGCAACACCGCCATGATCGTCAATATGCCGCTGTCGCGATAGACTTTCGGGATCGCATAGCGGTCGAGCTGGGCAAGTCGCCGGACATGGGGATAATAGAGCACGAGACCGATCAGCGCATCGACGATCTTGGCCAGCGCCGCGGCTAGAATACTGAACATGCAGCCGATCACGAAGATCGGCACGCCCAGCACCAGCCGCGCGACTTCGTAGCGTGCTTGGCGTCCGGTCTCGCCGCGCAGCACGAACAGCTCCCAGTTCATCCCGAACGCCACGCCGAAGAACTGCGCGACCAGCAACGCCGAGAGCGGCAGCGCAGCCGGCAGCCATTGCTCTCCGTAGAGGATGAAGACTACGGGACGCGAAAGAATGGCAAGACCGATCAGGAACGGCCACATGAACGCGGTGATCATCGCGAAACTGCGCAGATAGGTGCCCCGCCAGTCACCGCCCTCGCGGTAATCCTTGGAAAGCTGGACGAACACGACGCGCGTGACGGTGCCGTACAGATTCTCGAAGATGATCCCCGAAAGATTCGACGCGCGGCCATAGAGACCCAGTGCCGCCACGCCTAAGATACGGCCAAGCAGCAGGTCGGAAAGCTTTCCGGTTATCATCGCGACGCCACTTACCGACATCATCTGCAGACCGAAGGTCGTGATTGGCCGCCATTGCGCGAGCGACGGGCGAAACCCGATATGATGGCGGCCGAAGATTTGGGTCAGCAGCGTGACCGCGATCCCCGAAACAAGGGCTGCATAGGCCGGGCTCATATAGCTCGCGCCGAGCAGCGCGAACGTGATGGTCGCGCTCGTCTGGACGGAGATGTTGGTCAGGCTGATGATCGACAGCTGCTTGAACTGCATTTCGCGCTGCAGCATCGCGGAGGGTCTGAAGTTAACGATGGCCAGCAGATTGCTGAGCGCGACGATCCGCAGCACGCTGCCCGCCTGCGGGGCTCCCAATAACGGCCCTGTCGCAAAGCTCAGCCCCGCCAGCAGGATCGTGAGGCACAATACGAGGATGGCATTGACGGTGAAGGCAGCTTCGAGCGTCTCGGTCGGGAGTTCGGCTTCGCGGACGATGAAGGACGCGATCCCGAAGGTCGTGAAGACCTGGATGAGCCCCAGCGCCGCCATCGCGATGGCGTAGATGCCGACCTCACGCGGCGACAACAGTCTCGAGACAACGATCAGGCCACCGAACTGGACCACGAACGCGATAAACTGGCCCGAAAAGGTCCAGGCAAGGGAACGCCGCACTGACATCATCGCGCCTTAGCGTATCGTGCGTGAAAAAGGCACGCCATGCGCACCACGCGGCCGATCGTCCTGCTCCAGAACGTCCTGCAGAACGGTGTCGAACGCCTTCTGTGAGAAGCAGCGCGTCACATGCGCGGTGCCATGATCGCGCGCAGCCTGCCACGCTAGATGATCGGTGTAGAGACGTGCGCAGTCTTGTGCGAACTGCCGTGCGTCTGTGTCTTCCGCCTGTAAATCCTGCGGCCGGGTTCCCTTCGACGATACGCGGCCGCCAAGCGCCAGCTGTTCTGCCAGCAACGGCGTGACGACACAGGGAATACCCTCCCCCATCGCCTCCACGACCTTCAATGGAATGCCGGCAGCGTAGCGGGTTGGTGCCACGAATACCCGGCAACGATCATAGACGGGCTGAAGATCTTCAACCACGCCGTGCAGGACGACGCGCTGGGAGGTGAGTGCTTCGATCTCCGCGGACTCTATCCGACCAACGACGTGCAACCGGTAGGCGGTGCCGATAAGGCGGTCGAGAATGGGCATGACCGCGCTCACAAACCAGATGACGGAATCGATGTTGGGAGACTGGGACGACGATCCGGTCAGCCGGCCGACGAACAAAAAATCCTGTCGGTCGCCGAACGACGCGGTGTCCGTTCGGACGGCGACTGGATGCGGCAGAACGAAGACCGGCATGTCGAGTACGGATCGGATGGTGGTCGCATCCCCCTCGCCCACCGCAGTCACGGCGTCGGCGGTGCGCGCGACCTCGAGTTCGTCGGCGATCGCAGCCTTATAGTCCTGGTCCGACCAAGGCGTATCGAACAGCGCTCGCCGATAGGCTTCGCGCGGCGCCAGCACGGCTTCGGCATCGTAGACGACTTGGATGGGGTGATCCGCAGCGGGCTGCCAGCGCGCCTGCACGAACGCCGCCATCGGCATCGGCCTGCTGACGAACAGCGCATCGAAATTCGCGCCATGCGTCCAGAGCAAACGGCGCAGACCCCGCGCACCGGCACCCGGATGGAACAGGACCGCGCCTGCGAAGGTCGTCGTCATCCGCTCGATATCGGCCGGCGACGATCGCATCGGATAGAAGCTAACACGATGCCCCGCCATCACCAGTGACTGCACAATGGCGAAGGCGCGAGGATAGCCTGCGCCGAACAGGGGGTCGGGCACGAGATCATCGATCATCAAGACGTGCTTCTTTTGGGTTCGGGCAGGATGGCGGCGTCTGCGTACGATGCCCTGATAGGCTGCCTTGCCGTATGCCAGGACATCCTTGACGCCCTCGACCACGTTGGCCCGCCACAGTCTCGCATTCACGCTCATCGAAATCGTAACCTCGGCAATGCACCTACCCATCATCTCGGATCATCGAACATGTCGCGAGAGGCGATGGTATCGGCCACTGCCGATGGCGGCGTCTATCGCAGGATAGGCGTGGGAGCCAGCATGGCCGAGCGATACCGATTGGGGTGCATGTCGAGCATGCGGACGGGATCGAATATGCTCGCTTTCTGGATATTCGCACAACCTGCCTCTAAGCGGTGTTCATCCACCCCTCTTCAGTATCGTTGCCCTCCACCTTCGGGCCGTCAGCAGGAACAAACATGACGAAATCTGCCATTGTCACCGGGATCAGCGGTCAGGACGGCGCCTATCTGGCCGAGAACCTCCTCAACCGGGGGTATACGGTGTTCGGCACCTATCGGCGCACGAGTTCGGTCAATTTCTGGCGGATCGACGAACTGGGCATCACCAACCATCCCAATCTCAAGCTTGTCGAATATGACCTGACCGACATGGGATCCGCCATTCGCCTGATCGAAGCCTCCGAGGCGACCGAGATCTATAACCTCGCGGCACAGAGCTTCGTCGGCGTCTCGTTCGACCAGCCGATCACCACCGGGCAGATTACCGGGCTGGGCGCTGCGTATCTTCTCGAGGCGATCCGTACGGTGAACCGCGACATCCGCTTCTATCAGGCCTCCACCTCGGAGATGTTCGGCAAGGTCCAGGCGATACCGCAGCGCGAGGATACCCCGTTCTATCCACGCAGTCCGTACGGCGTCGCCAAGCTCTATGCGCATTGGCTGACAGTCAACTACCGGGAAAGCTTCGGTATTTTCGGAACCAGTGGTATCCTGTTCAATCATGAGTCTCCGCTGCGGGGGCGTGAGTTCGTCACCCGCAAGATCACCGATACGGTCGCCAAGATCGCCCAGGGGAAAGCGGAGATCCTCGAACTCGGCAATCTCGATGCCAAGCGCGACTGGGGATATGCCAAGGATTATGTCGAGGGCATGCGGCTCATGCTCCAGCACGATATCCCCGATACCTTCGTCCTCGCGACCAATCGGACCGAGACGGTGCGGACCTTCGTCGAACTCGCCTTTGCCCAGGTCGGCGTCGCCATCGACTGGTCGGGTGTCGACGAGCAGGAGATCGGCCGCGATCGCAAGGACGGCCGCACGCTGGTGCGGATCAACCCCGATTTCTATCGCCCGGCAGAGGTCGAACTGCTGATCGGCGACGCGACCAAGGCGCGGGACGATCTGGGTTGGGAGCCCGCCGTGCAGCTCGAGGAGCTCGCGGCGTTGATGGTCGAGGCGGACATGCGCCGCAACGCGGCAGGCTGGTCGTTCTGATGCGGGTGGCGTTGACGGGAGCCGACGGCTTTACCGGCCGGTTCGTGGTCGATGCGCTCGCTGCCAGCGGCGTCGAGTGCATCGCGCTGTCGGCCGACCTGTGCGACGCGACCGCGGTCGAGCGTGCCGTCGACGCCACCGACTTCGATCGGGTCATCCATCTGGCGGCACGCGCGTTCGTGGATGCAGCCGATTGGCGCGCCTTCTACGCCGTCAACCAGATCGGCACGTTCAACCTTCTCGATGCGGTCGCACGCCACAAACCCAGCGCGCGATGCGTCCTGGCCAGCAGTGCGCAGGTCTATGGCCCCGGCGCGCAGGGTCTGATCGACGAGCAAGCCATTGCCAATCCGGCCAATCACTACGCCATTAGCAAGCACGCGATGGAGCTGGGAGCCGCGCTGTGGAAGGATCGGCTCGATATCGTCGTCGCCAGGCCGTTCAACTATACCGGCGTCGGTCAGGCTACCGAATATCTGGTGCCGAAACTGGTCGATCATTTCCGGCGACGCGCACCGATCATCGAATTGGGCAACAGCTGGGTCAAACGCGATTTCGGTGACGTCCGATCGGTTGCGCAGGCCTATGCGGGGCTGGTTCTGGAGGCTGATGTCCCCCCGGTGGTGAACATCTGCACCGGAACCGTCTCGTCGATCGACGATATCCTGGCGATGCTGACTACGCTTAGCGGCCATAGCGTCGAGGTCCGCATCAATCCGGCCTTCGTCCGGGCAAACGACGTTCCAGTCCTGGGCGGGGACGCGACGGTGTTGCGCAGCGCCGTTCCCGCTTGGCAACCGCGCCCGCTGATCGACACGCTGGCGTGGATGTACGGGCACGCGTCCGATTAAGTCTGACTGCGCTGGCGCCACGATCGTCTCGCCGGCGTCGAAGGACTCCTTTCCGCGCCCTGCCCTCGGCGCCCAGCGAGACCTCTTCGGATCAGTCGCCGATCGGACTCTCGCCGTGTTTGCGAAGCACGTCGTTGAACGCCTCGGCCATCAGTGCCTGCAGGCTCCTGCCCTGACGTCTGGCCAGCGTATGCATTGCGAACGACATTTCGGGGCTGAAGAAGCCGGCGACCTGTTTGCGGCCTTGCCGACTGGCGGGACCGGTCGTGGCGCCCTGCCCTCCGACTGGCGACGACGGCGATACGGCGGGTTCGGGTATCGTACGATCGCGCAGATTGGCGAAAGAGGGTTTGCGGCTCATGCTGCGAGTTTTCCCTTGCGAGCGTTTTTCTTGTCCTGTGTCGACATGCCTACTTGTCGGCATGTCCACTCGTAGAAGTGTCGAATGTCTTCGGCTGCCTTACCGCTGGGCTCGAACTCCATGACGGTGCGACCTTCGGCACTGGCATGACGGAATGCGGCTCGGTCGGGAATCTGGACGGGACAGGCGGGCGTACCAAAACTCATGACCAGATCCCCTGCCTCCTGATACATGCGTGGGGCATTGGGCGAACCGGCCGTGAACACGACAAAGGCAGGTTTGCGTAACAGCTGTACGAGTTTCGCCGTCGTCTGAATCGCCGACAGATCGAACGCGCTTGGTCGGCACGGGATCAGCACAAGGTCGGCGATCTCGACCGCAGCCCGTGCGGCAGTGTCGGCATGCGGCGGGGTGTCGATGACGATGAAATCCGCCCCCTGCCCTTTTGCCTGCGCTACCTTCGCAGCCAGTCGTGGTGGTGGGCTGTCGATCACCTCGGGTGGTGCGTCCTGTCGCCAGGCCGCCCATTGGCTAGCCGTAGCTTGCGGGTCGGTATCGATGATGAGCGCCACACGGCCGGCGTCGTGAGCGGCTGCAGCAAGATGCAGTGCGAGCGTGGTTTTGCCAGCCCCACCCTTCTGGCTGATAATTGCAATAGTCGGCATGTCGAACTCCCTACATGTCTACATGGGTTCACCGGGCGTGTTTTGGCAAGCACTAATGACGATTACCGACGGCGAACGATTGGATTCTGCTCTCCTGCTGTCGACACATGGATCTGTCGACATCGGTGGTATGAATAACCGCACTCACCGCTTGCTCCAGCTAGGGAGCATGTGACGGCGTAGCCGGCACTTCCACATTTGGCTGACAGGTTTCTGTGGTGATTTTTTGTCCGGTCTCTGTCTGTTTCTGCGTGCTAGCCGACCAGGCTGTTTCGAAATGATTGTTAATCATATTAAGTGGGTATGCGGTTGAGGACCGTTTTGAGACTCGCGTTCCAATCGATCGATGCCGGCCCCGAGCTTCTCCAGCATCTTGCCCAACGGCCCTCCTACCGTGACTTTGGCGAGATCCCGGCACGACAGCCCTGCCCTCATGCGGGCCATGTCGGCAGCACGATCGTTTTCCTGTTGCGCCACATCGTCCGGCAGCGGCGCTGGGCGCATCCAGCGTGGCAGATAGGCAAGTACGCTCTGCGGCAGAGTGGGCCGGTACACATTGGATGTTTGCCGATAGCGAGGTCCAGGCCCCTCGGCTTCGATCCGCTTGAAACGACGCTGGCGGACGAGAAACCCGAGATTCTCGAGGATACGCAGCGTGCGTGCGATCGTCGCGCGGCCAAGGCTCGTCGCACCCGACAGATGATCATAGCTCGGGAAGACCTGACCGCGGTTCAGTCGTGCCAGCGTAAGGATTTCTTCGTAAACGCGCACCGCCGCAGCCGTCAGCGCGGCGATGCGCCGCTCGACAACGGTTAGTGTCCGCACGCCGCTACGGGCCTCTCGGCGCAGTTGGCGACCTGCATCGAGCGTTCGCCTCGCTATCCGTAGCAGCTTATCGGTCTCGCCTTTGGCGGGAACCATGAAGAACATGTCTTCGAACGTCCCCGCCTCGATGCTGTCCCGCAGCACGGGCGCACCGGTCCGGTGGGGCGTTCCACACCTTGAAGGCTTACGAGTTCCCGTCATGGAGCCGAGCGCCCGCAGCGTGGCTTGGCCCAAGGTAAAAACAGTCATCTTCCGTCCCCCGTCAGGGGCTGGGACCAAGGCAAAAAGGGGCGTGGCGCGAAACGCGCATCCTTGAACCGCTGGACGATCCAGGCTATATGAAGAGAGCTTGATGAGCTCCAGAATCGACGTTTGGCGACGTCGCTTCATTCTAACCTTGGGATGCCCGGCCTCGTGCCGGGCTTTCCTTTATGGGGTCACAGCCGCTCCATTATCGATTGCGCCGACAACAGCGCCGACATCGCTCGATTTTTGCAGCAAATCGTCGGAAACAAAAGCGTCCGCGGTTCGTGCTTTCGAGTATCAATTACGAATAACTATACATTTACGCGCTGGAACTTCGTGCTTTCGAGTATCAATTCCTCGCTGCATTCGTGCTTTCGAGTAGAATTTATTCGGAACTTCGTGCTTTCGGGTATCAATTAAATGGGATCATCCGAATCGGAATTCTCTGATTCGGATGATGACCGCGACGATGCTTCCGCGGTCGCCAGAACCGTGCGCGACAGCGCAGACGAGACCCCATCGGTAAGTTGCGCGGGACGTCGGGTGATCACCACCCGGACCGGGTTGGACTTGCGTCCGCGTCGAACCGTATCGACGACGTCCGGGTCGCTGACCGTCTCCACCAGTTCAAGACGATAGTCGGGAATTGTATCGGCCGCGACGATTTGCCGCAGTGCCGCACGAAAATTCGCAAGGGGGTTCTGATATCCGATCTGCAACCGGAAGGTCGCGAGATCGATCTCGAACCCTTCTCCATCGGCAGTGGACCGTGCGACTTCGTATATCCGCCGCTCGATAGGACCAAGTTGAAAATACGTAGTCGCATAGTCCAGTACGTGGCGATCAAGAAGAATTGCGCGAAAAAGCCAATCGCATAGGCGTACTTTAACGGCCTTAAGACGACGCTCTCCGGCACGCGTCTTGTTATAATGAAGCTTTGCCTCCGACAGCCAGGAGAAGAAGCCCTCCTCACCCTCTCCACCGGCTTCTATATTGGTCTTGATCTGCGTGCCTTGCAGCCTTTCAAGCGCTTCTGACAGCCGCCCATATGAGCGTGCGCTGTGATTGCTGCCTGTAACGCTGAACAGATCGTGCGCGGTGAAAACGAAATCCTGCGCGACGTCGTCGCCAGCCTCAAGCTTCGCCGCCATCAAGCTGGCGATATAAAGCACGATCTCCTTGTCGTAGATCGTCGCCACGCCGCCTGCGCTTGGCCGAACCTCGATCGTGACGGTATCGGTCTGGTAGCTGAGCGGCTTCATCCAGGCATTTTTGCTGAGGGCGAAAAATGGGAACGCCATCAGCGAACGCTCGCCTCGGATCTCGCCGTAAAGCGGGCTGTCGAGCAGAAACAGCTCTCCCTGGGGAATCCGTGAGGGAAGGATCGGCTTGCCGTCCTTGGGGCGTTTTACGGGAGGTGTACGGGTCATCGGCTATTCCTACTCGAAAGCACGAACTTTTAGCATCCCGCCTCGTAGCAAACAGGGTCAGTGCCCTGTCTGCACCCTCCACTTCGTGCTTTCGGGTAGAAATTGCTTAGAGAGGATAGTCCGAATTCCGACCGTGCTATGTCCGTTACGTCGCCCTCGTTGCGCCTTGCCAACGCAGGGGTGAAATGTCGTTGATATGCGCCTAAAGGCTCCAGGCTGAGTATCTTCCGGCTCTGTCGTCGGAAAATGGATAGTGACACTTGCGTATGGCGACAACACATGACGAAATAAGCCGGACGGCCTGGCATGCACCGGCAGCGGTACTCCGCATGCGCTCGATCGGGTGCCTCATGCTCGGTGATATCGTTGCGATCGTCTCGGGGTTCTTGCTGACCTGGCTCGGTCGCGCCGATTTCGTTGTCAGTCGGACACCGCTTTTCATGATCGTGCTGGTACCCGTTTATCTCGTCGTCGCAGCCAGCGCCGATGCATTCGACACGCGCAGCCTGCGCGACCCGGTCATCGCGATCAAGAAAAGCTGGTACGCACTCGCCGTGACGCTCGCTTTGGTGGTCATCGCCGCTTTTTATCTGCGCTCGGCACAAGATTTCTCGCGCATCATGATCGGGTTCGGCTCCGCCTTTGCCTTCGCACTGACGGGTATCATGCGATGGCTGCTAATCCCCCGCCTCCCCCAGATCGTTGGCGGCAATCCCTTCAGTATCGCCCTGATCCGTGACGGTGATGCGCCCATGCCCTCAGGAGAATTCTCGATCACGCTTACCGGCTTCACGCTGGATTCCGATCATCACGACCCGGTCATGTACGATAAACTTGCCGTGGCGTTGTCTGCCATGGACCGCGTCGTCGTCGCCTGTCCGCCCGAGCGCCGTCAGGCCTGGGCACGGGCGTTGCGGGGCGCCAATATCCAAGGCGAGATCGACATGCCCGAACTTGCCGTGCTGCGCCCACGCGGCATTGGTCCTGATCATGACGCGCCGTCACTGATCGTCGCCGTCGGACCGCTCAATCTGGTCGATCAAATCATCAAGCGCGTTTTCGACATCGTCGTGGCAGGGATAGCCTTGATCGTTCTCGCGCTCGTCATGGCTGCAGTAGCGCTGTGGGTCCGTTACGACAGCCCCGGGCCGATACTGTTCGAACAGACACGGATCGGCCGTTCCAACCGCATGTTTCGGATGTTCAAGTTCCGCAGCATGAAATCACCCGACCATGCCGGCCACCATTCCGCCTCGCGCGACGATGATCGTGTAACGCGCTGTGGCCGCTTCATCCGCCGGACGTCGCTGGACGAACTACCGCAGCTCTTCAACGTCCTAGGTGGCAGCATGAGCATCGTCGGACCGCGCCCGCATGCGTTGGGTTCGCGTGCCAACGACAAGCTGTTTTGGGAGGTCGACGACCGGTACTGGGATCGCCACGCGGCCAAACCCGGATTGACGGGCTTGGCGCAGATCCGCGGTTATCGCGGTGCTACCCTGTTCGAAGACGACCTGCGCAACCGCGTCGATGCCGACCTTGAATACCTGACCGACTGGACGATCTGGCGCGACCTCAAGATTATCTTCCTGACGGTCCGCGTGCTTTGGCACCGCAACGCTTACTAGTCCACGTGTCGACATGTAGTCATGTCGCGAACCAGGGTCGGGACCTGTGATCGGAAAGGCGCGATCTTTCGTCAATCTCAACGGGTTACGCTGGTGCGATGCGTCCCAAGGACTACGGTCCACGCAAGACGCTCTACAATCGTTGGGAGCGTAGAGCGGGCGAGGTCTTTTGATCTGTATGATGGAGGGGCTGGCAGCCGCAGGCATTCCGCACAAGACGGCCATCGTCTGGCGGCACATGCTCTTAGCCGGTCGGCAAACCGTTAGGCAGGTTCGGGTCAATGCAACGACACGGGTCAGCCAGACATTGACCGGCACGACTCGACATGGCAGGCGCCTGCTTGGCTGTCGGTAAATTTTGGCGCCGATGGCCGCCTAGCGGAGGACTGGCGCCTGAGGATCGCTCAGACCGCGGGACTGGCGTAGCTCATGGTATCCGCCGCTGATGCAGCCGCTCAGATCAGCTCTGATCCCATACCACAATCGTCAGCATCTCGTCGTAGGGGCATAGTGCCAACATGTCTCGTCTGATGGTGACCTCACGCGGGCGGCGCATCAGCACGTCCTCCCCCGATGGCGGCTCCTCGCCGAGAAGCAACGGCACGACTGATCCGGCGGGTGCCGTATAGAGATTGGGGTATCCACCCATTTTCAAACATCGCGCCTTCCCGCGTTCCACCAATTCCTCGATCCAGTTGGTGCCAATTGCGCCGACTTTCCAGTTCGCCAGCACCGCGTCGCGATCAAGCTTTAGCGGGTAATCTTCGGGAGCCTGCCGAATGATGGTGATCGACCAGCCTGCCATAACTACCTCCTGTTTCCAGCCTTCATATGCGCCAGGGCGTCATCGCACGGGTGACCTGCTTATCGATTTCGACAGCTCCGCGTTTGCGACATTACAGTCCGGTACGGAGTCGCAGCAGCTGCAGAACGAGCACGTCAATTCCGACGGCTATGAGCAGGCTATCGCGTATCCGGAAATGGCGTCGGAGGTTCACCACAGCGTAAGCGCGGCCTGAAGCCCGCCTTGTTGGCGGAGCAGCCTGAACAGCGACGGATCTGCCAAATGCGAAAACAAGCGTTACAAACAGTTCGCTTC
>NZ_SLYF01000013.1:0-42298 GCF_004343105.1 Sphingomonas sp. PP-CC-3A-396 | reverse complement strand
CTTCGCGAAAGCGAATGTCGCGGGGTGGAGCAGCCCGGTAGCTCGTCAGGCTCATAACCTGAAGGTCACAGGTTCAAATCCTGTCCCCGCAACCACTATCAACGACACCCCCGCAGCGCCCGCTGCGGGGGTGTCGTTGTTTCTGGCGTCCTTCTCTCTCACGCCCCCGGCCATTCGAAAATGGCACCAAACTGACGTGATCCCTGCCTTTCATCCAGCGGCAACCAGAGACCCGCCGTCGTTGTCGCGCAGGAGCGCGGGTGAAGCAACGGCCGGGTCTAAGCCCGCCCGTTGACTTCCGCGGCGAACGCCGCTGGTGTGGCATAGCCAAGTGAGGAGTGCGGCCGCTCGGTGTCGTAATCATCGACCCAGCGCGCGAGGATCGAGCGCGCCTGGCGGACCGTTAAGAACAGCGTCTCGTTGAGCAGCTCGTCGCGCATGCGACCGTTGAAGCTTTCGACGAACCCGTTCTGCGTAGGCTTGCCTGGTGCGATATTGTGCCACTCGGCGCCGGCATCGCCCGACCATGCGAGCACTGCGTTCGAGGTCAATTCGGTCCCGTTGTCGCTGACGATCATCCTGGGGGCGCCGCGCTCGGCGACCAGGTCGCCCAGCTCGCGCACCACCCGCTTGCCCAAGATCGACGTGTCGAGCACTGCCCGCAAGCATTCGCGCGTCACGTCGTCGACGATGTTGAGGATGCGGAACTGCCGCCCCGTAGCCATCTGATCGTGCACGAAGGCTCTCCTGAGCTTGTCGAAGGGTCCAGGCCCCTGCGCTGATTGGGCAGCGCCAACACCGGGGCCGGCGCAGTCGCGCCGAGGGCACGCCTTCGTCCCTTACGGCGACGCACTGTCAGACCTTCCTCGCAGTAGAGCCGCTGGGTCTTCTTGCGGTTGATCGTGATGCCGTCCCGGCGCAGCAGGATATGCAGTCGCCGATAGCCGAACCGCCGACGCTGCTACGCCAACTCACGCAGACGCGACCGCAGGTCGCCATCATCCCCCCGACACGAGCGATACCGCATGCTCGTGCGATCCGCTCCGACGACTATACACGCCCGCCGCTCTTCATCCCCAGCGTCGTCTGGAGATGCGCGACCGCTTCCCGCTTCGCGGCGGGCGTCACCATTTTTTTGACAGCAGGTCCTTCAGACCTGCGTTGTCCAGCATTGTGTCCGCCACCAACCGTTTGAGCCGGGCGTTCTCTTCCTCAAGCGCCCGTAGACGCTTCGCGTCGGACACCTCCAGACCGCCGAACTGGGCCTTCCAAGCGTAATAGGTGGCGCTAGGGCGGTTTCTGACCGTGCTGAATCATAAGGGGATTCCCGTCGCTGCGGTTTTCTGATTCAGGATTCCTGCCGGTGCAGGAGGCTGGCATGGATGGCGCGAGCATTGTCGGTAGATCTTCGGGATAGAGTTGTGGCGGCGATCGCGGGTGGTCTGTCGCGTCGGCAGGCAGCGGTTCGGTTCGGTGTCAGCGCCGCGAGCGCCGTCCGGTGGCAGCAGCTTGCAAACCAGCACGGGACGCCGGCGCCACAGCAGCAGGGCGGCGATCGACGTTCGATGAGGATCGAGGCGCATGCCGGTTTGATCCTGGAGGCTTACGAAACGACGCCCGACATCACCCTGGCCGAGTTGCAAGCGCTTCTGGCTGATCACGGCACCGAGGTCGCACTCGGCACGATATGGCGGTTCTTCGCACGACGCGGGATCACGCGCAAAAAAAGACCGCGCACGCCACAGAGCAGGATCGTCCCGACATCCTGAAGCGGCGCGAGGAATGGTTCGATGGTCAGCTCGATCTCGATCCCGAGCAGCTCATCTTCATCGACGAGACGTGGGCATCAACGAACATGGCACGTCGCTACGGCAGAGCGCCACGCGGCGAACGACTGCGGGCCGGCGTGCCGCACGGGCATTGGAAAACCACCACCTTCGTCGCGGGTCTCAGCCGCACCGGCATGATCGCACCTTGGGTGCTCGACGGGCCGATGAATGGTGACGCCTTCACGACCTACGTGACCCGCGTCCTGGTGCCCGAACTGTCACCCGGCAACGTCGTCATCATGGACAACCTGTCGAGCCATAAGGCGCCGGCCGTGCGCGCCGCCATCGAAGCCGCAGGTGCCAGGCTCCTGTTCCTTCCGCCCTACAGCCCGGACTTCAACCCTATCGAGATGGCCTTCTCCAAACTCAAGGCGCATCTGCGAAAGGCGGCAGAGCGGACCATTCACGGCCTCTGGGATGCCATCGGCCGTATCGTCGACCTCTACTCGTCCCAGGAATGCTCGAACTATTTCGCAGCCGCTGGCTACGATGCAGACTGATCAGAAACCGCTCTAGACATCCCGTGCCGGCGACACAGATCCGTCACCACAGCACCTGCCTCGGCTTCCTTCACAATGCCGATGATCTGCTTTTGAGAAAACTGCCTCCGCTTCATCTGTCCGTCCCTTTCCGGGGTTGGACCCTAGCTCCAGCTGGAGGAAAAAACGGGGGTCACGTCACTCCATCCTGCAGTTCCAAAAACACCTTACTTTGGTGTCCACGGAACTGGCAGCAGCTCATCCCCATGCCCTCGTCCGAAAATCCGCTAGGAGCCTCCGAGCGCTTCAACTGATAAGCGCCGTAAGACCGGGCTTAAAGGCCCGTCGCCTACCATGCCACAAGCTCAGCCATGGTAGGCGTACCCCCCCCAGCTTGCTGTAAAGGCGGAAGGATCTGTGCCGAGTACCTTGATTGAGTCGCCAGTAGAGAAAGTTATTAGGGAATCGTGGCCTGCCTTGGTCAGCGTCGGGGCGAGTCCGCTGTCTAAGTAGGCACGCAAATCAATGCTATCGCCCTTAGCCCAATCGGCAATTATGTCGTGGCCGCTGCCTTTCCCAAACTGGAACCGGTCGCCGCCAGCTCCGCCGGTTAGGACATCGTCGAATGTACTACCGATGATGATGTCGTTTCCGGCACCTCCCACAATCGTGTGGTTTCCGCTGTCGAACAGCATGTTCATCCAGGTGCCTTCGAGCTGATAGGTACCAGTGCCTCCAGCCTTCGCACTGTCGACGACGATATAATAGGTTCCCGTTGCCGCTGCAGTGAAGGTTGCAAGCGCATCGTTGCCCGATCCGCTATTGTCGTCGCTTGCCACCAGCTTGCCAGATGCGTCGTACACCTTGACCCGTGCATCACCCAGAGTGCCGAGGCCCGACCCTGCGGCCTCGACCGCAATTTTCATTGCATCGCCCTTGGTGACATTGATCGTGAACCAATCCTGGTCGCCTGCGGTCCCGATCGTATCGTTGACCTTACCGTACATGGGGAGCCCATGGTTGTTCTGCTCATGGCCAAATGCGCCCTCGGCGGTGCGGCCTTCCGCCAGACCCTGCGTAAGCCAATGGGTCAGTGCGTTGTTTACGGTCACGCCCGAGACTGCAAGATCCAGGTTCGACAGGAAGTATGCGGTCGCGTCGATTTTGTCGTTGCCACCAACGGTGGATACGGGGCTTGCCGGAGCCGGTATCGCGGGAACGCTCGGCGTCGATATCACGGGAACGCTTGGTGCCAATGTCTCGGGACCGCTCGGGGCCACTACACCCGGCGTAGCCGCGCCAGCAGCCGGAGTCTTATAGGCAAAGCCACCCCAGTTCGCCGAAAGCGACGACGGATCCGCACCCAGAAGTTTGATTGTATCGCCGGTCGCAAACGAGATCACCGTGTCATTGCCGACCTTGCTGATCGTCGATTGGAGACCGCTGTCGAGATATGCACGAAGATCGATGCTATCGCCCTTGCTCCAATCCGTGATCGTGTCGTGGCCACTGCCTTTCCCGAACTGAAACCGGTCGCTGCCAGCGCCGCCGGTCAGGACGTCGTCGAATGTGCTGCCGATGATAATGTCGTTTCCGGCGCTCCCTACAATCTTATGACTGCCGGTGTCGAAGACCATGTTCATCCATGTACCTTCGAGCTGATAGGTTCCGGTGCCGCCAGCCTTCGCGCTATCGACAACGATGTAATAAGTCCCCGTTGCCGCAGCGGTGAAGGTCGCGAGCGCGTCGTTGCCCGACCCGCTATTATCGTCGCTGGCGACGAGCTTTCCGGATGCATCGTAAACGCTGACACGTGCGTCGGTAAGCGTGCCAAGGCCCGAACCGGCAGCCTCGACCGCGATCTTCATTGCATCGCCCTTCGTAACGTCGATCGTGTACCAATCCTTGTCGTTGGCAGTCGCGATCGCGTCCGTCACCTTGCCGTACATTGCCAGCGTGTGGTTAGTCTGTTCATGCCCGAATGCGCCTTCGGCCATCCGACCGTCGGCATAACCATGCTGAACCCAATGCTCCATCGCGGTGGCGACGGTGACGCCTGATGCCGCCAGATCGAGATTTGAAAGGAAGTAAGCTGTCGCATCAAAATCTTTCGTCGACAGCGGTGCCGAAAGGACTTTGGTTACGTAATAGGTGGCAAGCGCATGGGCGTCGGTTCCCACCAGTTTGACCACATCGGGATTGGCAGCCGCATATTGCGCGGCATTGAAACCGACCGTCGACAGGCCCTTGGCTGCCCCTTGGGTAATGTAATCCAGCGTCAATGCAGCGGTATCAGCTCCGTATTTTCGTGCCAGCACCGGGTTGGAGGCGGCATAAAGCATCGGATCGAACGTCGACAGCGAGCGTCCAGCAGCCTTGCCCGACAGTGCGTAATCGAGCTTGCCCGCTTCAGCATTGGCACCAAGTTTGGCGATCAGACCCGGATTTGAAGCGATGTAGAGCAGTCCGTCGATCTGCGTATCCCTAAATTGTTGGATCGTCAGGGTCGTCCCGGCGATCGTCACACGTTCGACCGATGTCAAAACATCGGTTTCGCTCGCGCTGACAACCCGCACGGTGCCATTCGTATCGCGTGTAACAACATAGTCGGCGAGCTTGCCGTCGAGCTGCAGCGTGTCGATGCCCGTACCGCCGTCGATGAGGTTGATGCCGCCGCCGCCCTTGAACACGTCGTTCCCGGCGCCACCGCTCAGCACATTGTCGTTCGTGTTGCCGATGATGACGTTGGCGGCATCGTTGCCGGTGCCCATGCGCGCAGTCCCGGCCAGTGTCAGGTTGCGCTCGTCGCCAATCAGCACATGGTCGGTCGAACTGAAGACCGTGGTGGATAACGTCCAGCCGGTGGCTGTCGCTTCCAGGTTGCGGGCGTCGACGCCTTGCAGCGTTATCGACTCGCCGGTCGAAAAATTGATTACGGTATCGGCGCCGACCGTCGCCAGCGTCGGCTTGCCACCCATCTTCAGCAGCGCGCTGACGTCGATGGCGTCGGCGTCTCCGCCCGCGCCGAAATCGGTGATCACGTCCTTTCCACCACCTGCGGTAAAGCGGAAAATGTCGTGACCGGAACCACCGGTGAAGATGTCCGCACCCTTACCAGCGACAAGCGTGTCGGCACCGGCCTTACCGTCGATCGCGCCGCCTGCATCGATCGCAACGAGCACATTGTCGCCTGCGTCGCCAATGGGCGGAGTAGGTTTGGCGGCAGTGGCACCAAACAGCGCGCGGAACGTGTCCGACGCGGCGCCCAAGACGCCGTCGGACAGCTTTCCAGCGAAATCCGCGTTTGAATCCCAATAAATAGCATAGGCCGGATCGTGCGTGTCGAACCATTGTTTGACCAGTGCGATGAACGGGCTGGCCGCCGACGAATTGACGCCCCATTCGCTGTAAGCGGTTTGCTTGCCGTGCGCTGCTGCAAAATCCTCAAGCCATTTAAGGCCGTTGGTCGTGTTCTTCATATAGTTGAACGCCTGAACCGGATCCTTGATGCTCCAGCTCTGCTTTGCGTCCCAGTAAAAATCCATGCCGATGTAATCAACATATTTGTCACCGGGATAGGCCTTCACCACATTGGCATTGGTGGACCCCATGTTTACGTTCCACTCGAACTTGAACTTGTCGGACACCGACCGGAACGCATCGACGAAATTCTGGAAGTTTTTGACGTAGTTGGCCTCCTTGCCGCCTGCCGCCCATGGCATCCAGTCGCCGTTGAACTCCTCTCCCGTGCGGATGATGATTTCTGCCTGGTCGCCATATTGGGCAAGCAGCGTCTTGGCAGCTTGAACGTAATAATTGTCATAAGCGTGGGCAGCGCCAGCGGCCAGCGACCCGCCATTGACGAAAAGAGGGATAGACCACCGAACCTGGGCATCTACATCCTTGATCAGGCCGGCCGCCCAGCCGATGCTGCCCATCCAGTCGGACCAGTTCGCCCGGCCGGTCTGCGCTGCAATAATGCCTACATTTCCGCCAAGCCAGTTTTCGGCTTGTTTCAGATCCTTTACGTCGTTCCCGTAGAATATGCCCGTTATGGTCATGTCGTAGCCCCAATCCCCGCAGTTGCCGCTAGCTTACGTAAGGTGCCATTAAGACCGGACGTTCGAGAATGGTTAGCGACGGCGTAATCAATCGCTTTGTCGATGATGGTGTCACGGCGACATTCACGCTATTAAGCGAACAATTATGTCCAGCACCCGAGCCGCTCGCTCATCTCAAGACGTATTACGGCTCATCGGACCGGTAACGGTGTTGACCGTCCTGCTGGTCCTTTGCTTGGTAGCGTTGAATGGTGCGCTCCAGATGGCCCGGATGGAGCGCGACGTGTCGGCTTATGCTTCGGGTGGCGATGCGAACACGCTCAGGCTGACGCTCGATCGATCGAGATATGACGATCCCGACATGATGCTGATGGCGGCCCGCGGTTATGGAGCGCTGGCGGTGCGTGCACGCCAGACCCCGGACCGCGTGCAATCGATGGCGGCAGCGCAGCATTACGTAACCGCGGCACTCCAGGCACGTCCGGATTCGGGCGAGGCATTGGTGCTTTCGGCTTCGATCGCATCATTGGACGATAACGGCAGGGCGGTCGAATCCTATGCCGCCAGCTTTCGTGCGGCACCGTATCTGCGAGCAGAGAGCCTTTGGCGAATGAAGTTCGGGACCATGCATTGGCACGAATTGGATCATGCGACGCAAACGGCGATGCTGCGCGAAGCTGCGTGGGTCGCGGAGATTACGCCCAAGGATCGAATGACGGTAATAGCTATACTGGGCGATACGCCTGCAGCCGTTCGATTTGCGACCGATGGGGCACTGCATCTGGATTAACCCGCCGGTTGGATGGTGCGACCCCGGCCATCCCGTTCGATTGCAGGCTGCTGGAATCGGCGCATCCCCGACAGGATGACAGCCGGAACAAAAAATTGGCTATTTGGGCCGCGTCGGTCAGCGATCGCTGTCGCACATTCTTGCGGCGCCAAAGCCGCCATGGTTGCGTCCGCAGCGCTTAGCCACGCATATAGATCGAAGATGTCGCGGGACGCCTTTTCGTGCAAAGACGATAAGTGAGCCCGCCGGTCGGTGGCGACTTGCCGTTGACCGGGGCAATTAATGGGGGATACAGTGTCTATCATCAGCATGCACGTCCCTGCGGGAGCTGTTTTGCCTGCCTGCCAATATTTTCGGTTCGTAGACCGCCGTACTTCTGGAGGTTTGCATGAGTGACGGAACGCAACGCACTGCGGCTACGTTCAGCGATGCTATGACCACATTTTTAGACTTAGCGCGGGTGGTCGCGACGAACCTCGTCTTATTCGGGCACGCCAGCCAGATTTTCTACCCGCCGCAGGCCATCACGACTGGCGGCATCGGGGTTGTAATCTTCTTTCTACTTTCCGGTTTTCTCATTACGCTGACGACGGCACGAAGATGGGAGCGACCAGGACTCCAGTTCAGAAATTTTATGATCGACCGGGTAGCGCGTATTTTCACGCCCTTTATTCCTGTCTTGATTGCCGTCGCGCTGACCAATGTTATTGTGGGTATCGCACCACATCCTATTTTGGGCGTGAACACTGGACCTTTTGCCTTCCTTGGCAACATGCTGCTCTTGCATGACTATCCGGTGTTTCAGTTCCTGTCGCACTTTGGCCCGGTGGCGAACGTATATCCGCGAGCCTATAATGCAGCAGAGCCGTTTTGGACGATCCCGATAGAATTTTGGACATATGCCGTATTTGCTTTCGTGGCGTTCGTCCTCGTTCGTCGAGAAAAGCCAGGCCTGGTATCTTCGGGATTGCTGCTTATTGGACTGCCAGTATTCATCTGGAACGGGTTTGCGGGTGGAGCGGGTAATCTCAGCTTGCTCTGGATCTTGGGTTCTATCGGCGGCATTCTCTGGCTAAATATGCAACTAGATCGTCGGGCGCGTATCCGCCTGGGCGGAGCAATCCTGGGCTTTGGCCTGTTGTGCGCGGCCGGACGCATCGCCGATGCGGGCTTCAAAAGCTACGACATGCACATGAATCTGCTTGCCGCGATGATTTTCTTCGGGATGGTCATGATCGTCAGCGCTTTCGAGCGTTGGCCAAGCCTTATTGCCCGACCTATCGCATTCCTCGCCAGCTACAGTTATTCGCTGTACCTCGTTCACAATACTGTAATTATCGTTTTTCACGAGCGGTTTCAGGGAATTAGTCCCGAAGTTCGCTTCGTGAGCGGCATGATCGTTGCGCATGTCATCGCGATCGTAGCCTATTACCTGTTCGAACGGCACTATCACGCCGTCGGCCGCTACTTGAAGATGCGTCTTCCTTCCACCGGCGCATCTATACCTTCGACAAGTGTAAAGCCTTTTGGATAAAGGCTGTTGTAACGGCATACCCGACATATTTCCGCAAGCTCGGCACCTATCGCCCAATGCGCTCTCCGAATCACTCGGCATCACCGTCGCGCCTGAGCGTGGCCATCATGGCCGCCGGACGCGCGGTCAGACGACGACCTGAGAGGATCGAGCGCGGTCGGCGCGGCCCAGCACGGTGCCTGAGAGGACGGCGGTCAGGGCGACGAGCGCTGGAATACTCAGCGTGATGTCGACGCATGCGCAGGCGAAGACCAGCGTCACGGCAAATGTTTGCGCCAGCATAAGCGGGTCCGCAGAATCCAATTTCCGTGCCCGAACGAGGATCCGAATGCCCGCGATCACGGCAACGGCCATCAGGCAAGGGAAGGGCCAGCCCGCCTCGAATGCGGTTTGCACGACGATGTTATGTACGGCGCCGAAATTCCACAGGATATCGACATTGGCAGGCGTCAGGTGCGCGGCGTTCACCGTCGGAAATGAGCCGAGCCCATAACCAAACCATGGCGCGCGATTAGCGAGCGCCAGATGATGTGTTAAGGCCATCCAGCGATCAGCCGCATCGATTGAAAATGTCTCGAAGCGCCCAGCGACCGGCGCCTGTAGAAAAGCGAAAAACCCCGCGCAGATTAGCGCTATCGCGACTGCCATGATGACGCGTCGCACGCGTCCCCGTGATCGTAGGCGGCGCCGGGCCGGAATGGCGAACAAGGCGACGACCGCAACGATACTGCTGACCAGGCTGGCCCTCGATCCTGTCAGCGCGCATGCAGCGAGACCGAGGGCAATCGTCAATACGCAGATCATCGCCATGGCCAGAAGGGGGATCGGCCAGCCGCGCCCGGTGCTCTGCCGGACAGCGACCTGCAGCCGACCGACAGCCAAGACAGCGATCACGCCAAATGTGCAGGCAGCTGCATTGGGATTGAGCAGCGTGCCGGTAAAACGCTGTTGCGCGAGGCCCTTGTCATATCCCCAAACGTGCAACGGATCCTCTTGCCGCAGGCCCAGGGACAGGATGATATATGCTAGTCCCAAAACGACGATGACGTCGATGAAACGCCGCGTCAGGCCCATCCTGGCACCGATCGCAAATCCGGCGACAAGGCACGCGAATGCGCCGGCGAGATTGGCCAGCCCGACTGTGGCGCTGATCGGCGTCGGACCATGTCCGAAGGATGGGATGCTGGCCCATAACAGAGCGGCGATGATTGGTACGATCACCGACGCTAGCGATCGCCAGAGAACGGGATCCGGCCGCAACAAAATCACAACGATAATCGCTACCATTACGTCGGCGACTGCCGAGATCGCCGAAAATAGCGTGGTGTTTGCGCCAAGGTCGACCAACTGCGCGAAGACGAGCATGGTAAGCAGGCAGGTCGCGGTATGCGAGGCCCCGTTGACGTGGCGGCGCCGGGGAAAACCCGTATATCTATTCGCGGGCTGCAAGCGGAAAGGCTTTGCAGGAGCGACCGCGTAGGGCGTCACCGCGTCGAACGATCGATTGCGTCGATATACAGCGCCTTGGTCGTCGCTCCAATTGCGGCCCATGACGTTCCTGCGTTGGCAGGGCGCGGTGTCGGTGGGGACGCTGCGGCGCGCTCGATCGCATCGGCCAGCGCTCTGGGATTGGCGGGCTCTACCTGTTCGCCGTCGCTGCCGGAAATGAAGTCTTCTTCGAACACGCCAACCTTGCTCGCGATGATCCATTTGCCCAGCGGGCGGACGAGATAATACACACCGCTCGCATCGATCTGGCGATAGGGAAACAGGAAGCCGTCCGCCTCGTCGAACAAGGCCGCCATTGCCGGCTCGGACAGCCGGCCGAGTCGGAGCTCGATGACCCTGCCGAGACCGAGTTCGGCGATCCTTGCCTCGATCGGCGCCATGTCCATCATCGGCGCACCGGCGACGATGATCCTCACGCGCTCGGGCCGATCCATCATACCCAGCGCCTCGACCAGGATATCGATACCCTTATATGGCTTTATCTGACCAAAGATGACGAACGTCAGGCGCGGATCACGATGCAGCGGTCGCGGCAGCGCCTCGGCAGGCTCGATCGCCAAGGTGAGCGGCCCGTGCGGTATGATCGATATCTTGTCGCGTGCGATGCCTTTGGCGGCCAATGTTTCCAACGCGGATCGCGTATGGACGATGACGCGATTCGAGATCCGGGCAGGCCAGTAAAAGCCGAATGTCTGGATGAACGATATCGTTTCGCCATTGAACGGCGTTGCGTCGTGCACTGTCATCACGACAGCCCGACGGCGCTTTACCAGCAGCATGAAGAAGGCGTCGACTACGGGAATGACCGCCCACTGAACATGCAGAACCGCCGCATGCTTGCGGCGCAACAGGCACAGCAGCCGCCACCATCCCATAAAATGCGCGGCGCTTTTTAAGATCTTGCGTCCCTTGGCGCCAATCCACCGGATATCTTCTACGTGACGGTAGAAGATCGGGCGCGTGACAGCAGCAGGCAGATCGCCCCGCTGCCCCCGGCGCAGCGGGCGCACCGCCCAAAAACACCTGACGTGAGCGGTCGCCAATCCCTCGCCTAAACCGGTATCGTAGGGACCGGTGAAAAGCGAGGGATCGAGCAGTACGGCGGTCATCGCGCCGTGATCATCGACGCGCGAAAAGGACGCCATGGCGCGATCAGGCCTCGTGATACTGACGATACATCGAATAATAATAGGCCGGGTTGTCGGCACCCACGGACTTTGCCTTGGCGCTGGCCATCGACAGCACGATTCCCGACAGCGGCGTCCCATCCTGTTCGAGCAGCGACAACGCGGCACGCACAGCACGCCGCGGCGTGTACTGCCAATGGACGACCATCACGGTCGTGTCCGACATGGCCGCCAAGGTCCTGGCATCCGCAACCGCAAGCAGGGGTGGTGTATCGAGCACGACATAGTCGTACCGATCGGACAATTCCGCGACCAGAGCGCGCATAGCGTCGCCGCTGAACAGATCCTTTGGCGTGAACGACGGCTTGATGAGCGGAAGGATATCCAACCCGTTGACACTATCATGCACGATCGCGGCGTCGAGCTCTGCTTCACCCGAAAGCACTTCGATCAGACCTGCGGTGGGCGGGACTGGCGTAAGGGCGGTCAGGCTGCCGCGACGAATGTCGCAATCGACCAACACGATCCGGTCGCCGCTGAGCGCCATGACGCGGCTAAGCGCGGCTGCGGTGCTGCTCTTGCCTTCGCCCGGGACCGCAGAGACGATCGAGATCACGCGCGGACGAGGCTGTACCGCGAGGATGGCGGACGTGCGGATCGTGCGCAACGCCTCGGCATAAGTCGACATGGGACGGGCCGCGATATAGTCGGGCGGCGACATGTCGGACATGCCGTCGCGCTTCAACCGTCGGCTCGACAACAGCGGTAGCGATGTCAGGAACGACACGCCCAGGCCGCGTTCGACATCGTCGACGGTCCGAACACCTGTAGAAAGAAGTTCGATCAACAGCGCGGCCAAGAAACCGAGCACCGCTCCAAGCACTACACCCAAGAGCGCGTAGAGCACCTTGTTGGGCGATGAGGGCCGTGACGGGACCGTCGCTTTCTCGATCACAGACCCTTGCGGTTCCGAGCTGCGCTCTTGTTGATTAGTCTGCTGCGCCTGCTGCGCAAGCTGGTTATAGACAGTCCGCTTCGCTTCAGCTTGGCGCTCCAGGCTTGCAGCGGTGACTGCAGCGCGCGTGTCGCCCGCCTGCTGGCCACGAAGCCGCGTCAGATCCGCTCGCAAGCTACCCGCGCTTGCGCCGGCTGCTCGCGATTCGGATTCCAGGCCGCCGATGATACGACGCGCCTCGTCCTGCAATG
This sequence comes from Sphingomonas sp. PP-CC-3A-396, assembly GCF_004343105.1. Lineage (NCBI taxonomy): Bacteria > Pseudomonadati > Pseudomonadota > Alphaproteobacteria > Sphingomonadales > Sphingomonadaceae > Sphingomonas > Sphingomonas sp. PP-CC-3A-396. The sequence continues at coordinate 29,763 of NZ_SLYF01000013.1, read as the reverse complement.
CCTTGTCGATACCGGACAACTGGTTGGCGACGCGGATCGACTCGGGATGCCGGGGACCGTAACGCGCGTTGATCTGCCCCAATTCGCGCAACACTTCGCCGCGTTGACGGCGCAGCTCGGTGATCGTTGCCGAACTCAGGACGCTCGACACGGCATCGAGGCCGCCGCGCGCGATCTGGCCGCGCGCGGCGTCCAGCTTTGCGCGCGCTGCAGCCGCTTCGGCTTCCGCCGTCGCAAGCTGGCTCGAAAGCGGCGCGACCTGCTGGTCGGTGATTGTACCACTCGTTCCACCTTCGACGATGCCCGCCTGCGCGCGGTATCGCGCGACCGCGGCATCGGCGCTCTGGACCTGGTCGCCTAGAGTAGCCAGCCGGGCGTCGAGCCATTTCGCCTGACGTGCCGCCGTTCCGGTACGCCGCTCGACGCTGCCGTCGAGATATTCTTCGGAGAATGCGTTCGCGATCCGCGCGGCCCGGTTGGCGTCGTCGTCCCGGTAGACAATGTTGACGATATAGGTCGATGGCTCGCGCGTAACGGTCACGTTCGCGATCAGCTTCGATACGATCGCATCGTTGAGATCACGCGCCTTCTCAAGGCCTTTCGTGAAGCTCGCGTCAGACGTGAGCTTCAGGCGCTCCGACACGCTGGCGGCGATGTCGCGCGAGCGCATGATCGAGACTTCGGTATCGACGACGCTCTGATCGGGCTGCTCGGACGTATCACGCGCTGTCGACACGTCGACCCGTTGGAGGGGATTAATCTTTAGCCTGACATTGGCGTTATACTGCGGTGTCACCAGCAACGACACCGCGATCATCGCGACGGTCACGAACACAACGACAGCAGCCATCAAAGGCCAGCGACGCCCAAACAGGTCGATCAGCATGCCGAAATCGAAACCGCGTGGCGATTGCAATTCGGACGAAGGGGGAGGGGAGGTGCCCGCGTTCATTGATCGTTCCTGTTTCATATCGGAAGCTATTTAACCCAACACTCGCGCGCGGCGCACAAGATTGACATCAAATCTGGTAGAGCAGCGAAACCGACCCGCGGAGTTCATCGAAGCGCAGGCCGAGCGGCTCGCCCGTCGATCCGCGATCGAGATAATCCACGCCACCGCTTATCCCAACGCGGCGGTTCGCGAAGAAATCGGCGCCGATCCCCAGATTATAGTATCTGTCGCGACGTGAGATATTTTTGAACACATCGCGTTCATACGTACCGTGCAGGTTGACCAGCAGGTTCCGCAACAATTCGTGATCGGCGCGCAGTCCGACCCTGTTCGCGAAAAAGCCGCCCGAGCCCGTCGTCACCGCGTCCTCGATCAACCGACGTCCGGTCAGTGTGATCGTGGTCAGCTGCGTAATGAAATATTCGATACGCACATCAGCGGACAGGCCGGAAATTGATCCATATGCCGGCGACGAATAGCGCCGGTCGACATAACCGACGCCTGCCGATCCGCGGATCAACTCAGTCAGATCGAATGTCACACCCGCAAGGATCCGCGATTCCTTGGAATCGCGATTGCCAAGGCCGCCGATCGCTGTCCTGCTATCATACGAGGAATCGGCATAAGTATACTGCACAAAGGCTGCGGTATCCGGGGTCGCGGCAAATTCGGCACGTGCGCTGCCCCGTGCGACGGTCCGGTCGCGCGTATTTTGCGCGATAATCGACCCGTCGAGCGCGCGGCTGTTGCGGAAGGTGAAGCGATTAACGTCACCAATCGCCAGAAGGCGGATGCGCCCGCCCTGATAGACGCCGCGCACTTCGCCCGTCGATGCGACATATTGCACGGATTCTGCGGCGTTTACCGGAAACGCACCCGAATATTGCGATTCATAGGCGCGGCGGACGCGTCCAGTCGCCTGGATATAGCTGTTGCCGAGGTCAAACCGACCGATAGCCGAAGCGTCTAGGCCGTTTTCGTTTTTGGGCGTCTCGCTTGCGAACCGCCGGAACGCACCGCCAACGTTGATCGCCAGCGAGTTTCGCGACCAGTTCGAATTGATATAGACCGAGGGATCGACGCCCGCGAACGCATCGCCGGTGGCACCGTTTTCCTGGCCATAGACGTTGCTCGAATAGCCGCCGCTCAATCGCACGCGTGGATACAGCGTAAAGCTGTTCAGGCGAATGCCGAGTGCTTCGTAATCCGGGCGCGGCCGTTCCACTACGCTAACATTGCGTCCGCGGCTGACGTCCAGTGGAACCTCGGAGGCAAGGAAGGAGCTGCCGACACTCTGGGTGTTCTGCGCCGAGGCTACGCCACCCGCGCCGATCGTTGCCAGTAACGCCCCACCGAAAGCCGCGCTCTTTTTCATCTGGATTTTCAAAGCCTATAGTCCGATCCGACGCCGACGCTGAAGGAAGGCAGGCCGGCAATGATTGCCGTTCCACCGGAGGTTACGCCTGTCCCCAAGCCACAGGTCAGCCGCGTTTGTCCAAAGGCGATAGACGGACCAGAAAGCAGCGGCGCACCGACTATAATATCAATCTTCATCGGGCCCCCCTGTATATCCGGCCGCGTTACCACCCTACATATATTTGCTACGCTTTACGGCGCCAGCGCAATCGATGGCTAAGCCAATGTGTCAGAAAAATCGCTCACCTACGCGGATTGTGTCGCCCGGCATGATCATAACGTCGCTGGTCAGCTTGATTTTTTGCTCTTTGCTGCTGCCCGACCGCTTCACATAAACATATTTTTTGTTCGCACGGTAGGTAAAGCCCTGCGCCGTGGCGACTGCGTTCATCACCGACAGGCCGGCCGTGCTCGGATATTCGCCGGGCTTGGTCACTTCGCCGAGGATATAGAAGGGACGGAACGTCAACACATCGATCCCGACACGTGGATTGATCAGATATCCATCCGCCAGCATACGCTCGATATTAACCCGCAGCGCGCCCGCAGTGGAGCCCGCAGCCTGAACCTCGCCGATTAACGGCATGGATACCTTGCCGTTGGCATTTACCGGATATTCGCCGGTCATCGACGGCTCGTTGAATACCGTGATGCGAACTTTGTCGGCAACGCCCAGCGTATAGTCGCTGGCGTCCATCGCGCTTGTCGGTGTGGTGGCCGACATTGCGGATGGCGTCGTCGCAGGGACTTGCGTCGCGCTTTGGGCTGAAGCGGCATGCAATTGCAGCACACAACCCACCAGCACCATTATCATTACGGTCCACGCCTTGCGCATCGTCAAGCCTTATAAAAACGGAGCGAAAAGGTCCATTGACGCGTCCTTGCGCGGAATCGTCTCTATGTGCAAATGCGGATTTACGCCGCAGTTTGTTGAATTAGCTACAAAATGGGACTGACGCGTTCAAGACCGAAGTGCTGCGGCGTCGATTTCGGTCGCTGCCATATGACGAACGGGCGCAGAATATGGAGACGATACAGGCAACGTGCTGCGCCATACATCGCTTTGCCCCGTGCTCTGCCGCATGATCCATACATAGGGCGCCTTGGCCCAGAAATTTATGTACGGCGTGCGGCTATCGAGCACATAATCGCCCTGCTCGGTCCGTGCGACCAGGACGAGGTGCAGTCCGGCTCTGCGCTGATATCCGATCGCGAAATATAGATCCTGCGCGGGGAAGCCCGCCTCGATCAGGCGCAGGCGTTTTTCGATTGCGAGATCCTCGCAGTCGCCCACGGCATTACGGCCGGTTCCCGACCGATTCCATTGATCGCGCGCGCCGCTGTCCACACGTTGCGTGACGTTCGCGTTAACGTAGCGGTTGATGTGCTTGACCAGGAACATGCGATCTCGCGCATCGATCGGTGCGGCATTTGGACTGCCAGCAGGGGGGACACCCGCAAGTTGCTGACACAAAAGCCCGTCTCGCTGGCATAGATCGACATATCCTGCGGGAGGATCGGTCGGATCGCCCTCGATCATTTCGGAGGCGAATGGATGAGCGAACGCCGGTGTGGTGCACCAAACCATAAGTAAACCGGCACAAGTCGACATCGTCGTTCTGAAAATGCTTGATCGCAACATGGGCTGTCCTCCCTGAGCGATCGAGGTACGCGGGCAGGTCCTCCCATCCCGTGGACAGATGTCGTTGATGGCCAATTAACGACGATTTGCGGCGCTGCAGCGACGGTGCGGTGGCAAACCAAACTTTAACCGCTTGGGGAGTATGTTTTCGTCGTCGCTTGCGTGGTCGCAACGCTGGAGAATGTAATGACCCCGTCCTTTTCGTCGTCTCATGACGATAAACGCCAGTCACAGGGCGGTCCGGCGAACGTGCGTTTGCAGGCCGCACTGCGGCGCTGCCGACCGCATTTCTTTGGAATACTGGTCATTAGCGCGACCGTTAATATCCTGTATCTGACACCGACCATCTACATGATGCAGGTGTATGACCGCGTGCTATCGACAGGCAGCGGCACCACCTTGCTGATGCTCAGCCTTGCCTGTCTCGGCGGATTGTCCGTGATAGGATGCCTGGATTGGATCCGCTCGCGTCTCATGGTGCGTGCCACTGCGCGGTTCGACGCGGTACTGTCGGAAGATACGCTGCGCGCGGTTCTCACGCAGCCCTCGCTCAGTCGGCAGGAGCGTTCGGAGGCGATGCGTCAGTTCGACACGCTGCGCCAGGGGATAGGTGGTGCTGCGTTGCTGGCCGCCTTCGACGCGCCTTGGGCGCCGATATATATTCTGGTCTCGTTCCTGATCCATCCGGCCCTCGGCGCCATGTCGGTCGCGGCATGCGCGCTCCTTGTCCTGCTCGCGTGGAGCAACGAACGGGCGACGCACCGGCGGCTTGCGCAAGCGAACGCTGCGGCTGCCGATGCGTATGCCAGCCAGGGGCACGTCTCTGCCTATGCCGCCGAAGTGCGCGCTTTGGGGATGCACGAGGCGCTGATCGAACGACAGTTACGCGACCGTGCCGTCGCAAACGATCTGCAGATCACGGCGAGCTTGGCGCACGGCAACCATACCGGTCTGATAAAGTTCGTACGACTGGTTCTGCAATCTGCGGCTCTTGGGCTGGGTGGCTATCTTGCGATTAACGGTGCGATCGGAGGCGGGGCGGTATTCGCTGCGTCGCTGCTGCTGTCCAAGGCGGTGCAGCCTATCGAACAGCTGGTCGGATCGTGGAAGGGGTTGATGGCGGCGCGCGACAGCTATGGTCAGCTCAGTCGCATTCTGGAGGCGGGCGTCCCCATCGTCCGCACCCGTTTGCCCGAGCCCACGGGCCTGGTGGACGTCGAACAGATCACTGTCCTGACCCCGCAGAGCGAGCGCGTCGCGCTTGCGGATATCAACTTCCGCGTTGAGCCGGGCGAATTGATCGGGATCGTCGGGCTTAGCGGATCGGGCAAAAGCTCGCTGTTGCGCGCGCTTGCCGGCGCGGTGACGCCCGCGCGCGGCGTCGTCCGGTACGACGGCGCGGCATATGCCGACTGGGACCCCGCGCAGATTACCCGGCATCTTGGCTATCTGCCGCAGGAATTCGCGCTGTTTCCGGGCACGGTAAAGGGCAATATCTCGCGTTTCGCGAGCGAGACCGGCGCCGATCCGCAAGCGATAGATGACGCGGTGATCGCGGCAGCGCGGGCCGTCGGCGCACACGACTCGATCGTCCGGCTGCCTGCAGGCTATGAAACGCTGATCGGTCACGGCGGAGTTGGTCTGTCGGCAGGGCAGACCCAGCGGATCGCACTTGCGCGGGCTCTGTACGGCGATCCGAAAATTCTCATTCTCGACGAGCCTAACGCCCATCTCGATGCGGAAGCGGATTATGCGCTAATCCAGCTGCTCAGTTGTTTGAAGGCGAAGGGTGTGACGGTAATACTGGCGGCGCATAGCGGCGACATCCTGGCTTCGGTCGACAAGCTTTTAATGCTGCGAAACGGTCGCGTGGCTCGCTTTGGCCCGCTGAACGATGCGATCGCGCGTCCGCTCAACCTCCACAAGATGGCCTGATCATGTCTCAATCCCTGCATATCACCGACGATGGCGCCATCGCTCTTCCCGATACGGCGCGCCGAGGCGGTCGTTCGCGCGGCAATGGCGATCCGACCCGCGAACTGCGGATGGCAGGCATCGTAATCACCGCGTTTCTGGCGGTCGGGATCGGCTGGGCAGCGATTGCGCCACTCGACGCCGCGGTCGCGGCGCAGGGGACGGTAAAAGTCTCGGGCGAGCGCCGTAAGTTGCAGACGATGGACGAGGGGAGCATTTCGGCGTTGTACGTCGCGGAGGGGGCACATGTTCGCGCTGGCCAGTTGCTCGTCGAGTTCGCCGCGACCGATGCGCGTGCCAACGAGCGGGCGCTCGCTTCGCGCGTGATCGGTCTTCAGGCTGAGATAGCTGCGCTGCAGGCGGAAAGCTCGGGGGGCAGCGTCATGCGTCCTGCGGCCTTCGCGGCCTATACCGGCGACGACAAGGTGGAGGGCGAGCGGGCATTGGCCAGTGCTGCGTTGCAACTCCAGGCCCGGCGTGCGGCGGGTGATGCGCAACGCGCAGTCCTGGGGCAACGCGTTGCGCAGGTCGGCGACCAACTCAGCGGATACCGCGTGCGCAGCAGTTCGGCGGATACGCAGCGTCATTTGCTGAAAAGCGAACTTGCAGGCATTCAGAGCCTTGCCGACAAGGGCTATGCGTCGAAGAACCGTGTCCTTGAGATGCAGCGCAGCGTTGCCGATCTTGACGGATCCGCAGGGGCGCTCGTATCCGAAACTGCCCGGCTGCATAGTGTTGCAAGCGAAACCCGGCTGCAGATACGCCAGACCCGGTTCGACGAGATGCAGGCAACCACGACGCGGCTGCGCGAGGCGTTTACCGAGCTCCAGACACTGTTGCCGCAATGGGCAGGCGCGCGCGCGCAGGTCGCGCGTACGCAGGTTCGTGCACCTGTCTCAGGCACCGTGGTCGGTTTGCAGGCCCATAGTACCGGCGCCGTGGCTGCACCCGGCATGACCTTGATGGATATCGTTCCCGACGATCGTTCCCTTACCATCGAGGCGCGTGTTCCCGTCACCGAGGTCAATCAGCTGCACGCGGGGCAGGCGGCTCGCCTGCGGATCGTCGCCTTGCATGGCCGTGATGTCCCTATCCTCGACGGCATAGTGTCGCGCGTATCCGCCGACAGCTTTACCGACGAACGTACCGGGCAGTCCTTCTATACGATGAACGTTGGCGTCAGCCCCGCCGAGCTGGCGCGCCTGCGGCGTTCGCAAGGTCGTATAGGGGTGCTGCGCCCTGGCAATCCCGTGCAGGTCATGGTTACCCTGCGTCCTCGCAGCGCCCTCAGTTACTGGTTCGAACCGCTGACGCAGACCCTGACGGGCTCGTTGCACGAATCTTGATCCGTCGCGCGAATTTTGATCCATTGTGGGATAGTGTGTTGCCACCGTTTGCTCGCTTTGCGCGCGGGGCGGCTGTAGAAGCGCGTCGATGGAACTAGGATCCTTGTCCCTGCACTGGATGCGTATCCGGGCGCGTCCCGAATTGCTCGGCATCGTCGTCCTGGGCGCCATGGCGATGCTGTTTGCGATCGGTGTCGCGATATTTCTGACGGTGGTAAACCGGCCAACGGTGTCACGGATTGTTCCGCCACCCCCCGTGGTCGCGACAACCGGTCCGGTTGCGCATCCGGACGCGCCTGTTCAGCTTGATGACGCAATGACCGAGGCTTTGCTGCAACCGTTACAGGCACAGCCGATGACGCGCGATCAGGCAATCGCGTACAATGCGACGGTTCCCATGTCGACGGAACCAAATCCTGCCGCAGCGATCTTCCAGTTGGGCAAGGCAACCCCGGTGGACATTCAACGCGCGACCGATTGCCTGACCGCCGCGATCTATTTCGAGGCTGCGCTTGAACCGGCATCGGGGCAGCGCGCGGTCGCGCAGGTCGTGTTGAACCGGGTGCGGCATTTCGCCTTTCCCAAAACCGTCTGCGGCGTCGTGTTCCAAGGATCGGATCGCCCGACCGGGTGCCAGTTCACGTTCACGTGTGACGGGGCGATGTCGAAGAAGATCGACAATGATTTGTGGGAACGCGCGCGCGTCAACGCGCTGGCTGCCCTGGGCGGGCATGTCGAGCCGCGTATCGGCCATGCCACGCATTATCACGCGATATACGTCGCGCCCTATTGGCAGCCCTCTTTGCTGAAGGTTGCGGCGGTTGGGCTCCACATTTTCTATCGCGGCATCGGTGCCTGGGGACTGCCGCCATCTTTCACCGCCCGCTATGCAGGTGGCGAACCCGATATCGCAGCGATGGCGATGGTCGTTCCCGCGCCGGTTCTACCGCCACCGCTGGTGATGCCCAGCACTATCGTTACGGTGCCGATGCCTTCGACGGTGAGCGACCAGATGTCGATCCGGGAACCGCAGTCGATCACGCCTGATCCTGCAAGCACTCGTTTGCCCATTCCCGAACCGTCGAAAGTGACGCCACCGCCATCACAGGACGCCAAATCCAAAAAACCTGTGTTCGTCGTGCCTAGACCGCCGATGACACGACGCTTGCCGCTTTAAAAGCTTGCCGCGAATACGAACTTTACAGATAGGCTGTGCTGCGCTGCAAAATCTACGCATGTTCAGTTGGTTGGGGGAATGCCGATGATTACCATGGTCGTGCCGACGCGCAATCGGGCCTATACGCTTCGGAAAGTGCTCCCATCCTATTTGTCGCAGCCTGGTATCACCGAACTGATTCTGCTCGACGATGCTGGCGACGATGAGACCAGCGCAGTGCTCGCGGCACTCGCGCCCCAATTTCCGGCCGTAACCTGTCGGCATATTCGCAACGACGAGCGTCGGGGCGCGGCCTTTAGTCGTCAGCGTGGCGCCAAGCTGGCCAGCAATGACTACATCCTGTTCTGCGATGACGATGAATATCTCGAGCCCGATTATGCCGCGACGTGCCTGGAGCTGCTGCAGCGCCGCCAGGCGGGCGCGGTTTCGGGCCGCCGCGTCTATATGCGTGACGGCGAGCGGCCTGAGCAGGCGCTGGAGCGTTTTGGCTCGGGATCTCGTCGACGCCCCTTCTTCCAGCATGTCCTGCTGCAGATCGTCAATGGCGCGCATTTCAGTGGCGAGATGGAGGTGCCGTTCACGATCGCCAATATCCTGACCCGTCGCGATCTGCTGACGCAATTTCCGTTCGACGGCCATTATGCCAAGGGCAACGGGTATCGCGAGGAAAGCGATTACCAGATGAACCTTTACGTCAATGGTCAGTCGATCTGGGTGACCAATGCGACGCACACGATCCACATGCCGATGTCCGAAGTCCGAACCGGCGGACAACGGGTCAGCGAATGGCAGCGGTTTCGGTGGTCGGTTCATTACGACGGCTATTTCATCGATAAATACCATGCCGCCTATCGCCGCCGGTCGGGCAATCGCCATCCGCGGCTCTTGGTCAAATCACTGTCGGCAGCATATTTGTTCTGGCGCAGTTTCGTGCGTCCGCCCCTGTATAACGTAGTAACACGTCTGACCGATCGCAAACCCGCATGACAGAGGTGGCTGAGGGGCGGCCGTCGTTTGCCGCCCGGCACGTGAAGCAACTCCTGCTACTGTTGAAGGTCGCGAATCTGGGCGCGATCACCGCCTATCAGTTCGCGCTGATCTTCGTGCTCATCCGTACCGTGGGACCGACGCTTTACCCCTGGCTGATTTTCATGGCGGCGATCGGCAACTATGTCCTCAGCGCCGACCTGGGTTTCTCGGGGTTCGTCTATGCCGACGTGCGGCGTAATTTTATTGACGGTTTGCTGCCGAGCCGGCTCGGGTTCGTAAACCACGCATTGCTCATTTACATCAGTATCGCGCTTGGCGCTTCCGCTGTTGCGGCGATAGCTATCACGCTATTGCCTGGGCTGGGTGTCGCTCTCAAAGTCGCATTGACGCTTTATTTCCTCGCAACGGTACTTGGACTGCCCTGGACACTTATCCGCCGGATCGCGACTGCAGTCGACCAATTCGTCGCGATCGAGATAATCGAACTTGCACGGCGCGTGGTCATGCTGATCGTTGCGGCCTGGATGCTAAATGGCCTGGGGTTCAGCGGATTTGCCGTTCTGAGCGTGGTTATCTGGATCGTGGCGTTCGCCGCGGCCTTTGTGTTGATTGCAAAGCGCGGGATCCGCGTCCGTCGATCGTCGCCCCGTATTCTCGCGGGCTTTATAGCCGAAAACCGGTCCGGCTTGTTCCTGACCGGTGGACTGACGAGCCTTGACTTCGCGATCTACAATTTTCCGTACATGCTGATACCCGTATTGTTCGGCAGTGCGGCTCCGCTTGTTGTCTACGACCTATTCTACAAAATCTGCCGCTTCGGCGGGACTGCGTTCAGTGTTGCACTGGAGACGGCACTTCCGTTTCAAACACGCGCCTTTCACGCAGGCAATCTAGGTGAAGTGAAGAAATACCAGCGCAGCGCCATTGCGCTCGGCCTGATACCCCTGATCGGGGCGTCCGCGCTTCTGCTGTTGTTCGGGCAACGGCTTTTTGCAGTGCTGCTGAATCATGCGGTTCCGATCGATCGGGAAATAACGTGGACTATGGTTTTTATGCTGGCTGCGATCCTTTTTCAGGCAGCCGCAGGAACTTTTCTGGGTGCGATCGGTAAGTTCAGTCAGATCACGCGTCTCGCAATGGGCGCATCGATCGGTATGACGGTGCTGACGCTTGTAACGTTTGTGGTGCGGCTCAGCTTTGATACGTTCATGGCCGCGTATGTCGTTGTCTATATTGGCTATGCTATCGTCTACCAGATGCTTTTTCACCGCGTCGTGACACCGGCGACGCAGGATGCGGCTCGTGCTGAATTGACACGGCGATGACCGTCGCATCGTCTGCTACACGCGATTTTTTAAGGGGCTGAAAGTGCTGCCGATGAGAATCCTCTTTCTCTCCCACTCACCGGACGACGAGAACGGGGGGGCGTCGCGCATTTACCATATGCTGACCGCCGAACTGCGCGCGCGCGGGCATTCGGTAGACCTGTTTCATATGGAATCGATGGGGCTCCCCCAGAACCGGCGCGCGCAGCTTGCGGCCCAACGCTTGGCGATGCCGTCGTATCTCAGCCGGTTCGGTGCACGGCAGGTTGAGGGTAAAAACTATGACGTTGTCATGTCGTCGTCGGGCATGGCGGCGCCGCTCTTCGCGCAGTTGCGTAGCAAGGCGAACCGTCCGCTGCTGGTCAATCATCTCCACGGCTTGACCGTCTACGATCACCTGGCCGCCGTCACGCAAGAGATACTCGGCTACAGTTTGCGCCGGCGGTTGTACAAGCGGCTTTCGGGACCGTTGCAATGCCGCTGGGACGATCGGGGCATTCAAACGGGGGATCTGACGATCGTACAAAACCTGCGGGATCTCGCATGGATCCGCGATCATCGGTTGTCGGGGCATGCGTTGACGATGATCCCGGCCGCAGTCCATCCCTCGTTGATCGAGGCGAGCAAGGGCGCGCGCATCGATCGCGACGGGACGATCGAGCTGCTATGGTTCGCCTCGTGGGAGCCGCGTAAGGGCGCACAATATCTGCCAGGCGCCTTTCGCCAAATTCGCTCGCGGTATCCCGATGTTCGCTTGACTATCGGCGGTACCGGTATGAAGCCCGCCCAGTTGCTGCCTGAATTCGCGCCGGAGGACCGCAAATCGATCGGTGTCTTGGGACGCGTCAGCGTCGCCGAGCAGGCGGTCCTGTTCAAACGAGCTACGATTTTCTTATTTCCCTCGCTGTCCGAAGGGTTCGGCTTGGCACTTGCCGAGGCGATGTGCTTCGGCATGCCCGCGGTGAGCGGCGCCACCGGCTTTGCCTCTGATTTCTTGCAGAATGGCCGCGACGTTATGATCGCTCCACCGTCGAGCGAGCATATTGCGCGGGCGGTCATTGCGCTGCTGGGCGATTCTGCCGAGCGCGCGAGAATCGCAGCCAACGGCGAAGAGGTCGCGCGGACCTTCGACTTGGCGCGTATGGCGGACAGTTACGAAGCGGGGTTCGCTGAAGCCCTGGCGGATCTTCGATCGACGCGCTGAACCATAGCTGGACCTAATCCGGCTTGCATCGGTGCGGTTAGGTGCTTCTTTCTCAGTGGTTTCTATCGAACGAGCAGCTTGCTAAAACGACACTAGAGCATCGCGATCGCTGCCTGGAAGGATCAGGCATTTTTTGCGCGGCAGCGATAAATGCGTACGGCTGTGACGGTCGATCGATTGATTATGGAGTTCAGATGCCGCAATTCCTTTCGCCGTCTCGCCGCGATAGTCCACGAGGTGGCTGGACCGGGTCGTCCGAGCTGACAGATCTCGATCGGATGCCATGGGGACAGGCAACCATGCGTCAGATCATTGACGCCCCTTTGGGCAGCGGGGAAAGATTGCTGCTTCGGTTAGCATGTGCGGCTCTCGCCTTCCTGATTCTCAGTCAGAAAATCGCCTTTCCAATGATCATCGAAGTTGGATTTTATTCCACCTACGCGTTGGTAATGGTGCTGGTAGTGCGCAATGTCGGCGTCATCGATCCGGTCCGCATGATCGGCTACGTCGCGGTCATGACAACGTGTGTCCTGGTCACATTGCTGTCGCCTCTCCATCCCAGCTTTTCCGTCAATGCGGTCGTTTTTCTCGTATTCATCCACCTGCCATTCATCATAGTCGTCAATGTTCGACGGACATTTTACCTGAAAATGATCAGATGCCTGCAGTGGATCGGCATCATCGTAGCGACTTTTGTCTATCTCCAGTGGCTCCAACAGTTCGCCGGCATGAAAATGCTGAGTATTGAAGATTTTGTTCCGGGTGGTTTTATATTTCCCGGTTTCAATTATATTCAAAAAATAGACTATTTTTCGAAATACTATAAGCCAAATGGATTCTTTATGATGGAAACATCAAACGCATCCCAATTACTTGCGATCACCGTCGTTGTCGAATTATGTCTGTTTCGGCGAATATCTACCCTGGCCTATTTGTTCATAGCGCAGCTCGCTACGCTGGGTGGAACGGGCATGGTCATGACGTTGGCGGCGCTGCCATTCGTTCTGCGCTATGTCGGCATCAAGCTCGTGGTGGCAGGTATCGTCGTCCTGCCGCTGGCGTTGGGTATGGCCGCATATACCGGGGTACTCGACAACGCGATTAACCGCTCAAGCGAATTCAGCAAACCCAATACCAGTGGCAATGGACGGTTTGTGAACCATTTCGTCGTTGCCGCGAAGAGCGCCTCGGTCGATTCCGATCATGCGCTGTTTGGCATTGGTGCAGGCAATGTCAGCCCGTTCCACACCGATTTGACGACGGTTTTCCTACCGCTGACGAAGTTATCGATCGAATATGGTATCCCTGCGGCGCTGCTGTTCACCGCCTGGATGACCTATTGTCTTTTCACCGCAGGCGTTCCGCTCATCATCACGTGGCCGGTATTCATGCTGTTCAACATGCTCGGTGGCGCGCTGCTGATCCCTGTCAACACCTATTACGGTCTGCTGCTGTCCAGCCTGTTTGTGCCCAATCGCGCTGTCGGCATGATCCGCTCAGGACGGCTGCGACGCGATTGCCCACCGCGGTCCGCGGTTCGCGATCGCCCACACTCCAGCTAACTTATCCGCGCACCGATTCCGCTGGAGCCCAGACGGTGTAGGTTTCGCGCTGGAATACGGATTTCATAATACCGGCCCCCACGCCAGCCAGGCTGGCGAGAGCGGTCAGTATCATGGTCGCCGGTTTGAACCGGATCAGCGCGCCGCCCGCCAATAGGGCGGATCCCAACACGATGAGCAGGATCGTGGGAAGCCCACCGATCATGCTGGCTAGGGCAGCCGCGAAGAACGCACCACTCGCCACCAGCGTGAACGGCATCATCCACTTGATCCAGCGGTGCGAAAGATAGGCGTAGAGGGTCATCGACGGCATCTTGCGCAGGCGCGGCCATAACGCACGGTGCACGTTCAGCGCCTGGCACGCGATGCGACGCTTGCGACGAAACTCTTCATGCCACAGCGTCGCACTGCGTTCCTCGACGACGACATGTTCCACGGTCAGCACCTTGAATCCGCGTGCGAGGATCAGCAACGTGACATAGAGATCATCGATCAGATGGGGCGGTGCCGGCTCGTAAAGCGCGCGGCGAAGAACGAAAAAGGCCCCGTCGACGCCGATTACGCCCACGGTCTCGCTTTCGATGCGCTTGAGCGACTCTTCGATTTTCCAATAGGCGGATCCCGCGCTGCTTGTCGCGGACTCGTCTTCGTTGCTGTAGACCAGCCTTGCGCTCGTGCAGCCGATCGACGCCTGTGAAAAAGGCGCGGTAAGTTCGATCAGGCCATCGGCGGGTGCCACGACATTGGCGTCGGTGAAGGCGATGAGTTCGCTCTCGCTGCGCGCGACGAGGAGGTTAAGTCCTGCGGTCTTGCCCTGGCGCTGTGGGGATACGACCAGGTCGATGCGATCGGCATAGGGTGCCAGCAACTCAGCCGTGCTGTCCGACGTACCGTCGACATAGACATGGATAGTTGCCGGACCATAGGCCGCCTGCATCGCCAGTAGCGATTCCACCTTCGCGACGATCACACGCTCTTCGTTGTATGCGCAGGTGCAAAGCGCCAAGGTCGGCCGCTTCGCCGACGGATTTGGCGCCGCTGGTTCGAGCGGCGTTCGCTTGGCGAACAGCGCCAGGGAAAGCGGGTAGGTGAGGAAAGGGTGAAGCGCGATGATCAGCGCCAGCAATCCCAATGCACCCAACCAGTAGGTTACTGCCGTCATGAAAATCCCCCTTGCACCCGTTCGCTGTTTCTTGCGCCGATCATTTCAGAGCGGCTTTCCGGCGCCGTTGGCCTGGCGCGATGATGTGGACGGTGCGGCAAATGCCGCCTTGAACGCTGCCGCTGCCCTGGGATGATGTCCGGACGCCAGCGTGTCGTCATAGTGTCCGGGATCGTTGACTTCCCAATAGCTCTGATAGGCAGGACGTGTCGCTGCGAACCATATCGCCATCTGCGTGATGAAATACGGATCGTCGCCGCCGCCATGGCCGTCGGGCCGCGTGCCCGATCCCCACTCCGAATAAGCGGTCGGCTTGCGGTGCGCCGCGGCGAAATCACGCAGCCAGGCCATACCGTAAGGCTGATCGCGCAACCACCCGAAGCGCATATGCGTATCCGTATAAGAGCGATCCCAGAATTCATTATAAACATCCATGCCGATCAGATCGACCACGTCGTCGCCCGGATAGGCGCGATCGGGAGCGATTGCGTGGCGACCGACCCCAGGGGTCCATTCGATCGTGAAATACTGCCCCGGCACCGCGCGCACTATGCCGACAATCCGACGAAAGAAGGCGATGTAGGACGTCGGGTCCTTTGCGGCGCTCCAAGGCATCCAATCGCCGTTGAATTCCCAACCGATCCGCAACGTAGCATGCGCCAGCCTGTCTTTAACCAACGTCGTGGCGATCTCACGAAAGACATCATCATAGACGCCTTTGGCGCCTTGCGCGAGCGTCGATTGCGTGCCGTTCGGGATCATCGGTACGGATATCGTCAGGTTGATGGGCGCGTCCGACCAGCAATGCGACAGCCACCCTGCACTTGATCGCATGCTTTTCCAATCGCGCTGATCGATCGCGTCGACGGTTCGTTGCAACTTGCGGCCCGCTAATGCCTCGAACGCAGGAATAGCTGCCCGGCCGTCGCAACCCGCACCGACATGCGCGCCAAATTCGACCGTGGCTGGTAATGGCATCGCAACTGGAAGTGGTGCCGCCTCTGCCGGCGCTGCGCCCGGATCTGCGATATGCTTGAGGCCAATGAGCGCGCCCCCCGCGACAGCAACAGCCGCAGCAATGAGGATGATCGCCGAGCGCCCGGCAATATTCGCGTGCTTTGCCTTTGCGGGATTTGAAAAGGCCATCCGGTCATATTCCTGCCTAAAGTGGCTAATCGTCGGCGGTCGAAACGCTATTCGCTATTGCCTACGCAACGCACACATCTTTACCACCGGTCGGCTCCTGCGGAGCATTTTTTTTTGCATTGCAGCTTAAAAGGCTGTCCCGAGTCAGGCCGGAGAAAATGGTAATGAAAGTTCCGGTCCCGAAGATCAGGACGGCACCGAACGACATGGTTCACCTCGATGTGCTCCGTATCGTGGCGTCGCTCGCGATCATGATTTATCATTTTCGCGGCCATCTGGTCGTATCCGGCGTCTTTCAGACCATTATAGATCGTCTCGGCGGACTTGAAATCGTGGTCGATATGTTTTTCTTTATTTCCGGCTTCGTCATCATCCGATTTTATAATAATATCGATACGGTATCAGAGTATCTTCTATTTTTGTGGAAGAGGATTGCCAGGTTATACCCACTTCATTTCGCAACGTTGATTATATTTGTAACATTTTCTATGATCATCATATTAACGGACATACATGTACGTAATCCAGGTCAATTCGATCTGAGATGTTTCTGGGTAAATGCGGCGTTATTGCAATCAATAAATATGTGCCGAACTTTGACGTTTAACCCTGTTAGCTGGTCGATTAGCGCAGAGATGCTTATATATTGTTGCTTACCTGTAATATTATTCCTGCGGCGATGGAAATTTATGACGCTGTTTGTTGGCGTGATCTGGTGGGTTTGCGTTGCGACGCACTGGCCCCAGGGATCGGCAAAGCCTTGGTCGGGTCTGTCTTTCGACTATGGCTTCGTGCGCGCCGTGCCGTCGTTTCTACTCGGGGTCGCCAGTTACGACTTCCGGCACCGGATCATCGCGCTGCCGGGCGGCGAGGCTTTGATGTGGTCGATACTCGGCCTGATTCTCGTATTAATGCTGCTTGGCACAAATGAGACGCTGCTCGTATTTTTGGCTTTCGCCTCGGTGCTGTCCGCCATCGCTGCTGACGCTCGCGCGCGTCCATCGCGCGTGGCGCGAGCCGTGGCGCCGCTGGCAGCGCTGACCTACTCATTGTATCTGATCCACCCGATCGTTGATCTGATCTTCATCAGCCTGATCGCGAAAAAGATTTTGCATGCCAGCGACTCCGCCATAACCTGCGTGGTAGTGCTGGCGGTACCTGTCACCTTTGCGTTCGCCTATCTATCCTATACGCTCTTCGAAAACCCGGCGCGGCGCCGGTTGAGCGGTTGGTATGCGAAACGGAGTTCGCTCACGATGTCGGTAGCCGACCGACACACGCCGCTCTGACCGCCGACCGCGTTGCGGTATGCTTTACCCCCGGCACAATCGCCCGTACGTCAGGCGCGCCGATATCAAGACAACTGCTCGGTAGTGAGGCACGCATGATACAATCCCGATCGGCAGTACGGTGGCGCGTCGCTCAGCGCGGCGGAGCAGGCTTGTCGGCCGAACTGACCGCGCTCGATTGCAAGCCATGGGGCAAGGCAACTATCCGCGAAGTGATTGATGCACCGCTGCATGGCGGCGAGCGTGGGATGCTGCGGCTGACCGTCGCGGGGCTGTTGGTTCTGATCCTCGGTCAGAAACTGGCCTTTCCGCCGACGATCGAGTTGAGCTTCTATACTAGCTTCGCGCTCGCGATAGTGCTGCTGCTCTGGCGCAAGGGTGCAATCGATCCTGCGCGGATGCTCGGCTACGTCGCATCGATGGCGGTTTGCATCCTCGTAACCGTAACATCGCCTCTACATCCAGCATTTTCGATCACGGCGATCATGTATCTCGTGATCATCCATATGCCGTTTATGCTTGTTGTGCCAGTCAGGCGTACTTTCTATCTGAAGCTTCTGCGCATTTTCATGATGATCGGTATGGTCGTCGCGACTCTCGTATATGTGCAATGGGCCCAGCAGCTGGTCGGTATGCGGATGATAAACCTGGAAGACTATATCCCCAAACCGTTCCTTTACGTCGGATATAATTATATTCAGAAGCTTGATTATTTTTCGCAATATTATAAACCGAACGCCTTTTTGATGCTTGAGACGTCGCACACGTCGCAGACGCTTGCGATCGCTACGCTGATCGAATTGTGCCTGTTTCGAAGAATGTTGATCGTTGCCTATATGCTGATCGCGCAGCTGGTCACGTTCGGTGGCACCGGCATGCTGCTAATCGTGGTCACCATCCCCTTTGTCCTGCGCTACCTTAGTCTGCGTCTTGTTCTGACCGGGATGATCATCTTTCCGATCGCGCTTATTGTCGCTGCACAGGTGGGTGTGCTTGATAACGCACTGGGTAGATCGGCCGAATTCGATAAGCCCGGGACCAGCGGCAACGGTCGGTTCGTCAATCATTTCGTGATTGCGGCGAAAAGCGCTTCGCTCGATGCCGATCATGCGCTCTTCGGCATTGGTGCAGGCCAGGTTAGTCCCTTCGTAAACGATAGTACGACTGTCTTCCTCCCGCTCAGCAAGTTGACCGTCGAATACGGCCTGCCCGCCGCACTGCTGTTTTTTGCCTGGATGACCTATTGCTTTTTCACGGCCGGCGTACCGATGGTCGTCACTTGGCCATTGTTGATACTTTTCAATCTGATTGGCGGTACGCTACTGATTCCGATCAATACATATTATTGTCTGTTCCTGACTGCCATGTTCGTGCCCAATCGAGCGACCGCCTTCACACAAGCGCGCCTGTTTCGGCGCGACCGCCTGCCGCGTATCGCATCGCATGTCATCGCTGGTGAAGCATCTGAAACTCGCTAGTCGCAGTTGGCAGAAAGATGCCGGGTCTAGAGCCATTCAAAATTGCGTAAAAATTGGTGGCAAGGGAGCAGAACAATGCAAAAATGTATTTTCAGAAAATAGCAATTATTGGAATATTCAAAAACGCCATAACAAAACTACATTTTATTATTTTGAATTGCATGTATACATGCCTAGGAAGCAATATAAATATTAACCATCCGGTATCTGTTAGTTACCGAATTGCACTTCTCGATCAGGTTATGTCGTAAAAATCGCTGTTCGGAGCGAAAAGTCACGGGATTTTAGATCGCTATGTCAATCCTTTTCGATCAGCGACGGCCTCCGAGGTGATCCCATAATATTCCTCGATGAGATTCCGGGGAAATTCGGTTTGATCCGTAATCTGCAGGTTCTCCGAGCGTTCGCCGCACTGTTGGTGGTCGTTGTGCATTGCGACGTGATACTCGCTCCCACAGGGTTCCCTGTGCCAGTGCGCGAAGCGTTTGCCTGCGGCGTCGATCTATTTTTCGTGATCAGCGGGTTCGTCATGGTTTACACCACGTCGGCGCACCCACCGTCGTCGGGGCGTTTCTTGCTCGGGCGGATCGCGCGGGTCGTACCGCTTTACTGGTTCCTGACGTTGGCAACCTTTACCCTCGTCCTGATCGCGCCGCTGTCCATGCGCGGCACCCGCGCGGACATGGGCGATTTGCTGCAATCGCTGTTTTTCGTGCCCTATGCACGCACGAGCGACGGCATGACCCGCCCCATTCTGTTTGTCGGCTGGTCCTTGAACTACGAGATGTTCTTCTATCTCGTATTTGCGGCCGGCTTGTTCCTCCGTGCGCCGCAGCTCCGGGTCGCAGCGGTAATAGGGGTACTCGCGCTGCTGGTCGTGGCTGGAATGATAGGGCCGTCGTCGACGGCGCTGCCCGGGTTTCTTATGCAGCCGGTAATGCTTGAATTCGCCGCCGGCATGCTGGTCGGCCATTTGTATCCGATATTGCCCCGGTCCAGGCGCGCCGCACGTATCGCGTTGGCTCTGTTGCCGTTTATGGCGGTGGCGTTGATATTGTCAGCGATGATGCCTGCCGGGGTCGCCTTGGCCGCAATAAGTGCATCGGCGACCATACTTCTCGTATTGGCGCTGATTCTGGAGCGCGCCGGGATCGCCGTCCGACATGGACTTTTGCTGCTTTTGGGCGACGCGAGCTATTCGCTATATCTGACGCATCCCTTCGTCACCCAAGCCATCAGCATGTTTGCAACAAGGACGAGCAGTCGCTCGACGATAACGAGTATCCTGTTGCTCCTATCGACCTATGTCGCGGTCTGCATCGTCGCTGTCGTCACCTACCGTTTGATCGAACGACCGCTAAGCCGCCGGGCTCGCCAGCTGCTTCTCGGCAACACCATGTCTGTACCCCGTGCGGCCCATGGATTTGAGCCGCAAGCACAGTCGGTGCCCAGACGTTGACGGATTAATTGTTCGATGCAACCAGTGCCTTGTAAGGGGCGGACAGAAGCGGGAACTGATCGTCGCTCAATTTCCCGACATAATCCGAGTTCGAATTCCAATAGCTTTGATAGGCGAAGGGCTGACTTTTAAACCAGGCTGTGACGCTTGCGAGATATACGCCGTCGCCGTTGCCGCCGACACCCCATTCCGAATAGGCGACCGGCTTGTTATGCGTCGCTGCGAATGCGCGATGCCAAGCGAGGCCATAGGGTTGTCCGACCATCCAGGCCCATGCCGATGCGGGATCGGGATTGTCCCACTTGTGGTTGTAATAGAAGTCGAGCCCGACGATATCGACGACGTCGTCGCCGGGATACGCATCCTCCGGGTTCGTCATAGCTTGCTTGCCGATGTTCGGCGTCCATTCAAACACGAACCTAGAGGAAACCGACCGGAAGCTGCCAACGAATTGGCGATACGCCGCTTTATAAGCGTCTGCCTTACCTGACGCGGCCCAGGGCTGCCAGTCGCCGTTGAATTCCCAGCCGGTTCGAACATAGATGATCTGCGCGTTGGGATAGGCGTTTGCCAATGTCTTTGCGGCTTTTACGTAGTTGGCGTTGTATGTGCCCGCGCCCGCATCGGCCAAAGTCGCGCCTTGGGGAATGAGCGGAATCGACCAGTAAAATGTGCGATCGACCGCCTTCCATTGTCCGATCAGCCAGCCGATCGAGCCGATCCAATCGCTCCAGCTCGCCCGCCCGGTATGCATCTGAACGCCGTCGGCACTATGGCCAAGCCAAGCCTCATATGCCGTGAGAGCAGCCGGATCATTGCCGACGAACACGACGTTCTTCGCCGCGCTGGCATAGGCCGGTTTGCTGGCTGCGGGGGACGGGGTTGGCGTCGGAGTTGGTGTGGGCGTCGGAGTCGGAGTTGGCGTCGGTGTCGGCGTAACAGGGGTCGCAGTTGATGCCGACGGATTGACAGTTACGACAGGAACCACCGACGACTGGGCACTCCCCCCGCCGCAAGCCGTGAGAGATGTCATGCTCATGAGAGCAAGAAATGCAGTGTGCGCTTTCGTCATGCCGTACTTATGACGGCGTCAACTTAATTTATCGTAACCGCCTGAGTATTATGTGATTTTCTTGCTTAACAGGCGGGTAACTATCCTGCGTGCGTCATGCCTTGCCGGCAGAATGACTTCCGGGGGCAAGGGACCAAGTTGTGCTGCCCTGCCATGTCCAGAGGCCCAGCGCGTCCACCGGATACTTGATCTGGGCCGGCGTGCTCGCGATGCGGATCACTCGCTCAGTCGGCGCCGCCCGTTTGAAGGTAACTGGTGTAATCTCACGAGCGACAGTGGTCGGGATACGCCCCATCAGACTTAGAATGGAATAGGCCAGCGCGACCTTTTCGCTGCGTGCGGACGCGAGCGCGATCTCGTTCTGCGTGATCTCGGATCGTGCATTCAGAATATCGAGCACAGTCCGCCAGCCTTCCTTGCTCTCCAAGCCAACGCCGTACGCTGCCCGTTTTGCGGCATCGACTGCACTGGAGAGTGCTTCCGCCCGACGTTCTGCCGCTTGTAATTGCGAATATCGTGCGCGGATCGTTGACGTCAGGTCGCGTTCGATCGCTGCACGCTGCCATTGGTTTGCGGAAACGAAGGCTTCTGCCTGGCGGACCCGCGCGGTTATCGCGCCACCGCGAAACAAAGGGATGCCAAGCGTCAATCCGACGGAGGTGGACCAACGAAACCGGCGTGCCGCTATGCTCTGGCCATCATCCAGATCGTTCGCGCGTTTGATGCCGCCCGTCAGACTCAGGCGCGGCAGGCGTTGCGATCGCTGGATATCCACAACCGCCCGCGCGCCGGCGATGCGGGCGTCCGCGGCGCGCAATGCCGGGGCATCGACCAATCGCCTGGCAAGGTCAGCCACATCGCCATCGACCGACGGGGTCTCGGGCCAGGACGCGTCGCGCACATATTCTCCGGTGATCTCTCGAACGCCCTCCTGTGATTGGGTCAGTGCGGACCGCGCTCTTGCCAGCGACGCCTGTGACGTCGCTAACCGTGCCGCTGCCTGATGAATGTCCGTGTCGGTCAGATCGCCGTGACGGCGCCGTTCGACCGAAGCGTTCAGCGTCGCTGCCATATCCGCGAGTTGATCGGCGTTGGAGCCGACAACGGCGATATCACGGATCAGATCGGCGTAGCGCTCCGCAGCAAGAGCTTTGCGCGCATTGATGGTCTCGTCGAGCGTCGCTAGGCTTTCGTCACGCACATAGCGCGCGGAGCGGATACGATATCGGATCTCGCCACCTGAAAAGATCGGCACGTCGGCATCGATGCCCGCGCCGAAACGCCCGCCCTTGCGACTATAGAAGCTCTGCGGATCGACCGTCTCGATCGACGCATATGTCGTCAGCGAAAGGCGGGGGCGGCCCTCGGTACGCGCGAGATCAAGGCTGGCCTGGGTCTGCTCCGTATTCGCGCGCGCGATCCGAATTTGAGGATCGGAGGCGAACGTGTCGTCCAATACGACGCGAAGCTCCTGTGCATGCGCGGGCAATCCCCAGAACAGCACGACTATGGAGGCGAAGGTTCGGCCGTACATCAGGAGCCCCCCAGCCCAACCGTCACTTCAGCGAAAGCCGCAGAAATTTTTCAAAGCATCCCTGCGAAGCGGACTAATATGACCCCTTGGCAAGTAGAACCGATGGGACCGTCATCACAAATATCTGAGTATATAATTTGAAGGAGTAGGATCGAGAATACACTACGTCATAGGCAACGCGACGCCGATAACTGACGTCATTGCGCCCGCTGATTTGCCACAGGCCAGTGATGCCGGGGCGTAATTTACAATAATCAGCGTAGTACCGTCCATATCGGGGGACTTCGCCCTGCACGATGGGGCGGGGGCCAACGATGCTCATCTCGCCGCGCAGTACATTGAAGAGCTGCGGCAGTTCGTCGATGCTGCTTTTGCGCAGGAATTTGCCGATCGGCGTAATGCGCGGATCATTTCGCAGTTTGTGATCGGTTTGCCACTCCCGCAGGCTCACCGGGTCGCTTGCCAGGATGGCTGCCAGGCGCGCATCTGCGTCGGTAACCATGCTCCTGAACTTGAAGCATGGAAAGCTCGCTCCGCCCCGCCCGATCCGTGAGTGGGCGAATATTATCGGCCCCGGATTTGTAAGGAAAACCAACAATGCGACCAGGGCGAGGAGCGGCAAAAGCGCGAGAATTGCCAGCGAGCTGATAACGATATCAAGCGTTCGAATTAACGCGACATCGCGCTTGCCATTGCTCATGCTCAAACTCGGCGTCACCATGGACGTATAGGCCAGTTTATGGTCGCCGTAGAAGGACATTATTTTGACGATCTCCGCGGGGTTGGTCGCCAAAACCCACGGCAACCCTATGTCTGAATGATTTATTTAATGCAATACGTCGCGTGCCAACACGAGGCGTGCCAAAATGGCATGCGCCATTCCCGCGCAGTGCTGCCTCGTCCGGTTGGCGGCTATCTTCACGGTCCGGTTACCATTGGATGATACACGGTTCGCACGGCCTTGGAGACGACATGCAGATTCCCGCACAGATTTATGCGTTCGATACCGCAGGGCGAGCCGATCGCCGCCCAGTGAACGCCAATGCGACCATTCGTGACTCACGTCGAGCTCCGAACGACGCATTCGTCCATAACCTGTCCACAACCGGGTGCCTGGTCGCAACCGATGCACATCTCGCGCTGAATGCGTCGATGTCGGTCGGCATTCCCGGCATTGGCGTTTTGCCTGCGCAGGTTACGCGGATTGACGGCCGGCTTTATGGCTGCGCGTTCACCACCCCCATCGCGCAGGCGATGGTCGACGCCGCACTGAGTGCCGGCGTCGTGCTGAAACTGACCCAGTTCGAGCAGGATGTGCAGCGGACCGACGCAGATCCGACTTCGATGGTTGCGTATGATCGATGGCCGCGACGTATGCGCGTGGCAGTGATTTTCGGCACCTCGGTTGCGCTGTGGGTGGGGCTGGCGATGTTAATCTGAAAGCACGCCCGGGGCCCGCTTTCTATTGCCCTTTAGGCGTGGTAGCTGCGGGACGAGACGCTCCGATGGTTGTAATTGATCGGTGCGGTGCGGGAGGCAGCTTTGCGATTATCACGCCTTATTGCATTTAGCTTAGGCAGCCTGACTATTGGTCTGGCGTATTATTTAAGTATCAGCGAACCCATGCTGACAATATTTTCAAGCATGGTTTACGGCGTTGGCGCCGCAATGATCTTGCTGGCGATCCTATTTGGAAATAGCCGTCATTGGCGGTTATATTCGATATGCTTTATCGGATTTGGTATTGTGATGGTTGGCTTTGCCGCCACATCTTTTGTGCTGCATTTTCCGATCGGAATAGCGCTTCTTATAGTGGTAGTTGGATCGATGTCGGTTGGCGGGTGGTTTTCAATAGAGCAGGCCAAGCGTCGGCATCGTATGAAGCGACTAAATTCCAATTATCTTAGAGAAGTGTAGTCGGCTTGGCGCGTAACTGGTCGCTTTGGTGATGCGAGCCGTATAGAACAGGTTTGTGATGGCAGCACCATAACTATGCGCGCCATTCGAGCGGCCGCACATTGATGGCATGTTTTGCTTGCGACGCCGAGCCGGCGACTGGGGAATGACCTCGTTATTGAAAACCGCGCCAAAAGGCTTTTGACTCCACGACCCGGTAGGGGCGGGGAAGGCGATGGTTGTCGCCTTTTGCCGGCACGTACTCGGCCGCTGGAGGATGCCCTTACATTCCAGTCCCAGACGCCGCATTTTCTGACAAAACGATAGCCATTGCTGAAATATAGTTATTGAATGGGCGCAATTTGGTTGCGCTCAGCCGTGTTCGATGCAACTTGTCCCATGTTGAAACGTTTTTAACACTGACGAGGCCAAACCTCGCTTTAGGAGAGACTGCGATGGCTACATTATCTTCCGCCAATGCGCGGCATTCGAACCGCCGCCACCCCTTCGGCGCTCACGGCGTCCTTCTGGCGGTGCCCACGAGCATCGCGCTATGGGTCCTGATCGTGTTGCCCTTCGTCAAATAGGCGGCTGCGCCTGGCTGGCGAGTTGGCATTCGTGGCATGCAGAGAAGCGCCATTTATCCCTGT
Source organism: Sphingomonas sp. PP-CC-3A-396 (assembly GCF_004343105.1). Taxonomy (NCBI): domain Bacteria; kingdom Pseudomonadati; phylum Pseudomonadota; class Alphaproteobacteria; order Sphingomonadales; family Sphingomonadaceae; genus Sphingomonas; species Sphingomonas sp. PP-CC-3A-396. The sequence continues at coordinate 4,489 of NZ_SLYF01000013.1, read as the reverse complement.
CATGATGATTTGCCGGTGTGTTTAGCGTTGGCCCGCTAGAGTTCAGGGGCCCAGGCAGGCGCCGTGTTTTATCGGTGCGGGAGGATCGTGCCCGGTCGTGTATAGATGAAGCCAGGCCATCTTGGCGCTGCGTCAGGGCGACCCGCATCGGAGCATATATTGCCACCAGCGCTATCACTTAGCAGCAAGCCATTCGCGATTATCTTTTCGACGGATGCATCATAGTCGCAAATCCTGCGTAACTAGGTTCTATGGATACGCAGAAATTTGACGGGCTTTATCCGACCCCTGCGGATGCAGCGGCCGCTGAACGGCGCGATCGTTTTAAGGATGTCCGCCGCATGGCTGTGCGGCACCGGATATGAACGGGTCTGATCCGTAATCGCAGCGGTGCGGTCGCGGGAGCGGTCGTCATATGCTGTGGAGCAGTCGGACTGGGAACGTGTTTCCTCGCGGGGAAATATTTTCGCCACATCACCTTTGCCCAAACCTTCCAGGCCAGCTTTCACGCTTCCGAAGACGCCCATGGCCAGTCCAGCCCCGTTGGACAAAGGTTGCCCGATACGGCAGGCGTCTCGCGTTTCGGACGCAAAGTCGTTAGCGAACATAGAAGCTGCTCCGAAGGCTATCGAACGCCTACGATCAACGTCCAGACTCCTCGTTGCTGACTATCCGGTAAAGGCCAGTCAGCCGGCACATCAACAGGCCCATCGGCGCGATCGCTGGATTGCCGAGCCGCTTTATGGGGAGGACCTCCTGAAAGCGTTGGTCATCGACAAGCGGGCGACGGAGGAACTGAACAGGGCGCAACTCGAGGCCGTTAAGCCGATGCCAGATACGCGCTAGGATTAACATTACAGTTGCGCGTTTTGTTGACGTCCCCCCTGTTTTTTAGTCCATTTTGAGCGAGAGTTTTCCTGCCTTGAGAAGCCTTCGGGCAAGGAGCTGGAAATCCCATATGATCCATGATGCGCCAGAGCATCGGCGTCGGCGCTGGATGAACGCGCATTACCGGCGCGCGCTCGGCGACCTGTTCTACGGCCTTATCCCAAGCAAGGCGCGGACTGGATTACCCCGTCCCGGCCCGATTTGCGCATCACTCTCCGATTTATTACGCGTTATGGCTAGGGCTCAGACTCATTCACAGCCAGAAGGCGATAGCTGTGGCGAGTGCGACCGTTGATAGGAAGTTGGCGGCGAGCTTGTCGTACCGGGTAGCGACGCGGCGGAAGTCCTTCAGACGGCAGAAGGCGTTCTCGACGAGGTGCCGACCGCGGTATCGCTGCTTGTCGTAGCGGATGGTTCGCTTCCGGTTGCGACGCCCAGGGATGACCGGGATAGCGCCTGCCTCACGGCCGTAATAGTGGTCTTTGTCGTATCGTATGAGGCGCGTGCGATTGCGCCGACCTAGGATGACGGGGATAGATCCAGCATTGCGCAGCGAAAGGCGCAGACTGTCGGCCCTTGTCACTAAGTTGATGACCCAGTGACCAGCGCGTCGCGGTCGAGCGAGTAGCGCCTCCGAAGCGCAGACATACTTGGCGTAAGCTTAAGCGTGGCCGGCAGGCCGCGGACTATGCGGCTTGCGCTACCGGCTTCGCAGGCTGCTGCGCCCTGTTCCAGGGCATGAGCTCGTCCCATCGCGCAGCTGGCCAATCAGCTGCAATCTTTCCAATGACGTCGGCGATGTAGGGCTGCGGGTCGACGCCATTGGCCTTGCAGGTCTGGCACTTAGCAGTACTGCGTAATGCGTGCGGCAGGGATACCCTGCACCCATGTCGCAAGCGACAGCGGAGCCTCCGCCCTACACCCCGACCAGCGTCATACCGCTGGACTATGTTCGAGAAAGACGCGTCGGCGATGCCGATCTACCATTTGGCGGTAAAATCGGTGTCGCGATCAACCGGGCGCAGCGCGGTCGCGGCGATCGCATATCGTGCTGGCGGCTGTCTCGAAAACGAGCGCGACGGCCTGGTGCAAGACTATACGCGGCGGAGCGGCATCGAGGATGCGTTCATCGTCGTGCCGCAGGGCGCGGAGTGGGCGGAGGATCGATCGGCGCTGTGGAACGCGGCGGAAGCGGCGGAGAAGCGCAACGACGCCAAGGTCGCGCGGGAGTATGAGCTGGGGCTGCCGGCCGAGCTGGACGCCGGCCAGCGCCGCGACTTGGTTCGTGCTTTCGCTGAGGATATCCGCGACCGCTACGGGGTGGCGGTCGATGCGGCGATCCACGCCCCCCACGACTATGGCGACGATCGCAACCACCATGCTCATGTCATGACGACGACGCGGGTGGTGGACGCGGACGGGCTGGGGCGAAGACGCGCCAGCTCGACGTGCGTACATCGGCGTCAGTCGAGGTCGAGGCGATCCGGGAGCGGTGGGCCGAACAGGTCAACCATGCGCTGGAACTGGCGCAGGTGGCCGAGCGGGGCGATCATCGCAGCTATACCTGCCAAGGCGTCGAGATGGAGCCAACCGTGAAGATGGGCCACGCCTCGGCCGCGATCGAGCGGCGCGCCTATGCCGAGCAGATCGCAGCCGGCGAGGAACCACACGCGGTCACCCCGCGCGGGCAGATGAACGAGGCGATCGAGGAGAAGCGCGGACTGGGAGCCTATCTCGAGCGCGGCCGGGAGTGGCTGCAGGAGATGGGGCAGCGGGTGCGGGATCAGGCTGAACTGTCGGTGCATGGCATGGCAAGCTTGGTACAGGGCGCGGCGCGGACGACGCGGGCGGGGTTGCAGACCAGCACCGGCGACGGGTTCGATGTACTGCCGGCGCTTGACCAGTCACTCCGGCAGCAACAGACGCCGGCCCTCAATCATGGCTAGGACGAGCGCGATCGGCAGCAACAACGCCAGCGCGGGCACGACCGCGATGTGCCGGATATCGTACAAGGGCGATGACAGCAGCTAAGCAATGCGCTAAATAACACCAATAGTATGATATGGAGACCGTGCGCAAGACCATCACCCTTACCGAGCAGCAGAATTCGTGGATTGCCGCGGTCGAGCAGCATGTCATCTATTTTCGGTCGACCAGCTACGGGATCGCCGTCATCCGCATCCTGCATCAGCGCATGGATGCGGGCCGCCACCTTTAAGCGACCGTCAAAATCAGCCGATCGGTAGTCGTTCAATTGCGGACATCGAATCAAGGTGTATCAATAAGTGATAAGTGGTGGGATTTGACCCAAAAAGACAGCGGTGGATCGTACAAAATTCCTGAGTAAAAATCGTTCGATAAGGTGTTATGATGATCGGTGCAACACCGCAGCGCGCAAAGATTGGTGCCCTTGAGGGCTTACGTGGGATCATGGCATGGTGGGTCGTGCTAGGTCACGTCTCGCTGGCGTTCGACTGGCACGTACCGCTTATCAACAACAACACCCTCGCGGTTGATGTTTTCATCGTGCTGTCGGGCTTCGTAATCGCGCGCCTAATCGATCGCAAAGCCGAAGCGTACGTGCCCTTCATCACGCGACGCGCTTTTCGACTATTTCCTCTGTATTTGGTCGTTCTCGCGGTATCCGTCGCCCTGCTGAGAGTACAATTGGGGGCGTGGGCAGACATCCCCATCCAAAACAAAATGAACGTTAATCGTTTCATGCTAGCGCAGGAGGCCACGCAAAACCTCCTGCCGCATGTACTGGCGCACATCCCTCTTGCTCAGGGCCTCATCCCTAATGCGCTCTTGGCGAGCTCACCGTATACGCTGGTCGGGCAGGCTTGGAGCATCTCGCTCGAATGGCAGTTCTACCTGCTGGCACCGTTCTTTATGTGGGCGGCGACCTCACGTCGCGGATGGATCGCGGGGATCGTCAGTGTCGTCGCACTGAGCCTAGCATCTAAAATTATGCCGGGTGGTTTCTTGGGCGACAAGATCGCGCATTTCGGGATCGGCATCGCGAGCTATCTCGCATTCGATCGGCCGGGAGAGCGCCACAAGTGGCTGGCAGTCGCTGCCGCATTTGCCGCGATCGCAATCGCTCGTGGAGGCGGGCTGCAGTTCATCCCGATAGTGCTTTGGGCAGCCGTTCTCTGGTCAGCTTCGACATTGCCGCATGCTCTAGGCCACGCTCTGGCCCGGTTCCTCAGCTCGAAATTCCTAACTCATCTGGGTGACGTCTCTTACTCGGTGTATCTCGTGCACATGGTCCCACTCTATTGCTCGATCTTCGTGCTGACGCGTGCGGGCGCATCGATCATCGTACTGCAATCGGTTGCTCTTCTCAGTACGATCATTGGCACGTACATCCTCGCGCGCTTGAGCTACGTGACGCTCGAGAAGCCGGGAATCGCCTTGGGCGCCCGGATCGTGCAGCGCTTTTCTTAGCGTGACTATCCGCTAACTCACCACCAAAGCCGGTCGTTTTTGATGCAAAACTCACACAGACTGTGTGGAAAGTCGTGAACAGCGCGGTCGGTGTCAGCGATTTCCAATCTCGAGCGGTTCGAGAACCAAATGAGCCCGAAGGTGGCCGTTG
>NZ_SLYF01000012.1:0-53240 GCF_004343105.1 Sphingomonas sp. PP-CC-3A-396 | reverse complement strand
TGCCGAAAGCACTGCGGCTGCTTCGGTTCGGATCAAGGCGTCGTCCAGCGACTGACGGAGCGAGGCGACCTTGCTCCGAAACTGCTCGACGAGTACCGGATGCGGCAAGAGGATCGCGGTCGGCTTGCGATCGTGTACGGCGCCTCCGCGCGCCTTCAGTCGCACCTTCTCGGCCTCGCGTTCGGCGATCATCGCGCGCAGCGCCGGGCTGGCGAGGCCAGCCAGCAGGTTCTGGTACAGATTCTCGATCTCGGTGGTGACCTGCTTCAAGCGCTTTTGCGCAGCGTCATGCTGGCCCGTGTCTTGGCGTGTCAGTTGCTGCAGTTCGCGCTCGAACTCCTCTATGAACACGCGCACATGCTCGTCGGCCAGGATATGCTCTTGGAGGACCGCCAGCGTCGCGGTCTCCAGTGGACCTTTGCGTACCGACACGCGGTTTCCGCACGTGCCGCGCTCCTTCTGCCCCGCGCAGCGGTAATAGTCCTTGCCGCTGATCGTGTAATTGGCACCGCAGCAGCTGCAGCGGATGAGGCCCGACAGCAGATGCCGCGCGCGGGTTTGGCCGGCTGGCGAGGCTGCCTGTGGCGCACGCTTGCGGCGCTCGATCTCGGCATGCGCCGCGTCGAACAGCGCGTCGTCAACGACGCGTAGCTCTGGCACCGCCACCTCGACCCATTCCGTACGATCGCGGAGCCGGTAGCGGCGTTCGCGCTTCTCGCTGTCCGGGTTCTTGCGCCATTGCCGGCGGCCCCAAACCAGCCGACCCGCGTAGAGCGGGTTATTGAGGATGCCGACCAGCTTGGTCGGGGCGCCGCGGATCGTCGAGGCGTTCCACTGCCCGCCATCCGGGCCGGGCACGCCTTCCTCGTTCAGGCGTGTGGCAATCTGAATGGAGGAAGCCCCGCGGCAAACCACGCGAAGATACGGCGGACCACTTTAGCCTGCGCTTCATCGATTTCGAGCAGTCCGCGCTGTACTTCGACCTTAGCATCTAGCCGGACCATGCGCTTGTAGCCATAGGCTCGCCCTCCGGCGAACCGCCCCGCGAGTACGGCAGCCTCCATGCCGCGCAACGTCTTGTCGACCAGATGCTTGAGGAAGATCGAGCCGAGCAGGCCGGCGACCGCAAATTTGATCTCGTCGACATGGCCTTCGCTCACTGTATGTAGCTGGACCCTGTGGTAGGCGAGCTTCTTGCCCAGCCAGGCCACGTCCTCGGCATCGCGCGCCAGCCGATCGAGGGCCTCGCACACGATGATGTCGATCTCGCCCGTTTCCACTGCGCGCAGCAACTGCCGGAGCCCGGGACGGTCGCGACGGTACCCCGACAATTCCGGGTCGAGCCACGTCGCTGTCACGGTGCCGCCAAGATAGCCGACCAGCGGCGCGCAGGACGCGACCTGATCGGCGCTCGACGACGCCGACTGCATGGCGGTTGAGTGCCGGCCATAGAGTGCGATGCGGCGGTGCGTGGTCGTGAGCATGGCTTATTGTTTCACAGCTCTTGCCGCACGGGAATCCTGCATGCGCGCATGATGTTCGGCCGCTGCCTGTAGTGCCAGCAGGCGTACAAGCTCGGCTAATGCGTCTTGCGCATCGACAGGTTGTGCCAATATGATCCGGGCGACGGCCATAGCGACGTTTTGGGACGGCCGTCACCGGGCGTGCCCGAAATCTACATACAGTCGTCATCATTGGTCTTTCATGAAGACGGAACGTCCCCTCGCCCGAATGCGACTGCCAAAAGGCTTCAGCCACCTGCGCGCCGACCTGGGGCAGATCCTCAAGGATCATCGTACCGGGGTGCGCGGTGTTGTAGACCCGATAAGCCAGCATAAACTAGCCTGCAGGGTCGGGATAAGCCGGGTAGCCTTGTCGCGGATCGAAAACGGACACACCTGGCCGCAAGGCTCCACGCTTGACCGGATCATGGAGGAACTGGAAATCGATTGGCCGCAGGTGGCGATCGCTGGTGACAGTGGTCGTCCAGCGCTCTTGTTCGACGGTAGCCTTCAAGGCACGAAGATTTATCAGCTTTGTCAGCGCCTGCGCCTCGAGCGCAAGGCTCTCGGCTGTCGTTAGCCGAGCTCTCGCGGCACTCTGGTGTGTCCGCAGCTCAGCTTTCACGAATCGAGCGTGCGCAGGGTGGCAGGTCGGGCGTCCTCACATGGCATCCGGATGATCTCGGCGAAGTACCCGAAGACCGCCGTGTCGTCTTCGGCAATCCCATACTTGCCGATCTCGCCGCTGGCAGATTCGATTGTGGGCCTGACGAAGAAAGCTGAGGCGAGTGAAGGCGTAGGTTTCTAACGGCGCGCGGCTTACATCATCCGGCGTTGCGGAACGTCTGCATTTCTGGTGGATTGCAGCCCGGCCGCCTTCGGAAGGCGATGATCGTAAGCAGACGTTCGTTCAGGCTTTGGGGCATGGGCCCAACAGGCTGCTGTTAGTAGAAAGCCCCGTCCGCTGTTAGACTTTAATCCAGCGTTCAAAGACAAATAGACGTTTGTTTACGCGTCGTTTGGTGCCTTGAACGCTCGTCCCACTGGGTTGCGAAGCGGTCGCTTTGGAGTGGGGTAAGCGAGAGAAGGCTTCCGCTTGCAAGGCAGCCGAAGCCGCTCGAGTAATACTTATTACTAAAAAGGAATTGAAACCTGATTCGAAAGGTGGCGCGCTACTGGAATTACGATCTGCCGTCCTCAGAACATCGCAGGTGTCGATGCGAACCATCTCGACGTTCAAGTTCAAAATCCAGCTTAAGAGAAATTTCGCAAAATATGGGAATTACTTATTAATCTGAGACATGAGCAGTTGTGCTGAGCTACCCCAGCGTCGACTTAAATAATATTGTATATTTGAAATACTTTCGAGAGAGCTGGCGGCAGTCTGCTACACAAGAATCGAGTTTTTGCTGAAAAACCTAAACATGCTGAAGGTTTGCCTTGAAGATACGAGCGTACTTTAGTTCAGGCACTCTCTGGATTTACTAAAAGTGGCCGAGTCCGAATGACGTCTGCGAGTGCGGCATGTGGAATACGGTTGCTTACGATCGGCGAGCAGGCGAGGAGGCCGTTGGGACAGTAGCGGTCGTCGTCCCAGCCGGGGTGGTCGAGGATCGGGTAGAGGCATGTTCCCTCGACCGGCACGCCGAGTGATTGGGCGATCCTCACCTCGCGCAGGATCATGCGAAGCCACGCGGGGCGGGCGCTGCCCTCGATCCCGGTTTCGGCAATGAAGATCGGGCGGCCGTAGCGGGCATAGGCGTCGGCGAGGATCGCGTGGAGGGGGCGGCTGAGGGGGTGGTCGTACGCTAGCGGCGGGCCGCCGTGGATCCACTGGTTGTTGTGGTAGAAATTGACGCCGACGATATCGAGGAGCGCCAGACGACCGCCGATCTGTGGCCAAGCCTTGCCGGCGATCATGTCCCAGGCTTGGTATTGCGCGAGGCGGTGGCCTTCGGCGGCGGGGGCGTCGTTCGGGCGGGCGGGATCGGTGATGACGTTGATGACCGGGTCGGCGTGGACGAACCTCGCCGCGGGGTCGATCGCGAGGATCGCTTCCATCGCGGCGATCGAGGCGCGGGCGAGTTGGACCTTGAGTTCGTAGCCGCGACCCCGTGCGAAGGGGTTGAGATAGGCTGCGTCGCCGCCGCCCCAGGCAAAGAACGAGATCTCGTTGACGGGGGCGTAGAAGCGGGTCTCGCCGGGCGCGGCCGGGCCGATATGGCGCGCGGCGGCGGCGGCGAAGGCCGCAAAGCGCGTGACGAAGGTCGGCGTCCAGATGTCGATGTTGTCGGGCCAGCCGTAATGGAGCAGGTCCCAGATGACTTCGGTGCCGACCGCCTTGGCGGCTTCCAGCTGGCGGTCGAGGCTGGACCAGTCGTAGCGGCCGGGCTCGCGTTCGATCAGATGCCAGCGCAGGCCGTCGCGGACGGTCAGGATGCCGAGCTTGGCGAGTTCGCTATAGTCATGCGCGGCAAGGGTGTCGTGATGGCTGGCGGCGATGACGTCGACGCGCTTGCGGTCGTACGCGCGGCGGTGGGTAGAGGATTCGAAGCCGCCTTGCAGGAAACTGCGGAAGAGGCCGGTCGGGCGGGGGAGGGGTGGCCGGTCGGTCAGGACTTCGGCGAACAGGGCTTCCCAGCGGGGGACGACGGCGGCGACGGCGTACTCGCTGTCGACCTTGGCGCGGAGGGCGGTGCCGAGGCGGGTTCGGAGTGCCGGTTCTTCGATGAGTTTCGTGATCGCGGTAGCCACCGCGGGCGGGTCTTCATGGGGCACGAACAGGCCGCTCACCCCGTCGACGATCTGTTGTTCGGAGCCGTTGTCGCGCGTTGCTATGACGGGGAGGCGTGCGGCGCCGGCTTCGGCTATGACGTGCGGCATGCCTTCGCCGCGCGAGAGCCAGACGAAGATGTCGAGCGCGGCGAGCAGGTCGGGCACGTCGTCGCGGTCGCCGAGGAAGGTCAGCGCGGTGTCGAGGCCAAGGGCATGCGCTCGGTTGCGGAGGGCGGCGGCGTATTCGGGGATGAAGGCGTCCGGTCCGCCGATCACCACGAAGCGCGCGCGGGGGTGGCGGGCATGGACGACTGCGGCGGCTTCGATGAAGTCCTCGACACGTTTCTTCGGGTCGAGCCGGCCTAGCCAGCCGATCAACGGTACGTCTTCGGCGATCCCTAGCGTCGCACGGATGGGGGCGCGGCGCACGGGGTCGAAGGCGCGCGTGTCGACCATCGATGGGATCTCGATCGCGTGGTGTTCGCGGCCGGGCATGCGGCCGGCGGCGGCGTCGCGGATCGAGGCGCAGACGCCGACATAGCGCGCGGTGAGATGCTTGGGGCCGGCGAGCGCTTCGGAGACGAGGCCGCCATGCTCGATCAGCGGCGGGCGGAGGTGCATGCGTTCGAGCGCGGGATAGATGTCGGCGACGTTCTGGCACGAGACGACGACGTCGTACGCAGGCAGCTTGCTCGCGAGGTAGGCGACGGTCTCGTCGAAGCCGAGCGCGTAGGGTGTGCGATCTACGGGCACGCCGATCGCTTCCAACTGCGCGTGCGTCTGCTCGGGCATGCCGTCTTTTCGGAAGCACGCGACGACCTCGATCCGGTAGCGCGTCGGGTCGAGCGCCTGGGCGAGCAAGCGCACCTCCGTTTCCTCGCCGCCGACGACGAGCCAGGCGAAGACGAACAGGATGCGGATCGGGCGGGCGTCGGCAGTGAGTACGGTACTCAATCGCCGACCTTGAAGACGATCTGGAGGAATTCGGGCCGCTCGCCGACCAGCCGGGCGATGAAGGCGGGGGCGTCGTCATAGGGCACGACATGCGTGATGAGCTGCGCTCGGATCTCGGGGCCGCGGGCGAGGAGGAGCTTCACCGTTTCGTTCGCGAGGCGGCGGCGGTCCCACTGGAAGCCTAGCCCGCGCGGGACGCGGTTGATCTGCGCGCAGCGTAAGGAGAGGCCGTTGTGGTGGAATTCCTCGCCGAGCCGGAGCCGGTCGGCGCCGCCCTGGTAGAAAGCGAGGTCGATCACCGTGCCTTGCGGTCTCAGCGCGCGCATCGCGGCGTGGAGGCTGGCGGCATCGGCGCGGGTCTGGAACACGACGTCCGCGCCGCGATCGTCGCCGCCGTGGAGCCAGCGTGCCTTGGCGTAGGCCCAGGCCTGGTCCTCGGTCATCGCGGTGATGCCGAGGCATTCGGCGCGCAGGCGGCGGAAGGGGGACGGGTCGGCGATCACGACCTCACTGGCGCCGGCGGCTTGCGCGAACAGCGCGGTCAACATGCCGACGATGCCTGCACCGATCACCAAAGCGGGGCGGCCGCGGATGCCGTCGCCGAGGTTGACGACGTTGGGTCCCAGCAATTCGACGTCCGCGTGAAGAATGCCGTTGGCGGCGATCGGACCCATCTGGCCGATATAGATGCCGAGGATCGGATCGAGCTCCGGCGGGAGCTTGGTCAGCAGGTCGTTGAACGGGTCCGCGGTGTGGCCGGTCTTGTGGCCGAAAACGGTGCCGACGACGTCGCCGTTGGCGAAATCGTCGACCCGGCTGTCGCTGACGCGCGCGCATTCCATGTAGCCGAGGAACGGCACCGGATAGTGCGCGCTCGGCTCGCCGGGGACGAACACGCCGCGCCCTGCGTCCCAGCGTGAGTGGAGATACGGGTTGCTGTTCTTGACGAAGGTGAGTTCGGTCCCGGCGGAGAACCCGGTGTAGAGCAGGTCGAGCCGGACCTGACCGTCGCCCGGAGGCGCTTCGTCATAGCCGAAGAAATACGCCTGACCGGGACGTTCGACTCCGAGCGAGCGGACGTGGCGCCACTCAGACATGGATCACCTCCCGCTCGCGGACGTCGATCGCGCGGCCTTCGACGGCGGAGCGTTCGATCGCCAGCGCGAGGCGGAGCGTTTCGAGCGCGGCGGGGTAGGGGCATCGGATGCGGTTCTCGCCCCCGCGCACCGCGTCGATAAAGTCGCGATCCTCCAGCACGACCGGGTCGCTGCCGGTGCCGCGGACCGGGCGGCCGCGGCCGATGTCGATCATCACGTCGCGGTCGGTGAGTTCGATCGCGAGGCCTTCGCCGAACAGGTGCAGGCCGACGCGGTGGTTCCAGTTGAGCAGGCAGGTCGACGCGAAGTTGGCGATCGCGCCGCTGGCGAAGGTGAGCATCGCGGTACTGGTGGTTGCTACATCCAGGCCGGGGAAGGCGGCGCGGTCGATATGGCCCGACTGGCCGTATACGCGGACGACGTCGCCGACGAGATAGCGGGCCAGATCGACGAGGTGCGTCGTCTGCTCGAGCATCTGGCCGCCCGATGCGTCCTTCTTCCACCACCAGCGCGGCGGCGGCGTGGAGTCCATCCAATAGCCGGAGAGCAGGCGGGCGGGGGTAGCGGAGAGGAGCGCCTTCACCTCATCCACGGTATCGAGATAGCGCCAATGATAGCCGACCGCGGTGACGAGACCGAGCCGGTCGACCGCGGCTGCGACGTCCTCCGCGGTGCCGAGGTCTAGCGCGACGGGCTTCTCGACGAAGAACGGCAGCTTGTGCTCGATCGCCAGGCGTTCGGGTTCGCCGTGCGCGAACGGGGGCACGCAGATGTAGAGCGCATCGAGTTCGACCGCGGCCAGCATCGCGGACGCATCGTCGAAGGCGCGCGCGCCGTAGCGGGCGGCGGCTTCGGTCGCGCGCGACATGTCGACATCGGCGACCGCGACGATCGCGACGTCGTCGAACTGCTCCAGTACGCCGAAATGGCGATTGGCGATGCCGCCCGCGCCGATGAACCCGATCCGTGTCCGCTCCACGCCGTCTCCCTTTGTGTTGTGGTCTTGCACGGCGGCGTAGACCGCGCGCGTGTCGGCGATCATGCGATCGGCCGAGAACAGGTCTTGCTGGCGTTCGATCGCGGCGCTGGCCATTGTTTTCAGGCTGTCGCGGTCGGCTAGCATCGTGACGATCGCATCGGCGAAGCTGGCCGGGTCCGCGGCGGTCAGGCGACCAGTGACGCCGTCCTCGATCGCTTCGGCATTGCCGGGTGCAACGGTGGCGACGACGGGGAGGCCGGCGGCCATCGCTTCGAGCGCGACCAGCGGCAGGCCCTCGAACGCGGAGGGCAGGACTAGCAGGTCCGCGAGCGTCATCAGGTCGGCGACGTCGTTGCGGGTGCCGAGCATGCGGACGGTGCCGGCCAGTCCCTTTGCCGCAATGGCGCGTGCAGTCTGGGTGAGGAGGGGGCCTTCGCCGGCGAGCAGCACGATCACGTCCCGTTGTGCGGCCCGGATTGCGGGCAACGCGTCGAGCAGGAGCGCGTGGCCCTTTTGCTCGGCGAAGCGCGCGACCATGAGCAGGACGGGGGCATCGGCGACGCCCCATTCGCTGCGGAGGGCTTCGCGGGAGCGCGAGGGTTTGTGCGCGCCGACGCCGTTGTGGATCGTTGCGACCAAATCCGGATCGACGCCGGCTGCGCGATGGCTGTCGCCGACCGCGTCCGAGACGCAGATCAGGCGTGCGAGCGCGGCCGAGGTGTCGCGGTGTTCGTCGCGCTGCGCGGGGTCGGTGAGGAGGTAGGGGAGGTGTTCGGTGCGGATAACCGGAACGCCAGCGGCGTGCGCGGCGCGGACGGCGGCGTGGCCTTCCCAGCCTATGCCGGCGTGGACGTGGACGATGTCGGGCGCGGCGCGGTCTAGCCAGCGAGCGAGGCCTGCATCGTCGTCGAGCGCCTTGACTGCATAACCCTTGGCGGCGGCGTGTTCGAGCAGGCCCGTGCCGGGACGCGCGGCGACGACGATCTCGTCTTCGCCCAATCCTTCGGCGAGCGTCATCATGTGCGCGCCGACGCCGGACGGGGCAAGGCTGTCGGTCAGCAGGCAGATACGGGTCATTCGGCGGCCATCACGGGGGTTTCGAGGACGGCAGATTTCGCGACCATGCGGCGATAGGTGGCGAGCGCCTGGCCGACGACCTGATCCATATTGTAGTAGCGGTACGTCGCGAGGCGGCCGACGAAGGTCACGCCTTCCTCCGCATCGGCAAGTGCCTCGTAGCGTTTGAACAGCGCCTGGTTTTCGGGGCGGGGGATCGGGTAATAGGGGTCACCCTTCGCGCTCGGGAATTCGTAGCTGATGCTGGTCTTCGCGTGGAGCTGGCCGGTCAAATGCTTGTATTCGGTGATGCGCGTCTGCGGCACGGCTTCGTCGGGATAGTTGACGACCGCGACCGGCTGGAATTGCGCGACGTCGTGCGTCTCGTGGCGGAACTGGAGGCTGCGATAGGGGAGCTTGCCGAAGCGGAAGTCGAAATACTCGTCGATCGGGCCGGTGAAGACGATGTGGTCGACGTCGATGCGGTCGATCACGTCGCGATATTCGACGCCGAGATCGAGCGTGATGCCGGGGTGATCGAGCATCGCCTCGAACATCCGGGTGTAGCCGTTTGCGGGCATCGCCTGGAATGTGTCGGTGAAATAGCGGTCGTCGGTCGAGGTGCGGGTGGGAACACGCGCGGTGACGGCGCGGTCGAGCTCGGACGGGTCGAGGCCCCATTGCTTTCGCGTGTAGCCTCGGAAGAACGTCTCGTAGAGATCGCGGCCGACTGCCGCAACGACGACGTCCTCGGAGGTGCGGATGTCCTCGACCGATTCCGCACGGCTGGCGAGGAAGGCGGCGGCTTCCGCGTCGTCCTCGAGCGACAGGCCGTAGAGTGCGTTAAGCGTGGTGCGGTTGATCGGCATCGGCACGAGCTTGTCGTCGACGCTGGCGAGGACGCGGTGTTCGTACGGGCGCCATGCGGTGAAGCGCGACAAATAGTCGAACACGTCGGCGGAGTTGGTGTGGAAGATGTGCGGGCCGTAGCGGTGGACCAGCACGCCCGCCGCGTCGTGCTCGTCATACGCGTTGCCGCCGATGTGCGGGCGGCGGTCGACGACGAGGACGCGCTGACCGCTGTCGCTGGCCAGGCGTTCGGCTAGGACCGCGCCGGCGAACCCTGCGCCGACGATCAGCGTGTCGTAACGTTCGCGTTTCGGGGCGGGAGCGTATTTTTTCCCGTTTAAGACGCGGTCGATCTCGGTTGCCATGGCAGTTTGCGTGCGGTCCCAGGATTGCGTGGCGAGCAGGCGGTCGGCTTCGTCGCGCCATGCGCCTTCGCGGGGAAGCGCGAGGGCTGCCTCGCAGGCGGCGACGAACGCGGGCGCGTCGGCGGCGATCGAGACGGCCGCTGCGTCACCATAGTGGCGGATCACATCGACGATCTGCGTCGAGACGACGGGCAGGCCGCCGGCGAGATATTCGGGTGTCTTGGTCGGGCTGATGAAGCGGGTCGCGGCGTTGATCGCGAACGGCATCAGCGCGACGTCCCAACCGGAGAGATAGGCGGGGAGTTCGTCGTAGCCGCGCCCGCCGAGCCAGTGGATGTTGGCGCGGCGTGGCAGGTGCGCGGGGTCGATCTTCACGACCGGGCCGATAATCACGAACGACCAGTCGGGGCGCTGCGCAGCGACGGCGTCGAGCAATGCGAGGTCGATGCGTTCGTCGATGACGCCGAAGAAGCCGAGTTTCGGGCCGGGGATGTGGCGCTGGTCCTCGGGTTCGGTGTTGCCGGTTCGCGCTTGGGCGAAGTGCCCGACGTCGACAGCCGAGGGGAAGGCGTGGACGTCGCGGTGGCGGCCGCGCTTGGCTTCGTACAGGCTGTAGCCGCCGGTGAAGACGAGGTCGGCGCGCGCGAGCAACTGGGCTTCGCGGTCGAGCAGGGCGGGGTCCGCGAAGCGGAACGCTGACAGTTCGTCCATGCAGTCGTAGACGACCGCGGCGGCGTCCAGATGCTCGGCGAACGGGAGCATCATTGGGGTGTAGAACCAGAGCACCGGCTTGGCGCGAATGCTCGTCGCGACCAGCATGTCGAGCAATTGCCGCAAACCCGCCTCAACCTGCTCCGCGCCCCACCAATGCGGCAGCCGCGGGCGCAACGCGATCACGTTATCGGCGGGGAAGGGGTGGTGTTCGAGGAACGGCAGCGGGTGGTCGCAGGGGATGTGTTCTTCCCAAACGAACACGCTCTGGGCCTGCGCGAACCGCTTCATCAGATGCTGAGGGCGCTGCGTGACGAAATCCCAGCGGAGGTGCGAGAAGCAGATCAGCGGCGGCGGGGCGGCATCGTCGGACTTCGAGGGCGTGAGAATAGGTCCGGTACCGTGCACGCTCTTCCAATCCGCAAATCCGCGGTTATCCGCGTTGTCGATCGAACCTAAGCCCACGCCTCAGACCTGACTATGCAAATGTAATTGCTTTGCATCATGTATTTGCTGGATAATCGCACCCAAACGCACAACGCTATGCTGCCAAGTCCAACGTTCCAATACGGCGTCGCGGGGCCGGAATTCGGCGTAGGTTTCACGCATTGTAAGGATCGCATCGGCAAACCCGGTCGTCGAAGCGGTCATGCCGGTCTCGGGCATAATGAACTGCAATCCGCAGCGTAATTCCGCATTGGCGAGTACCGGCAGGCCGGCGAGCATGTATTCGGTGAGGATCGCGGGTGCGCCGTCGTCGATGCCGCAGACCACGCCGAACTTGGCGCGGTTCATCAAGCGATTGACCTCTTCGATAGGCACGCCCGGCGGTCCGACGAACTCGATCGCGAGGTTCTG
Organism: Sphingomonas sp. PP-CC-3A-396; assembly: GCF_004343105.1. Taxonomy (NCBI): domain Bacteria; kingdom Pseudomonadati; phylum Pseudomonadota; class Alphaproteobacteria; order Sphingomonadales; family Sphingomonadaceae; genus Sphingomonas; species Sphingomonas sp. PP-CC-3A-396. The sequence continues at coordinate 42,094 of NZ_SLYF01000012.1, read as the reverse complement.
CTCTTGCGCGCGGTGGCGGAGTGCGTCGGCATTCTCGCCGTATCCGAACACGCAAAGCGCGCGGATGTCGCGCGGAAGCTGCGCGAGCGCATCGAATAGGATGTCGTGGCGCTTGTACGGCTGCGCTGCGGCGACGTAGATCAGGTCGAAATCCTTGGGTGTGCCGAGCGGACGGAACTGGTCGATCGCGGCGAACTCAGGCCCGACCGGCAGGATCGCGGTGCACATGCCGGGGTGGCGTGCCTCGACTTCGTCCGACTGCCACTGCGCGCCGGTAATGACGAGATCGAAATGCTCGCTGACTTCGGGCGGTACGCGCAGCGACGGCGCGTCGATCGAATTGTAGAGGATGATGCTGTTCGCGCAGAGTTCGAGCAGGTCGGGCGCGACGCCCAAGCCAAATACGACGAGGATATGCGGCGCGCCGAATGCCTCGACGAACGCGATCATTTGCGACGATGCGAAGGGCGCGCGCTCGTCGTCGATCCGGAAGGCGCGACGTGCCAGAACCGCGTTGTCCCTGCGGAATGGAGGCTCGTCCGCGCCGCGCCAATGATGCCAGATTTCGGCCTGATCGACGATACCCGCGGCGACCAGCGCTAGCGGTAACCGCTCCAGATACCCGCCCGTCACGTCAGTGGGGACGAGATCGCCGATCCACGGCTGGCTGGCCGAATCGACTGCGTGTGCTGGCAGCACGGCGGGTGACGGGCGGTCGTGTCCGGGATGCCGCCCATCGACCCAGTCGCTGATGACGACGACCGATCGCCGAGCCGTCAACGGTGCCGCCATCTGTAATTTCCCCATCATCGTCGGGGTGCCCAATCCTATCGAGGCTGGGCACCCCGAGCTTTGCCGCCAATCAGTCCTTGGCACTACCGGGCTCGGCCATCTTCCGATGCTGTTCGGCAAGTACCGAACCGGGGACGACGTTGGCGAGCACACCCTGGACCTTCGTCATAAAACCCGAGAAGACCGACGCCTTCCCGCTCATCAGCGCATCCCAGCCGTCCTTGGCGACATCGGCCGGATCCCGCTTGTTCGGATCTGTGCCCACTGACGTGTCGTTCATGTCGGCACGGTCAAAGAATTCGGTATCGACCGGCCCCGGCATCAGCGTCGTCAGCGTGACGCCATCCGCGTCCTTGATCTCGTTGCGCAGTGCCTCGGTGAAGCTGTCGATAAACGCCTTCGAGCCATTGTAGACCGCCTGGAACGCGCCGGGGATGTAGCCTGCGACCGACCCGGTCACGAGCACCTTGCCGTCATTACGCGCGACCATCGCCGGCATCACCTTCTGAAGAAGGTACAGCGTGCCGGTGATGTTTGTATCGATCACGTTGCGCCAGTCGTCGACTGTCTGGTCAAGGAAACCGTGGCCGAGACCGTGTCCGGCGTTGGCGCACAGCACATCGACCTTCCGCCCGTTGGTCGCGGCAAGCAGCGCATCAACGCCCTCGATCGTCGACAGGTCCGCCTCGACCGCGGCGACCTCGGTGCCGAATTGCTTGAAGTCGGCGGCAGCGGACTGGATCAGCGCTTCGTTGGCGACGACCAGGATGTCGTAGCCGTCCTTCGCCGCGAGCGTGGCAAGTTCGAAACCGATGCCCGTCGAGGCCCCGGTGATGATCGCGAATTTATCGGCCATGTCGTGTTCCTTCTTCACCCCTCCCTGGAAGGGAGGGGCAGGGGTGGGTCGGTTCGGGGTGAGGGCTGCGATTTACCTACGAGCCAACCCACCCCCAGCCCCTCCCTTTCAGGGAGGGGAGCAAAGTCAGTTGAAGCCGGGCTTGAGCACGACCTTGGTCACTTCGTTCTGGTTGTTCTTGAACATGTCGTAGCCCTTGGGCGCGTCCTCCAGGTCCATCCGGTGCGAGATCAGGAAGGTCGTGTCGATCTTGCCCTCCATGATCGCGTTGAGCAGTGCGGGCATATAGTGCTGGACGTGCGTCTGGCCTGTCTTGAGCGTCAGTCCCTTCTCCATCAGCGCACCGAGCGGGAACTTGTCGATGAACCCGCCATAGACCGCCGGCATCGATACGCGCCCGCCCTTGCGACAGGCGATGATCGCCTGGCGGATCGAATGCGCGCGGTCGGTGCCGAGGAAGGTCGACGCCTTGATCTGGTCGAGCACGTTGTCAACGAAGAAGCCGTGCGCCTCCAGCCCGACGCTGTCGATCACCGCATCGGGACCGATCCCACCGGTCATCACCATCAGCGCCTCGTAGACCGCGCTTTCCTCGTAGTTGATCGTCTCGGCGCCGAACTTCTTTGCCAGCTCGAGCCGGCGCGGGAAATGGTCGATCGCGATGACGCGCTCGGCGCCCATCAGAAACGCCGACTGCACCGCGAACAGCCCGACCGGACCGCAGCCCCACACCGCGACGGTGTCGCCCGGTTCGATCTGTGCATTCTCCGCCGCCATCCAGCCGGTCGGCAGGATATCGGAGAGGAACAGCACCTTCTCGTCCTCGACGCCGTCGGGAATTACGATCGGGCCGACATCGCTGAATGGCACGCGGACATATTCCGCCTGGCCGCCCGCATAACCGCCGGTCATGTGGCTGTATCCAAACAAACCGGACATCGGCTGGCCGTACAGCTCCTGCGCAATATCCTGGTTGTCGGCGGGGAGGCCGTTGTCGCACGCCGAATATTGATGTTTGCCGCAGTGATAACAGCTGCCGCACGCGATCGTGAACGGGACGACGACCTTCTGCCCCTTCTTGAGCGTCGACCTGGCGCCAACCTCGACGACCTCGCCCATGAATTCGTGGCCGAGAATGTCGCCCGCCTGCATCGTCGGGATGTACCCGTCGTACAGATGCAGGTCGGAGCCGCAGATCGCGGTTGCGGTGACCTTGATGATGCAATCACGCGGATTGACGATTTCGGGATCGTCGACGGTATCGACGCGCACGTCGTGTTTACCGTGCCAGGCCAAAGCGCGCATCAGGCGAGTTCCTCTTCATGCTGCTTGCGGTTCATCGCGGCAGTCGCGATCTCGCCGGTTTCCATCAATTGCTTGAAGCGGCGCAGGTCCCGGCGCGCCTGGATCGCGGGTTCACGCTGAAACATCTTGGCGATCAGCTTGCCGACGATTCCGCCGGGCGGATCATAGGCAATGGTCGCGGTGACGACCGTACCCCGCGCGCCTGCATCACGAAACTCCACCCGGCCGCTGTTCGCGACATCGGCACCAGGCTCGGACGTCCAGGCGATCAATCTGTCCTGTGCCTCTTCGGTCACGACCGCGTCCCATTCGACTGTCTTGCCGGCGGGTGCCTTCACGACCCAGTGCGACCGCGTGTCGCTCAGAATGTCGATCCGTTCGACGTTCTCCATGAACGTCGGCAGATTGGCAAAGTCGCGAAAATAGGTGAACACCTCGGCAACGGGCCGGTTGATAGTGACCGCACGCGCGACGATCGCATCGTCCTTGCGCTCTGAAATAGCAGCCGCCCCGAGAGAATCGCCGCGTTTCCACGTGGTTGGCGGCGCGTCGTCGCTATGTGGGTTGGTATCGTTCATGTCTGATCTCCTGTCGATGCGCGCGGCGCCAGGTCCTGATGCAGCGATGGCCGGCGCGCAGGTGCAATCGCCGGCCATCGCGCGTCGGTCACATCGTGGACAGCTCGGTGATGTGGGTCTGCACGACCGGCGCAATCGAGGCCGCGACCGTCTTGAGCGGCGCCGCCGTTCCGGATTGTGCATAGGTCTGGTGCAGTGTCAGCGCGCGTTGATGCGCAGACTTCTGCTGTTCGACATACAACCGGTCGCGCGCAGTCCCGGTGGCTGCGCGCAAGGCCGCGACGTTCTTCGTGCCCATAACATCGAGCTTGGGCGGCGCAGGGTGCAGGCCAGCGCGCATTGCAGCCGCCTTCACATCCGCGGTCGACTTGGTGTGATCGGTGACCATCATCGATGCGAACGAACGCAGCTTGGCGTTCTTGGTCGAGGTGAGCAGCAAACGGCTGGACTGGATTTCATACTGATCGCCGGCACCCGCTTTCATTACATAGGTCGGCGCGGCCATCGGTGCCTGCGCGACGGCCGCGACGGTGGGCAGTGCGATCATGGCTGCGAGCGTAAGAAGCTTTGTCATGACATTCTCCTGGGGGCTGCGGCGCGTTCAACCCACCGCTACAAACCGAACCGGCACGGATGGGCAATGTTCCAGCGATCCTGGCCATCTCAATCTGGATCAATGAGTTTGCTATCTCGGCCGACATACTGCACGAATATCGTTATCTGGTAGCTCGGTCAGGATTGGGAGGGGCAGGTCGGCCGCCGTAATTCCGCCAGGCCATTGCAATACTTCGATGCGCGGCTCGCGATAATCCGGCTCGCCCAGACCTTGCCCTTCGCCCGCGGGCCAATGACCCCAACCGCACGACCACCATGCGCTTTAGAAGCGTCCACGTCCGGGTATTCGGATTCAAGTCCCGTCGAAGGCCCAGCGCAACGTTTTCGCCATTTGTCGTGCACCGGACCGGACGACCGGTTTCAAAAATATTGGCGAAGCCTTCAGACAATGCATCCGACGTGCCCAGTTCGGGAGAAGGTCCACCGCCGCCTGCGCGACGATCCGTTGCAGCGGTATCGCCAGAGGGTTGCTCGGTGTCTGAGCAAGGACCAACTGCGCCACCTCGCGCGTGCGACCGTCTGCGACCAGCACCGGCTGCATGGTGCGAAGCGCCTGATGTGTGCTTGCACGGTTCCGCGGGAGAGCGTCGGCACCCAGTGCGGCGCCTATGGTGGCAAACTGGGCATAATAAAGATCCTCCTGCGCGGGTATGAGGGGACGATCCCCATAGTGTTGCCAGGCAGCCAGGAAGGACCACGCCTCGGATATGTGGACCCACGCCAGTAAGTTTGGGTCGTCGGCCCGGTAGGACGTACCGTCAGGAAGCGTGCCGCCGATGTGCGCGTGCACCGCGCGGACTCGCGCTATCGCTGCCTCGGCCTCGGTCCGCTCACCATAGGTGGTCGCAGCGATGAACCGGGCAGTGCGCCGCAGCCGGCCAAGCATGTCGGTTCGGAAGTTCGAATGGTCCCAGACGCCTGCCAGAACTGCAGGATGCAGCATCTGAAGCAGCAGCGCGGTGACGCCGCCTACCATCATGCTGACAACATCGCCATGCACGCGCCAGATCATCGAGTCGGTCGGAAACAGCGCATCGTCGCTGCGCGTCACCGGCTCCTCGCCGCGTGCCCGATCATTAAACAGGGTCCGTACCTGCCTTACGATGCTACTCTTGGTCTGGTCTCGGATCGATAGCGGGTTGGCGTTCATGCGGTTACGAACGCCCGAGCCCGTATTTTAGCAACGGCCGATAGTTGATCGGTATGCTCGGGTGATTTACCGCGTATCGCTAACGGAAGCGAAGCTATATCGATCGTTTTGGTGCTTCTGACCGATCCTTAACCAGCTCCGGTCCCGTTACACGCTTGGAAGTCAAGGCGCCGGTCGGCTTCGCTCGCATCAAACCTCCCTTTTAGAATTCGCCGGTCGCGGTCATTGGTGAGGCGGTACTATCTCCGAATTATTGCGCTATCGCTCTTCCCTCGCATGCTGATAGTAACCGATCGAATACGACGGCGACGGAAAGCTCCACGGCATTGACGGTCAAAAGGCGGCATATTGCCATCATCGCGCCGCCAACGGCGGGCCACATCAATCCGCTAGCAGCATTGGGAACGTCGCTTGTTGAAGCGGGGCATAGAGTCACGATAATCCACTTGGCCGAGGTCGCGTCGCTGGTGCCCGATTGCGGTGTTGGGTTTGCGGCGCTCGATCATCCCGCCGACGGCCAGGGCTTGCTGGCGGAGTATTACCGCAAGCTGGCGCAGCCATCGGGGCCTGTCGGACTACCGCGGATGATCCGCGGCACCGCATCGATGACGGAACTGCTTCTGAGGGCTCTCCCGACGGCGCTGTCGAGGCTGGGGGTCGATGCGATCGTCGCCGACTCGGTTGAGCCAGCCGGAGCACTGGTGGCACGACATCTCCGACTGCCGTTCGTAACCGCCGTTACCGGATTGCCCTTGCTCAGGGAGCCGACGGTACCGCCACCCTTTCTCGGGTGGGCGTATCGTGCCGATGCGGTGGGGCGGAATCGCAACAGTGGCGGGTATGCAGTCAGCGACCTGTTGATGCGGCCGATCACGACGATGGTGGCGACGTATGCACGGCGTTGGGGGCTCGATCCCGACCCCCGATATCAATGGTCCGAACGATTGCAGATCGCGCAATGCCCCGGAGGCCTGGACTTTCCGCGCCTGGCCTTGCCGGAGAGCTTTCGATACGGCGGGCCTTGGCGACGAGACGAGCCCGAGGAAAACCTGCCGGACGACGACGGTCGACCGCTCATATTTTGTTCGTTGGGGTCGTTGCAGGGTGCGCGCCGATCGCTGTTCGCGGCGATGACGGCGGCCTGTTCCGCGGTGGGTGCCCGTGCCGTGGTGGCGCATGGCGGCGGGCTGAGCGACCGCGAAGCCCATTCGCTACCGGGAAACCCGTTGGTGAGGGCATTCTGGTCGCAGACCCGCATCCTGCCCCTATGTTCTGCCGCGATCCTGCATGGCGGGTTCAATACGGTGCTGGACGCGCTGGCGGCCGGTGTTCCGATCGTTGCCGTGCCGCTGGCATTCGAACAACCGGCGACGGCGGCGCGTCTGAAGCGGATCGGGGCTGCCCGCGTTGTCTCGGCTGCCGAAGCAGGCAAGGGAGGTCTCGAACCGGCGTTGCGGCTGGTGTTGCGCGATCCGGAATACCGTCGTGCGGCACGGAGATTGGCGACGGATATGGCGGCGGCAGGCGGCGCCGCCGAGGCGGCGGCGATGGTCGACGCGGCGCTCGGCCGTGAGACCGACGTCAGGCCGGCAGGGCTGAGTCCAGCCGATGGAACAACTGCCTTTGCCGCGTGAGGTGGCGGGCTGCAAGGAGGGCAGGCGGTGCGAGGACAAGCCCCATGATGACGTCCACCCCATAGTGACCGCCGAAGACCGGCGTCGCGACGATCGTCAGTATGGCCCATGCCCGGCCCGGCAGGGCAACCCGCGGCATCGCGCCGAATGCCCAGATGAAGATGGCGGCGAGCGTCGCGTGGAAACTGGGAAAGCTGACGATCCCCATGAGCATGGTGAGGTCGAGCACGCGTCGGGATCCGTCGCGAAGCCCGGATATCAGCCCCTGTTCCAGCCAGGCTATCGATGGCCAGAGATGCGCGTAGCGGGATGGGTCGAACAGGTTGCCCATCGCCGGGGTAAGGCCTGAGATCAATATGGTGACGAAACCGGACAGGATCGCCGCGCAGACCATTATCCTCAGCGTGTCGAATTTCCCCATGCCGCTCAACGCGACGATGACGACGATCATCTGCAAGGTGAGGCTGTGATACGCCAATCCGAGTAGCCAGATTACAGGAGGGCATGTGTCCAGCAAGGCGAGCAAAACCGGCCAGTCGAAGCCGATTGCACGGTCGGCGGCGGCCAGCCGCGCGTCCCACAATTGTCCGGCATTCGCCGCCAACGCATACGCCAGCACGACGCCGAGCAGCGTGAATAGCGTCATCTGAAGAAACGCGGTCGCGCCGGCTGCGAGCCGGGGTCGCGCGGTGTACCTGCCGATCGCCAGCGCGCTGGCGAGCGCCAACAATGATGCGATCGCGGGGGTCGCGCGGATCGGATCCACCGAGAAGCGGTGATGATATTGGGCCGCGAGAAAACTCCCTAGCATGGCTGCGATCAACAGCCAGGAGGGAGTGTCGCGGTGGTCGGCGCGTAAGACTCGGGCGATCATCGCGGTCGAACGCGGCTCGTCACCCTCGGGTGCCAGGGTGATGGCATTTTACCGGGACGTCTCGTCGCGAAGGCCCATGACAGCGTTCTGCAAACGGCAACGACAAAAGGCCGGCCGCAGCCGTCACCGACCCGAGATTTTGTGGCGGCGCGCCCTCGCATCGAACGCCGGTAACCGTTATGTAGGCATCATGTTGAATTCGTTGCACCCGGCCATCGTCATTTCGTGCGATCGAGCACAGTGACTTGGTTCGAGAAACTCGCGATCGTCGTCTTCATGGTGTTGTTCATGGAGTGCTTCGCGTGGGCGGCGCATCGCTACGTCATGCACGGCTGGGGCTGGGGCTGGCACAAGTCGCATCACGAAGATCATGACGGTTGGTTCGAAAAGAACGACCTTTACGCAATCGTGTTCGCAATCGTGCCGATCGTGTTGTTCGTCGTCGGGCTCTGGTGGGAACCGCTGTGGTGGGCAGCGCTTGGCATCACGGTGTACGGCGGCATCTATGCCTTCGTGCACGACATGCTTGTGCATCAGCGCGGCGGCTTTCGCTGGGTACCCAAGCAGGGGTATTTCAAGCGCCTGCTGCAAGCGCACCGCCTGCACCACGCGGTCGAGGGCAAGGACGGTACCGTCAGCCACGGCTTCCTGTTCGCGCGCAAGCCGTCGGTGTTGAAGGCGCAATTGCGCGCGAACGCCGATCCGCAGCGGCGTGCGGTACGTCCCGACAGAGCCGGAAACCTCGTCTCGGCAGACGCGAAGAAGTGAGCGGGACGGTTCGCCAAGCGGAGGCCCTGAGGCACCAGACGCGTGTCGGCGTGACGCTGTCCGCCGCGATCGTCGTGGCGTGGCTGGCGATCCACGTAACCGGCATCTTCTTCTGGCGGTGGAGCCCGGATACGATTCCGTTGGCCATCATCATGGTCGCTGTCCAGACTTGGCTGAGCACCGGACTGTTCATCGTTGCGCATGATTCAATGCACGGTGCGCTGGCACCCGATCGGCCGCGCCTGAACCGCGCGATCGGTGCGACCTGCCTGTCGCTCTATGCCTGCCTGTCCTATGCATCGCTGTTGCCGCAGCATCATCTGCATCACAAGGAAACGGGAAGGGCGGGGGATCCCGATTTTCACGGGGGAGACCCAAGTCTCGGCGGCTGGTTCCTCCAGTTCTTCAAGACCTATTATTCCCACGGCCAAATCATCCGGATCACCGTGGTGGCGCTGATCTATACGCTGCTGCTCGGGGCACCGCTCGGCAACATCGTCATCTTCTGGGCTCTGCCGGCCCTGGGTGCGGTGGCACAGTTGTTCGTCTTTGGGACGTGGTTGCCACACCGGGAACGCGAGACTCCCTTTGCCGATTCGCACCGCGCGCACAGCATCGATGTGGGCCCGGTCCTGTCGCTGCTGACCTGCTTCCACTTCGGCGGGTATCATCACGAGCATCATCTCTCGCCGGGAACGCCGTGGTGGGGGCTTCCGTCGCGTCGCCGCGCTCTTGCCGGGCGAGCCGCCGATCGCAGAGTCGTCGAGGATCAAGCATGACGCTCGCCATCATTCTCTCCGCCGTCGCGATGACCGTCATCGTCGGCGTTCGCTACCTCCTCGTATCGGGCGCGTTCGCGTGGATCACGGTCCGCAAGCATCCGGGGCTGTACCTCGGGCTGGACCCGCAGGTCCGTCGCGAAATCATCTGGAGCCTGGCGTCCGCAGCGCTTTACGGTATCCCGGCCGGCGTGGTCGCGTGGGGATGGCAGCATCACGGCTGGACGCAGGTGTACTCCGACATCCATGCTTATCCGCTCTGGTACCTGCCGGTTTCGGTTTTCCTGTATCTGCTGCTGCACGATGCTTGGTTCTATTGGACGCACCGTTGGATGCATCGTCCCAAACCTTTCAAGCTGGCGCACGCACTGCATCATGCCAGCCGTCCGCCGACGGCCTGGGCTGCGATGGCGTTTCACCCGATCGAGGCGTTGAGCGGCGCGGTGGTCATTCCGTTGCTGGTGTTCTTCGTTCCGATCCATATCGCCGGCCTCGGTATCGTGCTCACGATCATGACGGTCATGGGGGTCACGAACCACATGGGATGGGAGATCTTCCCGCGTTTCATGTGGTCGGGACCGCTGGGAGGATGGCTGATCACGGCCAGCCATCATCAGCGGCATCACGAACTCTATGGCTGCAACTACGGCCTGTATTTCCGCCATTGGGACAGGCTGTGCCACACCGACCGCGGTGTCGGCGATTTCACGAAAGAGCATGCGCGCGCGGCGCGTCGCGTCGAAGTGGCGAACTCCTAGCCGTATCGATGGACGGGCGCCGGGGCGCCCGTCCGTTAGTCAGTTGATCGGCACGCCACCGGTGACCGCAATCACCGCGCCGGTCATGTAGCTTCCCTCCGACGACGCCAGCAGGACATAGGCCGGCGCGAGTTCGGCGGGCTGACCCGCGCGTCCCAAAGGCGTATCCTGTCCAAGCTTCTCCAGTTCCTCCGGCGATTTCGCGATCGGCTGGATCGGCGTCCAGATCGGGCCTGGCGCCACCGCATTGACCCGGATGCCCTTGCCGACGAGCAGGTTGGACAGCCCGACGGTTAGGCTGGATATCGCACCCTTGGTGGCGGCGTAGACGATCATGCTCTTGGTTGCGACCTTGGCCTGCTCGCTGGTGGTGTTCACGATCGCCGACCCCGGCTTCATGTGCGGCGCCGCAGCCTTGGCGAGACGGATCATCGCGAACACATTGGCGGAAAACGCGCCCTGCATCTCGTCATCGTCGATGCTGTCCAGATCCTCGTTCATCGTCTGGGCGGCGGCGTTGTTGACCAGTATATCGATCCCGCCAAGGTCACTGACGGTGCGCTCCACCAGCGTGACGCAGTGATCGCGGTCGCGAATGTCGCCCGGCAGCAATACGCATCGCCGTCTTGCCTTTTCGACCCAGGCGCGTGTATCTTCGGCATCCTCTTGCTCGACGGCGAGGTACGAGATTGCGATGTCCGCGCCTTCACGCGCGTAAGCGATGGCGATGGCCTTGCCGATGCCGGAATCACCACCGGTGATCAGCGCGACCTTCCCTCGCAGCAAGCCCTTGCCGACATAGCTTTCTTCGCCGTGGTCGGGTTTGGTCGTCATGTTGGCGACAAGCCCGGGGCGCGGCTGCTGCGGTTCGCCGGGAAAGCTGGTCGGGTGGCTGGTGCGCGGATCATCGGTCATGGAAAGCGTCCTGCTATTCGGGTCGCTGGAGGAACGGTCATCCGATCGTTAAGTGCCGCCGCCATAAAAGTCCGTTGACGATGACGATCCATCGTCGAGGCCGATGCAATCAGCGGATCTCGGCACGGCGAGTGGGGGCGTGAAGATCCGCAGTCTTGTCGGCAATCCAGCGCAGGAAGCGACTGAGATCCGGATGTGCTTTCAAGACATCGAAATCCGCAAACGTCGTCGCAAGGTCCTGATTCAAATCGGCATATCCCTAAACTCTTGGCTCTGAAAAAAATATGATGTGACTAGGGCTTGAAGAGCTGATTTCGGCTTTGCAGCAAAGATGAACAAATGGCCGAAGTTGGGGGAACGGAAAACGGGTTGTGAATGTCCGAGCATGGGTCGTCGTGGTCTTCGCTTAACTAGGTTGTCCCCGATCGCGCACGTCGCCGAAGATCATATTCTCCGAGCCCCTCCATCCGCCGAACCGAGCGTAGAGTGTCGGCAGGACGAAGAGCGTCAGCAGCGTCGCCGAGATCAGGCCGCCGATGACGACGGTCGCCAGCGGCTTCTGCACCTCGGCGCCGGCGCCGTGACCGAGCGCCATCGGCACGAAGCCTAGGCTGGCGACGAACGCGGTCATCGCGACGGGGCGCAATCGGGCGAGCGCGCCGTCGTGCGCGGCCCGGACCCGGTCCATGCCGCGGGCCATCAGGTCGTGGATCGACGACACCATGACCAGACCGTTGAGCACGGCGATCCCCGACAGCGCGATGAAGCCGACCGCGGCCGACACCGAGAACGGCATGCCGCGCAGCACGAGCGCGAGCACGCCGCCAACCAGCGCGAGCGGTACGCCTGTAAAGACAATCACCGCATCGCGGACCGAGCCGAGCGCGCCGTACAGCAGCAGCATGATGACCGCGAAGCAGACCGGCACGACGAGGAGCAGCCGATCGCGTGCGGACGCGAGGTTCTCGAACTGCCCGCCCCATTCGACATAGGTTCCCGGCGGCATCTTCACCTGCGCATCGATCGCGGTGCGCGCATCGGCGACGACGCTGGCGACGTCGCGGTCGCGCACGTTGGCCTGGACGACCACGCGGCGCTTGCCGTTCTCGCGGCTGATCTGGTTGGGGCCGTCGACGACCGCAATGTCGGCGACCGTCGATAGCGGCACGAAACCGCCGGCGGACGTCGGCACGGGCACCTGCGCCACTTGGGTCAGGTCGGAGCGCGACGGTTCGGACAGGCGGATCACGACGGGGAAGCGGCGGTCGCCCTCGAAGATCAGGCCAGCCTCGCGCCCGCCAATCGCGGCGGCCACCGTATCCTGCACATCGCCCGCGGTCACGCCGATCCGCGACATCGCCATCCGGTTCGGACGGATGTCGAGCATCGGCAGCCCCTCGGTCTGCTCGACGCGGACGTCGACGGCGCCCTCAGTCTTGCGCAGGATCTTGGCGATGCGGTCGGCGGCGGCGTTCATGCCGCCGAAGTCGTCGCCGAAGATCTTGACCGCGATGTCGCCGCGCACGCCGGCGATCAGCTCGTTGAAGCGCATCTGGATCGGCTGGGTGATCTCGTACGCATTGCCGGGCAACGTCGAGAGCCGCTTTTCGATCCGTCCGACCAGCGCTTCCTTGGCTAGGCTCGGGTTGGGCCATTCGGCCCTGGGCTTCAGGATGACGAAGGTGTCGGTGGCGTTCGGCGGCATCGGATCGCTCGCGATCTCGGACGTGCCGGTGCGCGAGAAGGCGAAGCGGACCTCGGGCTGGCGTGCGAGCATCTTCTCGACCTGGAACTGCATCGCCTGGCTCTGGTCGACCGAGGTACCGGGGATGCGCACCGCCTGGACGAGGATGTTGCCCTCGTCGAGCTGCGGCAGGAACTCCTGGCCGAGCGTGGTGAAGGCGACACCCGCGATCGCGAGCGCGCCGACCGCGATCCCGAGCGTCATGCTCGGTCGGCCCATCGCCTTGCCAAGCCCTGGCTCGTAGCGGCGACGCAGCCAGCCGATGATGCGGCTTTCCTTCTCGTCGACCGGCCTGCTCAATCCTATCGCGATGGCCGCGGGGACGAACGTCATCGACAGAACGAAGGCGAAGACGAGCGCGATGATGACGGTCAGCGCCATCGGTTCGAACATTTTGCCCTCGACACCCGTGAACGTCAGCAGCGGCGCGTAGACGAGGATGATGATCGCCTGGCCGTAGACCGATGGTCGGATCATCTCGCGCGCCGATGCGGCGACCAGTTCCAGCCTGTCCCGAAGCGGCAGCGGTCCGTCCCTGCCATGCTGCGCCTCGCCCAGACGACGCAGCGCGTTCTCGACGATGATGACGGCCCCGTCGACGATGAGCCCGAAGTCGAGCGCACCCAGACTCATCAGGTTGGCTGACACGCCTGCCTTCAGCATGCCGATGCTGGTCAGCAGCATCGTGACCGGGATCACCAGCGCCGCGATCAGCGCCGCGCGGAAATTGCCGAGCAGCACGAACAGGACGACGATGACCAGCACGGCCCCTTCGGCGAGGTTGCGGGCGACGGTCGCGATGGTCGAATTGACCAATTCGGTGCGGTTGAGCACCGGCTTCACCACGACGTCGACGGGCAGGGCGCGGCCGATCTCCTCCAGCCGCATGCCCACGCCCGTCGACACGGTGCGGCTGTTCTCGCCGATCCGCATGACCGCGGTGCCGACGACGACCTCGTGGCCGTTTTCCGATGCCGACCCCATGCGCAGCGCCTGGCCGGTACGGACTTGCGCGATCTGGCTGAGCAGGATCGGCACGCTTTCGCGCGTCGCGACGACGGTGCGCGCGAGTTCGTCGGCGTTGCGAACGCGGCCATCGGCACGAACCGCGAGACCTTCGCCGTTGCGATCGACGATGCCCGCGCCGGCGCTCGTGTTGTTGCGCTCGAGCGCGGCGGCGAGGTCGTTCAGCGTGATCTTCATCGCCGCCATCCGCTGGATGTCGGGGACGACGAGATATTGCTTGGTGTAGCCGCCGAGGCTGTCGACGCCGGCTAGACCCGCACTGCTCTTCAGCTGCGGCGTGACGATCCAGTCCTGTACGGTGCGCAGATAGGTCGCCTTGTCGGGTTCGCTGACGAGATGGTCGCCCTCGGGCGTGATGTAGCTGCCGTCCTTCTGCAGGCCGGGCTCGCCGTTCCGGTGGTTGACCTGATCGAGCTCGCGATATTCCACCGTCCACATGAAGATGTCGCCCAAGCCGGTGGCGATGGGACCCATCTCGGGTTTCACGCCTTCCGGCAGATCGCTTTCGGCGGTCCGCAATCGTTCCGCCACCTGCGATCGCGCGAAGTAGATGTCGGTCTTCTCGTCGAAGACGGCGGTAACCTGCGCGAACCCGTTGCGGCTGAGCGAGCGGCTGTATTCGAGACCGGGGATGCCGGCGAGCGCAGTCTCGACCGTGAAGGCGACCTGCTTCTCGATCTGGTCGGGTGAGAGTGCGGGCGCGACGACGTTGATCTGGACCTGGTTGTTGGTGATGTCGGGGACGGCGTCGATCGGCAGTCGCTGGATGGCGAAAACGCCAGCGAGCGCGGCGGCAAGCGTCAGCAGCAGGACGAGCCAGCGCTTCTCGACGGCGAGCGTTACGATGCGGGAAAGCATGGCTTAATTCTCGTCCTTCGCCGCGCCCTTGCCGAGTTCGGCCTTGAGCGTGAACGAATTGGTGGAGGCGATGCGCTCCTCGCCGGTCAGGCCGGCGGTAACGGTGACCGCACCGCCATTCGTGCGGCCGAGCGTGACCGGCGTGGCGCGGAAGCCGGACGCCGTGCGGACGAACACGTGTGGCTTGTCGCCGATCATCTGCACGGCAGCGGAGGGCACGGCGACGCTGCGATCGCCGCTTGCGGGCAGCAGGACCGAGACGCCGACGTTCTCGCCGACACGCCATGTGCCGCCCGCATTGTCGATCGTGGCGATCACGGGGACCAGACGCGTGGTCTCGTCGAGGATCGGCGATACGAAGGTGACGCGGCCGTCCTGACGGCGGCCGGCGGATGTCACCTCGACGCGCGCGCCGGGCTTCACGCGTCCGGCGTCAGCGGGGACGAGCGACATAGTGACCGATACCTTGGCGAGGTTGGCGACGCGGAAAAGCTCGACGTCGGCGGCGACCTGCTGGCCGAGCGTGGCGGAGCGGGCGATCACCTGCCCGGTTATGGGCGAGCGCACCGCGATGCGATTGAGCGCTCCACCGCCGCCGCCGCCGCCGCCGGTGGCCGACAGCTGCTGCCGCGCGAGACGCAACGCGATGCTGGCTTCGGTCGCGGCGGTTCGGGCGGCGACGAGATCCTGCTCGGGCGACACGCGTTCGGCGAACAGGCGCTGTTCGCGACGGAGGTTCGACTCGGCGAGTGCGGACCGCGCTCCGGCCGCCTCTACCTCGGCGTTGAGTGACGCTGCCTCGCGGCTTTCGATGATCGCCAGCGTCTGGCCGTGGCCGATCGACTGACCGAGATTTCTGGTGAGCGAAACCAGCCTGCCGCCGATCGGGGCGGAGATGACCTGGACGCCCTGCGGATCGCCCTCGATCGTCGCCGGAAGCTCGATCGCGCCGGCGACGCCGCCCACCGTCGGACGGGTCACCTCGATGCCGGCGTCCGCGATTTGCTGGACCGAAAGAGTGGCGACGCCGGGATCGCCCGCGCCCGTGTCTTTTTCGGCCCCCGTTTCGGCGCTGGCATTGGTCGCCTGCTCGGGCGAGCGTTCGCAGCCGACAACTGCTAAGGCAATGGCGACGGACGCGATGGCCCGCATGGTGATGGTCATCGATCGGTGTCCTTGGGGGAGGGTGCGTCGGCGGTGAGCCGCTCGAGACGCGCCTGTGCATCATGATAGGCGGTCAGCGCATCGATCGCGGCCGTCCGGGTGTCGAGAAGTGTCCGTTCGGCGTCGAGCAGATCGAGCTGGCCGAACTTGCCCTCGCGGTAGCCGATGCGCGCGATCCGCGCGGCCTCCTGCGCCGCGGCGAGGGCAGGGCCGGCAGCGTTGCGCGCCGTCGTCGCGGCGTTCGCCGCATCGACCAGCGCGTCGGCGATGCCCTGTTCGGCGTCGAGCAGGGCCACGCGGCGCAGCGCCGCCGATTGGTCACGCTGGGCGTCCGCCACGGCGACCGCGGAACGGCCGCCGTTGAAGACGGCGAGCGGGATCGAGACGCCGAACACCGCCGCGACGTCGTTGGTCTGCTCAAGCCTGCGCGCGCTTGCACTGAGCGTGAGATCCGGCACCCGCTGGCTCCGTGCGAGGCGGACCTGCGCCGCGGCGGTATTGAGATCGGCGCGGGCGGCGGCGGCGGTCAGCGTGCCCGCAGTGCCGGCAGCAGGCGACTGGCGGATAGCATCCAACTGCTGGAACCAGGCCACGTCGAGCGTTCCGACGGGTATGCCGAGAAGCCGGGCAAGGTTTGCCGATGCGACCGCAGCCGAACGTTCCGCGCGCTCCACAGCGCCATCGGCGGCTACGTGCGCAACGTCGGCCCGCTGCTCCTCGAGCGGCGACGCCCGACCGGTGCGCACCCGCACGCTGGCGGCGCGCAGGACCTCGCTAGCGATGCCCAGCTGTTCGCGGGCGACCCCGATGCGGCGCTGCGCCGCGACCGCGACGATATAGGTCTGCGTGACGCGCAGGCGCAGGTCGGCGCGTGCAATGTCGGCCTGGAGACTGGCGCGACCGATCTGCGCTTCGGCGAGCGCGATCCGGGCGCCGCGCTTGCCCCCGCGTTCGAGCGGCAGGGCGACGCCGACGGTCGTCTCGGACGAGCGCAGCCCCCGATAGATACCGGTGCCGGCGACGTTCTCGGCCTCGGCAATGATCGACGGGTTCGGACGCAGCGCAGCGACGCGACGCTGCGCCTCGGCCGCACGGACCCCGGCGGATGCCGCGTCCTGGAAGGGCGAGGATGCGCCGGAACGGGCCAGCGCCTCGGCGAGCGTGAGGACCGGTTCCGCCGAGACCGGCGGACGGGTCTGGGCCTGCAGCGACGATGCGCAGACCCCTGCGACCATGATGGCCGCGATGATGCGATGCATTGGGATGCTCCTGACGACGGGGACACGGGGGCGCACGGCGCACCCGATCGACGCGTCAGGCCTGCGGCGGTCTCAAAGCGGTGTCGGCATCGCGCCCGACGAGCGTGGCGTCGTTGAAGGACGCGAGCTTGCCGCTGGCCGGGCCGCTCGTACAGGAAAGCGTGTCTGCGTCAGGCGCGCTCATATGGTGGGCATGGCAGCTGCCATGATGGTGCGGATACCCTTTGTCGGTATCGGCAGCGACCTGATCGCCGTCGCCATCGACGTGCGACGCGGCTTCGTACTGACTAGTCTCGATGCACGCGCCGATCTCTGCCGCATGCGCCACCCCGACCCAGGCGGTCAGGACGAGCATCAGACAGGCAAGGAAGGGTAAGAGCCTACGCATAGAACCGTGCGGTAGCAGAGAAAGATATTGCTGTAACTGGGCAAGGGGACTCGATCCAGTCACGTCGGGTTTGAGAATGAACGAGTGACTGGAGTTGGGGAGCAGAGAGGAGTCTCCCAGCGTCCGATCAGACCGGAACTGGGAGCCGAGAAAGTATCCGTGAGTGTCAGCTTCTGGGTTTGCTGGAAGCTGTAGGGCAGGGCGCCTTCGCCCACAATCGGACGTTGGGGATGGCGATCCGGGCTCCCAAGACTGGCCATTCGTTAAGCGCGATCTTTCCAGTTTCTCCGTCTCCGAAAGGCCATTTCGGGAAAGAGCAATCGGGAACAGATTTTGGGAAACGGGGTGCCTTGGACGGCTCTCGCCGTGATCGCTACGGCGACTGTCTCGCTATCGGAAAGCTTGGCTGGCATTGACGCTGTCCGCAATGAGACGCGTCAGGCGCGGTGTTAGTTTCAATTGGCGATAGGGCGGCCAGCGGCCGAAGTTCTTGGATCGGACGCCACCTCGATATACTGTGTGTCGGTCGGACCAATCCCGCTGATATAAATGACGGCTGGCTCATTGCGGGTCAGCGCAAAATGCGGTGCGCCCGCCGGTTCGGTATAGAAGCTACCAGAGCCGAGAGGCTTGACGGCCGCTTCTTCGGCCTTGATGCCATACCCGAAATACCAAGTTCCCGAGACGACTACGGCAGATCGCTGATCGCGGTGGAAGTGTGCAGCGATCCGCGTGTTGGCAGGAACACGCAGCGCGATCGTATAGGGGCCGGTAACGGCCGGGTCGCCGTACAGGGTGGTCGTCTGTATACCGGTGACGCCCGACGTACCTACGCCAGCGCCGCCTTTTGCCATCGCCGCGATTTCCAGTGGCGTCAGGCGGATTTCGCTGACCTGTGGTGCAGCGAATGCGGAAGAGGTCGCTGTCAGTGCCAAGCTTAGGCCGAGCATAGGCTTCCGGGCGCTCACTTGCCTTGCTCAAGGAAAGCGCGGACGATCAAGCTGGTCGCCTTGGGGTTTTCTTCCATGATCCAATGCCCTGACCCTGGAATGATCCCCTCCTGAACATTGCTTGCGGCGAAGCGCATCACCGTTGCCATCATCGGCCCGAACGATTTTTCGCCACCAATAGCCAGTACCGGCATGTCCAGCTTGCCCTTGACGGCAATGAACGCCTTGTTGTCGATTGCGTCCTGATCAAACGCAGCAAACTGCATGAAGCCTGAGTGCATCGCACCCGGCATGGCGTACAGCTTTGCATAATGGTCACGCGACTCTTCCGTGAAAGCCGCAGGGGTTGCCGAGAATTCGTTCCAGAATCGATCCAGATAGATGCGCTCGCGTCCTGCTACCAACCGCTCCATATCCGGTCCACCGAAGCGGAAATGCCAGAGCAAAGGGTTTTTGAGAACCTCCTCCCAAGGGCCGACGCCGGGAAGCGGCGCGTCTATCAGTACGAATCTTGTCACGCGCTGGGGGTGCTGAACGGCGAACGCGTAGCCGACCATATTTCCGATATCGTGGGTGACAAGATCGGCCTTCGGGACCTTCAAAGCGTCCATCACCCCTGCAACGTCGCCTGCCTGCGTCTTCTTGTCGAAGCCACCGGCGGGCTTTGACGAAAGGCCAAGACCGCGAAGATCTGGAACAATGACGGTGTGATCGCGTGCGAGCTCTGCAGCCATGGGGGCCCACATGTCACCAGTTTCACCGTAACCATGAAGCAATACGATGGCGGGTCCCTTACCGCCTACGCGCACGTGGATCGTGGCGCCATTTGTTGCGATTTCCTCGGTTCGGAAGGCCGACGGGAACCGCGTAACCTGCGCCAACACTGGAAAGCTAAGCATGAAGACAGTCAACGTGGCGACGATGAATCGAACCATGGCTTATCTCCAAATGTTTGGCATCGATCTGCAAAAATTCGTGAGCGCACGCTTTTTAGTAAATTTAATTAATATAATGTAAAATTGGAATCGAGATAAATCGATTAACACATAACATGAAGAGGGCGTTCAACTAATATGTCGAGATCCGGGATATATTAATGCCGGCCATAGACGCATATCGATATAAAATCGGATTTGTTCCCTCGAAAACCATGCAGGCGCAGAAGGCTGCACCTTATATGTTGGATCCGATTTCGGTAACCTCTGCGATCCGTTTGAGAGCAATCGATCCATCATTAGACACGCTACACAGATATATGCGCCACTTCGCCAAAGGCCGTTGTGGGCTTTCCCAATTGACCATCCTTTTAGAAGAAGCAGCAGCCCGCAATTTCGGCTATTGCTACCCGCCGTCCCGAAAGCGGTCCGTCCGCTTTCCTGCCCAATCACGACGTTCGCGAGTGGATAGCCGGGCTTCAAAATCGGTTATTCGCAAAGATGAACCAGCGTCCGTGTGTGGACGCCCCGCTGGATACAAGGGGTTTTTGAGAGATTTGTTCGCGCAGGTTCAGGTGCTTCCGTGTGTCCGGCCTGTTGATGCAGCCATCATCACGGCTGCTGGCCTGTATGGAGATCGCGGATCGGGTCCAGACCGAAGTTGCGCGCTCGAGGCGCTCGGACACATCCCTGGTTTTCCCAATCCCGTCTTCTGACCGTTGCGCCATACCTCTCTACTGACCTTCCTTGCGTCCCTGACGCCTCAGGCCTTGACGGTTACACCGCCGCGGCCGGAGTTCTGTAGGACCCGCCATGCGCCATCAGCGCCCAGACGGTCCTTGCCATCTTGTTGGCCAACGCCGCCGTGATCAGCATGCGCGGCTTGCGAGCCAGCATGCCGGCCAGCCATGCGCCGGCTTTATCGGGGTCACGCGCCGCAACCTTCGTAACCGAACTTGCGCCGATAATAAGAAGCCTCCGCAAGCTACGCTCGTCCATCTTTGTTGTGCGCCCCGGCCGCTCCTTGCCGCCGCTAGAGTGCTGTCGGGGTACGAGGCCAAGCCAGGCTGCAAAATCACGCCCGCGTCGGAACGTGCTGGCAGCAGGCGCTAGCGCCACAAGCGCAGTCGCGATCACCGGCCCCACCCCCGGAATGGTCATCAGCCGCTTCGCCACGGGGTCAGTCTTGGCCCGGTGCGCGATTTCGCGATCCAGAAAGAGCGATCTGCGACTGAAGCGCTTGAAGGCTTTGAGTGATAACTGTCAGCACCGGCCGCGCCACAGGTGGTATATCGGATGCAGGATCGGCAACAAGCTCGACGAGCTTTCCGACATGCCCGACACCCTGCCGAACGATGTAGCCGAATTCGGTGAGGTGGCCTCGTAGGGCGTTGATCAGCTGCGTGCGCTGGCGCACGAGCAGATCGCGCGTACGGAAGATTACTCCGGAGGCCTGTGCTTCGGCGCTCTTACCCTGCACGAACCGCATCGTCGGGCGCTGCGCCGCCTCGCAAATCGCTTCGGCATCGGCCATGTCGTTCTTCTGCCGCTTCACGAACGGTTTTACGTAGGCCGGTGGAATGAGCCGCGTGTCGTGACCTACTGCGGCGATCTCGCGAGCTCAGTAATGGGCGCTCGCACAGGCCTCCATTGCCACTACGCATCGTGGCAAAGTCGAGAAGAATGACAGAACCTGATCACGCCGAAGCTTTTTGCGAAAGATGACAGCACCGGTCGGATCCGAGCCGTGAACCTGGAAAACCGACTTGGCCAGATCGATGCCGACTGTGCTAACCTCACCCATGGACGCCTCCTCCGTGGTGTTTTCAACACCTCCACTATGGCACATCAATGCCGTCAGGGGGCGTCCACCCCAACGAAGTTGGGAAGCTGGGAAGGGGGCGGGGACGTCCGATTGTGGGTCAAGAACCTGCGGCGTAAGGTGTATCATACAGGGCAGCATGCGTACCGCGCACTCCTCGGTCGACCAAGGCCAGGAAAGTGCCCTTCGCTGCATCAAGGTCGCCCGTTTCGCTCATTTCGGCATGCGACTGTACGAATGCAGTGCTCCACGCCGATGTAATGAGCGCGGCAGCGAGGTAGGCATCGGCATCATTGCTGGGGCGATCTACAGCTTCCGCCAAAGCAACGGCCAGAGCGCGGATAAAGTCGTCCCGCATCTGCCGTGCGCGAGCTTTCAGCGCCTCGCTTGCCTGTGCCGTCTCGACAAAGGCCTGGGTATCCGCAAATAGCGGGAACGCCGGTTCACGTTGGTCGGCAATGCGATGGGCGAGCGTGCCAAGGGCCCCGATTGGCGACGTGCCGGGTGAGCGCGATCTGATGGCCTCGAAAGCGACATCATGGGCCTCCTGCTCGCGGTCGAAGAACATGTCTTCCTTTCGCGGGAAGTGATTGAAGACCGTCATGCGTCCGACATCGGCCGCCTCCGCGATCTCGTCGATCGTTACCCGGTCAAAGCCACGTTCCATGAACAGGCGCGTGGCGGCATCGGATATCGCCTGCCGGGTCACGAGCCTCTTGCGCGTTCGACGGTCTAGGGTCGGTCCAGTCATGGCTTGAACATCAATATATACTCAGTATAGATATGTAGCGTATCCAATACTGAGGCCGTTCCTATGCACTCGTCAACCGTCACGCTAGCTGCGATCAAAGCAGGCCACAAATCGGCGCTCGTCAGTGGTGCGAGCTTTGCCGGCCTCGCTACTGCCTACTGGTTGAACCGGCTCGGGCACAGCGTCACTATCGTCGAAACGGCATCTGAACTGCGGCGGGGCGGCACGCCCGTCGATATCGAAGGAGAGACGATCGAAATTCTGGGTCGCATGGGACTTGCAGATGCGGTGCGCACGAAGGCGCTGCCCCCGCGTGGCTTTGAGTTCAAGGACGCGGATGACGCCACCTTGGGTTCGATCGGTATCGGCAACGAACAAGAGGCGCACGAACGATACGAGATTCACCGTGATGATCTGTTGGATATCCTTTCTGCCGCGGTGAAGGACGAAGTCGAAATCCTGTTCGGCCAATCGATCGTCGAACTCGATGAGGGCAGAGACGGCGTGTCGGTGAGCTTGAGCAACGGCGACCGGCGCGACTATGCTTTGGTCTTCGGGTGCGACGGCAACCGGTCCAACACGCGCAAGCTCGTTTTTGGCGAGGGCGAGCAATTCGCCTACTTCATGGGCGGCTATTTCTTTCTGAAGGTGGTGCCGCACATCGGGTTGCTTCCCGCCAACATGTCACAAGTTTACAGCGTGCCTGGGCGTATGGCGATGCTGAACGGCTATGAGGATCGAACCGACATCGGCTTCGGTTTTCGGACGATCGGTGAGATCGATTATAACTACCGCAATCGCGCGCAACAACGCCGCCTTATTCACGACCAGTTTGATGGTTTGGGATGGAAAGTGCCGGCAATGCTCGACAGCGTGGACGGGGACGACGACTTCTATTTCGACCGGATCAATCAGATCAGGATGCCCTGCTGGTCGCACGGTCGTGTGACTTTAGTCGGCGACGCAGGCTACTGCGTGTCGCCGCTTGCAGGATTTGGCGGCTCGATGGCGATCATCGGCGCGGGCCGGCTAGCGGACGCGCTCGAGCGGTATCCCGACGATCACGGTGCGGCCTTTCGCCACTACGAAAACGAACTGCGGCCATTCGTCGAAGAGGTTCAGGAGCGCGCTGCTACTAACGGCTTGGCCATGATGTTTCCTGCCGACGAGACCGAGCTTGCGGAGCGCGATCGCAAGCTCTTGGCGGGTGAGATGGACATGTAGGCGTTGCCGCCCGGTAATCAGACGGCAACGGCACCAGACGCTCGCACGGGACGCAGTTGCTTACCGCTGGGTTCAGGATGCTGCACATTTCTGGCCCCATAATCCCATGCGTTGCTCTCTCGGGAGGACGACGCTGAGTCCCCGCGGATCATCGATAGCCCGCGGCCTGAAGCTCAAACAGTTCGGCATAGCGGCCCCCGGCAGCAAGCAGATCGTCATGAGTACCCGACGCCTCAACTTTTCCGTCGCTGAGTACGAGTATGCGGTCCGCCATGCGCACGCTCGAGAAGCGGTGCGAGATCAGCACCGCCGAGCGTCCTGCGCTCAGTTCCCGGAAGCGCTGGAACACCTCGTACTCGGCGCGCGCATCCAGTGCGGCCGTGGGTTCGTCGAGGATCAGGACCTGAGCATCGCGCATGTAGGCGCGAGCGATCGCCATCTTCTGCCATTCGCCACCGGACAGGTCGACACCGTTCCGGAACCGTTTGCCGATCATCTGGTCGTAACCGTCGGGCAGTTTGGCGACGACGCCGTCGGCGAGCGCCGCCGACGCTGCCGCCTCGATCCGCCCGCGATCGCCACGCGCCTCGATGCGACCGACCGCGATGTTGTCCGCGGCAGGCAGGTTGTAGCGCACGAAATCCTGGAAGATCACGCCGATCGCGGCGCGCAGGCCGTCGAGATCGTATTCGCGCAAGTCGCGTCCATCGAGCAGGACACGGCCCTCTACCGGATCGTACAGTCGGGCCAGCAGCTTCACGAGCGTGGTCTTGCCTGCGCCGTTCTCGCCGACCAGTGCGACCACCTCGCCTGATCCCAACGTGAAGGACAGGTGTCGCACCGCCCATCGCTCGGCGCCCGGATAGCGGAAGCCAACATCCTCGAAGACAAAGCCTTGGCGAACGGGATCGGGGAACGACAGCGCTCCCTCGGGCGAGCGGATGCCGGGCTCGGTCCGAAAGAAGGAGAACAGGTCGTCGATGTACAATGCTTGGCCGGCGGTCGACGAGAACCCGGTGAGCAGTCCTTCCAGCAACCCGCGGAGCCGCAGGAACGAGGCCGCGAGGAAGGTAAGGTCGCCGATCGAGATCGATCCGGTGACCGCGCGCCAGGCGATGTAGGCGTAGGCGGCGTAATAGGCGATCGTGCCAAGAGCCGCGAACCCCGAGCCCCAAACCGCCCGGCTCAGCGCCAACCGTCGGCTCGCGCTGTAGGTTTCGCGTGAGATGGTGCGATAGCGGTCGATCAGGAAAGGGCTGAGGCCGAAGATCTTAACTTCTTTGGCCGTGTCCGCGCTGGCGGCGACCTGGCGGACGTAATCCAGTTCGCGCCGCTGC
Source organism: Sphingomonas sp. PP-CC-3A-396 (assembly GCF_004343105.1). Classification (NCBI taxonomy): domain Bacteria; kingdom Pseudomonadati; phylum Pseudomonadota; class Alphaproteobacteria; order Sphingomonadales; family Sphingomonadaceae; genus Sphingomonas; species Sphingomonas sp. PP-CC-3A-396. The sequence goes on along the minus strand of NZ_SLYF01000012.1, from coordinate 17,612 downwards.
GGCGTGCGCATGTAGCTGAGCGCATAGCTCAGCGCGTTGAAGTGCGCTTCGCCGAGGAACGAGGGCACCAGGGCGACGGCCAGCAGCACGATCAGCCACGGCGCGTAAACGACCAGGCCCGCGGCGAAGGTCACGACCGTGACGATGTCCTGGGCCTGGCCGAATAGCTGCCCCATCAGCGACATGCGGCCGCTGGCCTGCATGCGCGCGCGATCCATCCGGTCCTGGAAGGCGGCGTCCTCGAAGTCGGCGAGATCCAGGGTGGCAGCGTGCTCCATCAGCCTTACGCTGGCGTCGTTGCTGACACGATCGGAAAGGAGCCCGTCGACGAGCGATACGATCCGACCAAGGAGGTCGGAAGCGACCGCCAAGGCGAACTCGGCCAGCAGCAGTGCCTCCAGCCGATCGAGCAGGCCGGAGCCCAGCCATCCCGTGAGTCCAGCCGGACGGTCCGTCAAATGGGTAAGGTGCACGACCTCGTCGATGATGACCTTGCCCACGAACAGCGTCGCCACAGGCAGAAGCGCTCGCACCAGCCGCACGGCGACCGTCGTGGCGGTAAGACTCCGGCTGCTACCCCATACCATGGCGAGGAAGGGCGGTAGATTGCGCAGGGCGCCCAGCCGCTCGCGCCACGTGGTAGGACGGCCGGGTACGCCGCCGCGCCCTTGTCTCACGCCGTCTGCCACTCAGCTGCTCCGAGGTGACAGGCTGTCGCCCGTTTCGGACCTGAGTGCTGGAGGTGGTGAGGTCAGCTGCATGCCCCCCGATACACACTCGGTGGTATCAGGGGTACTCGCGGTTTCGCCTCAACGTTACCAGCCGGGATGTCGGGTTGAGCTGTGGTCGCAGTTGGCGGATGAATGAGTGTCTGGAGTTGGGAAACGGGGAAGGGCGCACGAATGGCGGACTATGGGGCTCGTGGAAAGGCGGGCACTTCTCTGCCGTGAGCTAGGACGTAGCCCTTCAGGCGTCGTTTAGCGTCGCCCTCGTACCGAAACGGTCCATCCATTTCGCAACAGGTTCCGCAGGACATTTCGCGTTTCTGGATGCGTGGTTGATCGTCCGCTTGCCCACGCTATCGCTAGAGCTCCAAGGAAAATATCCTGACCTGAGAAGTCCGGTTGAGCAAAGCCATCGGTCTGCGCACCCCGTAAAAATCGATCGGTGATTTCGATGAGGTTTGCGCAGGTCGGTCTAAGAGGGGAGGTCGTGGTTGACCAAGCGTCCCGCAACGGCTCAGAAAGACCGTCATAGGCAAGCATCCAGTCGCCCAGGGCGTCGATCCATCGCTGAAGCTTATGACCGCTATGACCGTCCTCCTGGTCTATCGCGGCCCTTTCCCGCATCAATTTGTCATGATGCGGGGCCAGCAGGGCAACGAGAAGGGCATCCTTGTTGGGGAAGTTGCGGTAGAGCGTCGCAGAGCCGACACCTGCCTGTCTCGCGATCGCATCCATCGATACATCGATGCCTTCGGTATCGAACGCCTGACCCGCAACGACCAGAATATGCGCGCGATTTTCCTGAGCGTCCTTGCGAGGCGTGCGAGCGGTCGATGATGGCGCCACAAAATTCTTTCTTGATAAACGGGGATGCTCCCCATATCTGACCTGTAAGCGGGGAGTGTCCCCATTAATAGACTTCGGTGTCTGGGAACAGACATCATTCGTCGTGGGGAGCAACGCGACATCACTACGTCCAAACAGATGCTGATCGGCATGGTCTTCGGGAACGGCTACGGCTCTCAGGCGGGGGCGTGGCGCATGCCGGGCGTCGATCCCACTGGCTTTACCAACTTCGATACTATGGTGCGCTACGCGCAGCTTGCCGAGCACGGCAAATTCCAGTTCCTGTTCATGCCCGACTTTCCGGCGCTGAGAGCCGACATCGCCACCGATGCTCAGCAGCAAGGCGCCTGGTTGCACGATCAGGCGTCGGGGCGTTTCGCCGATCTGGCCAAGATCAAGCCGATCAATCTGCGTGGCCGCCACCTTGCGACCAGCGGACCGCTGCCTCTGCCCCCGTCCGAACAGGGGCAGCCAGTGATCTTCCAGGCCGGTGGAGGCGATCAAGGGCTGGAGGTTGCGGGACGGTATGCAAGTGGCGTGATCGGGGCCGTCTTCACGATGGAAGACGCCCGAGCGCAGCGGATGGCGCTACGCGATGCGGCCAAACGCGCCGGTCGCGATCCGGACGAGATCAAGTTCTTCGCCGGCCTGATGACGACGATCGCGCCGGACCGGCGTGCGGCGCTCGACCGTCGGATCGCCATGTCGGGTTTCAGCTTCGAGCCACGGGTCGGCTATCTCGGGCAGATGCTCGGATTGGCGCTCGATCCGGCGCAGCTCGGCGAGCCGCTGACGAAAGCGCAGCTCGCCGCCGCGCGTCCGTCGCGACAAGACCCGCGCTCGACGTACGCGCTCAAGGTAGCAAGCGAAGGCTGGTCGTTGCGCGACGTGCTGGCGCACGGCGTCATCGACTATCACCCGATGATCGTCGGGCCAGCGGTGGAAGCAGCCGATTATATGCAGACCTGGTTCGAAGCGGGGGCGGCAGACGGTTTCTGGCTATGCCCCGACGTCTATGAGGACGGTCTGCCCCCGCTCGTCGAGGAACTGGCGCCGATCCTGCGGGAGCGCGGCCTGTTCCACCGGGACTATCAGGGCGCCACACTGCGCGATCATCTCGGCGTGCCCGCGCAATATGGCCGGGATCCCCGTCTCCAGTAGCTGTCGGCCTCAAAAACTCCGGCTCCGTTCCATCAAAATCAACGAGGTACCCCGTGACCAATACGTTAAGCGTTTCCGACAACGGCACATTGCCGGGCGGCACGCTGTCTTTCCAAGAGACGGCACGCACGCGTCGTTCCTATCGCGGGTTTCTCGACAAGGTCGTTCCCGACGACGTTCTCGACGCAGTTCTGCAGGACGCGCAGTGTGCCCCGTCGAACTGCAACACGCAGCCTTGGGACGTGCATATCGTCCGTGGTGCGAAACTGGCCGAGCTTTCGCGGATACTGCATGAGAAGAACGATGCGGCGGACTTTTCGCCCGATTTCTCGTTCGACATGGGCGCCTTCTATGGCTGCTACGGCGAGCGCAAGAACGCGCAGGGCAAGGCCTATTACGAGGCGATGAACGTCATGCGCGAGGACAAGGAGGGGCGGCGTTGTGCGGCCGCGCTCAACCTTTCGTTCTTCGGCGCACCGCAGGTCGCGCTGCTGTTCATGCCGTCCTTTGGTGACAACGTGCGAACAGCCGGCGACATCGGCATGTATGGCCAGACATTCCTGCTGTCGCTCGCGGCCAGAGGGTTGGGCGGTATCCCACAGACGTCACTAGGTTTCTACGCAGGTACGATCCGTGAGGTTCTCGGCATCCCCGCGGAGATGAAGATGCTGTTCGGCATATCGTTCGGCTATCCCGACGAAACGGCGCCGGGAAACCGGATGCGGATGGACCGCGTACCAGTCGCCGACAGCGTCCATTTCCACGATTAACTGACCGCGATTGCCAAGGCGTCGCTGTCACGCCAGCTAAGCTCACATACCATTGGGAAGGATCACCATGAAGATCGGCATTATCGGCGCGGGAAACATTGGCGCTACGCTTGCGCGGAAATTCGTCGCGGCGGGACACACGGTGAAGCTCGCTGGGTCGAAAGGGCCGGAAGCCGTTCGCGATAAGGCAGCGGAGGTCGGCGCTGTCCCGGTCGTTGCCAAGGACGCGGTCAAGGATGTCGCTGTGATCATCCTTTCGATCCCGTTTGCGAAGATACCCGATGTCGCCGGTGTTTTTGTCGATGTACCCGCCGACACGGTCGTGATCGACACGTCCAACTATTATCCGATGCGCGACGGCAACATCGCAGACGTCGACGGCGGCAAGCCGGAGAGCGTCTGGGTCAGCGAGCACCTCGGCCGGCCGGTGATAAAGGCGTTCAACGCAGTTCTTGCCGAGACGCTGGCGAATGGCGGTACGCCTAGCGGAACGGCTCATCGGATTGCCATTCCCGTTGCGGCCGATGATGCTCATGCCATGGCTGTGGCGCGCGGTCTGGTGGACGAGACAGGTTTCGATGCGCTGGATGCTGGCGACCTTGCGCACTCCTGGCACCAGCAGCCGGGAGCGCCAGCCTATTGCACCGAGCTGACTTTGCCCGAGCTTCAGGTCGCATTGTCTGCTGCGGACAAGGCAAGAGCGCCGGTCGATCGCGACGCTTTGATCAAGGGCTTCATGGAGGCGAAGGCTCCACTCAGCCATGATCAGATCGTAGCCCGAAACCGTGAGGTCACTGCGGCTCAGGGATGATGGGGGAGAGGGGGGCGGTGCAGCCCCCCCTTCGAACCGGCAGGTTCGCAGGCTGATGCCCACAGCGCCTCGGACACCTTCGACAACGATATAGCCGGCCGGACGAGAGCGATCGCAATCTTGGTCGAATACACGTCATCGGCAGCCAGCACGACCTTGCCCGATCCGAGCGCCGACTGCGCCAGCGAGAGCGGCACCCAGGCAACACCGCGCCCGTCGATCGCCATCGATAGCAGCGCGGCTGCAAGCCGCGATTGCAGCACCATTTCGAGGCGGGGGGCGAGGCTACGGGCCTCCCAATCCGCCTTCAGGATTCCGCCCAGGCCGGATTCTGAACTGTAGGCCAGGTACGGCACCTCGGGGGAGTCCAGTGTCCATCGTGGCGCGCCGGTATCGTCGGGCTGGCACAGCGGCACGAGCAGATCCTCGCCCACCTCGACGCGGAGGAAATCCGGCGTGTCGAGCGACGTCGGCAGGAGCGGATGATGATGCGAGAGCAGGAAGGAGGCTTCCCCGCGCTGCATGATCCGCTCGCACGCCTGCATGCTGTCGGACTTCAAGTTGATCGGCTCGTGCGGCGCGTGCTCGACGATCCAGTGCGGAAAGAACGTGAACGATAGAGCGTGGGTTGCGGCGACGGTGAGGACCGACGCCGCCTGATCCACGACTTCCATCGCTGCGGCCCGAGCGCGATACAGGTCGCGTACTGATACCTGGATATAACCCCGGAACATTTCGCCGGCAGGGCTGAGCGTGGTGCCCGCCGTCGTGCGCGTGAACAGGGCAGCGCCGACCCATTGCTCCAGCGATCGGATTCGCCGGCCGAAAGCGGGCTGCGTGATGTTGCGACGCTGTGCCGCGCGCGAGAAATTACGCTCTTCGGCAAGGGTCAGAAAATCTTCCAGCCAGTCCAGTTGCATGGCTCTTCCTCGCTACGGCCTCGTCCAGCACCGCAGCGTCACTTATGCCGATACGGCATAAGGCGCAACCGTATCGGCATTTGATCCTGATACTCGCACGGTCGAGAAGGCAGGCACAAAATAAGAAAGAGCAGTTTTAGCGAGAGAGCCTGAGAGAAGCCATGGTGCGACGCCTTCTAGGCCAGTTATACATTCAGGTACTGATCGGCATCGCAGTCGGTGCGCTGATCGGAATCGTCTTCCCTGACATTGCCGTCTCGCTTCAGCCGCTTGCCGACGCCTTCATCAAGCTCATCAAGATGCTGCTCGCGCCGATCATCTTCGGCACCGTGGTGCTCGGCATCGCGAAGATGGGCAACGTCAAGGAAGTCGGCCGCATCGGCGTCCGCGCACTGATCTATTTCGAGATCGTCTCGACGCTCGCGCTGGTGATCGGCCTGGTGGTCGTCAACGTGATGAAGCCGGGCGTCGGCATGAACATCGACGTCTCGACGCTCGACGCCAGCGGCATCGCCAAATATCAGCCGACAGCCGGCGAGCAGCACGGCATCATTGATTTCTTCCTGAACATCATCCCCAAGACAATGGCGGATGCCTTCGCACAGGGCGCGATGCTGCAGATCATCCTGATCGCCGTGCTCATGGGCTACGCGCTGGTCTCGATCGGCAAGCGCGGTGAGCCGCTGATGGCGGTGATCGAGTCGCTGTTGCAGACGCTGTTCCGCATCGTCGGCATGGTCATGAAGCTGGCGCCGATCGGCGCGGGGGCGGGCGTCGCCTACACCATCGGCAAGCATGGCCTCGGCTCGCTCTGGGGACTCGGTCACCTGATGCTCGCGGTGTATCTCACTTCGATCATCTTCGTCGTGTTCGTGATCGGCAGCGTCGCGCGCTGGGCCGGTTTTCCGCTCCTGCAATTCTTCCGCTACTTCAAGGACGAGCTACTCGTCACTTTTGCTACCTGCTCGACGGAAGCGGTGTTGCCGCGGATGATGACGAAGCTGGAACAGCTCGGCGTTGCCAAGACGGTGGTAGGACTAGTCTTGCCGACCGGCTACACCTTCAACGCCGACGGCACCTGCATCTACCTGACGATGGCGGCGATCTTCATCGCTCAGGCGACGAATACGCCGCTGACGCTGTGGCACCAGATCGTCATCCTCGGCGTGCTGCTGCTGACCTCGAAGGGGTCGGCGGGCGTTGCGGGCGGTGGCTTCGTCACGCTGGCGGCTACGCTGTCCACCTTCCCCGACATCCCGGCAGCGGGGCTCGTCCTGCTACTCGGCGTCGACCGTTTCATGAACGAAGCGCGCGCCGTCACCAATCTCATCGGCAACGGCGTCGCCACGATCGCGATCGCGAAATGGGAGGGCGCGCTCGATGCCGAGACGGTGCGGACCGTGATCGCGGAGCAGAAGGGCGAGGTGCCACGCAGCATCACCCTTCATCCCGCCGGCCCCACCGAAACCCATTCCTGACCACAAACAATCATCGATCAAAGGAGCAATCATGCGTATCATCGACGTCTGCGAGATTACCCAGCCGATCTCGTCCCCCATCCGCAACGCCTATATCGACTTCAGCAAGATGACCGCGAGCCTGGTCGCGGTCGTCACCGACGTCGTTCGCGACGGCAAGCGGGTCGTCGGCTACGGGTTCAATTCCAACGGTCGCTATGGCCAAGGCGGACTGATCCGTGAGCGCTTCCGCGATCGGATTCTCGAAGCGGCACCGGAAAGCCTGCTCGACGACGGGCGCGACAATCTCGATCCCCACAAGATCTGGGCGGCGATGATGACCAATGAAAAGCCCGGCGGCCACGGCGAGCGCTCGGTCGCGGTCGGGACGCTCGACATGGCGATCTGGGATGCGGTCGCGAAGATCGAGGGCAAGCCGCTGTTCCGCATGCTCGCTGAGCGCCACGACCGCGAGGCCGATCCGCGCGTGTTCGTCTATGCAGCGGGCGGCTATTACTACCCCGGCAAGGACAACAGCGCGCTGTGCGCCGAGATGCGCGGCTATCTGGATCGCGGCTACAACGTCGTGAAGATGAAGATCGGTGGCGCATCGATCGAGGAAGACCGTGGCCGCATCGAAGCCGTGCTGAACGAGATCGGTTCGGAAGCGCAGCTCGCAGTTGACGCCAATGGCCGCTTCGACCTCGAGACCGGCATCGCCTACGCCAAGATGCTCCGTGAATACCCGCTGTTCTGGTACGAGGAAATCGGCGATCCGCTCGATTACTCGCTGCAGGCGGCGATCTCGGAATATTACCCTGGCCCGATGGCAACGGGCGAGAACCTGTTCTCGCATCAGGACGCGCGTAACCTGCTGCGCCATGGCGGTATGCGCCCCGATCGCGACTGGCTGCAGTTCGACTGCGCGCTGTCCTACGGGCTGGTCGAGTATCTGCGGACGCTGGAGGTGTTGAAGCAGTTCGGCTGGTCACCATCGCGTTGCGTTCCCCACGGCGGACACCAGATGTCGTTGAACATCGCTGCTGGCCTGGGGCTTGGTGGCAATGAGAGTTATCCGGACCTGTTTCAGCCCTATGGCGGGTTCCCGGACGGCGTGAAGGTGATCGACGGCCACATCACCATGCCCGAACTTCCCGGCATCGGCTTCGAGGGCAAGTCCGACCTTATCAAGGTGATGCGCGAACTCGCGGAATGACACCGATCGGCAGGGTGGCATGAAGCCGCCCTGCCGATCCCTCCAGCATACATATGACCGGCTTGGCATCGACCGGTCGGCGGAGAGGTACGGCATGAACCGGCTATCGCTACTGCATGGCTGCGGCCTTGCGATCGTAGGCTTGAGTGTTACGCACCACGCTACCGCTCAAGAGCGGCCTCCGTCTCAGGACAAGGCGCAGAACACGCAGGTGCCAGCTGCACCAGTCGCGACACCCTATCCCGACGCAGCCGCCGGCGACGGGAACACGCAGCAGGGTTACAATCCGCTACGGTGGGCTGAAGACTGGCGTAGCATGTGTGACCCAGCCAAGCGCGACGACATTTTCGACCGCCTGAAATACATCCCCATAGGCTCGGACGACGTGTACCTGACGCTGTCCGGCGAACTGCGCACGCGCGTAAACTATTTCTCCAATCCGCAAGGCCGGAAGTCCGAGCATCAGCGCCAGGACAGCTATCGCATCTTCGTCGGCACCGACCTCCACATCGGCGAGCATTTCCGTGCATACGGCGAACTCGCGCGCGGGCCGATGGACGGCAAGAACATCGGTTCGCCATCGGGCACGCTTTCGAACGATCTGCTGGTCCAGCAAGCCTTCGTCGATGGCACGTGGCAGGTCGGGCAAGTCGACGTCGGCGCCCGCGTCGGCCGGCAGGTCTTCATCGACGGCTCGAACCTGCTGCTGGCGAACCGCGACAACAACACGGTGCAGACCAGCCTGACCGGCGTGCGGGCTTGGGCGCGCGGATCGACGCTGCGAGCGGACGTGTTCGATCTCTACTACACGACCTACGGCAACGGCGGCATCGGCGACGACCCGATCGACTGGGGCCGCCGGTTCAGCGGCGTCACGGCGGGCATCGTCCTTCCGAAGCATCTGTTCGGAGGTTCGAAGCTGTATCTCGATCCGTTCGTCTGGCGTCTGCGCAACCGGGAAGCGACATGGGGAACCGAGACCGCGCGCGAAGAGCGGATCTATGCCGGCGCGCATCTCTGGGGTGAGGCGGGGCCGGTCACGATCGACTGGACCGCCAACCATCAGGGCGGCAGCTATGGCAGCCGCGATCTCGATGCGTGGCAGGTCCTGCTGGCCGGCACGTATCGCCTCGGCAAGGCCAACACCGCGCCGCGCCTCGGCCTCCACTTCGACTATGCGACGGGGGAGGCGCCGATGGGCAGGGCAAGCTGAAGACCGCCTTCGCGCCCTACGGCAACAACATCTACTACAGCTATCAGGGCTATCTGACCCCGACCAACCTCATCGCCATCGCGCCCAGCCTGACCGTCTCGCCTGCCAAGACGGTCCGCGTGACGGGCGAGTACCAGTTCACCTGGCGCGAGAGGACGAGCGATGCCGTCTACCGATCGAACGGGACGCCCTTTGCTGACACGGCCGGCACTGGTGGTCGACGCACTGTCGACGTCGCACGGCTGCAAACGATCTGGACTGTCAGTCCTCGCCTGTCGTTGACCGGCCGGCTGGAACACGCTTTCGCCAAAAGTGGGCTGGAGACTGCGGGTTACCGGGACTCGTCTTACGCAGCTCTATGGGCAAGTTTGCGATTTTGAGCGGCCTCGGGACGCGCGTCTCAAACCGCTTCAAAGCACATTAACGAACGGCCGAAGTTGGGGGCCGGAAAGGGCGATCTGAATGTCCACAAGTGGGTTTTCGCGCGGATGAGTAGCGCTGGCGGACGAATAGGGGCAGCAAGTCACCTCAATCCTGAACTCCCCATTTGCCGCCCGGCGTAGATATCTGGCGGATGACACTGTAGCCAGATCCGTACGCGGTCGGCCGGCGCGAGATACTGCCTCTGGCTAGCATCGATCCTCCACCCGGCGTACCAAGCATCCACGTTGCGTAGCGGGTTCACCGCGTGGATCTGGCCCCGCGAGTGCGGGGAGCTGACCAGTTGCTGTCGGAGCGACTCGTTCCGCAACAGCGTCAGCCAAACCTGTCCCCAACCAAGGAAGAAGCGCCAAGCGCCGGTGAAGTCGCCACGTTCGGGGGCAGCCTTTCGATCATGCATGGTGCATCGGAGGACTACAGCTGCCAACAGCCCTGGAGCTTACTTCAAGACGCAAGAAGGGCATCCGAGTCGCCTCGAATGCCCTAATTTTGCAAGCCGCTTGGGAGCAACCTGCCTGCAGCTCTAAGCGCTCAGTCGCTTAGATGCCATTCGAAAGATTGGTATCCGGATCGTTGGTGCGCATGTCTTCCGCCTGATTCTGGCCTGTGGCGCGCACTGCGTCGGCCTTGTTCTCCAGGCTCGCTTCAGCTGCTTCGTTGCCCGTGGCGTCGGCCGCGTCTTCGAGGTTATCGGCGACGGCTTCAGTGTTCGACTCGATCTTATCGGCCGCCTGCTCGCGCGGGCTGGAATTGCAGGCTGCGAGCGAGAGCAGACCGGTAACGACGGCGACAGCAAAAACTTTCTTCATGATCAACCCTTTTTGTGGTGCGGTACGGATACACGACGGCGGTTGGAATTCAACGCCGATCCGCTTGGTGGGGTATGGCTGCCCAGCGGCCAGCAACGCTTTGTCTAAGCGATCCCTCAATAGGCAGGAACCAATGGCCAAACCCATGCGCTCGCGTTCGCGGGCAAGGGGAAGGGTTGTGACTAAGGGCCGATGTCGATCGCCTGCGCTTCCGCCCGGCGCGCCGACGACTTGGCAAAACCCAGTTGCTCAGCGATTGGATCGTTCCATCCGTACGGGTCGGTGCGGAAGGCTATCGCCCCGTCGGCGCCGACATAGACATTGTGATAGAGCAGCCGGACCGGAATACGACGCGGCAACGGCACGAAGGTCATCTCGCCCGTCGCCTGCGCGGCCTGCCAGGCGTCCGCGACGCCCTCGTCCTCGGCGAGCATCTGCGCGAAGCCGAGCGCGTCCTCGACGCGGACGCAGCCATGGCTGAGATGGCGCTGGCTGCGCTCGAACAGGGCTGGTGCCGAGGTGTCGTGCAGGTAGATCGCCTGGTTGTTGGCCATGTCGAACTTAATGAGGCCGAGCGCATTGTCGGGCCCCGGCTGCTGGACGATCCATCCGTCACGCAGCACCATGTTGTGCGCCTGCAGATACGCGTCGTCGACATTCGCCATTTCGCCGTTCTGGATCGATTTCGGCACGGTCCAGGTCGGATTGGCGACCAGCCTGAAGATCGGCGATGCGAGCGCCGGGGTCTCGTGCCCGGGTTCTCCGACCACGACCTTTCGCTCGTCCGCCACCGTGCCGTCGCGGTAATAGCGCAACTGTGACGCCGCGGTGTTGACGTCGATCCGCGTGGCCGGTGGCGTGCGTTCGAGCCAGCGCCGGCGCTCCAGCGCTACGCCCAACGCCCGGGCGCGATCGCCGGCGCCAAGGTTGAGCACCTTCAGCGTCTCGGGGCCGACGACGCCGTCGGCGGCAATCCCGTAATCGGTTTGCAACCCTTTCAGCGCGTCCGCCAGCGCTTGCGTGTAGAGCGCCGACATGGGGGAAGGCGCGAGTTGCAACGGCTCGGTCGCTAAACCGGAGGGTGCCAGATAGCCGCTTTGCGTCAGCTGATCGGCGATGGCCGCTACCCGCGGGTTTCGATCGCCGACGCGGATCAGGCCACCGGTGATCGGCTGGGCTGGTCCGGCCGCGGCCGCAGCCTGACTGAAGCGGAGATAGGCGTCGGACAAAGCCCGGTATTCTGCGTCCTGCGGTGCCAGCGACGCCAGCCACTCGGTGAGTTTACCGGTCGCAAGGGCGACGCCGAGGCCGGCCGTTACGTCGGTTTTCGGCCGCGGCAGGGTATAGACTTCGTGCAACGAGGCAGGATCGATGTGTCCTCTTGCCAACGCTTCGGCATAGGACAGGGCGGCGCGCGACCGCGCTACGTCGGCGACGGCGGGGCTTGCATCCATTGCGTCCGCGGCGGCGAAGGCCAGGTGGTCGAGACCGTGCCGGCCGCGGTCGGCGAGCGCGGACTGGAATGCCGTGATGCTCTGTTTGGACCACAAAGCTCGCCATTTCGACTTGGCGTACAACGTCCGAAGTCTGGGGTCCGTCACTTCGGCCTTGTCGATCGCAATCGCGATGGGGTCTGGACGGGTTACGGCGTCGATCGGAACGATCTGAGCGTGCGCCGCTCCGTGGGTAAGCAGGATCAGCAGCGGGACCGTGGATTGGTACAATGTCTTCAAGCGCATCCCGATCTAACGAGCCAGTCGGCAATGTGGACCAGCACAACGGCCGGTCGCAGCAGAAATGTGCCGTTTGGCGTGCTATCGCTGGTCTAAAATCGATCGCCGTCGCTACTCTTGAAGGCGTCGGCCTGGCCTGTTTCACTCGCAGATCGCGCTGTGGCGTCGGCCATGCGCAACGCCCGTCAATCACCCTCGAAAGTCAGCGCCTCGTCGGTGCGCGCCGCGGCGTATTTCATCTGACGGTGCGCAATTGGGCCGACTATAGCGGGGGTACGCATCGCCAGGCTCTCGAGGGTCGTCCCAATTCCCGCCATCAATACGGCCCCATCGGCAACGGTTTGCCTACATGAACAAACGGGCGAAGTTGGGGAACGACAAGCCGACCCCCAGCGTCCGGCTATGGGTCGGCGCGAACGTCGACTGACCCGGTAATCATAGGATCCGCCTACCGCTATGGCGAAGCCGTGCGATACCCCCAAAATGGGCAATCACCGTTTGGTACTCTTGATGTCTGTAATTTCGTTGTTCGAAAGACCCGCGCCTTCCTCGTGCAGGAAGTGCAAGAGTTCGCCAAATTCTTTCGGTCCAAACGTTAGGGCAAGGCCATCCATACGAATGGATATGGCTTTCTGCCTATCTGTGGACAGACCGGCGATAATTTCAACGCAGTCTTCCAGCGTTCCTTGTCCGAGCGCGTCTGAGGTCACGTCACCAGACGCATCGACCGAATAAATCGTCGCCGGCTCACTCAAGGGGTATGTCGTCATCGCGTTTCCTGACCAGTCGGTGTCGATAGGAGAACGCGCTGGGGTTCATATCGGGCGCACTGACACTCGCCGTCACAGCCTTCTGATACCTGACAGTCGTCTAGTGGCAAAGCCGCAAGCGAACCTGAACAAGTGTCGGGTCTTGGGGCGTGACTCAGGGGGCTTCAATGTCGCTTTATGGGTCTTTACGGATGTGCGCGGAACGTCACTCCGATCGTGCGCGGGTCGCTTGGCGTAGCGAGAATCAGGCCTGAGTTTCCGGCCTGGATCGTGACGTTCTGAATATAGTCCCGATCGAACAGGTTGCGTGCGAACACTGCCAGCTCCCAGCCCTTACTGCTGCGATAGCCGACGCTGCCGTTGACGACTGTGTAGCTGCCGATCGTCGTGAAGCGCGAACCGGTCGGATCGCCGAACTGCTTGCTGCGGTAGTTGGCATCGGCATGTGCGAACACGCTTCCACCCAGGGTTTCCACAGGAACACGGTAGTCGCCGCCCACGGTCGAGGACCATTTCGGAAGGCCGGGTAGTCCCGTGCCGCTCAGATTGCAGGTTGCGGCTGTGTTGCCGATTAGCTCGATAGGGCACGGCCCGGTCGGGTAGCTGTCATACTTGCCGTCGGCGTAAGCGACCGATGCGAAGAGCGACAGGTCGCCTGTGACGGCCGCAACGGCGTCGGCCTCCACGCCCTTCGACGTCACCTTTGGAATGTTGGAGAGATACGTGCGCAGCGCTGCTGCGGCGCGGGTGTCGCTGACGTTGGTCTGGAAGTCGGTGACGCGGGTATAAAAGGCATCGATGTTGAAGGTCAGGCGATTGTCGAACAGCAGGGTCTTGAGGCCTACCTCATAAGCCGTGTTCTTTTCGGGCCGCACGACGGCCGTACCGACTGCCGGCAAGTTCTGATCGTTGAGCGGTAGCCCCGACATATTGATGCCGCCCGACTTCTCGCCGCGGGCATAGCTCGCGTAGCCGAGTACGTTGTCGGTCGCCTGCCAGGCGATGTTGGCGCGACCGGTCAGCGCACCGTCATTGACCTTTGCGGCGTAGGTCTGGCCGCGCAGGATGCCGAGCCGTGCGTTGATCAGCGCAGTGCTGGTAGTGGCCGGACCGCCAAAGACGAACGTGTCGTAGGTGCCGGTCTTATGCTCGTAGGTGTAGCGCAGACCACCGGTCAGGGTCAGGCGATCAACCGGCCGCCAATTGACCTCGCCGAACGCGGCATAGCTGTTCGACTGGAAATCGGTGCGACCATCGGTGCCGTAGCCGTCGAGAAGGTTCGCAGGAACCGGCGTGACGACCTGATTGGGCGCAGTGCCGGTGGTGACGGAGGTGCCGATCAAATAGCGCGCGGCTGACGGGCCGTAGATCGAGATCGGCCGTCCCTCGACGCGCTGGCGGAAGAAATACAGCCCGCCGACGTAGCTTAGGGCGTGATCGCCGTTCGAGGCGAGGCGCAGTTCTTGGCTGTACTGATCCTGGCGCGACGGGATGTGCTGTTCGATCTGGATCGGAATGCCGGTATAGTCGCGGTCGTTGGCCGCATCCCAGTTCCAGAAACGCCACGCACTGACCGACGTCAGCGTCGCGCCGCCAATGTTCCAGTCGGCGATCGCGGCGACACCCCCCTCGTTGGTATCGACGCCGAGTTGCGCGTCAATGTCGGTCACGCGGTCATAGGGGTTGGTGCTGGGCGGGGTGTAGTTGAACTGCGCGGCAAGGCCGGTCGGCCCGGCAAACTGCCGCGTTGCCGTGCGCGGCACGTCACGCGTGGCGACGCGGTAATAAACCTGCGTGCAGCAGTTGCTCTGGAAACTGGTGAAGTCGGCGCTGAGCTTCACCTGTAACATCTCGGACGGCTTGAACAGCAACTGGGCGCGCACGGCCTGGTTGCCGATCTGGTTCTGATCCCGGCCGGTGCGGATATTGTCGATCACCCCGTCACGGCGTGTGGAGACGCCTGATATACGGAAGGCGAGCGTATCGGTGATGGGACCCGACGCAGAAGCCTTGGCCTGGACGAAGTTGAAGCTGCCGACGGTGATTTCCTCGGTCGCCTCAGGTGTGAAGGTTGGTGCGCGCGTCGTGATGTTGATCGCGCCCGCCGTGCTGTTCTTGCCGAACAACGTGCCCTGAGGACCGCGCAGGATTTCCACCTGACCGATGTCGCTGAAATCGAACGCGGCGGTCGCCGGCCGCGCGTGATAGACCTGATCAACGTAAAAGCCGACGCCCGGCTCCAGGCCGTCATTGGCCTGGCTGACCGCGACGACACTGCTGCCCAAGCCCCGGATCGTGAAGGCGGTGTTGCGAGGGTTCGCCGAGTTGTAATTGAGCGACGGCACTAGCTGCGACAGTTGCTGCGTATTCACCGTGTAGGACCGGTCCAGCAGTTCGCCACCAACGACCGACAGCGAACCGGGAATGCGCTGCGCATCCTCGGCACGGCGACGTGCCGTTACTGTAATTTCGGGCAGGCCGACTTGACCACCATCGCCACTGGCGTCGGTCGCAGCAGCCGCATCTACAGCCGGGACCGAGCGATCCTGCGCATAGGCAGAAGTGGTAAGCGCAATGAGGCTGGCGGCGCAAAGCAGGTGACGCATCGGAAGTTCCCCTTGTCATCCAACACCCTGCTATTACGGGCTATGCCGGATCTATATCCGGCCATATACAGGCCTATCTCGATTGGAGAAGACCTTGCCGGCTATAATCCTGATCCCGCTGCTCTTTCTTGCCGCCAGCCCGCAGGCGACGCCGGAGATGGATCACGCGCCCGACGCCTGCCCGGCGAAGGCGGTGCCGCTACCGGCGGAGCTTGAGGGTTGGACACGCAGGCGGCCTGTTCGCGCCGGAGCGAGGGTCAAGGCGGCTACAACACTTCCGCTCGGCGCCGGCATTACGGCCATGCTATTGCCGATGCCGGCCGTTACCTATGCTGTCCGACCGGAGAAGCCCGGCACACCCGCCAACAGCGGCGGGATGTTCGCCTTCAACGTGCCTGCCTCCGGGCGCTACCGCGTCGCGCTGGGAGCTGCCGCGTGGATCGACGTCCTAAGTGGCTCATCGCCAGCGACATCCGTGGCACACAGCCACGGGCCTGATTGCACGGGCATTCGCAAGATGGTCGACTTCGATCTGAAGCCTGGGCGTTACCTTTTGCAGGTGGCTGGTAACGCTTCTCCGACACTTTCACTGATGATCGTGCGCGTGCCCTCCACCTGACGTCGGTGCCTCGACCGGCTTGCAGAATGAACTTTAGCCTTATGCTAATAACTATATCCGTCTGAATATAGATGTGCACTTCAGAACGGACGTGGTCATGAAAATCAGGATCGACATGACGGGCATGCGCTTTGGTCGGCTCATTGGCATCTGCTTCGCGCACAAAAGCCGGAGCGGGCACGCGCATTGGCTGTTCCAGTGCGATTGCGGGACTGAGCTTGTAGCAGCGGGAGGTAACGTCCGATCAGGACGCACGGCGAGCTGTGGTTGCCTGCACCGCGAAATCTGCGCCGCCCGCCTCACTCAACATGGGCACCGTGCACAACACCGCCATGACGCCACGTATCGCGCCTGGCAGCGCATGAAGACGGAGAATGAAGCAGGCGTAATTTCGCCGGCATGGTCCGATGATTATGCCCGCTTCCTCGCCGATATGTGAGAGCGTCCTGCCGACACGATGCTATCGAGAACCCACATATCGAAACCGTTTGGTCCCGCCAATTGTCGATGGATGCCGGTGGCTTCTCGTTCAGCCCGGGCAACGCATGGGTGGACGACACGCCGTGACGCGCCGCGGGCTCAACTTTCCGGCTTGAGCGCGTCGACTAGCCAGTCGAAGTCTGCTCCCTTGGCAGCGGCGACCATGCGCGCTTCAATGTCGCGGTAGCTGGCAAGCATTTGCTCACCAAACGCTGTCAGCTGCGCGCCGCCAGCCTTTCCTCCCCCAACGCGGGTTTCGACGACCGGCTGGGTCCAGGCATGGTTGAGACTGTCGACGAGCAGCCAGATACGTCGGTAGCTCATCCTTAAATCGCGTCCCGCGGCTGAAATAGAGCCGGTACGACCGATGGCATCAAGAACGAGCGCCTTGCCCGGTCCTATCGCCGGCTCCGTGCCTCTCAGAAACTGAACGTTGACCTTCAATGGTCCATCAATAGCCAAGCTGGCATCTCCTGCGAAAACCGCGACAATGGTCCAGCGTCAGTTCTGAGGGCAATGTCATTTTCCTATCAGGACGTCGCTTGCCTTGATGAGCACCGTCACTTGATCGCCTTCGCTGAGCGCCAGGTCGGAGACGGCCTCCTCGGTGATATTCGCGGTGATGATCATACCGTTGCCGATATCGACCTTGACTGAGCCATTGACGGCACCGGGCTGGATGCTGGCGATGCGGCCTGAGAGTTGATTGCGGGCGCTGATCTTCATGGGATATCCTCAACAATGATGGGGTTGAGCGGTAGCTTTACGACTACGACCCAAATCCAGCCATTCCCATTTCTCGATCGTTTTTTGAGAAGGTTATGGGTGCCGGCATCACCGCCAGCTTCGACATGAATGAATGACCGAAGTTAGGTTGCCGAAGACAGGTCGCGAGTGTCCGCCACTGGGTCTGGCCGGAAGCTGTAGGGCAGGGTGTCTTCGCCCACAATCGGACGTTGGGGATGGCGATCCGGGCTCCCGACAACGGCCATTCGTTAAGCGCGATCTTTCCAGTTTCCCCGGCTCCAACGGCCC
>NZ_SLYF01000011.1:0-55795 GCF_004343105.1 Sphingomonas sp. PP-CC-3A-396 | reverse complement strand
ACCTGGCCTTGATCGAACAGCGTGACCTGGCTGCGCCCAGTCCCGGATAGAGTCAGCTGGATCTTCATGCCGGCCTGCGCGAGCGGCACCAGGTTTGCACGGCCATCGCCTACCGGCACCGCGCCGGGAACATATGCCACGCCTTGCGGCCCCTGACCGATTGGAATCGTCGCGATGACGGTGTTGCTTGCTGTGTCGATCGCCGCGACCGCATCGGCGTTCTCCAGCCCGACATACATCCGCGTGCCGTCGCCCGACGGCCATAGGCCGTGCGGGAGCGCGCCGACCGGGATGCTCGCCACCTGCACGAAGTCAGTGGTG
Organism: Sphingomonas sp. PP-CC-3A-396; assembly: GCF_004343105.1. Classification (NCBI taxonomy): domain Bacteria; kingdom Pseudomonadati; phylum Pseudomonadota; class Alphaproteobacteria; order Sphingomonadales; family Sphingomonadaceae; genus Sphingomonas; species Sphingomonas sp. PP-CC-3A-396. The sequence continues at coordinate 55,474 of NZ_SLYF01000011.1, read as the reverse complement.
CGGAACACCTTCACGACATTCTCGGTGCCGACCGTCACAAAGGCGAACTGGCCATTCTTATTGCGGGCGATATTGACGTGGTTGGTGATCGCGCCGGTATCGAACGTCTTGAGCACTGCGAAGGGTGGCTTGGCGTCGAACACCATGACCTTGCCGACGTCCTTGAGCGTCAACCAGACCTGCTTACCGTCGGGCGTCGCGGCGATGTCAGGGCAGAACGGGCTCGCCTGCTTGACGCGACCGACGATCTTCTTCGAGGCGGTGTCGATCACAACTGTCTCGGGCGAGAAGCTCGAACAGACGTAACCGTATTTCCCGTTTGGCGAAAAGATCGTCATGCCGGGGCCATTAGGAACGGGGATGCGCGTGGTCGGCGCGAAGGTCTTGCCGTCGAGCACCTGGATATAATCCTCGCCGCGCACCGCGACCCAGACTTCGCGACCGTCGGGGCGGAAAAACGCCTCATGCGGCGAGCGCCCGACATAGGTCGTGTGCTTCACGGCATTGGTCGCGGTATCGATGAACGTCACCGAGTTCGAACCGATCGAGATCGCCGCCAGCGTCTTACGATCGGGCGAGAAGCCCATGCCGTGGACAAGCAGCTGCCCCTTGTAGAGCGGGCTGAGGTTGGCGGGGGTCTGGTCGCCGAGCTTGATGACGCCGAGCAGCGTGTTGGTTGATGGGTCGATCACCGACACGGTGTTGGAGAACTGGTCCGACGTGTAGAACCGGTCCTGCGCGCTGACAGGGATGTCGGGGGTCGCATTGGGCACTTGCTGGGCAAACGCAGGGCCTGAAAAGCACAAGGCGGTGCAGGCGGTTAGGGTGAAACGCTTCATGGACGGTCTCCGTGATGGGGGTGACCAGTCGCGGTCGGTCCGGTGTGACGTGACAACGCGCCGCCTTCGGATAGGATGCCCTGCATCACCGCGATTTCCTGACGCTGTTCGACGATGATCCCTTGCGCAAGCCGGCGCAGGCGTTCGTCCTTGCCGTAACGCAGCTCGATCTCAGCCATGTCGATCGCACCTTGATGATGCGGGATCATCATCCTTGCGAAGTCGCGATCGGGATCGTTTGAATAGCCAGTCATCATCGCGCCGTGCATCCGCGTCATCGCCGCATCCATCGCGGACGCGAAGCCGTCCGTTTGCGCGATAGCAGCGGTCGATACGGACAAGCCTATCGCCATCAGCAAGGTCATGCGTGATCTCATCGTCCTGTCCCTAGTTTTCCTGTTTACGACACGCGAGCGATGATGCCGATAATCGTTGCTAGCACGGCCATGCAGGCCGGGAGAAAGAGCATCTGTATAGCCGCTTCGCGCCCTGTGATCGTGCCCGTCAAGATATCGACCGGGCCCTTGATGAACTCCGAGAACGAACGGAGGGGTTCGCCGGGGGCGGGAGTATCGCTGAGTACGATGCCGCCAGCAATCAGACCGAAATACAGGATCATGAAGACCGACACGACCGTCAGGACGAGCGCCGTAGCTGCATCACGTGCGAAGAAGGTCCAGAAAGTCAGCAACATTGCTGCATACACGCCGACGAGCAAGCCCAACGTGGCAGGATGGACGCCGCGCGATGCGATGCCTGGAGCCGTTCTTTCCAGCTCGTCATAATTGCCTGCATCCGGCACGATTGCGAGATGTCGACGCACAGGCTTAGGAGCAACGAGTGTCTCGGTAGCGAGATCGTAGATCGGCTGTGTTGCCATGAGGAAGTCTCCGCGCGTCTCGATGAATGCCGAGCGTGACAGGATAGATGATTGCGGCGGGGCGGTCGGTCCAACGCATAACCACGGTCATTCCAATCATTTAACAGGAACGGTCGGCGATCTATAATCGCGTTTTCGTATTGAAATCATCGCGACCATGCGTTGGACGCGAGGGACATATCGGTCGATCTAGCGGCATCGGACCGGCACGATCACCCGCCGGGTCCGTGATAAGGATCAAACGATGAAAGCTGCGATCGTTCTGGTTGCCGCGATGTTGGCCTCCGTAGCGCCAGTCCCGGCGATCGCTCAGGCCTATTGGGCTGCACCTGCGGCGGACGACTTTCCCTACGATATCAAGGCGGTTCAGGCACCGTGGTCGAAGGCTGATATCGACCTCAGCCATCATGACCGGATCTATGTGTCTGACCCTACATCGACGAAGATCGTTGTCATCGATCCTGCAGCGGGCAACGAACTGGGACGGATCGACCTCGCCAAAAGCGCGATAGCTGAGCCCAGCTTTTCCAGCCCCAAAGTCCAGCACCTGGCTGCAACGCGTGACGGGCGGACCCTGGCGGTATCGGCATTAGCGCAGCACAGTGTGACGCTCGTAGATCTGGCCACGAACACGGAACGAGGCCGGACCGTGTTCCAGACGTCGCCTACCGCCGTCGCGTTTACGCCCAATGGGCACGAACTCTGGGTTTCGCTCGGCGATGAACATGCCATCGCGGTCGTGGATCCTAAGACAGCGCGGGAGATCACCCGCGTACCAGCAAGTGGCGGAGCGGGCGCGACCATCCTGTCGCCAAACGGACGCTATGCCTTTGTATCGCTTACTGAAAGGCCGTCCATCCTGGTTGTCGACGTCGAGCATCGGCGCGTCGTCGGACACGTTGCCAGCAACGGTGCAGGTGCGGGAGCAATCGCGGTCTCGCCAGATGGCAAACAGATCTGGGCAACACGCCGCGAGAGCGGCACGACCACGGTCTTTGCTGCCAAACCGCCGTTTGCGGTACGCGAAGTGATAAACACTGGTCCAGCAACGGGCGCGGTCAACTTCGCCCAGCGCGCAGACGATTCCTTTGCCTATGTCAGCGTTGGCGGCGATCAACCTGCAATCAAGGTCTATAGAACCGACAGCCTGGAGGCTGTGGCAACCGTCCCGCTACAAGCGGCTCCGAGTGCGGTTTGGCCGTCGGGCGATGGTACGAGGATCTATGCCAGCCTGGCCGGAACCAACAAGGTCGCTGGGATCGACACGCTGACGTACACCACCGTGTCGACGATCCCGATCAGTACGGATGCGCAGAGCCTGATCTACGTTCCTGGTGCCGTAAGATCAGGAAAAGGTCTCGCCAATCTGGTGCCATCCGGGCGCGATACGGCGCTTGCCCTGGCGGCGCGTTGATCGGTCTCACACCGTCTGTAATCTCCCAACGAAAGCCCTTTCCAAAATGACCAAGCCCCCCGTCAGGATCGCGATCAGCGGTGCCGCAGGACAAATTTGCTATTCGCTGCTCTTCCGGGTCGCGCAGGGTGACGTGTTCGGACCGGACCAGCCCGTTATCCTTCAACTGCTCGACGTGCCGCAGGCGCTGGACGCAGTACGCGGCGTGGTCATGGAACTGGAGGATTGCGCGTTCCCGCTGCTGGCAGATGTGATCATTACTGATGATCCGATGGTGGCTTTCAAGGACATCGATGCGGCCATGCTGGTCGGGTCTCGTCCCCGCTCGAAGGGCATGGAGCGCCGTGATTTGCTCGCTGCCAACGCAGCGATCTTCAAGACGCAGGGCGCAGCGCTGGACGCAGTGGCCAAACGCGACGCCAAGATCCTGGTCGTCGGTAATCCCGCCAACACAAATGCCTGGATCATTGCGCAAAGCGCACCGGGTTTCCCTGCCGAAAACATCACGTCGATGATCCGCCTCGATCACAACCGCGCGCAGGGACAGCTTGCGGCCAAGGCGGGTGTCGGTGTCGATGCGATTACAAAGCTCGTCGTCTGGGGAAACCATTCGCCGACGATGTTTGCCGACTGGGGGAATGCCGAACTCGATGGCCAAAAGCTTGCCGACCGTATCGGAAACGAGGCCTGGTACCGCGAGACCCTGATCCCCACCGTTGCGCAGCGCGGAACCGCGATCATCGAAGCACGGGGTGCGTCCTCGGCCGCGTCGGCAGCAAATGCGGCGATCGACCATCTGCGCGATTGGGTGCACGGCGCAGGCGACAATTGGGTGTCGATGGGCGTGGTGTCAGATGGCTCCTACGGTATCCCGCAAGGGCTGGTGTGCGGCGTGCCGGTGCACTGCAAAAGCGGTGGGTATGCGCGTATCGAAGGACTGATCCTCGATCCATTCCAGCGAACGATGCTTGATCGCACGATTGCCGAACTGGTCGATGAACGTGAGGCGGTTATCGACATTCTGAAATGACCGATCGGTATATATGATTGGAATGACCGTAATCTTTGGTTGGTGCGATTGATCTCCTTTCCCTATCATTGGGGCAAGGAGATCGGGCATGACCCTGGAACAACTCAGGATTTTCGTCGGTGTCGCCGAGCGCGAGCACATGACGCGCGCGGCCGAAGCGCTCAATGTGACGCAGTCAGCCGCAAGCGCTGCCATCGCCGCGCTAGAAGCGCGGCACGGCGTGCCGCTGTTCCACCGGGTCGGCCGTGGGATCGAACTGTCCGAAGCGGGCCGTATGTTTCTGGTCGACGCACGCGCAGTGCTTGGCCGTGCCGCCAGCGCGGAACTTGCACTGGCCGAATATGCAGGACTGGAGCGCGGCACTCTGCGGCTAGTCGCAAGCCAGACGATCGCGGGCTATTGGCTGCCCCGCCAGCTGGCCGCGTTCCATGCGCGCTACCCCGCGATCTCAATCGAACTGGCGATCGACAACACCGAGGGGGCCGCGGCGCGCGTGCTCGACGGTGCGGTCGAGCTTGGCTTCGTCGAGGGTATGATCGACGAGCCCGCGCTCGCGCATTGGACCGTCGCGAACGACCGCATGGTGCTGGTGAGTGACCGCGCTGCCGACACGATCGACGAGGACTGGATCCGGACCGCGCGCTGGATCGTCCGCGAGCAGGGATCGGGCACGCGCTCGTCGTTCGAGGAGGTGTTGCGCCAGCGCGGCGTCGATCCGTCGGACCTTACCATAGCGCTGACCCTGCCATCGAACGAGGCGGTCCGCAGCGCGGTCGAGGCCGGCGCGGGCGTCGCGGTGCTGTCGCAGCATGTCGTCGCACCTGCAATCGCGGCCGGCACGTTGCACGATCTGCCGCTCGGTCTGCCGCGGCGTCCATTCTACGCGCTGCGGCACAAGGAGCGCTATCGTACCCGGGCGGCCGACGCGCTGACCGATCTCATCAAGGAGACTGGCAAGTGACTGCCGATCTGAAACCCGTTCTCGATGGTCTGAAGCCGCTCAGCCGGCTTGATTCTCCGCGCGAGATGATCCGCCAGTTCACCCCCAACTGGTTCGCCGCTACGATGGGCACGGGCATCCTCGCGCTGGCCTTGCCGCAGGTGCCGGGCGTCGGCGCATCGCTGCACCCGGTCGGCGAGGCGTTGTGGTATTTCAACATCGCGCTCTTCACGCTGTTCGCCGGGCTCTACACCGCGCGCTGGACGATGTTCGGGCACGAGGCGCGTCGGATCTTCGGGCACAATACCGTGTCGATGTTCATCGGCACGATCCCGATGGGCCTCGCGACGATCATCAACGGGTTCCTGGCGTTCGGCCTGCCGCGGTTCGGCGCCGGCGTTATCCCGATCGCCGAGACATTGTGGTGGATCGACGTCGCGATGTCGCTCGCCTGCGGTGTAGCGATCCCCTACCTCATGTTTACCCGGCACGAACATTCGCTCGACGGCATGACCGCGGTGTGGCTCCTGCCAGTGGTCGCGGCCGAGGTCGCAGGCGCGAGCGGAGGCCTGCTCGCACCGCATCTGGCGGACGCGCACCACCAGTTCGTGGTGCTGGCGACCTCCTTTGTCCTCTGGGCGTATTCGGTGCCGGTCGCGTTCGGCATCCTCGCGATCCTCATCCTGCGGATGGCGCTGCACAAGCTGCCGCACGAGAGCATGGCCGCATCGAGTTGGCTCGCACTAGGCCCGATCGGCACCGGTGCGCTCGGGATGCTGGTGCTCGGCAGCGACGCGCCCGCGATCCTCGCCGCCAACGGCCTCGGCCAGATCGGCGCGGTAGCGCAGGGGATCGGCACGATCGCCGGGCTGCTGCTCTGGGGCTTCGGCCTGTGGTGGCTGGCGCTCGCGACGCTGATCACGATCCGCTACTGGCGCGCGGGCATTCCGTTCAACCTCGGGTGGTGGGGCTACACCTTCCCGCTCGGCGTCTACACGGTCGCCACCTTCAAGCTCGGCACGACGCTCCAGCTCGGCTTTTTCGGGATCGTCGGCACCGTCCTTACCATCGCGCTCGCAGCGATGTGGCTGCTGGTCGGCGCCAAGACGGTCACAGGCGGCTGGCGCGGAAACCTGTTCGTGTCGCCCTGCATCGCCCAAGCCAATTGATGGGCCGAACTGATCGTCCTGCCGGATCGAACCGGCGCATCCGATCGACCCGTACCGGGCAGACCGTCGGACGGATCGCGCATAAGAGCATGACATCGAAGGGAGAATGCTGGTGGACAGCCTGGATATGAAACTGGCGCAGGCGACGAACCGCCGTCGCTTTCTCGCAGAGGCTGCGATCGGCAGCGGCGCGTTGATCGCCGCACCCGCGCTGGCGCAGAGCATTGTCGATCTGCACCTGCCTGGCGGTCCGTCGGAACGACCGATGACCAGTGCGTTCCCTGGCAAGGGCAACATGATCCTCCAGCGTATCCACCCGCCTTTGCTGGAAACGCCGATGAGCGTGTTCAATGGTGACGTCTTCACGCCAAACGACCAGTTCTTCGTCCGCTGGCACTGGGCTGACATCCCCACCGCGATCGATGTCGAGGCGTTCCGGATCAAGGTGCACGGCGCGGTCACGCGGCCGCTGTCGATCTCGCTCGCGCAACTGCTGAAGTTGCCACGCGTCGAGCTGGCGGCGATCAACCAATGCTCGGGCAATTCGCGTGCGCTGTTCCAGCCGCCCGTTGCCGGTGCGCAGTGGCGTCACGGGGCCATGGGCAACGCCAAATGGCTCGGCGTGCGCCTGCGCGACGTGCTCGACATCGCCGGCGTGAAGCCGGGCGCGGTTGCGGTGCGGTTCGGTGCGCTCGACCAACCGGTGGTCGCGGGTGGACCGGATTTCGCCAAGTCGCTGTCGATCGACCACGCACGCGACGGCGAAGTGATGCTCGCCTTCGGGATGAACGGCGAACAGATGCCGCTCCTCAACGGCTTCCCGGTCCGGCTGATCGTACCCGGCTGGTATTCGACCTATTGGGTCAAGATGCTGAACGACATCGAGGTGCTCGCCGCACCCGACGACGGTTACTGGATGGCCAAGGCGTACAAGATCCCTGACACTCCAGGCGCGAACGTGCGGCCTGGCCAGAAGGATTTCCCGGCCGTGCCCATCAACAAGATGATCCCGCGCAGCTGGGTCACGAGCCTCGACGAAGGGCAGGCAATCGCGTTCGACCGGTCAATCCCGCTGGGCGGCATTGCGATGGGGGGCGATTGCGGCGTCGCCAAGGTCGATGTGTCGACCGACAACGGCAAGACCTGGTACAAGACAGTGCTCGGCCCCGATCACGGCAAATACAGTTTCCGCCGCTGGGACGCGCAGGTGCCGCTCACGCATGCGGGCCCGACCAGGCTGATGTCGCGCTGCTGGAACACCGCCGGCATCGCGCAGCCGATGACGCCGATCTGGAACCCGGGCGGGTTCATGCGCGGCAACATCGAAACCACCAACATCGTCGTCGGCTGAGGAGCGCTCCCCCATGAAAACGCCTTCCATCGGCACGCTGTCGTTCGGGTTCGTCGGCGCGACCGTCGTTCTTCTGCTCGCGATTGGTGCCCCGAACAGCCGCGTCGCCCCGCCGCCTGCCGCCCCGACCGCACCACCGCCGCCAAGCGTCTCGGCGCGCGGCTTCTCGCTGGCGTCCACTTCGGTCGATCTCCCAACCGACGAAGGGCAATATCCCGCCGGCCCGCATGCCGACGTCATCAATGCGAACTGCACCTCGTGTCATTCGGCGAGCATGGCGCTGAACCAGCCGCCACTCTCCGCCGACCAGTGGACCGCGGAGGTCACCAAGATGCGCGAGGTCTACAAAGCCCCCGTCGCCGCAGCCGACGTGCCGGCGATCGTCGCTTATCTGACCGCCATGAGCGCAAAGCAGCCGGGCGCCGCGAAGGGCAAGGCGCAAGACCCCGATCCGAAGGCTGCGCCCGACGTATCGGGGGGATCAGGCTAGGGTCAGGACCCATTGATGTGAGAGGCGCGATCTGATTCAGGCTCCGTGAGGAGTCTGAGGATGAGCGACCTGTACTGGCTGACGGAGGAGCAGATGGCGCGCCTGCGGCCATATTTCCCAAAGAGCCATGGCAAGCCGCGAGTTGACGACCGGCGGGTGTTGAGCGGCATCGTTTTCGTGAATCGCAATGGGCTGCGCTGGCGTGATGCGCCCAGCGACTACGGCCCGCACAAGACGCTCTACAATCGCTGGAAACGGTGGGGTGAGATGGGTGTGTTCCTCCGCATGATGGAGGGCTTGGCTGCCGCTGATGCCGACCCAAAGACCGTCATGATCGACGCGACATATCTGAAGGCGCACCGCACGGCATCGAGCCTGCGGGTTAAAAAGGGGATCTCGGGCGCCTGATTGGTCGCACCAAAGGCGGCATGAACACGAAGCTCCACGCCGTGACTGACGCAAACGGCCGTCGGCTCAGCTTCTTCATGACCGCCGGACAGGTCAGCGATTACACCGGTGCGGCCGCATTGCTCGACGATCTGCCCAAGGCGCAATGGCTGCTCGGCGACCGCGGGTACGATGCCGACTGGTTTAGGGATGCCTTGCAGGCCAAGGGCATCCAGCCATGCATACCAGGTCGGAGGTCTCGGCTTGAGCCCATCAAATACGACAAACGCCGCTACAGGTGCCGTAGCCGTATCGAGATCATGTTCGGACGGCTGAAGGACTGGCGCCGCGTTGCGACCCGCTACGATAGGTGTCCGACAGTCTTCTTGTCCGCCATCGCCCTCGCTGCCACCGTCATCTTCTGGCTTTGATCAACGAGTCCTGACCCTCATGAAGTCCTCCGTCTGCAAAACTACTGGTGCACCGTTTCGCGCCAAGGATTATTCAGGGTTTCTGCTCGGCGTCCCGCCGGTCCGCTTCGGCCGGGGTCTGCCGAGCGCGTTCGCGGATACGGCGTTCGAGCGGTGCGCCGACGAACAACACTAGCATCGCCAGCAGCAGACCGCCCACAAGTAGTGGCCACACCGCCAATCCCGCTGCCGCTCCGAGCGTCGCTGACACCCAGATGCACGCCGCCGTTGCTAGCCCGTGCACCTCCTGCCCGCTGCCAACGCGCAGGACCGCGCCCGCGCCGATGAAGCCGACGCCGGATAGGATGCCCTGCATCACTCGACCTGCTGCATCGGCGTTCACGTTCGGCAAGCCGCTGTGGACGATCGCCTGGACGGCGATGCAACTCGCGAGCCCGACCAGCCCCAGCGTCCGCAGACCCATGATCTGTCGGTTCTCGCGTGACCGTTCCCAGCCGAGCGTCATGCCGGCCGCCGTCGCCACGATCATCCTGCCGATCGCGTCGACCCAGAAGGCGAGATCGACCGACAAAGGCGGCGGATTCACTCGACCAGCACGTGGACGTGGTGCCAGGCCGTGCAGAGGTATCCGGCGAAGTTCCACATCGTATCGGGTAGTTCGGGCTGACCCTGGCCCGCATCGTCGAACGCGCGCACCACAAGGTGCTGGCGCCCCTTGGGCAGTTCCGCATCGAGCGACCAGCGCTGCCAGCTCCACTGCCCGTCCGGATCGTCGGAGAAATCGGCCTGCCGCCAGTCTCGACCGCCGTTCAGCGACACCTCTACCCGCGACACGTCGCGCTCATAGGCGACGGCATAGCCCTCGATCCGGACCTTGCCCGCGGGCAGACTCTCGCCCGAACCAGGCGAGCAGATCGCGGCGTTGAGCGGCATGGCGTTGATCGTCAGCCCTTGCGTCCAGTCCGCCGTCTCGCTGGTCACGTCGGCCGGAAAAAGCTTGTAATCGTGCGCCTGGATCGGCGCCTCGGAGGGCGTGTCCTTGACCTCGATCCGGGTCAGCCACTTGGCGCTACGCACGCCAGCATAGCCTGGCACGACCAGACGCAACGGCGCACCGTGCTCGGATGCCAGCGGTTCGCCGTTCATCGCCCAGGCGAGCAGCACGTCGGGCGCCCGCGCCTTGGTCATAGCGATCGAGACGCCGAACGGTGCCACCTCGCCTTCCACATCCACCTCGTCAGCGCCGGTGAAGCAGACGAACAGGTTGGACGCGTCCGATGCTCCAACTGCATCCAACAGGTCTGCGAGCCGCACGCCCGTCCACTCGGCATTGCCGATCGCGCCTATGTCCCACGGATCGCCTGAAGTCTTGCCCACCTGTTGGAGATCGGTCCGGCGGTTGCCGGCGCACTGAAGCACAGCCGTGACAGTCCGGACCGGAAAGCGCGCCTTCAACTCCGCAATCGAGATGGAGCACTCGCCCACACTGATCCCGCCCACCTCAATCCGGTGATCGGCCGGCAGGTCCGGCACGGGCCCATGGCTGCGCACATAGAACAGGTTCTGTGGCGTCAAGAACCGCTCGATCAAGGCGCCGGGCACCGGCTCGGCGTTGTAGGGCTCGGGGTTCCGCTCTATCATCAGCTCGCTCATGCTATTGTAACGCCTGACAATCGGTTTGGCCTCGGCCTCATCCTCACTATCTTGCCCGATCATGCGATGTGCAGCGCGGCCAGCAGCGTCAGGCTGATCGCGGCCAAGCCGAGCAACGACAACACGACGGCCATGGTCACGCGGCCCCCGGCCTTGGCGACGGTGCGGACGTCCACGCCGAGCCCGAGCGCCGCCATGGAAACGACGGTCAGCAGCGTGGCGCTCCGGCCGATCGGCGCGATGGCGACGGTCGGCACCAGACCCAGCGAGCGGCAGGCGACCAGTGCGAGGAAGCCGATGATGAACCAGGGCACGAGGTGGGCGAGGTCCATCCGCTTGGCCGTAGGCGCACCGGCGACGAACTCGCCTTCGGGAACCGACTGCGGCGCGAGACGAGGCGCCACCAGCGACAGAACAAGGCACACCGGCCCGAGCATCAGCACGCGCACCAGCTTGACGAGCGTACCCATCTGCACGGCGGTGGCGCCCAACGGCGAGGCGGCTGCGATCACCTGCGGCACGGCATAGACAGTGAGCCCGGCGAGCGCCCCGAAGGCGAGCCCGCCCATGCCGAGCGCAATCCCGAGCAGTGGCAGGCCAAGCACTACCACCACACCCAGTACCGCCGTGAACGCGATCGAGGCAGCTACGTCGTCGCTGTCGGCGCCGATTACCGGTGCCACGGCCGCGATGGCGGAGTTGCCGCAGATTGAATTGCCGCAAGCCACCAGCAGCGCCATCCGCGTCGGCAAGCCGAGCAATCGGCCGATCCCAAAGCTGAGCAGGATTGCGCTCACGACCACGCCGGCGATACCGGCGAGGAGCGGCAGCCCGGCCGCCAAGATGGTCGCGGCACTGACCGAAGCACCGAGCAGGACGACCGCCACCTCCAGTAAGTATTTGGCGCTGAATGCGATGCCTTCGTGCCACCTTTCATCCGGGGTCCAAAGGCTGCGCACGGCGGTGCCGATCAGGATGGCGAGCACCAGCGCCTCCAGCCACGCCTTGCCGGCCAGTGCGCGCTCGCCCGCCTCCAGCGCGTAGGCCGAGCCGGTGACGGCGAGGCAGAGGCCGACGCCGGGCAGCAGCGCGGGCAATCTGCTAGTCTGGACGGTAGGGAATATACGATCGGGATAGGCAAAACTGGCCACGGCGGTGTTCCTTCCGTCGCACGATCTAAACCCTGCCTACCGATCGCTCCAACTTAGCCTTGTTGTCATTCCGATCGTCAATCGTGATCGGTTTCTATATCAGGTGCGGTGTGACACTGGAGCAACTGCGCATCTTCGTCGGCGTGGCCGAGCGCAAGCATATGACCGTCGCGGCGCGGCCTTAAACGTCACGCAGTCAGAGGCTTCCGCAGCCATCGCCTCGCTTGAGGAGCGACACGCAACCAAGCTCTTCCACCGCGTCGGGCGCGGCATCGCTCTGACAGAGGCCGGACGGCTGTTCCTGACCGAGGCTCGCGGAGTTCTTGCGCGGGCCGACGCGGCCGAGACGGTGCTGGAGGAGCTTGGCGGGCTGAAGCGGGGCACGCTGCGCCTCGTCGCCAGCCAGACCATCGCCGCCTACTGGTTGCCGCCCATCCTTGCGGCTTTCCATGAGCGCTATCCGGCGATTAGTATCGAACTGTCGATCGGCAACACCGGGCAGGCCGCGGCACGCGTCTATGACGGCAAGGCCGATCTGGGTATTGTCGAGGGCGAGATCGACAACCCGGCGTTGGCGCATTGGCCGATCGGCGAAGACCGGCTGTTGCTCGTCGGAGCACAGCCTTTCGGCGACGCCGACATCGACGTGACATGGCTGCGACGAGCACGCTGGGGGCAACGGGAGCCTGGATCAGGCACGCGATCGACGTTGAATAGCGAGTTGCGCAGCTTGGGAGTCGATCCGGCTGCCCTCGACGTGGCGCTGACGATGCCGTCTAATGAAAGCGACCGAACGGCCGTGGAGGCTGGGGCGGACGTTGCTGTCCTGTCGGCGCTAGTGGTCGACCCGGCCATCAAGGCAGGTCTGTTGCACGTCGCACCGATCACATTCGCTCCTCGCCCCTTCTTCGGGCTGCGGCATAAGGAACGCTATCGCACGAAAGCCGCGGATGCGCTGTTGGACGTGATCGGGTTGCAGCGGCGGTAGGTACGCATCGGCATTCTCAAAACGCCATCCTTTTTGGGACCGCCCGCGATCGCCATCTCCTTCCTGAAACCTGTCTGACCGCACTCTACCAGATTTGCGCCATAGTAGGACGGGACATCGCCCACGAGCGGCCGGATCTGGCAGTAGCTGTCGTTCGGCAGACCGTGCCGGGACGACGCCCTTGTCCTAGAAGGCGTAGATTACGGCGGAAAACCCTGTCGCCATCCTGGATGCACGACAAACGGGTGTTTTCGGACACCCAAGCAGACCTGTCGGCGCTTAGCGTATATCTGGGTCCGTTCTATGTACCGACCCCTTCACCGGCGTTGCCCACACCAGATCGTAAAGGGCCTGGCGGCTCAGTTCTTCCGTCACGATGCGATGACCTAGCCTCCGGGATGGAAAGCGGGCTACATTTTAGCCGCTAAATTCGACAACGGATATATCGGTGAGTTTTGGGGTACGTGCTCACCTTTCGGCCGGCGCGCGGAAATCAACCAAGACCGGCAGTTCGGGTATGCCGCCTCGCAGCTTGGCGCGTCGCACGATGCTGTGCTGATCGATCAGGTTCTGTGCGTCACGCTTGCCGCTAGATGTTTTCGGGAACCAGTGAAGCGCAACGCGCTCGACCTTGCGGCCTTTCTTGATGGGAGTAAAGTCCACATAAAAGGGGCAGAGCTTGTTGATTTCCTCGACGGCTACCTTGAGGCAGTATTTATTAAGATCGGCGAAGCGTTCAAGCTTGCCACTCGGCACGTTAAGGAGACCCCGTATTTCCTCAATCGTGAAATCCTCCTTTTGTTTGTACTCAAGGCCGATACGACGTTCGATCATTTCATAAAGGCAAAGGGAGTACTTCGATTCGAAGCAGTACATTACCTGTGTTTTGAGGCGAGCATAAACCTCACTATTTCGGAGTATCTCGATCAGTTCTTCAGGAATCCGATAGTGAAGAAAGCCGTCCTTTTCGAGACTTTCATCGCTGGGACCCAGGAGCTGGACACGGCGCTTGTAGCTTTTGCCCCCCTTGCGGATCGTCACGATCGCGATCGTACCCATCAGACGCAGCAAGGAACTCTCTATGCGTTCGTTGCCCTGATGTGTGCCTTTTAGGGCTGACTTGGAAATACTGTGAATTATCGGTTCGCCAATTCGCTCCCACGCATTGGCTATGAGCAGGTTGTAGATACGACGATCAGCTAGGGTGAGCGGGCTCAACTCCACGATATCAACCAGCTCGCCAGGCTTGACGATTTCCCCGTAATTGGCGGGATCGAACGGGTTGCCACGTCCTTTCTGCGTCAGCGTGCGGAAGGTCAGATCAGCGGCGGCGGGTTGCGACATAGCTTGACCAACGGTGAGTGAGAGTGAAATCCTGGCTCACCTTAACAATGAAATGTGAGTTGGGCAAACCCTCTAGCTCGCCGGTAAAAGAGGCGCGTAGTACCCCAAAACTCACCGTGAATCTGGAAGACAGGGGCGGCATACCCCAACGCTCACCTGAAGCGGCCCCAACGCTCACCGCAGCCGACCCAAAAACTCACCTAGGGCTACCCTAACACTCACGCGAATCATCCCCAACACTCACTGTTAGAGGCAGTTTTCCGCAGAAATCCGGGGGAGGCGGAGCCCTGAATCTAGAATCTAAGAAGAATATTTGAATCTGAACTGGCAACGGTGAGTTTTGGGGTAGGCCAAGCTGTGGATAACTTAGGCCGACAAGGACGCAAGCACGAAACGAACGAGTGACAAGACAATGAATCGGGCGTTGCCCGATGCACTACGATTAGGCTGGCTTCGCCAGCGGCACGCCTGAACCGATTCCCCCAAAAACCAAAATTATCGCCAAAAGCAACCGTCCAAATGGCTTTCCGATAAAGCCATGCGGAACCGGCAGAGTGGAACGATCGTCGACAGCGCTTGCGGCAGCGTTGAAGGGCATAAGTTTGAACTACCGCGCCAAAGGTGAGGGCATACCCCAAAACTCACCTTTGAATGTGTGGGGGTGATCGCACTCCCCATTGCCGACACCGGCCCGTTCTGCGATCGTGTCTAAGCGGCACGGTCAATCCCGTCCGTGGGGCGTCGTAACCCCTTCACCACGTCGATCTGGTCGAGTTTCTCGGCCGGGTGGCCGACGCACATGTCCAGGGCTCTGCCTAAAAGCGGCGGCGCCTTGTGCGACGTGCAGGGTTACGAACGCCCGGCTCTCAGGCCGGGCACCGCCTCCAACACGACGATGGAGGTGACTGTGCTGGACGACGATTTTCATGATGACGATGCTCGGGATGAAGTGCTTCAGCGCCTAGACGCGCGAGTGAAGGCTATGATCGGCGTGCTTGAAATGGAATTTCAAGCGACGCCGAAGGACATCGTGACGTCGGTAGTAACATTACTGACCGATCGTGACCCGATGGGGATGGCCGATCATCTGACCGAACACGCAGACATGCTGAGAATGTTTTTTGGTTCGGCTCCGTCACGCAAGTTCCACCCCAAACCTAGGCGACGGTAACGCGGGGAAGGGCGGACGATCGATAACAGCTAGCCAGCGCCGGAACAGCGGAAGCCTTGGCAAGCGTTAGAGTGCTATGGTCAGATCAGGTCCTCTTTCCGGGGGGTAGAAGTCACCCTAAACGGCTGCTGGAGGCTGGCGGAAGGCACGGCAACCGGATGCTGAGCAGTAGCGCTCGGCTTGCTTGTTGATCGTGGCGTCCCCAGCGCCGGCTTCCCTTGGATCTCGGTGCGCACATATTTGGCAAACGCACTGTGGCCGAACCGGATGCGCCCTTCATCGCGCAGCTGTTCCCAGATCATGCGACCGGACCATCCTTCTTCAAGAGCCGCTTGAATGTCAGCCTTCGCCCGTCGAAACTCGATGCGGTTTCGACAGCTGCTGCCTTTTTCCTGCGCATCCAGGAAATCCCACATGCGCTCCATAACGGGCTTTTGGGGTGCATCGTTTGTCATAGCGCCTCAAACAATACGCTTCCGGTCAAAGCGGGACAAGGCCGGACATAGCGAGACAGTGCGTGTCAGAAGCGTTCACGGTCCGCACATGTATCGGACATTCATCGAACGAACCTCGGACAATTCTGCTATAAACGACGACAAAGCGGGACAAAGCTGGAAATTTCGAGACGTCCTGCTTTGTCCGGCAATGTCCGAATTCATGTCCAAAGGTGTAGCGCGTTTGTACAGACCTAACGAAGGGCAAGATAGGTGATGTTGGCTAACCCGCACGCGGGCCAGCCACCATCACATAACCTTATTCGCAGCGGGGCTGCTCAACGGTTATCTTGCTCTACGAGGTCAAACGGCTACCGCCGTGAGGAGAACGCCATGGTCGAAACGGAAGAGATCAGTGCGGAGGCCGAAGCCGGCATCAACCGTCGTAGCAGGCATCTTCGCGTGCCTGTGACGGCCGAGGAGGGTGGTCAGATTGAGGCGTTGGCGCAGCATGTGGGCTTGCCGATCGCGGCCTATCTTCGCCTTGTCGGGATCGGTTACCAGCCTCGCAGCATGGTCGATGTCGAGCAGGCCCGTGAGCTCGTACGGGTGAATGGCGACCTTGGCAGGCTAGGTGGGCTGTTAAAGCTATGGCTTACTGACGACGCAAAACTGGATGCGCTGAAGCCTGAGAATATGCCCGCTATCATCCGAGGCGTACTCAAACGGATCGAGGCCAACCAGGAGCAGATGGACGACATCATCAAAACCGTGCTTCGATCGCGTCAGAATTTTAGCGGCTGAAACTGACCAACCGATGATCGCCAAACACAGCCCCATGAAGGTCACTCGCAAGAGCGACTTCGCCGGCCTGGTCCGCTACATCACGAGCGCCCAAGGCCGCGACGAACGAGTTGGCGAGATCACGATCACGAACAGCGCAGCCAATGAGCCGGAGCGCGCGGCCCATGACGTGATGCTGGTGCAGTCGGCGAACCAGCGATCGGTTTCGGACAAGACCTATCACCTGATCGTGTCCTTTGCCCCTGGCGAGCATCCCCAACTCGACACCCTACGTGATATTGAGGAGCGGCTTTGCGCTGGCCTCGGCTTTAGCGAGCATCAGCGGATCAGCGCGGTCCACCACGATACCGATCACACGCATCTGCATATCGCGATCAACAAGATTCACCCTGAACGACTGACGATCCACACCCCGCTGCGCGACTATCGGACCCTTGCCGAGATCTGCGAGCAACTCGAAATCGATCACGCGCTGGAGCGCGTGAACCATATGTCGCGGAAGCGGGGAGGGGAGACCCGTGCCGCTGACATGGAGCAGATTGCCGGCCTTGAGAGTATGATCGGGTGGGTGCGCCGTACCTGCGGCGAGGATATCAAGACAGCCGATAGCTGGCAGGCGTTGCATGCCACCATGGCGGCCAACGGGCTCGCGATGCAGGCCAGCGGCAACGGCCTTGTCGTAATTGCTGACAATGGGACAGCCATCAAAGCCAGTTCGATCGCGCGAGAATTGTCAAAAAAGGCGCTGGAAGGCCGGCTAGGGCCGTTCAGGCCGGCCGAGGGCACGCGCGTGCTTGTAGCGCCGGCCCGGGCCTATGAGCCTCGCCCAATGGCTTCTCGCGTGGATACGGCAGCGTTATTTGCCCGCTACCAAGATCAGCAGGGCAAGCACCGTACCGCTCGATCGGCTGAATTCGCTGTGGCATCTGCGAAAAAGGCGGCCGCGATCAAAGCGGTAAAGCGCGCCAGTCGGCTGCGCAGGGGAGCGATCAAGCTGTTGGGTGGGGGCGGTCTCACCCGCAAGCTGTCCTACAGTGTCGCATCGCACGCGACCAAGCAGGCACTCGATAAGATCAGCGCTGCCTATCAGCGCGAGCGTGAGCGGATCAGTCAGCGCAACGATCGCAAGGGCTGGCACGAGTGGTTGCAGACCGAGGCGAAGACGGGAAACGCTGAGGCATTGGTTGCGCTTCGCGCCCGTGAGGGGCGCAAGCACGCTCCGGCGAACGCCGTGCAGGCAAGCTCGACCTCCGCGCAGGGGCTCAGCACGACCGAGCGTGTCGACCATGTTACCAAGCGCGGGACTATCATCTACCGGACCGCGAGTGCGGCCATCAGGGATGATGGGGCGAGCTTGCACGTCTCGCGTGGCGCCGAGATCGAGGGGATCACCGCTGCGCTTAGAATTGCGCGCGAGCGGTACGGCGAGGAACTGTCGATCGTCGGCAGCGCCGAGTTCAAAGAACGCGTCGCGCAGGCCGCAGCTAGCTCCGCGCTTCCCGTTCGGTTCGATGATCCCGAGCTTGAGCGTCGCCGCCAAGCGTTTGTCGCTGGTCTCACGCAGCAGGAAGCGCCTAGGAAAACCAAAGGGCTTCCAAACGGAAAGCCGAACATCAGTCGTATTGGTGAAAATCCCCCGCCCGAAGCCAGGACGCGGCTGCGGGATTTGACCGAAATCGGCATGGTCAGCATGGACGAGCGACCTTCGCGGTTACTCGCGCGTGATGATAGCGCAGACGTGGACGGCGCCGAAGCCCGACGACACCGCCTATTGGATTGGGGTGTTCCGGAGTCTGGGGCAAAGCTCGAGCGCGTCGGGGCGGCCGAGAAGTATATTGCCGAACGTGAGGCTAAGCGTCAGGCTGGGATGAATATACCCAAACACGTGCCCTTTGTAGCCGACACTGACCCGCTCTTTTACGCTGGCACGAGGGAAGTGGAGGGGCAAAAGATGGCACTTCTGCGCCGCGGCAGCGAAATCATGGTGTTGCCGGTCGATGCCACCAGCGCAGCTCGAGCTGCCAGATTAGCGATAGGGGACCGGATAGAGATCAAGTCCGATGGAGTTGTGACAGGTCGAGGACGTCGCCGATAATGAAATTAGCTCCGGCATCATAGAGAAAACCGGCCCATACCTAGGTTGCGTGGTTGGGCGCCAAGAACGGGGGCGAGATGGCAATCGAGCGGATTACAAGCAACGTGACACGATCAGCGGTGCTCGCGGCATTGGCTGAGTACGACGAACTGGGACAGAAACCGTTTTTGAAAAGGTACGGCTATGGCCGTGCGACCAAGTACCAACTCTGGCACGATGGCAAATCCTACGATAGCAAAGCCATCATTGGCGCCGCATTTGGCCATCTCCCAAGCCATCCACCTCCGCTTCGCTTCGATGAGTTCAGTGGGGGGCTGGTCTACGTCGTGCCTGTGTTGAAGGCCTTAGGCTTCTCTTTTGAACCACCAACGACGATCGCTGCCCGTAATCCGCTTTGGTCGCGGGATGAACTGATCCTTGCCCTTGATCTTTACTACCGCCACGGCGGGCGAGATCCTGGCGATTGCCGCTCGGACCGTTTCGTTGGCGGCTCCTAATCGGAAAGGTTTTGGTTGGCGAATAAGCCACTGCCGCTAATCTGCGCTCCCGCAACCAAACTGATCTTGTAGCGTGGTTGCTCTCTCGAACAGGAGATACGGTTTGTCGCGGTTCAGGTTCTTCGTGACCTCGCTCGTCGCAATCGGCATCGCTGGAGCTGCCTTTGGTCAAGCCGACAAAACTGATCCCCCTCCAGCGAAGATTGAGGTCCCGAAGGTGGAACGGGATGGGGTATGGCAGCCGACCGCTGGTGGAATCCAGGTGCCGCTCTGGGCCCCTAATGTCGCTCTAGCGAAGCCAGATACCGGCGATCATCCCGAGGCTACCGGCAATGGCTCACCCCTCGTCGGCGGCAGGATGTGGCATTGGGCAAGCTATGTCAGCCGGCCAACCATGACCATCTACAAGCCGAAAGGGCGGAACACCGGCGCCACGATGATGGTCCTGCCAGGCGGTGGGTTCTACGCGGTTGCCACCGACTTGGAAGGCACCGAAATCTGCGATTGGGTTGTGCAGCAGGGCATGACCTGCGTCATGCTGAAATATCGCACACCGCAGGTGTGGCCGAAAGAGAACGGAAAGCAGCAGCGACCAAAGGTGCTATTGGGGTTGGAAGACGCCCAGCGCGCTATGGGGTTGTTGCGGCAGCGGGCCTCAACCTACAGGATCGATCCGCACAAGATTGGCGTGATTGGCTTCTCTGCGGGCGCATATCTCGTGGCAAATATGAGTAATACGGAAGAACGCACCTACCCCTTAGCCGACGGGGCCGATCAGCAATCGCCCCGGCCGGACTTCGCGATCGTGGCCTACACGGCGCGAATGCTCGATAACAGTAAGGGGAAGAATGACCTCGAACTGCAACCTTGGGTGAAGATTAGTCCGAAAGCACCATCGACGCTTATCATCCACGCCATGAACGACCCGACGGATAATATACGTCAAGGGATGGCTTATGCGTTGGCATTGAACGACGCCGGCGTGCCAGTCGATATGCGCCTCTACGCCAAGGGCGGCCATGCCTTCGGGATGCGCTCGACTGCTGACCCGATCACGACGCAGTGGCCGGGGCAGGTCAAGCAGTGGCTGCAAAATGTCGGTGTGCTGTGATGGCGCGGCGTCCGACATTTTTTCTGTCTTCGACCATCTACGATTTTCGCGATCTCCGGAGCGCAATCAAGTTCAGCCTGGAGGAACGAGGTTGCCGGGTACTCGCGTCCGAGTTCAACGATTTCGGCGGCACACTCGATCAGCACAGTTATGAGACCTGCCTCACCAATATCGAACAGGCCGATTATTTCGTCTTATTTATCGGATCGCGAGTGGGGGGCTGGTACGATGTGGCCAACCGCATCAGTATCACGCAGCAGGAATACCGCAGGGCCTACGAGCTCCACCGGCTGGGTAAGCTCAGGCTGGTCACCTTCGTACGAGAGGAGGTCTGGCAGCTCAAGGAGGAGCGCAAGGAACTCGAGCGCTACCTGAATGAGCTTGAGCTCGCCGATCGGGAGCGTAAGGCGATCGTAGGCTCACCGAGCAAGTTCGCAAACGACGCAGAATTTATCACCAGCTTTATCGCCGAGGCCGGCCGCAACCTTGAGACTAGCCGCGCCGTCAAATTGGGGGAGGCGAAGCCGACCGGCAATTGGGTACATCGTTTTCAAAATTTTCGGGACATCCACGACGTGCTGGCGCCGCTCGCGTTCAGCGGGCTGACTTCGGAGGAAGCGGCGTACCGAAAGGCGCTACAAAACGAACTGTTAATTGTCATGAGTAGGTTGTGCGTCAAGTATGACGGTAAACCGCTCGATCTGCGCGTCGGACTCAAAAAAGGCCTAGATGCAAACCCAATTACCGTTGCAATGCGAGACGCGGGGTCGGTGACCGTGGATCTCGCGAGTTGGGGCCAGTTTACCACCCTTTTATATCAGGTGCTTGGACTGCAGTTCGAGACGGTGGTGATCGACGATGCGCTTACCTCGACGATCTTCCTCGACTATGACGCCGACAGGGGGGGCTATGTTCAAAGTCCTGCCTATGACGCTCTATCGCGCTTGTGGCAGGAAATCCGACATTTTAATGACCTCGCGACAACTGACAACCTCTCAGTCATCTTCGAGACCTCGCCCCGTTCGCTAGGCGGACGCAAGACTGGCGCTTTTACGTTACCTGCGATGAAGGTTGGAATGGTCTATTCGGTCGCGCACCGCTGGATCAATATCGTCCAACTCACCCAGGCGCTAATCCTGCATCTCGAGGGTAATCTCTTCCAGATGCCCGAACTGATGCCCTTCTCGCCAATCGTTGGTTTCGAGGAAGCATACCAGGCCGAGCGGGTCACGGTTGCCGAACTTCGGGCAGCGATGGGTCTTGATGCGCCGCGGTGCGGCTAGAATCCGGTTCAGCTTACGACCATGCAAATGTACTATACCTTGCAGAGCGCCCACTAGCGCTAGCGTGCGCATGACCCCGTTTCGCACAATGTTGAAATGTAGCCGAGTGGGATAACTAATTACGTGATTGTGTTAAGGATTTGGATGGTCACCTTGAAAAGGTAGAGCCTATTTAGGCAATGCTGCCAATGCAGGTACTGACACAATAAGATCGACCATTCGCTACAGCATTATTGGTTTAGTGCTGATATCGCCGGTTTCGCACTACAAAACTTAATTGCTACTATTGCGTTTTAAATTGACAGCAAATTTTATGACCGCTAAATAAAAGCCGGCTCGCGATTGCTCGCGAGCCGGCCCATTGATGCCCAAGCCTGAGACTAGACCCCGTCGTGTTCGAGCACGGCGGGGTTATGCCGTATGCAAGCCATGCCAAGGGTTGGATGCCGTGCATGGGGCGTTTCGATGTCTAACCGGGCGTGCGGACCTCGTCAACGGTCTTTTTCAAGTATATCATTGATGTACGGTGTAAAGCTGCATTATGTATCTAGAACTAAATTATTAGTTTGAAATACCGTCAACAAAAGATCGAAATTAGGAACGGGATTAAATGCCGGATTATTGACCGTACCGTCGACACGTACATTAAATCTGACGTCGAATATGTACGCGAATATATAAGTGGAAAATTGATGCTGAAAAAGTACGTCAAACCGATCGCTACAAAGTGGCGTACAAACCGGCTATCAAAACGCCGTACGAAATGATTTCCAAAAGCGATCGAATAAGGGACGCATCCGGTAGGTCGATAACGTTATCGGCGCATATCCCGGCATCGGTGCAACCCGTGCAAAAGTCAGCGTCGATGCAACACCGGCATTATATTCTCTAACCGCGTCGCATAGCAGAGCAATTGGTTGTGCCGTCGGATTGACCATGGGCTCCTTTTGCGCGTCCCGCCAGGGCGCACCGTCTCGCGCGCCAAATGGTCGTTGATCGTATCGAGCGTCCTCCCCCCTATGAGCAAACCCCGGTCTATCGGGATCGCGAGGTAGCGGGTGCGGCAATGAAAGCGCTTACGGAAGTAGCTTCTAGATCCGCTAGCTGACGCAGCGATTGGCTAAGGCTGCTTTGCATCATCAAGGTTTTATGGGCAGCGCTGTGGGTGCCTTTGAATGTCCCTTAATCGGTCCGCCGTCTCAGCCGGCAGATAGATCCCGGTTTAAGGAAGCCTATAAGAGCTTCACAATTGGAGGTTATGATACCTCATTCCCAGCCGCGCAGTGCATTGGCTTTAATAACCATCTGTGTGGAAGGATAGCTTGCCTGGATCTTGGGTAGTAGCAATAAAGGTTTAAGAGACTTAATGAATGTTTTAAGACCATTATCGCGTCCGTCCACTTTTAACTTAGCCAAATTAACTTTGCTTATCTTGATGACGTACTTCTCATTAAAAGTAACAAGGGAATTATCATAAGAACGATGATGAAGAGCGCAAAGACTTATGCCGTTAGTTACTTTGTCATTGCTCTTGGGGTGGTTGACGGGAAGGATATGCGCCGCATCAAGTAATCGAAGCTGGATGCCGCAGAAAGCACAGCGATGATTATAGGCTTCAAGGACTTGCTCTCCGAACCTGCGGTCGCGCAGAAGGCGTAGTGTGGTAGCCATTACCTTACGCCGGGATTTTGGTAGGTCATCAGGTTCAATAGCGAGTGGGTCAGACGCCATCTGCTGCAGCGCGGCTAGCTGGGCCGGGGCGCCACCTGAGTCATGGATGGTGATCATCTGTTCTACGTAAAGCCCGAGCAGGTCGGGGCGCACAGCGATTGAGAGTTCTCCAGTCGATTTAGCGAAGACACCTATACCCTTTTGCGCCGCTGCTTCGAGGGCCGGCAGGTCCGTCTGCACGGAGGAGGAGGTGCCGATTTGTCCTTCGTGAAAACGATAATCGAATGCTGCAAAAACCTCCGCCTCGGATGACCAGCCCAAAATTAAGGTGCGCATGCCTTTACTGGCGCGAAAATGGTCACCGATAGCGGTCGGCTGAATTCGTCTCTCATGCGGCCGTGAACTCGAGCGCCCCCCCGAGGACACATTCCAAATATGAATCCAGGCATCGATCGACAGGTTGTCTTTGATCAGCCTTGCACGTGCTGGATGGTCATCGTTTAGCCAGATTAGCTGCCAACCGGAGAGTCGCAGCGCGTTCTTAACGCGATCGAGAAGCTCTTCCTTGTCGCGCTTCAACGGCATCTAAGATGCATCCTCCGGCACAATCGGTTGGCTGCGCTTCTGCGCCATCACGCTCACGGCGTTGTTGGCAACATGGTCAAGCAGGACGCTAGCCCCCTTGTCGAGATAGTTGCGCACAACCGTTCCGTTCACCAGTAGGAATTGAAGGTGCGTAGCCTGGGTAATCTCACGAGCGTAGGCGAATGCCTCGCTTGAAAAGTCGCTAGTGGTGACAACAGCGACAACGTGCGCTTTGGAATAGATGGCGAGGCCCACCTCCTTCGCGACATCGCCAAGACTTACGCGTCCGGTGATGCATTTGCACTGAAAGTTCCAGCGCGAGAACAGGAGGTTCTTGCCCTCAGCGGTCAGATCAACCTCTGCATGGGCTGTATCTCGACTACGAAGCCGGAACGCTCGCGGTTCGAGGCCTATGTCGAGGATCATCTTGAGTGCGAGAAGTTCGAGTCCAAGCCCACGATCATAAGTCTGACTGCTTTCAAGCAGGCGGCGGACCTCTGAACGTGGGAGATCGATCTTTGCGCGAAGGTCTGCCGGCACGATCTGATCGAAGTCCGGGAGAATCGCATCGATCGGAATGCCAATCAACTTCGCCGATGGTCGGATCGGACCGCTTTTACCACCGCGTCCGGTTGAGGTGACGCCGTCGGGCACTTCTATCCAGCCGCTATCGACCAACGGCTTGATGACCTTAGCGCGTATCTGATCCTCATCGAACCGGCCGCGGTGATCTCGGAGACACTCGTCAATGACCTGCTTGGCAGGAAGATCGGCGCCCCCATTTCCCTCCGCGATGCGCCGCAGAATTTGAAGGAAGATCTGTTGAGCGAGCGGGAGTTCGGCGAAGCCGGAACGCTCTGAGGCTGAGATACCAAGCGCTGCCTTCATCACCGCCTCGTCCGGTTCTGGGTTGGCCAGGCCATGACGTTTAAACAGCCCTGCTTCGATCATCCAATTGAGAAGGGTCGTATGGTCGGTGGTGGCATTTGAGAGGCCCTCAATGCCGATTACCTCGAGCTCACGTTTGAGGCTTTCCTTGCTAAGCTTCTCTCCTCGAGCGTTGAGCGAGCGAACCGCATCAATGATCGTCATGCCGTTGCGTGTATCGACAACATGGCGAGCGAGCAGGCGAGCCGCTTCCGTCGCATCGGGTGCGACAAGGATGGTTTTACCAGCGTCGGTAAGTGCGAGCGGTGCACGCGTCATCAGCCCGAGGCTTGTCAGTGTTGCAGGGGTGTTTGTGCTTGCCCGTTTGTTACCGGCGCTATTGAAGAAGACGCGGTCCCATTCGGCGATCACGGCCACCAAGTCAGGTGCCAGCTGATCAAGAATCTCAAGCGGGCGCCGGACATCTTTGATGATGCCCGGCGAGAAATCGTTGAAGGATGGTAGCCGCCTCATGCTGCATCCCGAAGTGGTGCGCCTATCGCCTCCGCGACACTTCGACCAACCGCGGCGGCAAGCAGTGGTGGCACTGCGTTGCCGATTTGGCGCCATTGCTGCTCAACCGTTCCAGCAAGCGCAAAAGCATCGGGAAAGGTTTGCAAGCGTTTGATTTCGCTGATCCGTAAAATTCGGCTGCGCCAGTGGAACGGGCCCATATTGTTCGATCGACGTGCCTGTATTGTCCAGGAGGGCATATCGGGGCTCAGCTTCAATAGGAACGACCAGTAGCGACCTCGCCACTTGAAGGTAGGCTCAGGATGCCCCCGTTTCTCCGTAAAATAAAGGTAATTGTCGCCAGGAGGTACTTGCTGAAGGAGGCCATTATGCTGACCGCCTGCAAAATGACCTTCATCCGATGCATTTTCTTCAGTATCTAGGTCAGCCAATACATCTCCTGCTGTTACCCAAGGCAGAAGAGACGAGGTAGGATCGTTCGAGTGGGTAGGCTTCGGAAGCTCGATGCATGCGTCAAGAGAGCCTACCACAAAGCAGCGTTCTCGAATTTGGGGCACGCCATAATTGGCCGCGTTCAATACCGCTGTGCTGACTTTGTAGCCTAGCTTCTCGGCTCGTTCGATGATTGTCGCAAGCGCGTCAGCGTGAACCTTGTAGGCTAACCCCTTCACATTCTCGAGGATGAAGCCACGGGGCCGCACCCAATCGAGCATGTTAAGGTAGCCGTTGATCGTTTCCCAGCCATTGGGATCATCAAGCGCGCGAGGTTTGTCCTTCAGGTAAAAGCGGCTTTTTGAGAATGGAGGGCAAGGTGGACCACCGGCGATCAAATCAATTTCGCCGATCTTGCCGCCCAGCTGAGAAGTCAGATCGGATCGGGTTAGGTCGCCGATCCGGCCAACGACGAACGGTGTAGCTGGCATGTTTTGACGCCAGGTTTTCGCGCACAAACCCTCGAAATCGGAAGCAAGCACGGTTTTGAAGCCGGCATCGTGCAATCCAAGGTCAAGGCCTCCGCAACCGCTGAAAAGACTTATACTACGCAAACGCTATTATCCTTATCGATCTACGGTCGCGAGCACGGCTTCAACCATTCGCTTAGCGAGTGGCGGCGGCACTGCGTTGCCAAGCTGACGGACCCGATCGCGTCGGCTGCCAATGAGTTCGTATTTCTTTGGGAAGCCTTGCAACGCAGCCATTTCAACCGTGCGCAGCCGTCGGCTCGACCAATGAAAAGGGCCTGTCCACGGGCCCGGCGAAGCAGCGATCGTCCACGATGGTCGATCGGGCGATAGCTTCAAAAGAAAATTCCAGAAGCGTGTTTCGGTTTCGAAGGTGGGGTTAGGATGCCCTGCCCAAGCCGTGTGCGCCTTGTAATTTCCTCCTGGTGGCACTGTTTTTAAGTGCTCGGCCCAGCGACCAGTGACGAGTTCCTCGGGTTCGAAATATTTGGGACGATCAAAACCTACCAGTGCCTCACCGGCGGTGACGACCGGCTTCCGGCCTGGGACCCCCTTGAGCGTATGTGTAGGTTCGGGGGTAGTCGGCTTGCCGCGCTTTGCTCCAAGTAGGAATACCCGCTCGCGTGCCTGGGCGACACCATACTCTGCCGCATTCGCTGTCACCTGAGTAACCGCATAGCCTGCTGCCTCAGCTGCGTGCCGGAAGCCATCGAGCACAGGCAGATTTCGAGGGTGCTTAATGCTGGGGACGTTTTCAAAAACAAATCCATCCGCATTCGCTTCGAAGATGAGGCGCCAGAATTCCTCAATGAGTGTGCGTCGCGCATCTGGACGAGCTGTGGTTGGGGCCGGAGGGCGGTTCATCGTGACGCCTGCTGCGCGAGCACGACGGTAGCGAGACTCCTCGCCGTCCTCGATCCAATAAGCGGCCTTTGAAAAAGGTTGGCATGGCGCACCGCCAACTACGATGAGCGGGTCGCCAGGCGCTAGTCCTGCAACTTCTCGTAGGTCCAAACCTGTGATGGCAGCTACGTCGGCCTCGAGCACAGCGCCATGATAACTCTCGTTGGCACGTAGCGTTCGGCAAGCAATTGGATCTAACTCTACACAGGCGCGGACCTCACAGCCGGCGTCGGTCGCTCCTATACTAAGGCCACCGGCGCCCGCGAAAAGGTCGATAACTGGCATTCGTGCACGCCCCTTGCGCACAGGAAATGAACCGGTGGAAGCGACCTCAGCGTTGTGTGGTCGGGTAGCCAAATCGAGCAGCGCCATAATCAGTTACGCAGCCCGAAGTTGAGCGGGAATTGCGCCCCTTGCCCTTGCTCGACAAGCTGGTCGACGGCGTATCGAACCAGCCATGCGACACTGACTTTGTGTTTTAGAGCCAGCTCTTTGAGAGCAGCCTCCTGCGCTCGGCTTAGCGAAGCCGTGACACGTACCACGCCCTCTTCCGCTATCACTGCCATTACATGTCCCTACACAATTTGCAGCATTCTTCTGCATCCTGACTCACAACGATGCAAGCGCGGAACATATCAAGATCATCGCCGCTCATGGACGGCAGTCACCTGCTGCAGGGTCAGCAACGTCGCCGCCAGACCCCCTCCAATTTCAGCTAGCTGTCATTATAAGTTCGATGCCGCTATGGTAGCGTGAAGCATCCGCATTACGGCTATCGTGACGTCGGGCTTCTGAGGGTGGAATGGCAGTTCACAGCGAAATTAAGTACTCCAGCGTCGAGGACTTGTTTCTAGACCCGATGAACCCGCGATTAGGGCGCGGGAATACTGGCGCGACTGTGCGACAGACAAAAATTATAGATTTGATGAAAGACTGGACGCTTGACGAACTGGCGGTTTCTTTCATAGAAAATGGTTTTTGGCCCCAAGAAGCACTTATTGTTGTACGTGAAAAGCTTTATGGGAAGCCATCGCTAGTCGTTGTGGAAGGGAATCGGCGATTAGCGGCCCTAAAACTCCTAAAAGATGCTACTAATGGTTCAATTAAGGACCGGAAATGGTTAGAAATAGCCGATGGCTTAAAACTCTCTGCGACACTCTTTAAGCGTATTCCTTATATTGAGGTAGATGCGCGATCGGATGTCGACGCATTTCTCGGATTTCGCCATGTCACCGGTATTAAAGAGTGGAAACCGGCAGAAAAGGCAGAATACATTGCCAAGTTGGTAGAAGACGGTTCCACCTATCGTGAGGTAATGCGTAAGATAGGAAGCAAGACCCCTACGGTTCGCCAAAACTACATATCCTATCGTCTTCTTTTGCAAATGGAAGAAGTGGATGAGCTTTCTACCGAAGAAGTGGAAGAAAGGTTTAGCGTTCTTTTCCTGTCTCTTCGTACCGAGGGCGTGCAAAAGTATCTGCAAATAGACATGCAGGCTGAGCCAGGGCAGGCTCAGCACCCCGTTCCGCGTTCTCACCTCAAGCAATTAGCGAACTTCGCACTATGGTTGTTTGGAACAAGCACTAAGGCGCCGATAGTTCGAGACTCACGCCAGGTGGATCAGTTTGGTCAGGTACTGCTAAGCAAAAAAGCTATTGAGTACTTGGAAAGGACGCCACGTCCCAGCTTTGAAGCTGCTTACCAACTTGCTGGAGGTGATGAGCCTGAAATAGTAAGAATGATTGAAGCAGCGGCAGATAATATCGAGGCGGCTCTTAGTAGAGCACATAGGTATGCCAAATCTAAGAAGCTCCGAGTTGCTGCGAAGCGTCTCGGAGAAGATGCTCTACAACTTTTAACTATTATTCCCGGCCTAAAGGCCGAAGTGCTCGACGAAGACGAAGGCTGATGCTTGGTTTACCGGCTCGGGGTCTTCATCGGTCAGTGAAGAACCATAATGTAGACTTTGCCGCAATCTATGACTGGATTGAGGCAAGCGTCCTTTTTTTGGGGGAGGACGTTGCGGGGGCTGATATAGTCGATCTTCTTCGGGAAAACGAGATATACCGAGATCAAGACTTTGCTTGGGATCTGGTTAATATAGTATTCGCTGCTATCAGGTCGAGGGCGAGAAAGCTTGGCGAGGGCTATCCAATTCGCGTAAGTGGCGGTACTCGTGTTGTCGGAGTAGAAGATTGGCGCGAGTTTCCAGCCTATGCTTTCTGTCTCGCACTTTCGCTTCCGAGCGTCTATCCAACTTGGGCTCGCGACTTCGGACAGGATTATACTGCCCAAGGCGAGCTCTTTGAAGCTTTAACAGCTGAGAGTGTTTCACGCTCTTTTCAAGACTGGACAGTCCATCCAACAGGGTGGACCAAATCTAATCCTAGCCAGCTTGGTAAAATCGTTGAGGACTTGGCCGCCCAACTTGGTGAGGCAACGGGGGAACTAAAGCGTTGGACCGCTGCAAGTGCGAAAGAGGCGGGACTTGATCTTTTGTGCTTCCGCCCCTTCCCAGATGGACGGGTTGGGATACCTGTCTACCTCCTGCAATGTGCAAGCGGCGCCGATTGGAAGACTAAGCTGAAAACACCAGATCTTAGGATCTGGACTAAAATCATCACTTTCGCAGCGGATCCCAAAAAGGCGTTTTCAATGCCTTACGCTATCGAAGAGGAAGAGTTCATTCAGCGAACGAACGTTGTCGACGGACTTTTGCTAGATCGTCATCGTCTCCTCGCACCAGGGCTCGGAGAGAAAGCTTGGGTAAGCGGGGAGTTGGCTGCGAAGCTTGTCGATTGGGTTTCTGAAAGAATTTTAACATTGCCGAAAGTAGCAGCGTTATCATGATTTGCGTATACCTTCTGGGCTGCCCGGTTACCAATAGATAATAAGCAAATTACGTTGCACAGATTGTAGAATGGTCAAACGAATTGTTTCAGCGAACGGACGGCCGAAGATATGATCTGAGCAGAAGTGAACAGCATGGTGGTTGCATTTCCGAACGTCCGTTATGCTGCTTAGGGACCCATCCTTAGCAGCTATCACGAAGATGGCGCTCTCCTAGCCGCCTGAAAGAGATGGTACGGGAAGCAGGGTATCTTTCTGTTGAAGGCACTCCTTGCGTGTTTAAGTCCTTACGGACGCAATGAGCTGCGTCTGAACTTTTCCAGTAATCAGAATGATCTAGTTGCGTCTCCTGTGTATAGACTCGTGGACGTGTGGTCAGCCCACTCCTGCCAAGTGCTTGGCGGCCGCTGAGCAGAAAGCCACGAGACACATGGCGCTCCAGTGATTGCCCTAGGCGGAACCAGTACTTTAGGGTGAGGTCGGCTTTGGACCAGAGTACTCGCGTAATTTCTGCTGTTTGCAGAGCTGACTCTAAAAGGCCTCGCTCCTCTACGTGATAAAGCGGAACTGCTGCTGCCATTAGGGTAACGCTGCGTACGCGAAGCTGTCCTAACGAAACCATCCCTTGGAGTAATCGAAGAAGTTCTAGTGCGAGGCGACACCCCATCGAATGGGCTACGATGTTCAAAGTAAGGGGGCGAACTGTACGCCCAAGTCTACTGGCTTGAGCACTTTTTGCCTTAGCTGTGGCGATTAGTAGCTCATTCACATACGTGGCAGCCTCCTGTGCCCGAGGAGGCTGCCACATATATGTAGCCCTACCACACATGCGGGACAGCAATCCTGGTTTGCGCCCCCCGCCGTAAGAGGTAATGCCATCACCTGGCCAGAACAGTCCGGCGGCGAGCTCGTGCCATGGATTGCCTAAATTATGCAGGAACCCGGCGTAGGAGATCAGTGCAGTATCACGGTCATTGTTGTAACCGTGAATAAGAAGCAACACTTCTGTGGCGTTTACTAGCAAGTATCTCGGGACAACCTGCGCGGTGCGCAGCATTGCACCCCCGCTATCACCACATCTTAGGTTTATACGTGGGAAGGCATGGTACGCCACAGGCGGATCTGGTTTCTGTGTCATGCCCGTCATTACCTCAACATCAACGGGGGAGGCGCTTCATTCCGACACTGAGCATATCTCTCAGGGCGACGGCCAGAAGGCCTGAGATGAAACCTACTGCGTATACGTTGACTGACAGCATGACGGACGAGGCCCAGGCAGCGCCCATAGACACCAGCAGCGCAAGAGTCAGCGTGAAGAGACGGCTTACAATACTCCGGCGGGATAGCAGGCGCCGCTGCAGCTGATCCAATGCCGTTTCCATCGATCCTGAAGCTACATCCTCAAGATTGGCAACGATGGAGTTGAGGTCATAATTTTGGTCATCCGCCTCTCCCATAGAATGGTCTTTGGTATCTACCGGGGCCAGTAGGCGAGCCATTGCACTCGGGTCTCGGCGAGCAGCGCAGTTCAAGGTTAACAGATCAATCTGGTCAACTGCGGAAAGATCGGCAGTTGCGATAAGAAATAGCGGAACATTGTCAGCGGGGCGCGCAATGACCGATCTTACCTCATTCTGAATACCGGCCATAAAAACCTCATCAGAAAGCATAGCTGGTTGGGTTCGGATGCCGAACTGTTCAATTATAAGATCTTTACCCCACTTAATCAGCAAAATATTCAGAGTGCGGATCGGCTTATTCGCAGCGTCACGCAGGGTGTCCAATGCTTCTGATCGCGCGGCGATCAGAATCGGATAATGGTACGCCTGCCGGGCCAGCCAACTATCTTGATCGGTAAATGAGTGAACTTTTTGGTAAGAGCGTCTCAGTCGTTCCAATCCCCAATCGTAAATGCAACGCATTTGATTGCCGGCACTAAGCAAGGGTCTGAGGAGTTGAACGGCCGCTGCAGTGACGATGGCAATGCATGTAGCTGCTATGAGCATCGCTGTGACGTATGAGGCCAGCGCATCCATTGCAGTTAGCGGGCTTGGCTGCATTTCAGCCTTGACCAGAACCGCGGAAGTATCTCTTTTTGGCGTCATTGACTACTTTTCTATCTCGCTGCTTGGCTATCCGATACAGGTTTTATTATCGACTATCGCGAACCATTACCCTTTGCCTAGGTGTGTCGCCGCTCGCTTCGACAGTCCACGCCCGGTGTAGATCGTGAAACTGACGACCAGCAGCATGAGCCCGCACATCACCTCGTAGACGGTCAGTAGCTGCGGCACCCAGTGCCTCGCCACGAACCCGCCGCCGCCGCTCGTAGTAATCGTCAGGGCGCTGTAGGTCAGCAGGTCGGTGAACGAAGTCGGGCGCTGCGCCCCGCATTGCCACCAGTCGGCGGGCGTCATGGCGTAGAGCACCGCGAAGTTGAGGACGAGCTCCGCGTAGCTGTTCAGCGCGAGCCGCACCCGGGTGGGCCACGCCAGCGCGCTCGACGGCCGCTGGTTGACGCGCAGCTTGTCGAACGCGTCGAGGTAGAAGGCCAGGAACACCTCGTTGCACCGCGAGAGGAGATACCACGCGACCGGGGCGAGGACCGGCCACCAGGCCGTCCAGTCCACCATTCCGGCACCATGATGGGAGGCAACGAACGCAATGCCCGCGAGGGTCGCGCCGACCGCGAGATAGCGCGCGTTCATGCGGCGTATGAAACGCGCCCTGCCCGCGCGATCGTGGTCGCGCTTCCGACGGTCGGCGAAAGCGAAGGTGGGAGACATTGCCGCCGCAACGGCCCTCCACACTTTCATGGCTCGACCAGCCGGTCGCGTTGGCGGAGAGGCGGTGCTCGGCATGATGGGATGGTCACCCCTCAACGTCGGCACCGTCGCCATTCCCCGGAGGCTCCTCCAGCTTGGCGCGAAGCGGCTCGATCGCCTCCTCCGCGACGCGCGCCATCTCTGCCTCGATCGCCTCGGCCGTGAGGCCTGCGGTTTCCGCCATCGACTCCATCGTCATTTCCTTGCGACGGACGACGGGAGTGTGCGCATAGAGGTGCGAACCGATCTGGAAACCGATCGGACGCACCTCCATGTGCGGCAGCAGTACGCGGAACTGCAGCGGCTTCTCCAGATGCCTGATGAGGTCCTCGGGGGTCGGCTCGTCGCCCGACCACTGAGAGTGGGTGGCGACGCGGTGCAGCACCTTCACGCCGGCGACCTCGTGCAGGCGGCTCGTAAAGGAATACCGTTCTTGGAAGAAGCGGCCGATCGAGGCCGCGTCACTGAAGTAGACGCCATCGATATCCCCGCCGATGCTGAAAGGCATGGAGCTGAGCACGACCGGCACGATGGTCAACCCGCTGCAGTCCTCCGGCACGTGTTCGACGAGAATATCGGGATGAGCCTTCAGCGCCGCTGCCAATCGCTGGACCTGCGCGATGTGGTCCAGCGCCGAGCGCAGGAAGTTTGAGGAGGCGATCGGGTTCGTGCCGGAGAGCGCGCGGTTCTTGCACTCGAACACGAACAGGTGGGAGCTCCACGGCACCACGGCGTCGTATTCGTAGGTCTTGCCGTCGCGGCGGGCCTCGAAGTGGTAGACCGGCAGGCCCTGGGTGGCGATAGAGGTCCGGAATTGCTCCTCGAACGCTTCGCCCTTCCCGACGACGTCGAGCCGCTTGTTTGCGAGGGTCGATAACACCAGCCGAAGTAGGAGCGCCTCGGAGAGCGCCGGAACCGCGAGCAAACACCAGTCGCCGGCGCCGCGGATGATCGGCGCGTCGTACAGGTCGCGGCTGGATTTGGCGAAGCTCGCGTGGTCGATGAACCTGCCCGCCTTCCCGCCAGCGAGCCCGTTCCGCCGGAGCATGTCCTCTAGGTCGGTCACCTCGAAACGCGGAAAGGCCGCCTCCTCTTCGTCGCCTCCGGCCTCGAGACGGTCGTTAGCCAACTGCTGCAGGACGGCGAAACCACGCATCCACTCGCACAGTCGGAGACCGCCCAGTTCAGCGGAATGGGTCGCGACGTTGATTCCGAGGTATTCGCTCAGCATGACGACGCTGTGCATCTCCTGTGGGGAAACGTAGCCAGCCGGCGGCATAGGTGCGCCGGGCGATACGCCCCGCCCGACCGTCGGCAGGTTCGTCTTAATCCACATTTCCTGGAACGTCTGGCGCAGGCGGTCGCCGAGACGCTCGTTGGCGACCGTGTCCAGCAACTCCCATTCAACCAGCCCGGGCTCGTGGACGAAAATCTCACTCCCAGCCGGCACACCATCCTCGTCAGTCGACGCCCTGCGCGCGAGCGATCCCTGAAGATACCGGCAGCGCTCCTCAACCAGCTGCCACTGCTGCCACGCAAGCGCGGTCCCGTCCGCCGCGCCAGCCAGCACGACGTCGGCCTCGGCGGCGATCGGCAGCTCCGGCAGCCGGACGAGGTCGTCACCGTCGAACCACTTGCCCTGGTATGCGGCAAGCGTGACGTTCATGCCGAGCAGGCCGACGAGCACCGACGTCATCGCGTCGGCGCCGAACCGATCGCCGTAGTCCGTTGAAAGCACGACGCTGCCGCCGACGCGCGTCGCGGGCGGAGCCTCCTCGATCTGGCGGCGCAGGTCGGCCCACGCCTTGGCGGCGTACGCGAGGTAAGCGGCGATCATCTCCGTCCTGGGCCTCGCGGCGAGCGGCAGGCCGTCGATTAGCGCCCGGATCCCGGCGTAGCCCTCGTCGATCATTTCGAAGACGGCCAGCCGCCTCGCCACTCCGTCCGCGTTCTCGTCGCCGAGATCGGCACGGATTTTCGCCACGACGCCGGCGACAATCGCCGCGCGCTTCGCGACTTTGCCGGGATAGCGGAAGACGAGCGACCGCGACCGCAGGACGATGCCGACCAGACGCTCGGCCGAATCCGCGTCGAGCGTCAAGGCGTCGAAGTGGTCGCGCAGATCCTTCCAGCTGAGCGCGTCGATGGCGTCGGTGACGATGGCCTCGCTCAATTGATCCTGATGTCCAGTCATGGCCCACGTCTAGACGCCGGCCCCGCCCGCGGCCAGCATTTCCCAGCTGCAAACGAGGCACCTAACCCTTCAAATGGGCAATCAACTGAACGGGGTCTGCTTTAAGGACGCGCTGCAGCGTGGCTGAGTGGCTGAGATTGGGTCTTGGTGTCACAACCGGTCGGTTCTGACACCGGTACGGACACACCGAGCGGAGGTAAAAAGGTCTAGCTGAACTGCTGCCGTCTGCGAAGGGGCAACGCCTCTGTGACGCTCCACTGTGACATTCCATCGCCCGATAGTGCCTGAAACCGGCTTCTAACTAATTGATTTTAAACGACGCTACATAGACCTTCAAAAAGTAGTGCTCGCAAGGTAGGAGAATTAATAAATTAAGCAGTGTGACACCGTGACTTTAGGCATATCCAGCTACCTGTACGAGCATGGTCCGAGCCGTTCCGCTACAATAGTGGCGGCACTCAAAAAAGAAGGGATATCGGCCGCCGCTGCGCGCCAGCGCGTCTCCAGGTCGAAGCCACCAGTATA
Organism: Sphingomonas sp. PP-CC-3A-396; assembly: GCF_004343105.1. Classification (NCBI taxonomy): domain Bacteria; kingdom Pseudomonadati; phylum Pseudomonadota; class Alphaproteobacteria; order Sphingomonadales; family Sphingomonadaceae; genus Sphingomonas; species Sphingomonas sp. PP-CC-3A-396. Next base: position 20,096 of record NZ_SLYF01000011.1, on the reverse strand, counting down.
TTCATTTCCGCTCAGTCTCCTGCCGAAAGGGGAATTTTTTCTCTACCTCGATGATCAGCGGAACACCGAAAAATTCTGGGATAATTTCATGCGCGATTTGCGCGCATCAGGATCGGTCTATGGTGCGGCGATCGACGGGATGAGCGCACGCGGCGGACTTGTCACCAAGGATGCGTTCAAGGTGATAAGCGGCGCGCCGATTCTGCCAATTCAAGGTCAGCTATCGGTCGATGTCGTTGCGCAAACCTTGATCAAAGCCAGTTTCATTAAGGAGGTTGAAACGGCCGATCACGGCATGTGCTATCAAATTCAGCCCAGCCTCCATTCGCACGGGTTCGGAAACATGCGTGCGCGGATGCTTGCCGAAGGCGTCCTGCTGGACGCAGTGCGCGAATGGGCACGCCACATCGGAATGGCCGGGTTCAATTCCATTCGCATTCGCGGTGAAGTGGATTTGAAGGCAATCGGACCTTTCGCGTTCGATCTCGCAGGCCCGAGCTATCTGTTGCCGCTCAAGGGCCAGGGCTCTCAACCGGGATTTTTGGTCGCCGACGCCTTTGCTGAGGGAATGCTCGAAGAATCTGACATTCAGTATTTCATCCGCAAAGCGAGGATGCTCAAATCCTTCCTGCCCAAGATCGGCGTAATGTCCATGCTTGTCGCAGGGAGCTTCACGGGCGCGGCCCTAAAAGCGGGCCACGCCGCGGGCATCATGATGGCGACCCCGAAAGATCTGTTTGGCCGACGTGTCGGTGCCGCCCTCGTAACCCTCATGGAAACTCTGAACAATGCGGCGGCATACGCTTCTACCAGCCCCGAGCGTCTCACCCAATTGCTTGACACGCTGACCGAGATCGAAGGCCGTGCAGGCAACCTGCGCGGAGTTCTTTTTGAGTTGATTGCAGGTTACCTGGCCCGCAGGGACGCAGTTTCGATCGAGATGGGCGTGACTGCCCGCGATCCCATCACGGGCAAGACCGCCGACATCGACATTCTAAAAATCAAAGCTCTTGGAAGCGAGGCGGCGACAATCGAAGCGAAGGGCAAAATGCCCGGCGGGTCGCTTTCCAAAGCGGAAGTAGAAGAATGGATCACAAAGTTGCCAACATTCCGAGGCCATTTACGCGCCCATCCAACCTTGCGCGAAGCGAAACAGGTCTTTGAGATTTGGACGACAGGCACGATTGACCCAGATGCGTTGGCACTTCTGCAAAGCACCAAAGCCAAATGGACCAAATCGGAGATAAATTGGAAGGACGGGCAAGGCGTTTTGGAGGTGGCAAAAGCTGGGAAGGAAAAGGCCATCGCGGATGCGCTTTACCAGCATTTCTTATCGCACCCGCTGTCGGAAGTGAACAAGATCGTCGCCACGCCGCCGACGCCCGCGTTGCCGGACTTTCTAAATCCGACACCAATCAGAACAGCAATTGTCCCTTACGACGCGGGAAAGCTCATTTCCTAGTTCTACGGAAAACGCCTTTCCGCTTTCTCTGGTCGCGGCTTCCGCTAGGACTAAGTCATGCGAGACCAACCCGCTCAACCAGCCCCGCCCGTGACCGAGGCTCCCTATATCCGCCTGCTAATGATCAAGCGGTTTAGGGGGATCGAAAAGCTCGTCTGGTGCCCCGGTCGCGGCGTTAACATTCTCCTCGGCGGGGGTGATGTCGGCAAGACAACTATTCTTGAAGCAATCGCTCTGCTGCTCAACCCGACCAATGCCATTTCCTTGTCTGACGCGGATTATTGGCAGCGGAAATATGAGGACGGTTTCGAGATCGGCGCCATCATGGCCTTGCCGTTATCATCGGGCATAGGCGATCAGAAGAGGACGGTCTGGCCTTGGCATTGGAACGGAAAAACTGCGAAGGTTCCTGACATGGAGGCCGGCGATGGCCAAGTTGATGATCCTGTCTATTGCTTTCGCGTTTCCGGCACGCCGGACTTTGAGTTGCAGCACGAAATCTTGCAGCCAGACGATACCGTTGATCATTTTCCTGTTTCGGTGCGGCGGAATATTGGCCTGGTGCGGTTGAGCGGTGATGATCGCAATGACCGGGATCTTCGCCTTATCCAAGGCTCGGCGCTGGAGCGCCTTTTGAACGACAAAACTTTGCGGTCCCGGCTCGGCAATGAAATCGCTAAGACCGACGTCAAAAGCGTTCTTCAAGATGACGCGAAAACCGCGCTCGATACGCTTGATGGGCGTTTCAAGAAGCGAGCTTTGCCGACGGACTTGAGCCTCGGCCTCGTTGGCGGGCCGGGTTTCTCGCTCAATGCGCTTATCGGCCTGACGGCGACTAAAGACGGCACCTTGCTTCCAATGTCGAGTTGGGGCGCTGGCACACGACGATTAGCTGCGCTGGAAGTGGCGGCAGCGCATCAGGTCGAGCATCCCGTCATGGTCGTGGATGAGATCGAACGCGGGCTGGAATCCTACCGTCAGCGCATTTTGATGGAAGAACTGATTGCCCGGCCCTCACAGGTGTTCATCACCACGCACAGCGCGCCTGCCGTAAATGCTGCAGTGGGAGCGAGCCTCTGGTACGTTGATTCAGGCGGCGCCGTTGGCGAACTGCCAGCCGCGATCGGTCCCCAGCAAAAGCGCGACCCTGAAACCTTCCTCGCGCGTGTTGCGATCATCGCCGAAGGGGCAACGGAGGTCGGCTTTGTCACCACGCTCATCAACCGATCCTTAGGCGAGGATATGCGCCGCTATGGTATCTGGGTCAGCGACGGTGGTAGCAATTCCGAAGCATTGACCGTCCTGCGCGGCCTTTCAAATAGCGGCCTGAAAGTCGCCGGGTTCGCCGACAACGAAGGAACACAAACCGGCCTTTGGGCGGAGGTCAAAGCGAAGCTTGGGGATCTTCTAATGCGCTGGCCAGAAGGATGCTTGGAAACGAACGTCATTCCCCATTTGGCCGACGATCAGCTCGAAGCCTTCATCCGCGATCCAGACGGCGACGACGGTGAGCGGTTGCGGACATTGGCAGAGCGTGCGGGCACCGAAGATAAAACTTTAGCAGCCGTCCAGGCTGCAACGGACAATATCCGAAAACTCATGGTCGAGGCGGCCAGCGGCAGCGTCACCAACGACCTGCCTGACGCCATCAAGAAGGCTTGGAAAAAGCACGGCCAGCGCTGGTTCAAGTCGTCTCCCGGTGGCGTCGAGCTTGCCAATAAGATGTTTGAACTCGGCCTTTGGCCGAAGATGCAGGACCGGCTTCTGCCCTTCGTAAACGCCGTTCGGGCCGCTGTAAATTTGCCACCGGTGCAGACGGTGGATTGATGAGCGATGCTTCCGTTGCCGAAGCCTTGAGGTCTAATGCCCGCCTAGTCGTTGTCGAAGCGCCGGGCGGTTGCGGAAAGACTTTTCAGGGAGCGAGCTACGCGCGGGACGTTGCCCCGACACTCGGCCAAGGCCGTCTTCTCATTCTCACTCACACCAACGCGGCTTGCGACGTGTTCGCATTGCGCACGAAGGGCATGAGCCGTCGGGTCGAAATCCGCACGATCGATAGCCTGACCACCGAAATTGCTTGTGCCTATCACAAGGCGCTGGACCTTCCTGCCGATGTCGGGGCGTGGGCGCGGCGAGAGGGTGCGAACGGATATAGTACCGTAGCCCAAAAAGCAGCTGCTCTCCTGACGGCCAATCCGATGATCGTGGCTAGCCTCGCCCATCGCTATCCGATCATCATTTGCGATGAGCATCAGGACGCAAGCGCGGATCAGCACGCCGTCATCATGACCCTCCACGCGGCAGGTTCCGCGCTTCGGATATTTGCCGATCCCATGCAGCAGATATTCAGCGGCACACAGGCGCAAATGGAAGCATCCGATCAACGGTGGGCCGACCTAAAAAATGAGGCAAACCGTTTTGAAGAATTGGATGTGCCGCACCGCTGGGCGAACAGCCAGCCTGCTCTTGGCACATGGATACTGGATGCCCGAGCGAGGCTTCGCGATGGCGGGCAGATCGACCTCACCCAAAATCTGCCTCAAGGGCTATCCGTTCATTACGCTGACAACAATGCGCAGCAGCATGGCGCTTTCAGCGTCGAAAGCAATCTTCGGAAACCGATATATGTCCGATCAGGCGGGGCAGCAGGCCTTCTAGTTTTGACAGGCCAAAATGCGACTGTGACTTCGCTCCGCACGTTCTTCGGCAGGCAGATTCCGATTTGGGAAGGACACGTCAGGGACGGCTTGGCGGGATTGATCACCCATGCAAACGCACACAAAGGCAACCCGACCGAACTGGCGAGGGGCGCACTTACTTTCATGGGAGCTGTCGCAACGGGCTTTTCTCCGTCAGCGTTTGGCAACCGCTTCGTGGTCGAAGCCCAGAACGGCTGCGCAGCGAATTGCACCGGCAAGCCGCTGCACCTTCAGGCGATGGCGCGACATATTGTTGAGACCCCGGATCACCGGGGAGTTGGTGCGGCCTTGGCACACCTCCGCGATTTAGTGACGAACGAGGCCGCCTTCGCTGACGTGAGGGTTCATCATGGCCGCGAATTTTCCGAGGCGATACAGCTCGCCAAATTCGAGAATGCTGATGAAGGGTTCGCAGAACTCGCTCGACGTCGCACCCACGCGCGGCCCAAGCTCCCCTTGAAGGCGATAAGCACGATCCACAAAGCGAAGGGGCTGGAGTTTGAGAACGTGATGCTTTTGCCCTGCGACGCGGCCAATTTCAGCAACACCCGGGCGGCCCGTGCGAAGCTCTATGTCGCCCTCAGCCGAGCCACCAGCAGTATACTGATGGTGGTTTCGCGCGGTCAGCCAAGTCCATTATTTTTGATTTGAAGACCACTATTTTGGAGTTTGATGGCGTGCCTGCAGGCTGGAACGACGAAGTGATTAGTGTCAAAACTGGAGGGCTGTGAAGGTGAAGAGTGCGCTAGGAGCAAATTCGTTATGGAGATGTACCTGCCATAGTGGTAAGACTCTGAGACAAAAAAATTGGTCTAGGTGTTGTAAATGTTGAATTATACGCCTCGCATTCATCCTGATTGGCACAATGAGACGCTGCGAAAGTTACGAGATATCTTTCAAACTCTGAAAAGCGATAGATTCAACTGGCAAGAGGCAGATACAATATACTTGTGTATAATTCCCGTTCTCATGCTTCTAAGGTTTCCAACACGATCGATTCGGCAAACTGTTAAACAGATAAAACACAAAGATGGTTTTGGTTTAAGGCCCGACTTTTCTATTAGACTGTACGGCAAGGAGCTTGGCATAATTGAAGCGAAAAAGGCATCGTCTGACTTGAGTGCGAGACATGGCTATCCAAATTCCTGGAGTCCTATTGACCAGACTCTCCGTTATTTTGATTGCTTACACCCCCGATACGCCATTCTGACAAATGGATTGGAGTGGATCGTCTTTCGTGAAGCCCTTACCAATCCGCAAAATCAATACCCCTACCAATACGAGGCGATGCGCACTAATCTATATGACACCGTCCTCTATAATGACGGTGACATGCTGGATGAGTTTTTATACAATTTCAACTATCAAGCACTAGACGGAGGGCAGTGGCCAGGCATTGATAGTGATTTTAAGAAGCATACCTATCTCGATAGGGTTATTGATGAAGCTCATGTAATGATGCACGACTTCTCATACGACAACAAGTACAGGAATATTTGACGCAATATAGAGATGTGTCAGTTAATCTACGCTGGATACAGCGGACTTGGATATTTTTCCGTCATTGGGGAAGGCTGGCTTTCTCACTTCCGCGGGTGTCACATCCGGTCGGTTCTGACTTGAGAGCTTGAGTTGCGTTTGACCGCAGTGTCGGCCGGTGCAGAATCCCACGTCACAATAAAGCTCGTTCATAGCTGGCCGCGATGTTCAACAAACGACCGTTTGATGCACACCGCTGGTAGCGGCTGGAAACCTAGTCGTTTATGGCGTTGATATGTTCAACAACCCGTGCGAGAAACTACGTTTAGAAAACGTATCGTATGGATTGAATGTTGAACGCGACGCCCTCCCCTCGCCCCGGCCAAGCCGACACGCGCAGGATCGGATATGCGCGGGTGTCCACGGTCGACCAAGATCTTGCGCCCCAACTCGACGTGCTGCGCGCAAAGGGGTGCGATCCGATCTATTCGGAGCACGCGTCCGGCAAGCAGTCCGACCGCCCCGAACTGTTGAACGCCATGAAGGCGCTGCGCGCCGGGGATACGCTGGTCGTGTGGCGGCTCGACCGGCTCGGCCGATCGCTGCCCGACCTGATCGCGAACGTGAACGAGCTGGCGACGCGCGGTATCGCCTTTGAGAGCATCACCGAGGCGATCGACACGACCACGGCGTCCGGCAAGCTGGTGTTCAATATCTTTGCCAGCCTCGCTGACTTCGAGCGCCACCTTATCAGCGAACGTACCCGTGCCGGCTTGGCCGCCGGGCGCGCTCGCGGCCGATCGGGAGGCAGGCCCCCTGCCCTCACCTCCAAGCAGCTTCGCGAAGCACGGCTGTTGCTCACTGATCCGGACGCGACGGTAACGGCCGTGGCCGAACGCTACGAGGTAAGCCGGACCACCCTCTACAAGGGGTTGAGGGAGCTTGCGGCTAAGGAAGGGAAGGCATGAGAGCCATATTCATCCGGCACGGCCAGAGCACCGGCAACGCCGGCATGCCGTGTCATGATCTGGCGACGATCCAGCTGACCGAGAAGGGTTGGAACCAGGCACGCCAGGTTGCGGCGGACTGGACCGAAACACCATCGCTGATCGTGACCTCGCCTTTCCTGCGTACCCAGCAGACAGCCGCCCCGACGATCGAGCGCTACCCCAACGTGCAGGTTGAGGTGTGGCCGATCGAGGAGTTCACCTATCTCCAGCCCTCCCGCTGGAACGGCACATTGGCAGCGGACCGGGCGCCGCATCTGGTACGGTATTGGGGCGAGGCCGACCCGGCCTATTGCGATGGTGACGGCGCGGAGAGTTTTGGGGCGCTGCTACGCCGCGCCGAGACCGCGTTGGGGCGGCTTGCCGCCCTGCCCTCACCCGGCCCGGTCTATGTTTTCAGCCATGGGCAATTCATCCAGGCGGTGCGCGCCGTGGTGACGGAATCCGAACTGGACGATCGGGGAAAGATGCTCCGCTTCTGGCGCAAGGGCGAGCCTCCTGTGATCGGAAATGCCGAGCTGGTCAGCTTTGTATATTCCGACCAACGGTGGGAGCGTCTCTCCTAGCGCCGCTAGTTCACATGTGTGCTTGCTAATATGTGAACATGCGCGCTATCACGCGTGTTCACACGCGGACACGTTCAGGTGGCGACATGCGAACCATATCTATAATCAGCCAGAAGGGGGGCGCGGGTAAGACCACGCTGGCCATTCATATTGCAGGTGCAGCTACGGCCGCTGGCTTGTCTACGTTGATTCTCGATGCTGATCCTCAGGCAACGGCAAGCCAGTGGAATCACTGGCGGGGCGGTAATGACCCGGAGGTTGTGGATTGCGCCTCTCCTACCCTTTTGCCGCGCAAGGTGCAGCAGGCGGCCGACTTAGGTGCCGACCTCATCGTCATCGATACGCCGCCCCATGCTGATATTATGGCGCGCGAGGCTTGCAAGATTGCGGACCTCATCCTTATTCCGTGTCGCCCTCAGGCATTCGACCTGTCAGCCGTGGAGACGACCGCCGAGCTAGTGAAGGCCGCAGGCAAGCCGGCGTTCGTACTGTTTATGGGAGGCCCACAACGAGCCCCCACGACATATCGGGATGCACGAGAACTGATCGAAGGTAGCGATGGCGTGGCAGGCATGGGTGTTCCGGTAGCACCTGTCATGCTGACCCAGCGCGCGATCTACCACCACAGCACCGCTCAGGGGAAAACGGCGACCGAGGTTGAGCCGCAGGGCAAAGCGGCCGAGGAAGTCGCAGCACTTTGGGTGTGGGCACGTGAACATGCGAACCTGTCCACACGCAAAAAACCTAAGAAAAAGCGGGGCTGACATGAGCAAGTTCGGTGCGATGAAGCAGCAGCGAGCGGAGCGCGCGAAGGCTCCGGAGTCGAACCCGGCTGTACCGGTGAGTGAAGGTGCGACGGCATCGAGAGCGGCAGCACGGCAAGGAAAGAAGGCGGTAAGCGCCTATTTCAGTCCAGAGGTGAGCCGGGGCCTCAACATCCTAGCCGCCGAGAACGGAACGACGTTGCAAGCGTTGCTTGGAGAAGCGATCGACCTTCTAATGCGGCAGTATGGAAAACATCCATTCGGCGAGCGATAACGAGCGCAATTAGGCAATGAAGCTAAAAAGCATCGCTACCCATTTGCGCCCGTACATCATGCTGGCAAGACGGCGTACCACGATCAATCACGCGTTCGCATCCGCTGTCGCGCCTTCGGATACTTATGACGAGGGGAGGGTCCGCGACGCCCTCTTGCTGCTGGGTATTGATCCGAACGATGATCTGACATGCGCCTACTGTGGTCAGCCGGCTGAGACGTGGGACCACGTGTTCGCGACGGTTCAAAACAGCCGATTTAGTGGGCATGGCCACCGGATTGGGAATCTGCTCCCTTGCTGCAAACCATGCAATTCCCGCAAAGGAAACAAAACGTGGGAAGTCCACTTGACGGGGCTCGACTTGCCAGCGGCGATCCTAAAGGAAAGGCGGCAGCGGATAACCACCTTTCTGGCGGCTTACAGCGTCACAGACCCACCCCGAGCCAAGAGTGATGACCAAGCCAGGCTCGATGAAATCCAACGGCAAGTGTTAGAGCTTCTACGAGAAGGCGATCAGGTCGCTGCTCGCATCAGGGCATCGGAACCCACGGTTTCACTAGAGCTTTCGCTGGCGAGCACGAGCACACGTGAACATACCCACGTGTGAACACGTTAATATGTAGACCAGGGCTTTGATGGTGCGACGCGGGCTATAAGATGGTCCGAACCGTATGCTAGGTGCCCGCAAGCGTCTCGATTTGGATCGAGTTTTGGGAATGGCCGGGTTTGATAATTCGCTAGGTCACTAGCTGTCCCGCGCGAAGCCGAGAAGGAACGTGCCGTTCCCCACGGGATCGATACTGGCTGCTACGTCGAGTGCCCACTGTGCCCATGTCGCAACTTCATCGCTGGCGTGAGCGCTCACCCGGTCACGGGCGCTAGCGACATAGGCGCGGATGGTTTCTGCCTTCTGAAACGCTGCAGCCTCGTCCAACAGACGCGTGACGCGTTCCTGTTTCAAGCGTTCTATACGATCGCGCTCGGTTTGCTCAGCCTTCAGTCGCGCCAGATGAATTTCCTTGAGGCGGTCTGCGCGCCGTTCAATGCGCCATTGATGCCGGTGTTCGCACGTCGACCGATAGCTGGCCTCGGCATGTACCAGGATCTCTGCGACGGCATCCCGCAGTTTCGTTTCCAGTTTGCCGATCTTGTCGTCGCCCCATTGGATTGATGAAGCACCGCCATGGTTTGATGGAATGGCAAGGAAAAGTGCCGATCCCGCCGCAGTCTTGGGGGGCTCATATTCATTGGCCTCTTTCGAAACACCGGCTTCATCATCGAGCCTGAGGCAGAAGGCGGTATCGTGAACGGTGACGTAGATGCTGCGTGCATTCTTGCCGGTCAGCCTGACGCTGGCGCCTGCCCGGGCGAGCGCAATCATGAGGGCACTGAGAACACGCAGTCGCCGCTGCTCGAAGAGGGAGGTAAAACGCGGAGCATCCCAAGACGACACATAACCCCTACCTAGCTGCGCGATGCGCCGCTGTTCGTCGGTCGCGAGAAGCTTGGCGATGGCGTGATGGGCGCGCGTGAGATCATGTTGGATAGCGACCTTATCGATTTGCTTCAGGCACGCTGCTCGGACAGCGTCGAGGTCAGGCGTGAATGTCGGACGCGCGGGCAGGGGTCCCAGCAGTACGGTGTCGCTCCATTGCCGATAAGAGTAGCTGTCATAACGGCCTGCACCTGGCGCCACCGTGTCGCGCATGCCCGGCGGTCGGGCTGGTAGCGAGGGTTGTGTGACCCTCTTGCCCGCTGCGACCTTGGCCCAATAGCCTGCCGGCGGGAGGGGAATGTGAGCCCGCTGGCACGCCTTGCGCAGGCCAACGTCCGAGATGTTGAACCGCTGTGCCAGCGTCTTCACCGGGGTCGGTACATAGAACGGACCCAGATATACGCTAAGGTTTTGCCAGACCTTCGACGGCGCGCATGAGGCGGAGCGGCCTGAGCGCGGTGGACGGCGCATCGGGATCGGTCCAGAGGTAATCCCCGGTGAGGTTGATGTGCTGCCAGCCGAGCGGCGATAGGTGTTGGAGCAAGTCCGGCGGGACCGGTCGGCCAAGGTTGGCGAGATGCATCCGGGCGGCTTGCAAGTAGGTCGTGTTCCACAGGACTATGGCACCGGCGACGAGATTAAGCGCGCTCGCACGATGGCTCTGGGCTTGCAGCGCGTGATCGCGGATACGGCCGATGCGGTGGAAGAAAATGGCGCGTTTCAGTGCATTTTCTGCTTCTCCCTTATTGAGTTCGCGGGTGGCGCGGCGACGCTGTTCGGGCTGTTCGATCCAGTCGAGCGTGAACAGCGTGCGTTCGACGCGACCGATCTCGCGCAATGCCAGTGCCAAGCCGTTGGCGCGCGGGTAGGCGCCGAGCCGTTCGAGCATGATCGATGCGCTGACGACGCCGGTGCGGATCGAGGTTCCCAATCGCAACACGTCGTCCCAGTGCGCGGCGATCAGACCTTCGTCTATCCTGCCCGCAACCAGCGGCGCGATATCGGGGCCGGGTTCGATGCCGTCGAACAAGTGCAAGCGGCGTGCGGCGATGTTTGGGATGCGCGGCGCGAACCGGAATCCGAGCAGATGGCATAGCGCGAACACATGGTCGGAGACGCCCCCGCCATCGACGTGATGCTCTTCGATGTGCAGATCGGCGCCGTGGTGGAGCAGCCCGTCGAGCACTTGCGCCGCCTCGCTCGCGGACGCCGAGATAACGGTGGAATGGAACGGCGCGTAGCGATCCGAGATATGACTGTAGAAGGAGATGGCCGGCTCCGTCCCCTTGTGCGGATTGACCGCGCCGGTTGCCTGGGCGCGTCGGTCGAGCGGGAAGTTCTGACCGTCCGAGCTGGATGAGGTGCCGGACCCGAACAGGGCGGCGAGCGGTGCGGTGTGCTGGGCATCGACCAGCCGGGCGAGAGCGCGGCCGTAGGTCTCCTCGCGCAGATGCCATGAGGCGAGCCAGCCGAGCTGGCGCTGGGTCACAAAATTGCAGGCTTCCGCCATGCGCGTGTGGCCCAGGTTGGTGGCATCGGCGAGTACCGCTGTCAGGATCGCGCGTGGTTCATCGGCGACAAGCCCATTTTGCAGATGCGTGAAGCACTGGCTGAACCCAGTCCATCGATCGACTTCGGCAAGGAGGTCGGTGATGCGGATCGTGGGTAGATGGGCATAGAGTGGCGCAAGCGCGGTATCGGCTTCCTCGGGCGTGACCGCCTTCAACGGCGAAATCCGCAGCCTTCCGAGACTGAGTTGCACGTCTTCCAGCGCGTCCGTTTCCGCCTTTCGCTCGACCTCGGCCAATCGACGGGCAAGGCGGGTGCGTCGTTCGGCCAGCCAGACACCGGCCGTATCCGGTGCCGGGATTGGCAATGGGCCAGCCGCGCGCATGGTGGCGAATACGCGTCCGGAAATGAGTTGCTGCTCGACGGCACGATATCGCCGGCTTCCCTCGACCCACATGTCGCCAGCGCGAAGCCGGTCGCGAAGCTCGACCAGCACGCACAGTTCATAGATCCTGCGATCCGGAATGTCGGAGCCGATCCCCCGACGCCAAGCCTGCCGGATGAAGCCGACCGGCGCGTCGGTCGGTATCTTTCGTAGGCGGCCGAGATGAAGGTCGCGCATGATCGCAACCGCTCGCGCGAGCGCATGGCAGGCCGGCACCGCCCCGAACGTGAACGACGCGATGAATGAGGGGCCGACCTGTCGGAGAACGGGGTAGTGGGTCGCGGCGATCGTGACGGGATCGACGGCATCGGGGCGGATCAGCTTGCGGGCTTCATCGACCTCACGGCCGAGATCGTCCCATCCGATCGCGGCCTCGACCGCAGCGGCGATGTCGCCGCCCGACACCCTGGCGGCAAGCAGGGCATCGCCGAGCCGGGCGAGCAACCGGATTTTGCCGTTGATGGTACGTCGGTCACGCTTGAGCGCCGTGTCCGCGCTGTTCTGCTCGCGCCGGAACATCTGGCCCAGCAGGCGATCGAACATCAGCACCGCATCGTCGGTGAGCGTCACTATGGTTTCAAGTATGGTCGCCACCAATGTGGCGCGACGCCGTGTCGCTTGCAGCGTCCGAACGTGCTGCGCGGTCAGCCGCGCACCCTCCTGGCACAGGCGTCGCAGGCGTTCGGGATGTACGCCTGCGGCGATATCGGGATCGATCCCGATCGCTCGAAGCAGTGTCAATCGCTCGATGATGGCGGCAAACGTCTTGCGGCCCGGCTTGCCGGGTGGTTGCCGCACCCAGGCCAGATCGCTCTGGTTCGTGCCGGCATGAGGCAAAAGAAGGGCGTCGAGCAGTTGGCGTTGCCCGGCGTCCAGTCCTCGGGTGAGATGCTCGGCAACATGGCGTTCGGCATCGAGCAACGCCTGGGCGACCATCCGCTCGACGGAACTGATGCCCGGCACAATGATGCGCCGTCGCCGGCACTCATCCAGCAGCACCCGCGCGAGCCGGGGCCCGCTGGTGGTCGTTAGCGCGATCGGCAGGAGCCATTCCTGCAATGTTGTTCGCAGCGGCCGACTGAGCGGCGTGAAACCGAACGCGTCGCGCAGCGCATCGAGCTGTTCGTACCGGGTCGGGCCGCGCGTCGCGTAGTCGGCCAGCACATCGGGTTCGACCTGCAATTGCTCGGCAACGAATGCGAGCGGGGTATCGGGAATCAGTTCCCCGGGGCGAAGCAGGCGGCCGGGATAGCGCAGCGCGCAAAGCTGGATCGCGAAACCGAGCCGGTTATGCGGCCGTCTCCGGCGCACGATGACAGCCAGATCGTCCTGGCTCAATGTCCAGTGCTGGACGAGCAGGGTTTCGTCGTCGGGAAGCGCAAGCAACGCCGCGCGTTGCTCATCCGACTGGACGGCGCGACGCGGCATCGAATCAGACTTTGGCCGGTGCGGTCCAGCCGATCCGCGACAGCGTTCCGAGCAGGGTCGAGCGCGGCACCTTGAAGGTCCGGCAGACGGACGCCTTGCTCGCCCCACCATCCAGCGCGGCGGTGATCCGCTCGAGCGTTTCGGCGTCGATTATCGGCGGGCGACCGCCCTGGCGTCCCCGGCGTTTGGCAGCGGCCAGTCCCGCCATCACCCGTTCGCGAGTCAGCGCACGCTCATATTGCGCCAATGCGCCGAACAGCGAGAACAGCAACTCGCCGTGCGGCGTGGTCGTATCCATCTGCTCGGTCAGCGACCGGAACGCGATGCCGCGCGCCTTCAGGTCGGTGACGATCGTCAGCAGGTGCGGCAGCGAGCGCCCGAGCCGGTCGAGCTTCCACACGATCAGCGTGTCGCCCGCGTTCAGATAGTCGAGGCAGGCTTTCAGGCCCGGTCGATCGTCGCGCGCGCCGGATGCCTTGTCGGTATAGAGATTCCGATGATCGACGCCGGCTGCGACTAGCGCGTCCCGCTGGAGATCGACCGTTTGGCGATCGTCAGCCGACGATACCCGCATATATCCGACGAGCATGTACGACAAACCATCAAAAGCATGTTGTCGCACACTTTATCAAAGCGACAGGGTTTGTCGATCGTTATGGGCCGAGGCGCGTGTGGTTCGGCGAAGGCCCAGGTCAGGGGTGTCGGCTATCATGTGTTTTCCGACACTGGCGGGGCTAGTCGGCGCTTAAAAACGGCAGGGCCGTTCACGCCCACACCCGGACGCTCGGGTTAGTAATTCGGAGTCCCGGTAGTAGTCATTCGTTCAGTGGGATTATGGGGAACTTTCCAGACATGAGTTGCAATCGGGGCGCTCGGGATTGGTAAAGCTGTCTAGTTACGGCCAATGGGCAAGCGCGGTAAAATGGATCGCAAAAGCGATTACGCTGATATAATCTGGCATCGGAGGTAAATGCAGAAATGGAAAGTAGCCGTCAGCTGGAGAGCATCGCCCTCGCAATTGCTCCAATGCTAGCGACTTCTGTATCCGAAGTATGGATCGTGGCAGAAGTTCATGACGACTGGATACAGAGGCGCTACGATGTCGTGTGCAACGGTAAGCTTGTTGAGGGGGTGGAAGGTGAGAGAACCATGAACCGATCCGTCAATGATGCTCTATCCGCCCTAAGGCGTGACATGCTTAAAGAGAGTCAGGAAGATTGGCATCATTGCACCTATGTTTTGAGGTCTGACGGAATCTTCAAAATGGAGTTCGATCGTAGCAGACCGCCGAGCGTGTGAATGTAACGATAGATACTCCTGTAAAAGGAGGCAGCGCCACAGAATGTCGGCCATCGCCAGCACCTTCCCGAAAGCCGCCGTTCCGCTTTCCTGCCCAACCCGGACATTCCCGAAATTCGATCCAGACCGTGCGAAAACTCACCGCCGCCCCCGATACAGACGTGATGCTCGAAACATAACGTCGCCAGATATGGCTGCGACGCAAGATAGCCAATCACCTGGCAACCGACACGCAGCTATATTAGTACGCTACATTCGGGGTTGGAGTTTTCGCACGGTCTGGATCGTTTTCGAGAAAGGTTTCGTGCCGCAACCAGCCGGTTTTGACACCTGTGAAGGCGGGGGATCTGCTAACCTCGATAACTTATTCGGCATGATCCTTTTTAACATTCGATGTGCTGAAAGCGTGTGGGTATCGTTGATCATCCATGGCCAACGAACGACTGTCATTGACCCGTGATTTCAACGGCCCATTCGTTCACGGTGCGGACCGGTTGGAGCATAGCGCCAAGCAGCAAGCAGATAGCGCCGATCGGCGCACGGAGCTTGCTGCCGATCGAACAGTCATGGCAGCGGAGCGCACCTACGCAGCCTGGGTCCGTACCGGGCTTGCCGCTCTAGCCGCAGGAATTGGCGCCCGCGCATTGCTTGAGAACATCGTGCCCGGCTGGCTTGCCGGTGCGACCGCAACCGTCCTGATCCTGTTCAGCGGCTTCTGCTTCGTTGCAGCGGTCTGGCGTGAAATGATTCCTATCGCCCCACCGCGGCCCGACACTCAGCGACTGCCGGCTTGGTTGCTGATCTCTGTGAACGGCTTCCTAGCGATTGCCGTCTTGGCGGCACTCGTCGGGATTTGGCTGCAATAACCGGCGTGACTATCGCCATTTTACGGATTCTGCTTGCATGACCACGCCGCAACTTATGTCGATTGGCCTGCTGATTGGCATGATGGGCCTCTTTCTTTGGGGCCGATTTCGCTATGATGTCACGGCCATCATCGCCCTGCTTGCCGGGCTGTCGCTGGGATTGGTGAAGCCCAAAGCGGCATTTACTGGCTTTTCCGATGACATCGTTATCATCGTTGGATCGGCGCTGGTGATCTCATCGGCAATGCAGCGTTCCGGCCTAATCGAGAGCGCGCTCGGGATACTGGCGCGGCGCGTGACACGCGTCCGGTCGCAACTCGTGGTGCTGACTACGGCAGTCGGGGTATCGTCCGGGCTCGTAAAGAACGTCGGTGCCTTGGCTATGCTGATGCCGGCAGCCGTGCAGACGGCGAAGAAATCGGACACTAGCCCCTCGGTGTTCCTGATGCCGATGTCGTTCGCTTCGCTCCTTGGCGGGTTGATGACCCTCGTTGGTACGTCGCCGAATATTATTGTCAGCAGAGTACGAGAGCAGATGACCGGTGAGCCGTTCGGCATGTTCGATTATCTGCCAACGGGGCTGGGCCTGCTTGTGGTCGGCCTCATTTTCCTGCGTTTCGGCTACCGCCTCCTGCCCAGGGAACGCCGCGCAGCGCCGACCATGGGCGAAGCTCTAAACATCACGGACTATGTCACTGAGGCGACCATCCAAGACGGATCGCCCGCTGTCGGCGAAACGGTTGAGTCCTTCATCGACCGTCATGATAATGAGGTGACGATCGCCAATGTTGTCCGTGACGATGTGCGCACGAGCATTACGGCCGAGTTCCTTCTGGCTGCCGGCGACACGCTGATCTTGGGCGGTGACCCGGATACGCTTGAGCGTGTCATTGCGGGTGACCACCTAGCACTTGCCGGACAGCATCGTGACCTACCGGAAGGCAGCGAAGATGATGAGGTTGGCGTCATTGAGGCGGTCATCACCACCGGCTCCGTGTTGGTCCGCCAGTCCGCTGGACGACTGCGGCTTCAGCAACGCTATGGCGTCAATCTCATCGCGGTATCGCGCGCCGGCAAACGGCTGACCAAGCAGCTCAGCGAGACCGTCTTGCGCGCCGGCGATGTCATTGTTCTTCAAGGACCCCTCACACTCTTGCCGGAACGCATGCGTGACCTCGGTACGCTGCCGCTGGCAGAGCGTGCCCTGCGTCTGGGAAGTTCGAAGCGTCGCTTCCTACCACTTATCATCCTCGCGGTGGCGATGACCGTAACCGCGACCGGCTATGTGCCTGTGGCCGTCGCCTTCTTCGCCGCTGCCGGTCTAATGATGGCGACCGGAGCGCTACCGCTGCGAGATGCCTATGATGGCGTCGAATGGCCAATTCTCATCATGCTGGGCGCGCTCATTCCGGTCAGTGAAACCCTGCGCACCACCGGCGCGTCGGATGTACTCGCGACCTCGCTTGCCCATCTGGCGGCCTCCTTGCCGCCATGGGGCGCGGTCGCCCTGATCCTCGTAGCGGCGATGGCTGTGACGCCGTTTCTCAACAATGCCGCGACGGTCTTGGTGATGGCGCCAATCGCGGCGGTGTTCGCGCATGACCTCGGATATCGCCCCGAAGCCTTCCTCATCGGGACCGCTATCGGGGCAGGATGCGATTTCCTGACGCCGATTGGGCATCAGTGTAACACCTTGGTTTTTGGTCCTGGGGGCTACCGCTTCAGCGATTACGCCCGGCTGGGCGCACCACTATCGGTTCTGGTGGTCTTGGTTGGTACGCCTCTAGTGATGTGGACTTGGCCACTGCACTGATCGCCGGGTACTGTTGATGGGCAGCATGGCCAAGCCGCAGGCGTTCGAAGATACTGAATGGCGTCCGTGGCGAGGAAGCGTACCGGGCGGCTCGGAAGGTTGTGGCACCGCGGATGTAGCAGGCGTAGGCGGCTTCATGCGTTTTTTCCACTCGCGGGCAGCCATGCCCGTTCTCATCGTCCTACTGCTTGCAACAATCACGGCAGCTGGACTGGCGACGTCTTGGACGCTGTCGATTGTGATGTGGCTTTCGAGCGCCGTTCTCGCCGCAGCCCTGTTTGCAACCTTGATGCAGGACGCCGACTGACATGGCTTCAGCGCCACTGATCGATAGCGCAGCTAGTCCACCTGGATCTGGTCGGGTGGCGCCATCGTGGCTCCGTAAAGCTTTTCGATCCAGCGAAGCTGCACTCATCGTGCTGGCCATCATGATCGGCAGTGCAGCCGGATTGCTCAGTGTCGTCCAGGGTACGCTCGCACAGGCGATGCAGCATCTGCTTTATGCCTTGTCGCCGGATGAAAGGCTGAGTGCGGCCACGACGATCCCTTACCTTGCTCTACTTGCCCTGCCGGCTGGTGGAGCCGTCCTCGCACTCTTCTCTTGGGTTACTCATGCTCGCCGGCGCCGGATGGTCGACGCTGTAGAGGCGAACGCCCTTCATGGTGGTCGCATGTCATGGTCCGACAGCCTCGTTATCTCCGGGCAAACGATCCTTTCCAACGGCTTCGGTGCGTCTGTGGGGCTTGAGGCGGCGTATGCGCAGTTGGGAGGGCTCGTCGCCTCGCTCAGCGGCAACTGGTTTGCGTTACGCAGGTCCGATCTGCGCATCTTGGTCGGCGCCGGAACGGGCGCCGCCATCGCAGGTGCATTCGGGGCTCCATTAGCTGGGGCCTTCTATGCCTTTGAGATCGTAATCGGGGCCTATACGATATCAGCGCTGGCACCTGTCGCTGCGGCGTGCCTGGCGAGTGTCCTTGTGGCGCAGGCGTTTGGTGCTCAACCGTATCTGGTTGCGGCTAATGCAGGCGAACAGATCGAGACGTTCCACTACCTTCTCTACGCCGGTCTTGGGGCCTGTGCCGCTGGCGCTGGTATACTGCTGATGCGGGCTGTTGCGGAGATGGAAGCAGCTACACGCAAACTGCCGATACCCTCGATTTGCCGGCCGATATTGGGCGGTCTTCTGCTCATCCCTCTGGCGATGCTCACGCCGCAAATTCTCTCTGCTGGTCACGGCGCCCTCCACCTCAATCTTGAAGCCGAGGTATCGCTGCGCTTCCTCGCCGCCATCTTCGTCGTCAAGTGCGCGGCCTCCATCATCTCACTTGGCTTTGGCTTCCGCGGTGGCCTGTTCTTCGCATCCTTGTTCTTGGGCAGCCTGCTGGGTCACCTGTTTGCTGGTTCACTCGAATGGATTGTCGGATCGCCTGTGATCGACCCGCACAATGCGGCCCTGGTGGGGATGGCCGCATTAGCGGTCGCCGTAGTTGGCGGGCCGATGACGATGGCGATGCTAGTCCTTGAGGCGACCCACGACTTCTCCCTTGCCGGCGCGGCCATTGCAGCATCGCTGGTCTCGTCCACCATCGTCCGCGAGCTGTTCGGCTATTCCTTTTCTACGTGGCGCCTGCATCTCCGGGGCGAAACCATCAAAAGCGCCCGCGATGTCGGCTGGGTCAGAACGCTTACAGCGGGCAAGATGATGCGACGTGTCGAAAGGGCTACGCCGTGCAACACGACGATCGCCGAGTTTCGTCGGGCGTTTCCGCTTGGTTCCACAAGTCGGGTCCTACTAGTCGATGACCACGAAAATTATGGCGGTATCGTACAGACTGCCAGTGCATTTGCCGAAGAGGTCGATCAGAAGGCACCGATCGGGTCGCTGGCGATCCACACGGGTCTCGCCCTTACGCCGGATTCAGACATCAGAAGCGTCATGACTACGTTCGATACCGAAGGTGCGGACGAACTGGCGGTAGTTGGAAGCGACGGGGCAGTTCTCGGCATCCTCTCCGAGAGCTATGCGCGACGCCGCTACGCAGAGGAATTGGACAAGGCGCAACGTGAGTTGTTTGGAGAAAGCTGACCAGCCGGCACGCAGCAAACGCTTCGTCCTACCGGTCTCGCTTAAGCCGGGCTTCGATTTTGACCCAGAACATGCCGCATCGCAGACCCATTCCGGCGAGTTGGGCGCCATGTACTGACATCAGCTCCGCACCGCGGCGAAACTGTTCAACCGGCACGGATATGGCGACGAACAGCCCGGCGTAGAGCAGCTGCGACATGATCGAGTGGATCACGACGGCGACCCCCAGCACTATCAGGCGGGCAGGCACGGAAGGCCGATGCGGCGCCGGATCGGGGCCTGTAATGAGCTAGGCGTAAAGGCATCCTGCTGCGACGAAATGGAAGTGCACCAGGTAGTGGAGCGCACCTGCCCTCTCTAAAGCAGCCAGTCCGCTTTCCTTCCCATTGTCGGCATTCAGCGGCCCGATATGTAGAAAACCCAGTCGTAATCACCATTGTGCGACAAACAAGTGCTTTCCGACACTCTCGAGACGTCGTGTCGACCTAGCCCAGCGTCATGCCGAATATACCGGACACGGACAGCGGGGCGCAGGTTTCACCGGAATCCTCATTTTTGCACCTGAACGACAGCGCCCGGCATCATCGGGTCGCCCGGAGCAATGACGAGGTAACGGCGCATGTCGCCTTTCGCGTCGCTGACGATCTGGCGGAGCGGTCCGAGCGTGTTTACTATCGCGCCGCCCGCCGGATTGGTCATGAACTTCGCCAGAGGCTGGATCACGCCGCTGCCGTCAGCGTGGGAGGATAATCCAAGGACATAGGGCATCTTTGGGCTGAGGCCCGCAACCGCCGCCTGCAAAATCTGGACCTGGCCTTGATCGAACAGCGTGACCTGGCTGCGCCCAGTCCCGGATAGAGTCAGCTGGATCTTCATGCCGGCCTGCGCGAGCGGCACCAGGTT
>NZ_SLYF01000010.1:0-101804 GCF_004343105.1 Sphingomonas sp. PP-CC-3A-396 | reverse complement strand
GTTGAAGAGTGGTCGGACGCGAAAGGCTACTCCCAGATCATAGCGTTAGATCAGGCGGTGCTCGAAGTGACGACATGGACCGGGCGTTGCCACGTCGATGCCGAGGACGGTCGCGTGGTCAACTGCTGGTTCACGAAGGTAATGTAGGAGCTTCTCAGCGTTCCCAAAAAACGAACCCTTTTGCAATCGACGTGCTGCTCGGGAAGCATCAGAGTTCTTCATCGAGGAAGGCCGCAAATTGGGCCGCCTTGAGGCCGATGCGAAATCCGTGAGTTTTGCATCAGATGGGTGCGGAAAGTCATAGGAAACGGGTCTGAGCCATTATAGCCTGCCCCTATGAAACATGCCGAACTACGGTCCATCGTTCACAACGTCGCCGATTCCCTCGGGAGCGGCATTGGTCTCATGATCGGCCATTACGAGATGGACGTTTATGGAGATGCCGAGCGCTCTCACGAGCGCGCGATCACGGTCGATTTCCTACACGGCGTTGTCATCGAAGGTGAACCGTCTACCTCGCTGGTGGAGTCGGTAGCGCTCTATAAGACCGCATTCGCTGACCTCTGTTCGAAAGCCGGTGGATCAATCGCTAACGTGGTAGAAGCAAAGGCCCGCTTTTGGTCCGACGCGTTGAACTGCCACTTCACAGTGACGATCACTGACCGCGACGGTCACCGCTCCGCAACAGACTATGCGGGCATACCTGGCCAACGGGTGAAGATCCTAGATCCCCTTGGGCGCTTGCGGCCTCGGCCAAGCGCCCAGGCCCGATGCAAAACTTTTGATTTTGCATCGGGATGGCCGGAATGGGAGGAAAGCGGAATGGCCGCTTTGGAGGCCACACCCCAAGAAACCGACCACTTAACGGGTATCCCAGATGCATCAATATTCTGCATCACAGGGGCCCTCGGCTTCCCGCTGTTTATGCGCTGATGCGAAATCCGTGAATTGTGCATCACGCCAACCCAAGCGCCATTTGTAGAAACAGTCATCACCGATACTGTATGAGACGTAAAAACACGGAGGGTTTATGGGCTTCTCGATATCATGGGTGGCGCTTCGACTACCGAAGGATCGCGCGCTCGAGATAATGGGTTTCAAAGACACTGGCGTGGCGGACGAGGCCAACGAAGCGCCATTTTCTGCCGCCTCACTACCAACTGGGTGGACAATCATTTGGTCTAATGATTTCGAATATGCGGTCAGTCCGAGTACCATTGGTCGCTCCTCCGATACCGAAATCGTTGGATGTCAGGTCGAAGAGCATGTGATGTTCAGTTCGTGTTTTGCGGCACAAAACGGCATCGTCACATGGAATGTCAGTCATGATGCACAGGAAGGAACATACGATGTTTCCTCAACCGGTCCGGTCCCGCACCAATTACGACAAATAGAAATTTCCAAGGTAGATTCGCAAAACGCAAGCGGTGGCGTAGATAGCGACGTTGATCACTTAATTGACGTTCCCATCGATCTAGCAGCGTCTTTTACAGGATATCGCTATGACGAATTCAACTATGATTGGGGTAGCCCAGAGTTCTCCATAATTGAGCAAGATCATAGTTGATCGCACGATTTGGCAGACACTCATAGTTACCGAAAAACGTTGTGGCCTGATGCAAAATTTTTGATTTCTGAATCAAGGAATGTCCGGGATGGGAAGGATAAGCGACGGTCCGCTTTCGGGCGAGAACCAGCACATAACTGCCGTTCACGGAATGCCGTGCATCCGATCCTTCTCAGTCCCAAGCCTTGTCCGAATAGTGACAAAACCGGCTCGCCGAACGGCACGCGTAGCCTCGCGAACGCATCGAACAGGCGTATCGGGAGTCGTAAGAACTTCAGCCCCTCTACCGACCTCATAGCCATTCTGCGTCAACGCGTCGGTAAGCTGGCGAGGGTTCAAGCCCGTGTCAGTAAGCGAGTAGGTGCAACTACGCCGATCTGCGGAAACCCAAACTCGATAGCTTTGGGAGAAATCCGCTTCGTTGGGGGCCGTCAGGGCGGCGGTAGCGAGAAGGGTGGCGAGCAGCATCAGCGGCGATGGTTGCACCAACCGTTGGTGTCCGCAATCAGGAACGGCTCAGGCTCTTCGCAATGTCTCGAAGTGGGCGTTCCGGTACGATCCGGCTTTCTCGCGAGGGATCGAGAAACGGGAAAGCGCCGGCATTCCCGATTGGGACCGATACGGGAATGGCCAGATTGTGGCGTCCGTTCGCTTACGAGTGCATTCTCGCCATCAAGTACATTAGCAGCAGCAAGACGGCGATCGTGATGACGATGAGCATCGCGATTGGGAACAACAGCCCGGCGCTGTTGTCGTGCCGCCAGGCCAGCACGAGAAACGTCACTACCACGCCTATCGTAAGCCCACGCGGACCAAAGCCGAAGCTTCCGATACCGACAATCAGGACGGCTAGGCCGACTGAAACCCCGACGCGTGAAGCCGTTTTTGAGAGTTCCATCGATCATTCATGTCATTGACGATCGTGAGGCGCAACATGACCTGCACGCCGACGCCGACGCCGACGCACTTCTCAAATGGTATGGTGAAACGGGAATGCGTATACCTTCCCAAATCCCCCGGTCGCATTGCAACTGAGGAGTAAACGAGCTTCGCCTTCTAACACCAAGATTGTATCGATCCCGCTCGACCCGATTGTTGCCTTCGAGCGTTACCAAACAATGAAACCAGACGAACCATTGTTAAGCGATGCGTATGAAGCGGGCTTAAAAAGCGGTCAAAGCGAAGGGGTTCCAGACCAATGCCCTTTTGAAGTTCATGATAAAATGTCAGAGCGTTTCGCGTGGCTTTCCGGTTTCAGCGTTGGAAAAGCTGTACGAAGGTTAAAGTACCAGTCCTGAGTTTGCTTCAAACGAAGGAAACGCGAGCTGGGAATGCAGGGCACCGGGTTTCGCCGCCTCCAGTTCGGTAAAGCGGCATCTACGCAAACCAAGTTGATGCGTGACGGTTCGGAACAGTTGCCGTCCTACCGCAGGACCGGGTAACGACCGGTATGCTCGATGAATTTGCAGCTGGCGCCGCTCGCGACGGTGATGACGACGGTATCCGCCAGATTTTAGACGAAGTTGCCGCTTCAACCGGAATGGGGTTTGTCGCCCTTGCTCGTGTTACCGATACACGCTGGATTGCCTGTCAAGTCGTCGATCAAATCGACTTTGGGATGTCACCAGGTGAGGAACTGAGGGTTTCAACGACTATCTGCAACGACATACGCGAGCACGGTAATACAGTGGTGATAGACGACGTGGCGGGAAATCCGAAGTGGCTAAGCCATCCCGCTCCGGCCCTATACGGGTTTAAGAGCTATGTTTCACTTCCCATCGTTCTCACCGACGGCTCGTTCTATGGCACTCTTTGCGCCATCGATCCCGAACCACGGAAGCTAGCTGGTCTCGGCAAAGTTTCGATGCTGAAGGGGTTTGCGGACAGGATCGCCTCGATACTATCTGCCGCTTGAACCAGACGCGAGTTAGGATAACGAACAGTGTTCCGTCGCGACCCCTAGTCCGGACGGGTCGCATCGTCCGGCGCAGACGATTATGGCGGAGCGCAGATCGCCCGCATAAACGTCCAGGTGTGGGCGTAAGCGGAATGGCCGGAATGGGAAACGAAGCGGACCGTCTTCTCATGGTGAGACAGGCGGCGATACCAGACATCGAACCGCTTAACGCCGAACGTTGGGCGTCAGGGTATCTAGTGCCTGAACAATGTAGAGGGCGAGAACACCACGCCCCTCCATTTTGTCGGCTATTACCAGCGCTTCCAGCAGAAGCGCTTTCAATTTTTCCTGTTGGTCGAACGTCATCCTCGGCCTCCTGTCTAGCATTCCGACGTGCACCGTAAGGCCTCTCGGGGATAACTTAGATCAAGAAAGGTAAATGATCCTACCAATATAGAATTGATTAGGATCAAGTGGGCTGACTATAGCGCCCTCGTCGATGGGGCCAGGGGCCGACCGAACGCGATTGATCTATCGCTTGCGCTTTTATCGATCGCATTCGGCTACGTTAAACAGGGATCTCCAGATGAATTTGACGGCAAAATGATCGACCTTAGCGTCCTTGTCGGGGCGCCAGCGGCATGGCTGGAATGGTTAGGAAAGTGGCCGGCCCCGCTTTTTTAGAGTTGAGTGACGATCGCCGAATTTGGACCAGACACCGAACGTCGGCCATCATGGTATCCATGATATGGCAATCAATGAGGCAGGTCGTCGACTAAGAGAAACCTTTCCGTGAATTGACCAGCCTGTCTAAAAGCATTGAGATCAACTATTTCATATCTTCTATTATTGTGCTTGATTAAGTCACTTTCAACTAGTGACCTGATAGATCTATTAACGTGAACAGGTGTGATTCCGACGCTCTCCCCAATCTGCTCCTGCGACATAGGTAGGGAAAAGCGCAACCCATCACTCAAGCCGCGCAACTTGGTTCTGGCAGCAAATTCGTTCAAGAAATGAGCTACACGAGTCCGTGCAGATCGCGCACTTATATTTAACAGCCACTCCCGTAACTGTCGAGACTCCGCCGTTGTGATTATATCCAAAGCCAACCGAATGGATGGGTGGGAATCAATTAACGATTCAAACTCGGATTTTTGCACAAACGCGATGATAGATTTTTCCGTACAGACCACGTTATAGTCCAGATTATTCACAAATCTATTTTCTGGATTAACTACGTCTCCGGGGATTATTAACGATACAATTTGTCGATGACCGTCTATATTCTGCTTTTGACGGAATAGATGTCCTGATATTACAAACGCATAGTCAGAAAATGACAAGCCTTCCCTGAATACGTAGCTTCCCGACTCAAAGGTTCTTGTTCGAGCTTTCAAACGGCCTAAAGCTTCGCTGTCGAATACTTGCTTCTGCGAATGCGCCGATAGGTTTTTTGCAATCAGACCACGAGAGTCAATTTCCGAGATCAAAACAAGGGTCCCGTTATATCGGCGGGAGCATTGCGTCTCTCAGTTGCCAAGGGCCGTGATCGGTCAGCAATTTATGATTTATACCATAGGTTGCCGAATGAACCTTGATTTAAATTAAAGTTGACGTCGGCAATCACGGTACAGCGGCAGTTAGGCCAGCAGTTCGGGGCATATGGGCAACTTTAAACCGGGAACGATGCGCTGAACGAATGGCCGTTACTGGGAGCTTTGATCGCCAGCCCGGGTGTCCGGATGTGGGCGAGCGGCCCCCTGCCCTACGGCTGCCGGCCAGACCCATAGCCGGTCATTCGCGGTTCGTTTTCGGCTTCCCAACTTCAGACATTTGTTCATCGAAATATTTGTGGTCGGCTTCCGGGCTGCCGACGCGGGAGCGAACTTATAAGACGCGATCGCTCGCCATCGACCGCGTGCCAAGCCTCAGTTTAGGATGGCGCCGCTGTTCGCCCGCGTGAAGGCTTCGTCCGGATCAGGCGTCGCGCCTCTGTCCTGAGGGCGATCGCCGTATCCCGGTCGCTTGGCGAGATCGTTCCATCGACCCAAAATATCGACCTTGTAGACCGGTTCGCTCCAGTCGTTCGCACGACCTCGTCAAACGCGATCGATACTGCGTCATCGCCATAGCGGAGGATGCCGGTCACCCTCTCCGTGATCGCGTCAGCAAGCCGGCTTCTGATCGTCCGACTTGCCCGGCCATAGCTTGACGATGACGTGCGGTACCACTCAGCCCTTCGCCAACGGCGCGAGATATTGCTCGTCGCTCACCTTTTCCATCCAGGTTACGGGTGTGCCATTCACAGATTCCTGGATGGCGATGTGAGTCATGGCGTCATGCGCGGTCGCGCCATGCCAGTGCTTGTGTTCAGGGGGACACCAGAGCTGGTCGCCCGCATGGAATTCGAGCTTCGGTCCGCCCTCGACCTGCGTCCAGCCGACACCTTCGGTGACGATGAGCGTCTGCCCGGCCGGGTGGGTATGCCAGGCGGTGCGTGCGCCCGGCTCGAAATGGACCACGGCACCGCCGACGCGCGACGGCTCGGGCCGCTGGAATTGTCCGGTGATCGTGACCTTGCCGGTGAAATACGCGTCGGGGCCGGGGACCGTCTTCAGGTCTGCCTTGCGGGATATATCCATCTTGCTCTTTCCTTGCTGTGCGTGTGCGACGCCATTGGACGCCAGGAGAATTGCCGAAATTGTCAGAACTCTGATCATCATCGTCCTCGATAAACAGTGCGCAACGCTGCGGTGGCCCTCTGCTGTGAAGCCAAAAATCATAATTGCTGCGCGGTCGGGCGGAAGATGATCTCGTTGACGTCGACATCATCGGGCTGACTGATCGCAAACGCCGCCATCCTGGCAAAGCTGTCGGCTGAGATACCGACCTTGCCGACATAATCGCTGTTTGCGGAGCGGACGCCCTCGGCCGAGATCTGCTCGAGCAACTCGGTCTTCACCGCGCCGGGGCACAGGATAGTGGTCCGGATGTTGTAGTCCTTCACTTCCTGACAGAAGCCTTCGCAGATGGCGCGGACCGCGAACTTCGTGCCGGAATAGACCGCCGATGCTGGGAAGACGACGTGGCCGGCAACGGAAGAGGTCGTGATCACCTGGCCCGATTTCTGCGCCTTCATATGCGGCAGCGCGGCCGCGATTCCGTACAGCACGCCCTTGATGTTGACGTCGACCATGCGGTCCCATTCATCCACCTTGAGGCTTTCCAAAGCCGACAGGGGCATAATCCCGGCATTGTTGATGAGGACGTCGATCCCGCCAAAGCGCTGTACGGCGGTGTCGACGAGGTTGGCGACCGCTGCACGGTCGGTAACGTCGGTCTGCACAGCCAGAGCCTGTCCGCCCGCCGCCACGATCTCTGCGACGAGCGTTTCGAGGCGACCTGTACGGCGCGCGCCGAGCACGACCGTCGCGCCGCACGCCGCCAGATGCCGTGCCGCCGCCTCGCCGAGGCCGCTCGAGGCGCCGGTAATCACGACGACCTTATCTTTGATACGGTCAGTCATTTCACTGCCCTCCATTTCAGCAATTGATCGGGGCGGCGATACGCCGACCTCGATGTGCTTACGTTGCAGACGGAATATGGGACACGCGGCAGGCTAGATTACCCGCTATCTGGTTGATGCTTCGATGAACAGATTTCATCAATCCGAACCATCAGCATCCAACGCGACTCCGCGATCGATTGGTCGACAAATCCGGGAGATTGTCTGGATGACACGCTGGTCATTCGCGTTAAATACGGCGAATACCGTTTCAAAGCACACCCGTCCAAACTGCAACGGACCCAGTAATGCCTTTGATCGATCGACGAATGCTGTTGGCGGGACTCGCCGTTGGCGCTGCCACTTCGAGGACTGCGTGGGCAGCCAATCCCGTTCTGCCGGGCTGGTACGCCGATCCGGAGATCCGCATTTTCGGCGATCGATACTGGATCTATCCGACCTATTCCGCCGACGGGCCCGTCCCCGCCCCGCCCAGCCGGTTCACCCGTTGGCAAACCCATGAACGCGCCTCGCCGACGATATGGAGCCCGTTTCTGCGACAGACGTTTCTCGACGCGTTCTCCTCGCCAGACCTGGTATCCTGGACCCGCCATCCGCGCGTCCTCGACGTCAAGGACGTCGACTGGGCGGCCTATGCGGTGTGGGCCCCTTCGGCGATCGAGCAGGATGGCCGCTATTTCCTGTTCTTCGGCGCGAACGACATCAAGACCGACCGACAGCGCGGCGGAATCGGCGTGGCGGTCAGCGACCGCCCGGAAGGCCCGTTCCGCGACGCGATCGGCAAACCCCTGATCGGCAGCATCGTCAACGGCGCGCAGCCGATCGACCAGATGGTGTTCCGCGACGACGATGGAACCTGCTACCTGTATTATGGCGGCTGGAAACACTGCAACGTTGTGAAGCTGTCGCGAGACCTCACCAGCCTCACCCCGTTCGCGGACGGCGAGACGTACAAGGCGATCACCCCCTCCGCCGACTATGTCGAGGGACCGTTCATGCTGAAGCGGCGCGGAATCTATTACCTGATGTGGTCGGAAGGCGAGTGGACGGGACCGCTGTACAGCGTCGCCTACGCTACGGCTTCCAACCCTCTCGGACCGTTCACACCGCGCGGCAAGATTCTCGAGCAGGACGCGCGCGTCGCTCGCGGCGCGGGGCATCATTCCGCTGTCTGCATCCCTGGAACGGATGATTGGTATATCGTCTATCACCGACGTCCCCTGGGTGAGACGAACGGCAATCATCGTCAGGTCGCGATCGAGCGGATGCATTTCCGTAAAGACGGCAGCATAGCGCCGGTCGTTCTGACCCAGGGCGGCGTGACGGCCCGACGCCTGCCGGTGGCGACTAAAGCGAGGCCAGGCTCTTAGGAGGCGCCATCAGCCGGATTTGCTACCGCTTTTCGTGGTCGAAGTTCGAAGACGAGCAGCGTCGACGTCGCCGTCGCGCAGAGCTGCCCCTTCTCGTTGACCAGGGTCGCCTCCGAAAATGCGGCGCGACCGCCCATCGACACAAGGCGTCCGACCGCCCGGATCTTCCCGCTGGAATCGTTCAGCGGGCGTAGAAACGACACCTTCAACTCCAGCGTCGTATAGCCGAAGCCCGGTTTCAACCCGGTGTGCGCAGCGATGCCGCAGGCACTGTCGAGGATTGCCGAGATATACCCGCCGTGCACCGTTCCCATCGGATTGTAGGACGTGCCGTCCGGCGTGGCTTCGAAGACGGCATGCCCGTATTCGACCTCGACCAGCGAGATGCCGAGCTTTTCCCCGAGCGGAGGCTGCCGCCCGGTCGCCAGCATCGCGCGAACCTGGGCAAGCCCGTCAGGAGTGATCGGAAGGTCAGTCGTCATGGGTCGATCTCACATAGCGGTTCTTGGTAAAGCAGAGGCAACGACTGGATCTCAACGATTTCCAGGCGCTCGGAACGAGGCAGCGGCGCCACGACTGGCCGCTGCGCGCGCTGCCAGTACCTGATCAACCGCCAAGACCGACCGTCTGTCCACCATCCACGACCATCGCATGACCGACCATGAACGCAGCCGAGTCGGAGCAAATGTAGAGCACCGCGGCGGCGATCTCCTCGGGCTTGCCCATGCGGCCGATCGGCTCCTGCGCGATCATCTTCTTCTGGCCTTCCTCGGTACCGCCAGACACCCGGTCGGTGATCATCGGCGTTTCGATGATGCCGGGGCAGATGACGTTCACGCGGACATTGTCGCCGATATATTCGAGCGCAGCCGACTTGCTCATTCCGATCACGCCGTGCTTGACGGCAACGTACCCGGCCTGCCCTGCAATTCCGACGACGCCTGCGCCCGACGAGGTGTTGACGATCGCGCCGCCGCCCCGCTTCTGCATCAGCGGAATCTGGTATTTCATGCAGAGGAACACGCCGCGCAGATCGATCGCGGTCATGCGGTCGAAATCCTCCTCACTGAGGTCCGCCAGCAGGATCTGCTGCTGCTCGATACCGGCGTTGTTGAACGCGATGTCGATGCCGCCAAAGGCCTCGACCGTCTTGTCGAGCGCGGTACGAACGTCCTCGCTCTTCGAGACGTCGCAGGTGATCCCGACCGCGCTGCCCCCCGCTGCCTCGATCGCCGCGACGACCTCGGCAACGCCGTCTCCGTTCAGATCAACGACGGCGACATGTGCACCAGCCTCGGCGAAGGCGATGGCAGTGGTGCGCCCGATTCCATTGGCGGCGCCGGTGACGAAGGCGATCTTGCCTGCGTAATTCTGGTTCTGGTCGGCCATCTCGATTTCCTTCGCGCTGAAGCGGCTCGATCGCCGCGGATATGGTTCAGAACGAAGTCGGTCGATGCCGCTTCCATGAAATCCCCTCACCGATCCGGTGCAGTAGCCTCATTGGGCCGACAGGCCGCTGCGGTCGTTCCTCGTGACTAGATTTAAAGACAAGCCCGGGATGCCCGTACATGAAGCCGCATATCATCTGTCACATGGCCAGCAGCATCGACGGCAGGATCCTGCCTGAACGCTGGACGCCAAGCGGCGCGCATTCGCATGATATTTACGAGGACCTGCATGACAGGCTCGGAGGCGGGTCATGGCTCGTCGGCCGTGTCACCGGCCAAGAGTTCGCCAAGCGCGACGCGTATCCGGACCAGCCGGAGGCGAGCTTTCTCCGTACCGCCTGGCTCCCGAACCACGCGGCGGAAGCGTATGGCATCGTGTTGGACGCTCATGGCAAGATCGCGTGGGGGCGTAGCGATGTAAGCGGCGATCCTATCGTGGTCGTGCTAACCAAGGCGGTATCGGACGCGCATCTCGCGGGACTGCGCGAGGACGGCGTCGGCTATGTCTTTGCCGGCGAGACCGACCTCGACCCGCACGAGGTCGTAGAAATTCTGAATACCGAACTGGGGATCGACCGCCTGCTCCTCGAAGGCGGCGGTCACCTCAACGGCGGCTTTCTCCGTGCCGGCCTCATCGACGAGATCAGCCTGATGCTCGTGCCTGCGATCGACGGGGCATCGGGCGCTCCGGCCGTTTTCGAAGGCTCCGGCACGGCGGCTTCGGAACGGTTGCCGATCGATACTCTGGCGTTGATGAGTCATGACGTCATGGACGGCGGGACCGTCTGGCTTCGGTACCGGGTCACTCCAGCCTGACGGTTCGCGGTTTTACGGGCGTGTGCATGAGCAGCGCTCACCAAGGCATCAACGTCTGGCTGAATTGTCGGTCGGATCGTCCTTCCCTAAATTAGCATTCTTCGCAGCCAACCGTTCGTCCCCGAACCGGCACGGCACGAGCGCCCGGATCCGTCGCGATCCCCCTCCACGACGGGTCCGGGCGCATTTGGCACAATCAGGAGAGCCATCATGGCAAGTCCCATCGCCGCGGTTGCGGACACGGATGCCGCGCGCATCGACGATCGGCCCGCCCGCTGGGGCGCGGTATATGCAATGGCGCTGTGCAGCTTCGTGCTGATCGCGTCCGAGTTCATGCCGGTCAGCCTGCTGAGCCCGATCGCACACACGCTGAATCTGACCGAGGGCAAGGCCGGACAGGCGATTTCCATATCCGGGCTGTTCGCGGTCATCACTAGCCTGTCGCTGTCCTCCGTACTGGGGAAAACGGACCGTCGGATCGTGCTGCTCGTCCTGACCAGCCTGCTGGTGGTCTCCGGTGCCATCGTCGCGTTTGCGCCGACCTATCTGGTCTTCATGGCCGGCCGCGCGCTGCTCGGTATCGCCATCGGCGGGTTCTGGTCGATGTCGGCTGCGATCGCCATGCGACTGGTGCCGAGCCACGCGGTCCCCAAAGCGCTCGCGGTCATCAGTGGCGGCAATGCACTGGCCACCGTGCTCGCGGCGCCGCTGGGCAGTTTCGTCGGCAGCCTGATCGGGTGGCGCGGCGCATTCTTCTGCGTGGTACCGGTCGCCGTCGCGGCCGTGATCTGGCAGGCGCTGACGCTGCCACCGCTTCCGGTTGCAGAACGACAGAGCGCCCGCGGCATGTTCGCCCTGCTGCGCCGGTCGCCCGTGGTATTCGGCCTGCTGACCGTCGCGATGCTGTTCGTCGGGCAGTTCGCGCTGTTCACCTATCTCCGCCCGTTCCTCGAGCAGGTGACGCATGTCTCGCCGGCCATGCTGTCGATCATGCTGCTCATTCTCGGCGTATCCGGATTCATCGGCACCGTCCTGATCGGGCGGGTGCTGAACGGGGGCCTGTTCCTCACCCTTGCCGTGCTGCCAGCGTTGATGGCGGCAACGGCGGCGGCACTGACGGTGCTTGGTACGTCCGTCGTGGCGGTCGGAATATTGCTTGCGGTTTGGGGTTTCGCAGGCACGTCCGCGCCGGTGGCGTGGTGGACATGGCTGGCGCGCACGGTGCCCGACGAGGCCGAGGCTGGCGGCGGGCTGATGGTGGCGATCGTGCAGCTCGCGATTACGCTGGGCGCGACGATGGGCGGCATCGTCTTCGATGCAGCGGGTCCGCGCGCCGAGTTTCTCGCCAGCGCCGGCCTTCTTGCGATTGCAGCACTCGCCGCGGTCGCGATCGGCCGAGCCGATCGTCGCCCCGCCGCCCCTGCCCAAGCCGTAGCGGCATGAAGCAGGCGCTGGCGATCCTGCGCTTCCTGCGCGACTGTGACGAACGGGGAGAGCGGGCCGCGCTGGTGACGCTGACCGACGTCACCGGCAGCGCGGCCCGCGCGCCGGGCGAGCATATGGCGGTGGCCGAAAGCGGACGGTCGCTGGGCTCGTTTTCCGGTGGGTGCGTGGAAGCCGCCGTGATCGCAGAGGCGCAGGAGGCCCTTGCCGAAGGGCGCGCACGTCACGTGCGCTATGGCGACGGTTCGCGCTACATCGACATTCGGCTGCCCTGCGGCGGGGGCATCGACCTGCTGTTCACGCCGACACCGGATCGTCGGCAGATCGATCGCGCCATCGCCATTCTGGAACGGCGCGAGCCGGTCGTGCTCCACCTCTCGCTCGACGGGACTATCATTGCCGCTTGGTCTCGCGACGGTGATCGCACGCGGTGGCTCGATACGATTTTCAGCGTACGTCACGATCCGGTCCTTCGGCTGGTCGTCATGGGACATGGCGCAGAGCCCGCCGCGATGCTCGACATCGCCCACGCCTATGGCGCCGACGCGACGCTGTTGAGCCCCCAGGCCTCGCTCGTCGAGGACACACGGCGGCAGGGACGATCCGCGGATCTTCTCCGGTTCGTCGGCCGCGTGGACGGATTGGCGATCGATCCCTGGACCGCGGTCGTGACGCTGTTCCACGATCACGACTGGGAGACGCCACTCCTGCTCCAGGTCCTGGAGCAACGCCCGTTCTTCATCGGCGCGATGGGCAGCATGAAAACGCATATCGAGCGTCAGCGGCGCCTTCTGGAAGCATGGGCGGAGCGCGATGATATCGCGCGGGTTGTCGGCCCCGTCGGTCTGATCAAGGCGACACGCGATCCCCAGACGCTAGCGCTCTCGATCATGGCGCAATTGGTCCAGGCCTATGAAGCGACAACGGCGCTCGAAAAGCCTCGCCCGGAGAGTTGGGCCATGAGCCATCCTCATGGTTTCATTGAACATCATGCACGCTCCAAACGGCACGGCGACGCGTTACAGTCCGAGACAATCGTTGATGTAGATCAGACAGTTACCGCGGACGCGCGGTACGGCAGCAAGAGAGATGAAGCCCATGCCCAGCATATCTGAAGTAGAGCTTTCGCGCCGTGGGCTCCTCGCGGGCAGCGCGGCGACAGCCGTGATCGCCGCATCGCCGGCCGGCGCCGTCGCGACGACGCCGCCCCAGGCTAGCGCCACGCCGACCATGCCGGCGCGGTTCAAGGTCAATGGTGAGAAGCGCGAGCTCAGCCTCGATCCGCGGACGACCCTGCTCGACGCGCTGCGCGAACACCTGCACCTGACGGGCACCAAGAAGGGCTGCGATCATGGCCAGTGCGGCGCCTGCACCGTGATGGTCGATGGGGTCCGCATCAATTCCTGCCTGAGCCTCGCGGTGATGCACGAAGGCGACGAGATCACGACGATCGAGGGCCTCGGCACGCCGGACAAGCTGCACCCGATGCAGGCGGCCTTCATCAAGCATGACGGCTATCAATGCGGCTATTGCACGCCGGGTCAGATCTGCTCGGCCGTCGCGGTCCTCGACGAGATCAAGCGTGGCGTGCCCAGCCATGCGCAGGGCGACCTGATGACCAAGCCGACCGCGACGAACGTCGAGATGCGCGAGCGCATGAGCGGCAACATCTGCCGCTGCGGTGCCTATTCCAACATCGCCGAGGCCATGGCCGAAGTCGCGGGAGCAAAAGCATGAGAGCTTTCACCTATGAGCGCGCGAAGGATGCGAGCGCCGCGGCGCGCGCGGTCGCCGGCAACCCGGCGGCCAAGTTCATCGCCGGCGGGACCAACCTGCTCGACCTGATGAAGATCGAGGTCGAGACGCCGACGCATCTCGTCGACGTGCAGGATCTCGGTTTCGACAAGATCGAGGCGACGCGTGAAGGCGGGCTGCGCATCGGCGCACTGGTGACCAACACTAACCTCGCCGCCGACGAGCGGGTTATGCGCGATTACGGCGTGCTGACGCGCGCGATCGTCGCGGGGGCATCGGGCCAGTTGCGTAACAAGGCGTCGACCGCCGGCAATCTGCTCCAGCGCACGCGATGCCCGTATTTCTACGACACCAACATGGCGTGCAACAAGCGCAAGCCGGGTTCGGGCTGCGCCGCGATCGGCGGATACTCGCGCCAGTTGGGCGTCATCGGCGTCAGCGACAGCTGCATCGCGACGTTCCCGGGTGACATGGCCGTGGCGATGCGCGTGCTGGATGCGGTGGTCGAGACGGTCGATGCGACCGGCCAGCGCCGGTCGATCGCGATCGCCGACTTCCACCGGCTATGGGGTGACACGCCCGAGCAGGATACCGTGCTGAAGCAGGGCGAACTGATCACCGCGGTGACGTTGCCCAAGCCGCTAGGTGGCAAGCATTTCTACGAGAAGGTGCGCGATCGTGCGTCCTACGCCTACGCGCTGGTGTCAGTGGCGGCGGTGATCCAGCCAGACGGTACCGGGCGCGTCGCGTTCGGCGGCGTGGCCCCCCGCCCCTGGCGTGTCGAGGCAGCGGACGCGCTGCTGCCACGCGGTGCCGCCGCGGTGACCGCGCGTGCGTTCCAGGGCGCGACGCCGACCAAGGACAACGCGTTCAAGCTCCCGCTTGCCACCCGCGCACTGGCCTCGGTCATCGCCGAAGCGAAGGCATAATCGCATGAAGTTCGATACACCCGCCGTCGCCAACCCGATCGACCGGATGAAGGTTGTCGGGCGCGCGCATACCCGCATCGACGGCCCGCTCAAGACGACCGGGCTGGCGCCCTATGCCTATGAGCATCATCGCGAGATCGAGAACGCCGCTTATGGCTATGCCGTAGGCACAGCCGTCGCCAAGGGCCGCATCAACGCGATCGACACGGTCGCGGCGAAGGCTGCACCGGGCGTAATCGCGATCGTCACCGCCGCGGATGTGGGCAAGCTTGGCAAGGGTAAGTTCAACACCGTCAAGCTACTCGCCGGGCCGGACGTCGATCATTATCACCAGGCAGTGGCGGTCGTCGTCGCCGAGACGTTCGAGCAGGCCCGCGCCGCGGCCGGCTTGGTCCGCGTCGATTATGCGCGCGGCAAGGGCAGGTTCGATCTGGATGCGGCGTTGAAGACGGCGCCGCTGACCGACGCGGACAAGCCCGGCAAGGGCGAAGACCGGGTCGGCACGTTCGAAACCGCCTTCGCATCCGCGCCGGTCAAGCTCGATGCGCACTATACCACGCCGGATCACAGCCATGCGATGATGGAGCCGTTCGCCTCGATCGCCGCCTGGAACGGCGACGCGCTGACGGTGTGGACGTCGAACCAGATGATCGACTGGGGTCGCACCGATCTCGCCACCACGCTGAACATGCCGAAGGAGAAGGTCACCTTCCTTTCGCCCTATGTCGGCGGCGGTTTTGGCGGGAAGCTGTTCCTGCGCAGCGATGCGGTCCTCGCGGCGCTCGGCGCGAAGGCGGCAGGGCGTCCGGTCAAGCTGGCGATGAGCCGGCCGTTCATGGCCAACAACACGACGCATCGGCCGGCGACGCGCCAGCGCATCCGCATCGGCGCAGCGAAGGACGGCACGATCACCGCGATCGCGCATGAGAGCGGCTCGGGCGACCAGCCGAACGGCAGTCCGGAAGCGGCAGTCCTGCAGACGAACCTGCTCTATGCTGGCGCGAACCGCCTGACGTCGATGCGCCTCGCGGTGCTCGACCTGCCCGAGGGCAACGCGATGCGCGCGCCGGGCGAAGCGCCGGGCCTGATGGCGCTTGAGATCGCGATGGACGAGATGGCGGAAAAGCTCCGCATGGATCCGATCGCCTTCCGCGTGAAGAACGACACGCAGGTCGATCCGAAGGATCCCAAGCGACGCTTCTCGCAGCGTGAGCTGGTCCGCTGCCTGACCGAGGGTGCACAGCAGTTCGGCTGGTCGCGTCGCAACGCGCAGCCCGGCCAGGTTCGCGACGGGCGCTGGCTGGTCGGGATGGGCGTGGCATCCGCGTTCCGTAATCACATGAACATGACGTCGGGTGCTCGCGTCCGGCTCGGCAATGACGGCATCGTCACCGTCGAGACCGACATGACCGACATCGGCACCGGCAGCTACACGATCATCGCGCAGACCGCGGCGGAGATGATGGGCGTCCCCCTCGACGCGGTCGTCGTCAAGCTCGGCAGCTCGGCATTCCCGGTCTCCGCCGGGTCGGGCGGCCAGTTCGGCGCCGCCAACGCGACGGCGGGGGTGTATGCGGCGTGCGTCAAGCTGCGCGAGGCCGTCGCCCAGCGTCTCGGCTATAATTCGGCCGATGCGGTGTTCGACGGCGGCAAGGTCACGAGCGGCAATCGCTCGGCCGACCTTCGCCAAGCCGCCTCCTCAGGCGAGTTGGTTGCCGAGGACAAGATCGAATATGGCGATCTCGACAAGAGCTGGCAGCTGTCAACCTTCGGCGCACACTTCGTCGAGGTCGGCGTCGATAGCTATACGGGCGCGACCCGCCTGCGTCGCATGCTGGCGGTCTGCGCATCCGGGCGGATCATCAATCCGACCTCGGCGCGTAGCCAGGTGATCGGCGCGATGACGATGGGTGTCGGCTCAGCGTTGATGGAGGAACTGGCGGTCGACAAGCGCTTCGGCTTCTTCGTCAACCACGACCTGGCCAGCTACGAGGTGCCGGTCCACGCCGACATCCCGCACCAGGACGTGATCTTGCTCGACGAGGCCGACGACAAGGCCAATCCGATGAAGGCTAAGGGCATCGGCGAGCTCGGCCTGTGCGGCGTCGGCGCGGCGGTAGCGAACGCCATGTACAACGCGACGGGCGTCCGCCTTCGCGATTATCCACTGACCCTCGACAAGCATTTCGATCGGCTGCCGGCGGTGGCGTGAGCCACGCCGCACTGGTCGAATGTGCTCTAGGGCGAATGGGAGACAAGATGATGATACCCGAAAAGACCGCCCTGTTGCTGATCGAGTACCAGAACGACTTCGTCAGCGAAGGCGGCGCCCAGCATGATGCGGTGAAGGCGGTGATGGCCGACACCGACATGCTGGCGCACAGCCGGGCGGTCGTCGAACGAGCGCGCGCGCAGGGCGTGACCGTGATGCACGCGCCAATCACCTTTGCGGAGGGTTATCCGGAGATCCCGTCCGATCCTTACGGTATCCTCGCCGGCATCAAGCAGGCTAACGCGTTCCGGAAAGACAGCTGGGGCGCGGCGATTGCCGATGCGATGGCACCGGTCGACGGCGACATCGTGATCGAGGGCAAGCGGGGCCTCGATTGCTTCGCGAGCACCAATATCGACTTCATCCTGCGTCAGCGTGGCATCACCGATCTGGCGATCGCCGGGTTCCTGACAAATTGCTGCGTCGAATCGACCATGCGCTCGGCGTACGAACGCGGCTTTCGCGTTGTCACGCTGACCGACTGCACGGCGACGCTGAGCCCCGAAGAGGAGCACGCTGCGGTCACGAAGAACTTCCCGATGTTCTCCAAGCCGATGACGCACGACCAGTTCCTGGCCGATCTGGAGACGAGTGCATGAAGTTCGACACGCCTGCGGGCACGACTCCAATCGACCGCCTGACCGTGGTTGGACGCGCACACACGCGCGTCGAAGGTCCCCTGAAGACGACCGGCACGGCACGCTACGCCGCCGAGCATCACGATTTCGCGCCAGATGCGGCCCATGGCTACATCCTGGGTGCAGCGATCGGCAAGGGACGCATCGACCGCATCGATACCGCGGCGGCACATGCCGCGCCCGGCGTCCGTGCGATCGTCACCTATGAAAATTCGGGCCCGATCGGCAAGGGCGAGTTCTACACCCAGCGCATTCTGGCCGGCCCGATGGTCGATCATTATCATCAGGCGGTCGCGGTCGTCGTCGCCGACACCTTCGAACAGGCGCGCGCGGCGGCGTCGCTGATCCGCGTCACGTATGCGCGCGGGAAGGGGCGCTTCGATCTGGCCGCGCAAAAATCATCGGCCCCGATCGCGCCGGAGGAACCGTTCGGTGGCTCGACGAACGCGTCGGTCGGCAACTTCGCAAGCGCGTTTGCCAGCGCGCCGGTCAAGGTCGACGAATCTTATACGGTCCCCGATCAGGCGCATGCGATGATGGAACCCCATGCGAGTATTGCGCGGTGGGATGGTGACAAGCTCACCTGCTGGACGTCGATTCAGGCGATGAACTGGGGCTGTCGCGACCTGGGCCTCATCATCGGCACGCCAAAAGAAAATATCCGCCTGCATTCCCCCTTCATCGGCGGCGGCTTTGGCGGCAAGGGCACGACGCAGAGCGATCTGGCACTCGCGGCGATCGCCGCGCGGGTATCGGGCCGTCCGGTCAAGGTCGTGCTGCAACGCCCGCTGATGTTCAACAATACCATTCACCGCCCCAAGACGATCCAGCGCGTTCGACTGGGCGCCGGCAAGGACGGCCGTCTCGTTGCCATCGGTCACGATAGCTGGTCGGGCAACCTGGCGGGTGGCCGCACCGAGCCCACCAACCTGCCGACGCAGTTGATGTATGCCGGCGAGAACCGCCAGTTGCGGCGCTATCTCAGCCCTCTCGATCTCGCCGAGGGCAACGCCATGCGCGCGCCGGGCGAGGCCCCGGGGATGATGGCGCTGGAAGTCGCGATGGACGAGCTTGCGGAAAAGCTCGAAATGGATCCGGTCGCTCTGCGGATCGCTAACGACACGCAGGTCGACCCTTCGAAGCCCGAGCGCAAATTCTCCACCCGGCCGTTCGTGCAGTGCCTGAAAGAGGGCGCGGACCGGTTCGGCTGGAATGCGCGGGTCGCCAAACCCGGCAGCCGTCGCGAAGGCAAGTGGCTGATCGGCATGGGCGTCGCCAGCGCGATCCGTGGAGCACCGATCATGAAGGCCGGCGCCCGCGTGCGACTGGGCAAGGACGGACACGTCACGGTCGAGACCGACATGACCGACATCGGCCAGGGCAGCTACACGATTGTCGCGCAGACCGCCGCCGAGATGATGGGCGTTCCGCTCGAACGGGTGACCGCCAAGCTCGGCGATTCCACCTTCCCCGAAACACCCGGCTCGGGCGGCCAGGCGGGTGCCGCGTCGGCTGCGGCTGGCGTATATGCCGCGTGCGCGAAGCTGCGCGAATTGGTGGCGCAGCGGATGGGCTTCAACACGACCGACGTGACGTTCGCGGACGGGCGCGTCAGTTCGGCGGGCCGTTCGGTCCCGCTGGCCGATGCCGCCAGGGACGGCGAGATCGTCGCCGAGGATGTCATGGAATTTGGCGACCTGAACAAGGAGTATGCGCAGCAGACCGTCGGCGCGCATTTTGCCGAGGTTGGAGTGGATGCCTATACCGGCGCGGTCCGCGTCCGACGGATGCTGGCGGTCTGCGCCGCCGGGCGTATACTCAACCCGATCACGGCGCGCAGCCAGGTGATCGGGGGGATGACGATGGGGATCGGCGCCGCACTGATGGAGGAAATGGCCGTCGACACCCGCTTCGGCTTCTTCGTCAATCACGACCTTGCCGGCTACGAGGTGCCCGTCCACGCCGACGTCCCGCATCTCGAGGCGCATTTCATCGACGAGGTCGATGCGACGATGTCGCCGTTGAAGGCAAAGGGGGTCGGCGAGCTGGGTTTGGTCGGCGTCGCGCCGGCGATCGCCAACGCGGTGTACAACGCGACCGGCGTTCGGGTGCGCGAATATCCGGTGACGCTCGACAAGCACTTCGCAGGCCTGCCGGAAATCGCGTGACGCGACAGATCTGCAGCTGCGTTGCGAGGGGCGCGGCTGCGGTCGTCCACGCCGGTACGCTATAGCGTGCACGCAGCCGCCATCGCGTCAATGTTCGGTTCGAGCACCCGGCGTGAAGCCGTTGGCTGAAGCGGCGTAGGCAATGGCGAAGGCGACGCCCAGCAAGGCCAGCATCGCGGGGAAAAACGCAACGACACCTGCGCTGCGATAGATCAGCGCGCCGACCGCGCCGCCGCACGCGATGCTCACGTTCCAGACCGTCGTCAGCATGGCGCCGACGATATCGACGCCCTCGCCCGCCGCGTCGGAGGCCGCCGTCTGGATCGAGGTCGCAGCCCCGCCGAACGTCAGGCCCCACAGGACGACGCCGACAAGGATGACGCTGTTGCTGTGCGGCAGAAAGCCGAGCACCGCAGTCGCAGCGGCGAACACCGCGAGGCTGGCGAGGACGTGGAGGCGCAGGTGGCGGTCCACAGCGGCACCCGCGATCCAGATCCCTGCGAGCGCGGCGCATCCGAACACCAGCAGGAGCAAGCTCACCCGGCTACCGTCGCCGGCCCATTCCGCGTACGGCGCGACATAGGTGTAGAGGATGTAATGCGCCGTCACCCAAGCGAACGCGGTGGCAAGGATCGGCGCCACGCCCGGCATCCGCAGCACGGCCAGGTTCGAAAGCTTGCGCTCGGGCGGCTGGCCGGCGCTGTCCGGCATCTTCCACGCGACCGCCCCGGCCAGGCATAGCGCGAGCGCGGCTAGCACCAGGAACGCGATCCGCCAGCCGATCGCCCCGCCCGCGAACGTGCCCAGCGGCACGCCGACCGACAGCGCCAGCGGGGTGCCGATCATCGCCAGTGCGAGCGCGCGGCCCTTCAACCGATCCACTACCAACCGGCGCGCATAGCCTCCGAGGATGCCCCAGCCGAGCCCGGCGGAAACGCCCGCCGCAAACCGCGCGACGAGCGTTACCGCATAGCTGTGGGAGAGCGCGGTCACGACATCGAACACCAGCAGGCCGAAGATTGCCGCGAGCAGGAGTGGCTTGCGCGCATAGCTCTGCGTGACACTGACGAGCGGAATGGCCGCCATCACCGATCCGACGGCATAGACCGTCACCATCTGGCCGGCGAGCGCGCGCGAAATGTTCAGATCATCGGCGACCTGGGGCAACAGACCTGCGGGGAGCGTCTCGGTCACGATCGCGGTGAACCCGGTCAGCGCGAGCAGGATGAGCGCGCCAACGGGGAGCGTATCGCGCTCGGCGCGCGCCTGTGGTTCGATATCCAAGACTTCACCTTTGTGCGATCGCCGGACGAGCGACGTGCCCGATCGATGGGAGAAGACTGTCCTACGATCCGCCCGCGCAATCGCGGCATGGCGGCTGCTCAACGCCCGGATGAGCAGGCGTCATGACGGCCGTTACGTGGCGCGGACACCGTCGCACGCTGAGCGCCGCTCATCATGGCATCAACGCAAGACCGTGTTGTTCGGGTCGGGGGCGGCGGTTAGATCAAGATAGACACACGTGCCGGCCGAGGATCGCCGCGCTTGAAGCCGCCCTTGCCGATACGCTGGCGACCAAACCGCGACGCCACGGCTTGCTGCTTCAGCTTGGCGATGATCCGGCGGTCGCGTGCCATGCGGGCGTAAGGGGAAGGTGACGATGCGCGCTATCGAGGCAGGACGCCCCCTTCTCTGTCTGTTGGCTCTGCTGACGGCATGCGGCCAACCAGCAGCGACCGCGAAGGCAAGCAACGCCTTGATATCCTATGCAAACAGCGCGCGAGAGACACGAACAATGACGACTATCGAAATCGATGCCGGGACGCGTCAGTGGACTGCGCAGATTGCGGACTCCCCCTCGGCACGCGATTTCCTCGCGCAGCTGCCGCTCGACCTGACGCTGACCGATTATGCAGCGACGGAAAAGGTCGCCACTTTGCCCCGACCGCTGACCCGCGACGGCGCCCCGGCCGCGGTCACGCCGCGCGCCGGAGAGATCGGCTATTACGCGCCATGGGGGAACATCGCGCTTTACCACAAGGACGGCCCGCACTCTCCCGGCCTCGTGATCCTCGGTCGGATCGACGGCCCTTACGCCGATCTCGCGAGCCCCGGTGCCGTGAAGGTTACAATTCGACAGCGCGTCGCTCCTCCGACCGAACGCTGATCCTTCGAGGGAGGACGCCCCTGCCGATCCCGCAGTCGCCCGTCGATCGCTTGCGAGGCTAAACCATAGAGCCCAGGATACACTATGCCGACCAGCCGATCCGATCTCGCCGACCTGACCTACTTCCTGGCAATCTCCCGACATCGAAGTTTCAGGCTCGCCGGGCTCGAACTCGGGGTCAGCGCATCGGCGCTCAGCCATGCCTTGAAGGGGCTCGAGGCACGGCTCGGCGTCCGCCTCCTCCACCGCACGAACCGGAGCGTCACCCTGACTGCCGCTGGCGAGGAGTTGCGAGACAAGGTGGCTGAGCCGTTCGGCACGATCGATCAGGCTGTCGAGAGCCTCAACCGCTATCGCGACGCGCCAACCGGGCGGGTTCGTCTGAACGTCGCCGCCGAAGCGGCGCCCTTATTGCTCGCGCCGGTCATGCCGATCTTCATCGATCGGTATCCCGATATCGAGATCGACATCGCCGCGCGGGACCAGATGACCGACGTCATCGAAGATGGCTTCGACGCCGGGATCCGTTACGCCGGAACGGTGCCCGAGGACATGGTGGCGCAACGTCTTTCGGGCGAGCTTCGCTGGATAGTCGTCGCATCCCCCGCCTATCTCGAGAAGTTCGGCGTTCCGCAGCACCCGTCGGATTTGGAACACCACCATTGTCTCGGCGTCCGCCTCGGAAATGCGCATATCTACCGCTGGGAATTCGAAGGCCCCGAGGGCGAATTCTCGGTCCCCGTCGCGAGCAAGGTCCTCGTCAACGGGGGGCGCGCGATGCTGGCCATGGCGCTCGCGGGGACCGGACTTATGTACGGCATGGAGGCAACCTTCGCCCCCTATATCGCGCGCGGAGAACTACGCCCGGTGCTAGAGGACTGGTCAACGATGGGCCCGGCATACCACATCTATTATTCCAGCCGTCGCCAAGTGCCGACTGGCCTGAAACTTTTGATCGAACTCATTCGCGAGTTGCGTCCGCTAGGCCTTTAGACACGCGAATTGGAAATGCGCATGCAACGTCGGCGCTCATCGCGAACTGCTCGTACCATCGGTTGTCGTAGACATGCGCCATACGCTCCTTGGCATCGAAGACCCAGAAGCAGACGTCCCCGCCCCCTTCCCAGCTTCCCAACTTCGGCCGCTCGTTCATCTCC
The DNA here is from genome assembly GCF_004343105.1 of Sphingomonas sp. PP-CC-3A-396. NCBI lineage: Bacteria > Pseudomonadati > Pseudomonadota > Alphaproteobacteria > Sphingomonadales > Sphingomonadaceae > Sphingomonas > Sphingomonas sp. PP-CC-3A-396. The sequence continues at coordinate 78,648 of NZ_SLYF01000010.1, read as the reverse complement.
GCGTTACGACTGCTTTTGGCACCTGACCCTGCGATTTCGAATGTCGCGATTGGGCGATAGTTTAGGAAGCAGGCTGTCCAAGTCCGAGTTTTGTGCCCGATGAGCTGCGGACGGCTTTTGGAAAAGGCTCAGGCACGGGATGAGCGGCGACGCTATGTCGAACCGTAGGTGCCAATCCGGATTCCTCATTCCACAAAACCAGGACTGTAGCGATCGGTGCGGCGGTGAGGATCAGCAGGAAAAGGCCCATCAGCCATTCGTTGGTCTCTAGCGGCTTTGAGAGGCTACCGCCGGGCTGCATCGAGGGGCTAGGTCGCATCGCGCGCCTGCCGGCTTTCCTGGGGTGAAACGGTCGGTCCGCGGTCGCTCGGTGGGCAGACGGCCTGATCTGCGACCGATCATAGGCGGCGCGTGCTTCCTTCTTTCCCAAAACGGAATACGCCTCGTTGATCGCTTTCGCACGAGCAGAAACATCCACACCATGATTGGCATCGGGGTGATATTGACGGAGCAGCGCTTTCCACGCGGCGTGGATAGTGACGCGACTTGCCGTCGAGGGAACACCTAAAACAGAATAATAGTCGGGTGAGACAGCCATTTAGCCGTTACTTGCGGCGAAAACGCGAAAAAGGAAAGGCCGCCTGGCGCGTGATCTTAACCGGACGTTCTCAGTGATGCAAAGGGCGGCTTTAGGCGCCAACGGTCAGATGGCTACCATTCCCATCCGCAACTTCGTGCTTTTGACGACACCACGCCGCCTCCCCCACCGGCGCTGACCCACATCCGCCGTTTAGCTCATCTTGATCGCCTTCCCCTCTCGGACATTCGCTCAGATGAGGCTTTCAACTCATATCGCGCATCATCGCCCTCGCATCCCGTCCCGCTAAACCCCACCTTAGGCCTGCCAGTCGACACAGGAGCTTGCCCCCGTGTTCATCGCCATGAACCGATTTCAGGTGATCCCCGGTGAGGAGGGGGCGTTCGAGCGGGTCTGGCTGTCGCGCGACTCGTACCTTGCCGGCGTCCCGGGTTTCGTCGAGTTCCACATGCTGCGCGGGCCCGCGGCCGACGATCACGTCCTCTATTCGTCGCATACCGTTTGGCTGTCGCGCGGGGACTTCGAAAACTGGACTCGGTCCGAGGCGTTTCGCGCGGCCCATCGCGGCGCAGGCGACCACAAGCCGTTGTACCTGGCGCCGCCTCGCTTCGAAGGCTTCGACGTCATCCAAACCGTCACGACATCGTGACGGTCACCCGACGTCCGACGTTCGCCAGCCGCTTCGAGCAGGCGATCGACAACGTCGTCGGCGCAATTGCCTCGCCGATCGTCACCGGCATCGCCGCGTTCAACAAGCGCCGCCTGCCGCCCCGCGATGCGCCGCACCCGTTGCTTACGGGCATCCACGAGCCGATGACTGAGGAACTGACCCTCACCGACCTTGCCGTCGAGGGTATCATCCCGCTTGAGCTTGACGGCCGCTACGTTCGTATCGGACCAAACCCCGCCGACGCCGACCCACGCTCTTACCACTTCTTCACGGGCGATGGGATGCTGCACGGCATCCGGCTCGAGGACGGGCAAGCCCGGTGGTACCGGAATCGCTGGATCCGCTCGACCGATGTCGCGGCGGCCAGGCATGTGCCGGCGGCTCCAGGGCCACGGCACATCTTCGACACCGTCAACACTAGCGTACTGGACCATGCCGGCAGTGGATGGGCGCTGGTAGAAGCCGGCAGTACGCCGGTCCGCTTCGACGAGCATTTGGAGACGCAGCGCTACGACGATTTCGGCGGCACCCTGCCCGGCTCGTTCACCGCCCATCCGCGCCGCGACCCGGCGACCGGCGAGTTGCACGCGCTGTGTTACGAGGCGACCGATCCCAAGCGCATTCGCTACAACGTCGTCGATGTCGCCGGCCGGGTACGACGATCGGTGACGATCCCGGTGTCGCACGGGCCGCTGATCCACGACTGCGCGATCACGCAGCGCTACGTCGTCGTCATGGACCTGCCGCTTACCCTGTCGATGCGCACTGTGCTGGCGGGGCATGGGTTTCCCTATCGGTGGAACGAGAAGCATCCGGCCCGGATCGGGCTGCTGCCGCGCGACGGTGAGGCGGAGGAAATCCGGTGGTTCCCGCTCGATCCGTGCTTCGTGTTCCACACTGCCAACGCGCATGATCTGCCGAACGGGAGCGTGGCGCTCGACGTGGTCGCGTACGACCGCATGTTCGCTAGCGACAATCTGGCACCGGACGAGCAGCCGCGCGGCCTCGAGCGATGGACGATCGACCCTTTGACTGGATCGGTGGACCAGCGCGCGATCGACCCCTCGCCGCAGGAACTGCCGACGATAGACGAGCGTCGCAATGGCCGCCCTTACCGCCATATCTATGCGCTCGGGCTGCCCGAACAGATGACGGAAACGCTGGTTGGCGAGGCGCCGCTCATCAAGCATGATTTAGAAGATGACACGCGACGACTGCACGAGTTCGGACCGGGACGCATCGCGGGCGAGTTCGTGTTCGTGCCGCGCTCGCCGGACTCTGGCGAGGATGATGGCTGGCTCGTCGGGCTCGTGATCGACGCCGGTGGGCACACCACCGCGCTGGAGATACTGGATGCGCGGAACTTCGAGGCACCGCCCGTGGCATCCGTCCGTATTCCGCATTGTGTGCCGCCAGGCATCCATGGCGCATGGCTGAAGTAACCTGATCCACGCAGCCGCCGCGCATTCGTTCAGCCTGACACTCGACCCACAAGCGGACACTCACGAGCCATTTCCTCTTTCCCCATGTCTGCCGTTCGTTGAGCTCCCAGCCTGCAGACGGGTCGCCGATTTTCGATCTCAAAGAGGCTTTGTACGCGCAAGCCATGCCGCCCAATGGTATTGCCTCAGGGAGACGAACTCGATCCCTCAGCGGAACGGAAGCCGATCAAAACGATTTAGTCCCGGCATGGAGTTCGGCTGGTCGGCACGCTCCACGGAGGCGTGATGAAGCAGCGAGACGATTGGCATCTGACGGAAGCGCTCGATTACGAGCACGGACGAGCGGACCCTTTTGCCGCGGCTGTTCGGGCTACCCGAATGCCTATGGTCATTACGGACCCCGCGCAGACCGATAACCCGATCGTCTTCTGCAACGAAGCCTTTCAAACGCTGTCGGGCTATGACCGAAGTGAAATCATCGGCCGTAACTGCCGCTTCCTGCAAGGTCCCGACACCGACCGAGAGCAGGTGGCTAAAGTGCGTCAGGCAATCGACGCCCAGACCGACATTGCCGTGGACCTTCTAAACTATCGGAAGGATGGATCTGCGTTCTGGAACGCATTGTATCTGAGTCCTGTACGCAACGACGCCGGTAAGGTTGTATTCTTCTTCGCCTCCCAGCTTGATGTTACTGACCGCGTCAAAGCGCAGACTATTATTTCAAAGCAGAAATTATTGGTCGAACAGGAGGTCGAGGCGCGCACGTCAGACCTGGAGGCCGCGTTAGATGCAAAAACTCTGCTGCTTCACGAAGTCGACCACCGGGTAAAGAACAACCTTACGATGATCGGTTCGCTCCTGCGTTTGCAGGCGCGTAGCATATCAGACCCGGCCGTTTCATCAAAACTTGAAACCATGCTCGAACGGGTTGATGCGCTGGCGACAGTGCATCGCCGTCTTTATCAGTCGGACGACGTCACCCGGTTCGACGTCGGGGCGTTTACCGAAAATCTAATAAGCGACGTCGTTGGTGCGAGCCGACGCGACGACATCAAGCTGGTTTCGAACATTTCGCAAATAGAGGTGCCGTCCAGTAAGGCGGCATCGCTTGGGTTGATCCTCAACGAAATAGCGACCAACGCCATCAAGCATGCATTTGCCGACGGGCGAGCGGGTACGATTTCCGTCCGCACCGCCCTAGAAGGCAATAATGCCCTGATCGAAATCACCGATGATGGGCATGGGCTTGCCAGCAATGACGTTCAGCCGGACGGCATTGGCAAAATGCTTATTTCCCGCCTCGCCAAGCAAGTCAGGGCCGACGTCGTATGGTCCGACGCCGCCCCCGGTGTTCGTGTATCTCTCTCATTCCCGGTGGACGATTAATGAGTGGACGTGCCAAACCGCCGTTGAATGTGCTGATCGTCGAGGACGAAGCTCTTTTGGCGATGGATATTGAAGCGATGATCGAAGACGCCGGTCACCGTGTCGTCGGCGAGGCCGCGTCTCTCTACGAAGTTGAAGACCTAGCAGGCGATCTCCACCCGGACCTGGCTTTTGTCGACATACAGCTTGCGAAAGGCACCAGCGGCCTGGATGTCTGTGCGTTGATCCGGAAGCGATGGACGGACGCGATAGTCGTCTTCGTCACTGCAAACCCACTCAAGATTCCAGCCGACTTTGCCGGTGGCCATGGCGTCATACCCAAGCCCTTCTCCCGGAATGGTCTGATGTCCGCAATGCGCTACATCGAAGAAGGTGTCTGCGATCCACCGCCCGTATCCCCGCAGCCAGCGAGCTTCATTGCGGCGCCCGCGTTTGCCGCAGAGTGGTCCCAGACCAGTCCCTGATTTCCGGGTGATAAGCGACAATCCACGGCCTCACGAAGTGGGACGACAGATGACAGAAGTTCTACATAAATTCGATTACGTTGATCCATCAACGTCTTACCGCTAGGACGTTCCCGCTTTGGACCGTCAGCCACTCCCACCTTCGCCTATTCGACCGCACGATGCCTCAGGTGTCGTACGCGAGGCTGTCGACGCCTTTGCGTCCCGCCTCAACGAGCATGACCCCTTCGTTGCGGCGTTCGATCACTGCATTACGCCGATGGTCGTCAGCGATCCAACGCTACCGGATAACCCGCTGGTTTACGTCAATCGTGCGTTCGAGGCTTTGACGGGGTTCTCGGCAGTCGAGGTCGTTGGCCGGAACTGCCGTTTTATGCAGGGACCGTTGACCGATCAGGCCGACGTCCGACGCATGAAGGACGCAATTGCTCTTCGTAAGCCGATCGATATCGACCTTCTGAATCACCGTCGTGACGGCACGCCGTTCTGGAACCGCCTCATGGTCGCGCCCGTGCATGACGCGACCGGCAGCCTACGCTACTTCGTGGCATCCCAGCTCGATGTCACACTCGAGCGGCACGGGCTGTTGCAGTTGGAACGCGACCGCGACACGCTGAGTGCCGAGCTTGCGAAGCGCGAAGTTGCGCTAGCCGAACGAGAGGCCCGCCTGGCACTTGCGCTCGATGCTGGCGGACTGGGCACTTGGACCATCGACCTGCCGGAATGGCGGCTCAGCTACTCGCCAAGTTGCCTGACGAACTTTGGCCGGCCTGTCGGCGAAAAGTTGTCGATGAAAGGTATGCTGGCATGCGTTCATCCAGAGGATCGAGACCTCCTCACGACCTCGCTGAACAACGCTATCGAGCATGGCACGCGGTATAACGTCGAATACCGCATATTGACGCCTGAAGGCGAGCAACGCTGGATCCATTCCCAAGGCTCGCTGCAGCGCCGTGCGGATGGCACGCCGTTGGCGGTTTCGGGCTTTTCGAGCAATGTTTCAGCGCGCAAATTCGCCGAGGAGCAACGTTCGGTTCTGGCCCATGAACTGACACACCGCGTGAAAAACACGCTTGCGACAGTCAGTGCCGTTGTCAGTCAGACGCTACGCGATGCTGCGTCCCTCGCTGAGGCTCGGGATGCGGTATCGGGCCGCATCGCCAGCCTAGCGTCTGCCCACGAACTGCTGCTCAAGGACGAGATCGAAGGCGCGGCGATCGGTGAGATCGTCGAGCGGGTGCTCGCGCCGTTCATGGACAGCAACGGTCGACGGTTTTCCGCTGTCGGCCCGACGATACGGCTGACCCCGGAAGTGACACTTGCGTTGTCGATGGCGCTGCACGAGCTGGCGACCAATGCGATCAAATATGGTGCGCTCTCGGTACCGGAGGGTCAGGTGAGCATACGCTGGGACCTGAACGGCAATGGGACGGAACGTCGACTTACCTTCTCCTGGGCAGAGCAGGATGGTCCTGTCGTTGCCGTGCCTACGCGTATTGGATTTGGTACGCGAATGATTGAGCGTGTCCTGTCACGCCACATCCGCGGCAGGGCGGAAATCCAATATTTGCCGGAAGGTGTTCGCTTCGCAATCGAAGCGCCGATCTAAGCTCTCGACCATGTCTGACATTTATTAACGCCGTGGCGGGCCCATTGCGTGACCACATTGGTTAAGAGCTCAGCTTATCGGGATCTGTCATATGTGCCATGTGCTCGTCATCGAGGATGATTTCCTCATCGCCGATCACATCATTCAGCTGATCGAGCGGGCTGGCGGCACATCCTTTGATCAGGCCGCCTCGCAAGATGAGGCAATCGATGCCGCGAGATTGCGGCCTCCCTCCATCATCATGTCCGACGTCAATCTCTCAGCCGGTACCGGTCCTGCCGCGGTGGAAGCCATCATCTTGGAGCATGGGCCGACGCCCGTGATCTTCGTTACCGGCACGCGCGAAGCATGCCATGTAAGTCGGCCATCGATGATCGTTCTCGACAAACCGATCAACGAACAGGCTCTTATCGCGGCGTTCCAAAGTCTGGCGCCCGCCTGAGCCAGCGATCGCCGACGGTCAGTGAAGCAGTCGCCCCATCGGCCTTACCTGTAAGACCTGGTACCTCATCAAGTTGTCTCAGGTCACTGAACCCGCCACGTTCCTTACCATATCCAACAATCATCATGGGAATGTAGATGACCCTTCGTTCGATAGCCGCGCTCGGAGTTGCCGTATTCTTGGGGGCGACGGTGCTGGCAAAGCCGGTGCCGATCGGGCCTGCGGCGGTGCCGTTCAGCATCGGCTCGATGCGTACTGTGGCCTTGCGGGACATGATCAACCGCGTTCCGAACGACGGCAGCGTGTTCGGCAAGAAGGAAGGCCCGGCAGCTGTCGCGGATATATTGCGGAAAGCAGGCGCGCCAACCGACGCGCTATCGCTCGGTGTCGATGCGCTGCTTGTCCGCATGCCGGGCCGTATGGTCCTTATCGACACTGGCCTGGGCCCCAAGGTTGGTGGCGTCCTGATGCAGAGCCTGGCGCTCGCCAAAGTATCGCCGGCGGACATTACTGACGTCCTCATCACGCATTCGCACGGCGATCATGTCGGCGGCCTGTCGAGCGCGGACGGCAAACTGGCGTTTCCCAACGCGACGATCCGTATGACGCGCGCCGAATGGGCGTTCATGAAGAGCCAGCCCGACAATGCCGCGCTAGTCGCGACGATCACGCCGAAGGTCATGCCGTTTGATCCTGGCGCGGCCGTGATCCCGGGTATCCGCGCGGTCCCGCTGGCGGGGCACACGCCCGGCCATAGCGGCTACGAAATCACGTCAGACAGCCAGAAGCTACTCGACATGGGCGACGCTGCTCATAGCGCTATCGTGTCTCTCGCCAGGCCCGAATGGATCATCGGCTACGACACCGACGGCGAGCAGGGGCGCCAGCGGCGGACGGCCGAGCTGGCCAAGTTGGCAGCGAGCGGCGAACATGTGTTCAGCCCGCATTTTCCGTTCCCAGGGCTCGGCCAGATCGTCAAGGCCGGCACTGCTTATCGCTGGCAACCGGTGAAACGCTGACACCGACGGGATGCCGTCGTCACGTGCGGCCGCCCGGCACGTTATTCCTCCTGAGCCGTTTGCTGCTGATATCCACCAGCAGGAACCGCTATGACCGACGATCCGCGTACCAGCCAGCCGACAAGTTTTCCTGATGAGCCGCGGCAGCCAAGACCCGGTTTGACGGCGAGGATGCGAACCAAACCCGATCACGGCGAGGAGAGCTACGTCGGCAAGGGCCTGCTGAAGGGCAAGGTGGCGCTGATAACCGGAGGGGACTCCGGTATCGGCCGGGCAGTGGCGATTGCTTATGCCCGTGAGGGAGCCGACGTTGCGATCTCCTACCTTGCCGACGAGCAAGCCGACGCCGAAGAGACACTGACGTGGGTAGAAAAGGCGGGGCAACGTTGTGTTTTGCTTCCGGGCGATCTTCGCGACCGGGATCACTGCATAACCCTGGTTGAGCGTACGATCGCGGAACTCGGTGGCATCGATGTGCTCGTCAACAACGCTGCCGCTCAGACAATGAACGAGGGCCTTGATAGCATCGACGACGACGAGATGCAGGCCGCGTTCGCCGCTAACGTCTTTGCCATGATCCGTTTGGCCAAGGCAGCAGCGCCGCACATGAAGCCGGGTTCGGCGATCATCAACACGACCAGCGAACAGGCAAAGGTCGCTGGCAAGAACATGATTGTCTACGCAGCAACCAAGGGCGCTATCTCTAGCCTGACGGTGGGCCTGTCCAACCTTCTATCCGGCGAAGGCATTCGCGTGAACGCGGTGGCGCCAGGCCCGATCTGGACGCCAATCCAGCCGATCGCCAAGTCACCGGAGGAACTGGAAACGCTCGGCCAGAACACGCCGCTCGGCCGCGCTGGACAGCCAGGCGAACTCGCTTCCGCCTATGTGATGCTCGCGTCGGCGGAGGGGAGCTACATGTCCGGTAATGTCGTGGCCGTGACCGGCGGGGTTCCAATTTCCTGATTCTGATGGCTAAACCTCAGCCGGCTGCACGTCCGCAGTCAGCTGAGGTGGCCATAGGATCTATGGTGCACCAAGGCTTTCAGGACGCCACGATTGGGCCAGCGTCAGCCGCTATTACCAGAGCAGAGGGGTCGGTGATCCGCTTGCCCCAGCTAGCAGGCCCAGAGGCGGTTCTAAGCACGATTGTTGTAGCAGACGGTTTCCGAGCGCGAATCATCTTACTTGGCGAGCTTGGTAATCGTTGATGCAAAGCACTTTTGCAGTCGAAGCTGCTGACCGAGAACGAATTTCCACGGCACCGGATGTCGATTTGCATCGTTCACTCCGGAATTTGGGAGATTTGGAACATGGCAACGATCGATCTCGGCAAGGGCATGCCCGCAGCGGACCTGCACGACGACAAACCGGTCGCGGGATCATTCGGCAGCGAGGACGTTATTCTGGTCCGGCATCGCGGCAAGGTCTGCGCGTTCGCTGGCAAATGCACCCATCAGGGCGCACCGCTGGAAACCGGCCTCGTGATCGACGGGACAGTGCGCTGCCCGTGGCACCACGCGCGCTTTTCGCTCAGTGACGGCGAGGCTGTCGCCGCCCCTGCGTTCGCGCCGCTCGACACGTTCACCGTGGTCGAGAAGGACGGCGTCGTCACCATTACCGGCAAGGAGGAGCAGACGCGGGCCACCCCGTCGACCCGGTCGATCGGCAAGGTCGTCATCGTCGGCGGCGGTGCGGCGGGGCACGCCTGCGCCGACATGCTCGCACGCTCGGGTCTCGGCGGCGACGTCACGATCCTGTCCGACGACGCCGATGCGCCCTATGACCGGACCGCGGTTTCGAAGGACTATCTCGCAGGCGATGCCGAGCGCGACGATACCGCACTCCCCGAACCCGGCCTGGGTCGCGGTCCTGCGCCGAACGTCCGGACCGGCGTTGCTGTCGCGTTGATCGACGTAGAAGGTCACGCTGTCGTCACCGCCGACCAAGACCGCGTACCCTACGACGTTCTCATCCTCGCCACCGGCGCGACGCCGGTCACGCCGGACACCGTGAAGGCCGCGGATAACGTGTTCGTGCTGCGCACGCTTGCCGACGCTGACGCAGTCAAAGCCGCGGCAAAGGACGCGAAGCGCGCGATCGTGCTGGGCGCGAGCTTCATCGGGCTCGAGGCCGCCGCATCGCTTACCCAAGCCGGGCTTTCGGTGACGGTGATCGCCAGGGACAGCGTACCGCTCGCCAAGGTCGCAGGGCCGGAAGTGGGTAAGTTCGTGCAGGCGCTCCACGAGGAGAAGGGCGTGACCTTCCACCTCGACTGCGAACTCGCGCAGTACGACGGCCACACCGCGATGCTCGACGATGGCACGGCTATCGAAGGCGACTTGCTCGTGGTCGGCGTCGGTGTCGAACCACGGATCGACCTCGCCAAGGCGGCAGGGCTGAAGATCGCAGAAAAGGACGCTGGCGGCGGCGTCTCGGTCGATGCGCAGTTACGGACCTCGGCCGACGGTATCTACGCGATCGGCGATATCGCGAGCTATGCCGACCCAAGGCTCGGCCACCCGATCCGCGTCGAGCACTGGGTCCATGCGCAACGGCAGGGCCAATGGCTGGCGCGCTCGCTGCTCGGCGCAGTCACCGGCGGCTATGGCGACACACCGTTCTTCTGGACCGGGCAGTATGACACCAGCCTCCATTATGTTGGTCACGTAGCCAAACCCGACGACCGCCGCATCGAAGGCGATGTGGCCGCTGGCGACTTCGCAGTCTTCCTGAAGGAGGACGGCAAGGAGCAGGCCGTGATGACCTGCGGCAACCACGACGAGATCGCGCTCAAAAAGGAGGCCGCATGGGACGCGGCGTGATGCGCCCGACGCTGTTCTTCCTGCATGCGCTGGGCGGCAGCGCCCGGTCGTGGGACGCGGTGATCGCGCGACTCGGCGCGTTCGACTGCCGACCGCTCGACCTGAACGGCTTCGGCGATGCGTCCGACGCGACCGGGTTCACGGTGGAGGAGATGGCCGACACCATCGCCGAACAGATCCGCGCGGAAAACGCGGACCGATGGATGCTCGTCGGCCACAGCATGGGCGGCAAGATCGCGACGATTCTCGCGCAGCGATCGGAGGCGGGACGCCTCTCCGGGCTGGCCGGCGTAGTGCTTATGGCCGCGTCGCCCCCCTCGCCCGAGCCGATCGACGACGAACGCCGCACGACGATGATCGACTGGGTGAAGCAGGGCCCAGTCGGTATCGAAGACGCCCGCGACTTCGTCGACCAGAACATCGCCGCCCCGCTGCCGCCTGCTGTCTATGACGCCGCCGTCGCCGACGTTCAGCGCGCCAATCCCCAGGCATGGCGAGCATGGCTCGAACAGGGCTATCGCGAGGACTGGTCGGATCAGGTCGGCACGCTCAACACCCCTGCCGTGATCATCGCCGGCGCCGAAGACGGCGATTTGGGCGAGGCGAACCAGCGCAAGCTCAACGTGCCGCATTATACCCACGCCCGGTTCCAGAGCATCGCCGGCGCCGCGCATCTTCTCCCGTTCGAACAGCCGGACAGCGTCGCCCACCTGATCCGCGATCACGCGCACGCCGTCGGTGCAGCGAGCATCCCCGCCGACTATGAACGCCTGATCGCCTCCGACCGCGTGAGCGCACGCACCCGCGCGACGCTGGCCGAACGCGCGATCGCAGACGACCCCGACTATCAACCCAAGATCGTGTCGGCGAAGCAACTCGAAACCCTGCGCGCGCTCGTCGACCGCGTGATCCCGCAGCACGGGATCGACCTCGCCGCGCGGATCGACACGCAACTCGCGGGCGGCGAAGGCGATGGCTGGCGGTTCGCCGCGCTTCCCGTCGACGCCGACGCCTATCGCGCAGGGCTCGACACGCTCGACACACTTGCGAACGGGGCTTTCGCCAAACTCGCTGGTGAAGACCGCGACGCCCTGCTCCACACGATCGAAGCCGCCGACTGGTCCGCCAAGACCCCGCTTACCCTCGAGCAAATGACCTTGTGGTTCGAGGACGTTCGCGCCGACGCCGTGCGGTTGTGGCTCGCGCATCCGGCAACGATGGCGCGGGTCGGCTATGACGGCTTTGCCATTGGTGGCGATGGCGTCCGCAAGCAGGGCTATGCGCTGACCGCCGCCGAGGAACGCGAAGGCTGGGAGCCCGCACGATGAACCTTGACCAGATGCGCGCCTATGCCGAGACCGATGTCGTCGATGTCGTGGTGATCGGCACCGGTGCCGGCGGCGCACCGTTGCTGGCCCGCCTCGCCAAGGCCGGGCTGAAGGTGGTCGCGCTCGAAGCCGGCCCCAACGGCGAACCCCAACGGCACACGCCGGATGAACTCGCGGCGAGCGACATCTACTGGATCGACGAGCGGCTGAGCGACGGCGCAACGCCGCAGGCGTTCGGCGGCAACAACAGCGGCACCGGCGTTGGCGGGTCGACGCTGCACTGGGGCGCGTTCTGCCCTCGTCCCGATCCGCGCGATCTGCGCCTAAAGACGCTGACCGGCCAAGGAGAAGACTGGCCGATCGAGCACGCCGAGCTGATCCGCTACATCGAACAGGTCGAGGCGTTCATTGGCGTTTCGGGCCCCGCCGATTACCCCTGGGACGCGGCCCGCCGCTATCAACTGCCCGCGGTCAAGCGCAATGCGCCCGCCGATGCGATGGCGGCGGGGTGCGCCGCGGTAGGCATCACCGCGACCGACGCCCCCGCTGCGCTGGTCTCGCGCGACTGGCGGCAGGAAGGCGGCGGGTTGCGTCAGGCCTGCGTCAATTGCGGCGCTTGCCATCAGGGGTGCCGCAACGGCGCGAAGGCGTCGATGGATACCACCTATCTCCCGCTCGCGGTCGCCGCCGGCGCCGAGATGCGCCCCGGCTGCCGGATGACCGGGGTCGAGCGCGACGCCGCCGGCCGGATCGTCGCGGTAGTCTACCGCAACGGCCGGCAGGAGCACCGTCAGCGGTGCGCCGCGGTCGTGCTCAGCGCCGGCGGCGTCGAGACCCCGCGCCTGCTGCTCCATATGGGTATCGGCAATGCGAGCGGTCAGGTCGGCCGCAACTTCATGGCGCATGTCGCGACGCAGGTCTGGGGCCGCTTCGACGCCGAGATGCGCTGCAACCGCGGCTATCCCTCATCGCTGATCAGCGAGGATATGCTGCGCCCCGACGGCGCGGACTTCGCGGGCGGCTATCTCATGCAGAGCCTCGGCGTGCAGCCGGTCACGTTGGCGACATCGTTCGCGCGCGGCGGCGGGCGCTGGGGCCAGGGGCTGGTCGACGTGATGGACAGATACCTCCATCTCGCGGGCATCGGCATCAACGGCGAATGCCTACCGAGCGACGACAACCGGCTGGTGCTCGCCGACGAGACCGATGCGTTCGGCGTGCCCAAGGCGCGCGTGACGTTCGGCTATGGCGCCAACGAGCAGGCGATCGACAATCACGCGGTCGCGACGATGACCGCGATCTGGCAGGCGGCGGGCGCGCACGATATCGTCACCCTGCCCCGCGCCGCGCATACCATCGGCACCTGCCGGATGGGCGAGAACGGCGACACCGCGGTCGTCGATCCGTGGGGTCGCAGCTTCGAGGTCGACAATCTGTGGATCTGCGACAATTCGGTCTTCCCGAGCTCGCTCGCCGCCAACCCCGCGCTGACCATCATGGCGCTGAGCCTGCGTACCGCGGATCGGATACTCGGGAGCGGTTGAGGATGGCGAGTACGGCAGGACCCACAAACGGACGTTCGCACCTACTTAGCCAGCGCCCAACTTGTGCCATTCGTTCATATTCTGCAAACAAGAAACCGCTCCGATGCGCGCTGAATCAAGTTCGATGGGTCAGGTCTTCGCTACACAATCGTTGGCGTGATCCCGCCATCAACGCGCAACGCGGCACCGTTGGTCGCCGCAGCCAGCGGGCTTGCAACATAGGCGACCATGCTGGCGACCTCTTCCGGCTCGATCATCCGCTGGATCAGCGAGGTCGGTCGGTCCCGGCTGAAGAATTCGCGTTCGATCTCGGCATCCGATTGCGAGGCATCGCTTGCCACGCTCTTGAGGAAGCTCACGATACCCTCGGAGCGCGTGGTGCCCGGCATCACTGTATTGACCGTGACGTTGGTGCCTTTCGTCAGCGCCGCGAGACCGCGCGAGATGGCGAGCTGCGCGGTCTTGGTCATGCCGTAGTGAATCATGTCGGGCGGGATCAGCACGGCGGATTCGCTCGAGATGAAGATGATCCGCCCCCAGTCGCGCGCCAGCATGCCGGGAAAATAGGCACGCGCAAGCCGCGCGCCGGACAGCACGTTGACCTCGAAGAAGCGACGCCAGTCGTCGTCGGTGATCTCGGCGAACGGTTTGGATTCGTAGATGCCAAGGTTGTTCACAAGGATGTCGACCGCCGGCACTGCCGCGACGAGCGCCGCTGCGCCCTCGGCTGTCGCTGCATCGGCGAGGATGGCACGCGCTGCACCGATGTCGGCGGCGGCAGCATCTAGCTTGCCCTGGTCGCGACCGCAGATGATGACGTCTGCACCCTCGGTGGCGAGCTGGCGGGCGATCTCAAGTCCGATGCCGGCGGTCGATCCGGTGACGAGGGCGCTCTTGCCGCGAAGTTTCAGGTCCATGCGAATGTCCTTGATTAGTTCAGTGTCCGTTAAACCCCAGGTAGGACTGCTCCCCGCGCTTGATAATCGCGCAGCTTGGCGCTTTACCCGTGAAGCAATTTCACAGGTGGCCGATGGATAACCGCGCGGGCGAGATGCAGGTCTTCCTGCGAGTGGTGGACACCGGCAGCTTTTCCGAGGCTGCGCGGGCGTTGCTGATGACACCGTCGACGGTGAGCAAGCTGATCGCGCGGATCGAAGCCCGGATCGGGGTGCGGTTGATCGAGCGATCGACGCGGCAACTGTCTTTGACCGCCGAGGGGCAGCTCTATTACGAGCGCGCCCAGATGCTGCTGGCGGACCTGGACGACCTCGACAGCCAGTTGATGCAAGGCGCCGCTAGCCCCGGTGGCACGGTACGGATCACGGCATCGGTCGGGTTCGGTACGCTCGCGATCGAGCCGTTGCTGCCCTCATTCTGGCAGCTCTAACCCAATATCGTCGTCGATCTCTCGCTGTCGGACGATATCGTCGACCTCTATCTCGACCGGACCGACATCGCGTTTCGGATCGGCATCCTGCCTGACTCGTCATTGACCGCGCACAAGCTCGGGACCGCACGCCGCGTCATCGTCGCATCGCCGGACTATCTCGCACGCCGCGGCGTTCCGGTCGATTTCGCGGATCTTGCCGACCACGACTGTTTGGGCTTCAACTTCCGCCGGACGATCACGTCGTGGCCGATCGCGGACGGGGGACGGATCGTCGAGCGCGCCGTCAGGGGATCGCTGATCGCCAACAACGGCGAGACGGTCCGGCGCATGGCGGTTGCCGGCGTCGGTTTGGCGCGGCTCGCCGATTTCCATGTCCGCGACGAACTGGCTGAGGGTCGCCTAGTCGAAGTGCTCCCCGGTCCCTCCGCCGGCGACACCGAAAGCGTCCACGCGCTGTCGGTCGGCGCGCGCGAACTGCCACGCCGGGTGCGCGCCTTCCTCGATTTCGCGGTTCCGCGCCTGCGCGCGTTCGTACAGGGCTCAGGCGGCTGAGCGTGCGCGTCAGTCGGCGGCGTCGAGCACGCGGATGATACGGCGGTCCGGAATCAGCCACAGCGCGATAACGGATACGTACAGCCCGATCGCGATCCAGCGGCTGACGAACGCCAGCGGCACCGCCAGCGTATAGAGCGCAATGCTGCCCCAGCCCTTCCAGTCCGAGCCGATCGCGCGGGCGACCGCGGAGGTCTTTCCGTTGCAGGCGATGATCGCGCGCTCGGTCAGCGTATAGCCGATCGCGGCAAGCCCGAGGACGATCCCGTAGGCGGCAGTCGCACCCGCCGCGAACTGGCTTTCGTCGAGCCAGCGGATCACGAACGGCACCAGGCTGAGCCAGAACAGCAGGAAAAGGTTCGCCCACAACACCCGCCCGTCGATCCGATCGACCGCGTGGAACATGTGGTGGTGATTGTTCCAGTAGAGCCCGACGTTCACGAAGCTCAGCAGATAGGCGAGCAGAACCGGCGCGGCATCCACCAGACCGTAGAGATCGCCGGTTTCGGGGACCTTCAGTTCCAGCACCATGATCGTGATGATGATCGCGACGACGCCGTCGGTGAACGCCTCCAGCCGCCCCGGCCCCATTCGACGTCCGCTCATACTCGCTCCGTGCCGCTGGTGATTGTCGGGGGAAGCGTAGCCGCGCAATTTCCGGAAGTCCCGGCGGCGGTGGTCGCCCGCGACGGAATATGTCGGTTATCCGCAAATTTCGTTTCGGTTCGACAATAATGGTGCGGGATCGGCGCGCATTGACGAGCGGACGCCTGCCTTTTGGGAGCTAAGCACATGAAAATCTGGATCGCTTGCCTTGCGACGGTCACGACGATGCTCGCCCCTCTGGCCAGCGCGGACGCCCAGCAGACGCCGCGGCCGACGATCGTGCTCGTCCACGGCGCGTTCGCGGAGTCCGGGTCGTGGAACGGGGTGATCGAGCGGCTGCGCGCGGACGGCTATACCGTGATCGCCGCGTCGAACCCGTTGCGCGGCGTGGCGAGCGATGCCGCGTCGGTCGCGGGCGTGGTCACTGCGGTGACGACGCCGGTGGTGCTGGTCGGGCATTCCTATGGTGGGCCCGTCATCACCGAAGCGGCGGCACACGCGGGCAACGTCAAGGCGCTGGTCTATGTCGCGGCGTTCGCGCCGGATACCGGCGAGAGCGCGATCGCGCTGACCGGCAAGTTTCCCGGTGCCACGCTGGGCGCCGCGCTGGCGCCACCGGTCGTGCTGCCCGACGGGACCAGGGATCTCTACATCCAGCGCGACAAGTTCGCGCACCAGTTCGCCGCCGACGTGCCGGCCGCGCAGGCCGCACTGATGGCCGCGACGCAGCGCCCGGTTGCCGAGGCCGCGCTCAACGAGAAGGCGGTGACGCCGTCGTGGAAAACGATCCCGTCCTGGTTCATCTACGGCAGCGCCGACCTGAACATTCCGCCCCCCGTACAGGCGTTCATGGCGAAGCGCGCGGGGTCGAGAAAGACGGTCGTCGTCGCCGACGCCTCGCATGTCGTGATGACGTCCAATCCGCAGGCGGTCGCCGCGCTCATCGAAGAGGCCGCCGCCGCGCAATAGCGTCAGTGTCACACCCGCAAACAATCAGGACATTCCGATGCCAGACATGATGCGCGAAATCTCCCGGCGAGCCGTCGTCATCGGCGCCGCAACCACCGCGGCGGCGGCCAGCTTGCTGCCAGCGACGGCATTCGCCTCCCCCCTTCCCCACCCAGACGGAGTACCGAGAATGAGCAGCGGATTCATCAAGACCAAGGACGGCGTCGACATCTTCTACAAGGACTGGGGTCCAAAGGCCGCCCAGCCGATCGTGTTCCATCATGGCTGGCCGCTGTCGTCGGACGACTGGGACACGCAGATGCTGTACTTCCTCGCCGAGGGCTACCGCGTTGTCGCGCATGATCGCCGCGGGCATGGCCGCTCGTCGCAGGCCGATACCGGCAACGACATGGATCACTACGCCGCCGATGCCTCTGCGGTCGCCGAGCATCTCGACCTCAGGAATGCGGTCCATATCGGCCACTCGACCGGCGGCGGGGAAGTCGCACGCTATGTCGCCAAGTTCGGCCAGCCACAGGGTCGCGTCGCCAAAATGGTACTGGTCAGCGCGGTGCCGCCAATGATGCTCAAGACCGCGAGCAATCCGGGCGGCCTGCCGATGTCGGTGTTCGATGGCCTGCGCAAGGCGCTCGCCGACAACCGCGCGCAATTCTACCTCGATCTCGCCTCGGGGCCGTTCTACGGCTTCAACCGCCCGACCGAAATGCTCTCGCAGGGGGTCGTCGACAATTGGTGGCGCCAGGGCATGATGGGCGGCGCGCTCGCGCATTACGACGGGATCAAGGCGTTCTCCGAGACCGATCAGACTGCGGACCTGAAGGCGATCACCGTGCCGACGCTCGTCCTGCAGGGCGACGACGACCAGATCGTGCCGTATGAAAACGCGGCGGCGCTGCAGGCCAAGCTGCTGAAGAGCGCCACGCTAAAGATCTACAAGGGGTATCCGCACGGTATGCTGACGACGCATGCCGACGTCATCAATCCGGACCTGCTCGCATTTGTGAAAGGGTGATCGCAGGATGACTCTGGCGAGAGGGTGGCGGTCGTCGCTCTCTCGCTCAGCGATAGGCGACGCGCGCCGGGATCGTCACTTTGATCTCGGTGCCGGTTTCGGCGTGCATCGCCAGGGTCCCGCCTAGCGCGACGGCGCGTTCGCGCATGCCGATCAGGCCATAATGGCCGGGTCGATGCCCCGCCTCGCGGACGTCGGGCGGAAGGCCGATACCGTCGTCCGACACGCTGACGACGAGCTTGTCGGAGGTTGAGCGGATCACGACGACCAGCCGGTTCGCACCCGCATGCCGCACCGCGTTGGCGAGCGCTTCGCGGACGATCTGCGCGATCTCGTCCGCGACGGGCGCGCAGACCGGGTACTGGGTGCCCTCCACCGCTAAGTTCCAGGTAAGCGGCAACGGCACGACATCCTCGGCGATCGCGGCGAGCAACGCGGGCAAAGCGACCGGCTCCATCGTCTCGCGTAGCGACCGAACCCGGTCGCGGCCGTCGAGCAGCACGTCATCGGCGCTCTCCAGCGCGGTTTCGAGGCTGGTGCGCGCACGGTCGCCGGGTGGCAGCAGTTCGACCACCGACTGAAAGCGCAGCATCAGCCCCTGGAAGCCTTGCAGCAACGTATCGTGGAGTTCGCGGGCGATCCGTTCGCGCTCCGCCAGCTGGACCTCGAAGCGGCCACGCGTACGGTCGGCGATCCCGCGGACGCGGCGGCGATAGAGCAGCCAGATCAGGATCAGCGCACCCACGATGCACACCGCCATGAACGCATATGTCTGGTAGAACCGCGGCGCGATCGTGAACGCCAGCGTGGCGCCCTCGCGGTTCCAGACGCCGTCGTTGTTGGCGGCGATGACCTGGAACCGGTATGTGCCGGGACCGAGGTTGGTATACAGCGCGTCGCGCGTGGTGCCGGCGTCGATCCAGTCGCGATCGATCCCCTCGATCCGGTAGCGGAAGCGGTTGGCGGTCGCGTTGGTGAGGCTGAGCGCGGTGTAGGCGATCCGGACATGATCGGTACCGGCGGGAAATGCGATCGCCTGATCGCCGGGGGGTTGCGCCGCGCCACCGGCATCGAGCGAACGGATCTGCACGGTCGGCGGCAACCGGTTTCGCGACAGATGCCGTGGGTCGATCATCGCCAGCCCCTTGTTGGTCGCGAACCACAACCGCCCCGCGGCATCCTGCGCGACATCGTTCGCCTCGACCATGTTCGAGCGCGCGCGGAAATCTTCCTGATACCCGAACCGCTCGTACGGGATCGGAATCCCCGGGTCCGCGAACGCGGCCTCCACAGCCGACGTTGGCATCCGGACGATACCGTCCGCGCCGATCGTCCAGGTCGATCCGTCCGCCGTCTGGAGCAGTCCGGTCAGTCCGGCGAGAAACGGATAGCTCCGGTCGCGTAGCGACTGGAGACGCTTTCCGTCATACCGTGCGAGCCCCTGATCACCGACGATGACCAGTCCGCGATCGGTCGGCACCCAGGTCGCGGTCCTGCCGGTCACCTGATCCTTGCTGCGCCACAGCAGCGTTTCGATACCGTCGTGCAGGCGGGACACCCCTTGCCCGATCCGTCCGAACAGGACGCCCCCCGCCCCATCCGACCGTACGCGGTGGATCGATCCGGCGGGAGTACCGCCTGGCTTGGCGACCGGCTGCAACCGGCGTCCGACCAGGCGGTACAGCTGTTCGAAGCCGGCCCAGAAGGCGCCCGCGTCATCCATCGTGCAGGTGATCGACAGCGGCCCGAGAACCGGCGTCACCTTGGCGACACTACCCGCGGGATTGAGATCGAGCAGGTATTTGCCTGACATGCCGATGACAAGCAGTCGGCGATCGTCGCCACACAACACGCCGATGTCGGGTTGCGCAAAGACGAGTGCGGGGACCCCGGATCGGCCGATGCGGTAAACGCCCGAGAGGCCGGCGACGAACAGATTGCGCGAGGACACGCTGCCAACGAAGCCGGATACGATCGCCTCGGTCTGCGCAGGCTGAGCGATGTTGCTAGGCGAGAACCGGTCGAGCCCCGATTCCGTCCCGACCCAGATATTGCCCTCGCGATCGTCCAGAAGCGCCATCGTCAAGGCGGCGGTCAGGCCCTGTTTCTCGGTGAACAACTCGATCCGGTCGGATGCCGAAGGGGGTTGAAACGCCGCCGCGGACAGTCGGCCCAACCCCGAATCCTGACCTGCGATCCAAAGATTGCCGTCATGGTCGAATATCATGCGCTCGACGACATAGGGCGTGGTGGCCGTGCCGGTCCGATACGCGCGCGCGGTGCGATCGATCGGCATGATCTGCGTCCCGGTGCGCCGCCAAACCACCCCGTTCCGGTCCTGCGCGAGCGAAGTCGGCCCCTTGATCGCAATGCCGGTCTCCTCGAAGCGATTGCTCCCCGGTTTGAGGCGAAGCATCCGCGGCATGAGCGACAGGTAGATGCCTCCCGGCGTACTCAGGATATCGCCCGTCTCGCTGTCGGGGACACCGCGCCCGGCGCCGAACGCCGTCCATTTGCCCGCCAACAGCCGACTGAGAACCAGCTTCCCCATCGAATCGCCCGCAACCCAGATTGCGCCGTCCTGCCCCTCGACGATGCTGTTCACGCCGCCGTTCGGTGCCCAGGGGTTCGCATCCTTCAACACGCCGCCGCGAACGACGGAGATGCCGCCAAAGTCGTACCCTACCCAGATGTCGCCGTTGCGCGCGGCAAGCAGTGCGGTGACCTGCGGCGAGCGATAGCGATCCTGATCGACGGGCACGAAGCGTTCGAAGACCACGCCGTCGAACCGATAGAGCCCCGTTGCGGTCCCGAGCCACAGATAGCCATCGCGTCCCTGAACGATCGCGCGGATGTTGCCCGGGGCACCATCGCCTAGCGTCCAGCGCGAATGGCGCATCTGAGCGATACTCCGTGCCGGATCGCGTGCGGACGCGCTGCTGACACTCAGGAAGCAGCACAGGATACCGAACAGGACGCGCGACAGGTCGCGGACAAGCGCTCTGCCGCGCTCGAAGCGTAGAAAGCTGTTTTGCGCGATCAAGCGGACGATACCCAAGCAGAGCTGATGATGATCGACGTTGCGCTCGCGGAACGAACAAATGCAAGGCCGGATCGCCTTGCGTCAGGTCATACGATATTTGGCCGTGCTACTGGCCGGGACGCGTGGGCGCAAATGTCACGATTGTCCAAATTGGGTCAGTCCTGTCCACGATCCTGTGCCAAGCTAGTGATATCAATGACATAGGTCCGCACCGGATCGACGGGAGAACAGGATGCCGCCGATGGACGGTCGGACCGACGACGCGGCGACGATCGGCGTGTGGCGGGGTGTCCGCATTGATGTCGCGCCGCGCGACGCAGTGAGCGTCGAGGTGATGGTCGCGAGCGCGGGCGTCTTCACGCACGAGACCGGTCGGGCGCGGCCCGGCGGCGGACTGGGCAATCTCGATGCGGCCCTCGGCGGCGCGATCACGCGGTTGCGCGCCGACGGCATTTTTCGCGCCGACATGGGCGACGTGCTGACCTTGTCGGCACCGGCGCCACCGATCCACGCGAACACCGTGCTCGCGATCGGGCTCGGCGATCCTGCGGTATGGACGCCCGCGACGATGCGACAGGCGGTGGCGACCGCGGCGTGCGAAACGATCCGGATCGAGGCGACCTCGGCGGCGTTCGCGCCGAGCCTGCTCGACAGCGGCCTCGATCCGGGCGGGCTGGCCGGTACGCCCGACGCGATGCTCGCCGGGCTGTTAGACGCACTGTCCGACGTTCCAACCCCGACGCTATCGCGCTGGGTGTTCTGCGTCGGCGCGGGGCGGTTCGAGACGGTGGTCGAGGTCTTTCGCGCCAGCTTCGACCGGCTCGCCGTGCAGTGACGCAGCGGCCGCTTGCCATATCCGCCAGTCACGGCGCAGGGTTGCCACTCTCCTTTCAGCCAGCCCGAGAGCCCGAATTGCCGCCCTCCCCCCGGATCCGGATCATGATCGTCGACGATCATCCCTTCCTTCGCGAAGGCGTGAAGGCCGTAATCGAAACGCAGGAGGACCTGGCGGTGGTCGCGGAGGCCGAGTCCGGCGAACAGGCGCTCGCGCTCTACCCGACGCGTCTCCCCGATATCGTTCTCATGGATCTGCAGATGCCGGGGATCGGCGGCGTCGACACGATTGCGGCGATGCGGAGCAACTGGCCGCACGCGCGGATCGTCGTGCTGACCACCTATTCGGGCGATGCGCAGGCGTTGCGGGCGTTGCGCGCGGGGGCGTCCGGATACCTGCTGAAGAACACGCTGCGCAAGGAACTGCTCGACACGATCCGCTCGGTGCACGCGGGAGGCAAGCATCTGAACGCGCAGGTGGCATCGAGCATCGCCTTCCACGTCATCGAGGATGCGCTGACCGAGCGCGAGATCGGCGTGCTTTCGCTGGCCGCGTCGGGCAATTCGAACAAGCAGATCGCCGCCAAGCTCGCCGTCTCGGAAGAGACGGTGAAGGGCCATATGAAGCTGATCTTCGCGAAACTCGGCGCGTCGGACCGCACGCACGCGGTGACGATCGCCGCCAAGCGCGGGATCATCACGCTCTGATCCGGGACGACATCCCCCGCCTCTAAAGAGGGGGCGAGCGCCACCCCGGCCGGGGCGCAGGCGATTGATCCGCATCCCCTATGCTCCTTCGTACAGACTGCGACGGAGACCCTGGCGATGCTGCATACCCTTCCTCCCGCGACCGCACTGCCGCGCGGGTTCGTGCCGACGGTGGCCGCCAGCCTGGTCGCGAATGCGGTCAGCACGCTCGATCACGATCCGCAGGTCGCACGGCATTATCTGGAGCGGCTCGCGGCGATGTTCGCCGACGATGTCGGGAATGGGTTCGCCGACGATGTCGGGAATGGGTTCGCCGACGATGTCGGGAATGGGTTCGCCGACGATGTCG
Source organism: Sphingomonas sp. PP-CC-3A-396 (assembly GCF_004343105.1). NCBI lineage: Bacteria > Pseudomonadati > Pseudomonadota > Alphaproteobacteria > Sphingomonadales > Sphingomonadaceae > Sphingomonas > Sphingomonas sp. PP-CC-3A-396. The sequence goes on along the minus strand of NZ_SLYF01000010.1, from coordinate 55,858 downwards.
GGAATGGGTTCGCCGACGATGGCGCACCCGCTGGCGGCCCGACCGCGAAGGCCAAGCCGGTCAAGGGCGGGCTCGCCGCGTGGCAAGTGCGCAACGTCGTCCAATATATCGATACGTATCTGGGCGCGACGATCGGGGTCGACGCACTCGCCGAGGTCGCGCGGCTCAGCACCGGGCATTTCTGCCGCGCCTTCAAGGTGACGACGGGCGAGACGCCGCACGCCTTCCTGATCCGCCAGCGCGTCCGCCGCGCGCAGACGCTGATGCTGCAGACCGACGATACGCTCAGCCACATCGCCTACGCCTGCGGGCTCACCGACCAGGCGCACCTGACCCGGCTGTTCCGCCGTGTGGTCGGTGCGACGCCGCTGATCTGGCGCCGCACCTGGCAGGCGCGCTGACCGACCTTTTCCAACGGGAGACTATCATGACCATCACCGCCGCCATCACTGCAACCGCCACGCCCGGCGCATCGCTGATCTCGCCGACCGATCACACGCTCGTGCTGATCGACTTCCAGTCGCAGATGGCGTTCGCGACCAAGTCGATCGCGACCGAATTGCTGCGCAACAATGCCGCCCTCATCAGCCATGCCGCGGCGGTGTTCGACGTGCCGACGATCCTGACGACTGTCGCGGTCGACAGCTTCTCCGGGCCGATGTTCAGCGAGATCACCGACGCGTTCCCCGGCGAGCCGCTGCTCGACCGCACCTCAATGAACACCTGGGAAGACGCCGCGGTGATCGACGAGATCAACCGGATCGGAAAGACGCGGATCGTGTTCGCAGGGCTGTGGACCGGCGTGTGCATCGTCGGCCCGGTTGCGTCGGCGATCGACCAGGGCTTCGAGGCGTATTTCATCAGCGACGCATGCGGCGACGTTTCGGTCGAGGCGCATGAGCGCGCGGTCCAGCGGATGATCCAGCTGGGCGCGGTGCCGATGACATCGGTCCAGTATCTGCTCGAGTTACAGCGCGACTGGGCGCGGACCGAAACCTACGACGCGGTCACCGGCGTCGCGCGGAAATTCGCCGGCGCCTACGGGCTCGGCATCACCTACGCCAAGACGATGTTCGGCGCGTCCGAAGGCGGGCACTGATCCGGTGCGGCCGTACCTGATCTCGCTCGCCGCCGGCCTGTTCGTCGGCGTGATCTATGCGCTGCTGAAGGTCCGGTCGCCGGCCCCGCCGACGATCGCGCTGATCGGGCTCGCCGGCATATTGCTCGGCGAGCAGGCAGTGCCGCTCGCGAAGAGCCTGTGGGCGAGCCGTGACAAGGCCGCCGCGATCCGGGCGGCCTGCACCGATCACGTGTTCGGGATGCTGCCCGGCCATCACCACGACGATGCGGCGTGATTGACCGCCGCACGACCATCCTCGGCGGGGCAGCGGCGACGCTTGCCCCGCTGCTAGCCGGCAACCGGAGACCGACCATGTCCGACCTGATCCTCGTAAATGCGAAGGTGACGACGCTCGACCGCGAGAACCCCGAGGCGCGGGCGATCGCGATCCGCGACGGCAAGTTCCTCGTGGTCGGCTCCGAGCAGGACGTGCGCGCGGCGGCTCCGGACGCGACCGTGATCGACGCGGGTGGGCGACGCGTCATTCCCGGGTTGATCGACAGCCACATGCACATCATCCGCGGCGGGCTGAACTATAACCTCGAACTGCGATGGGACGGCGTGCCGAGCCTCGCCGACGCGATGGCGATGCTCAAGAGACAGGTCGACAACACCCCTGCGCCGCAATGGGTGCGCGTCGTCGGCGGCTTCACCGAACACCAGTTCGCTGAGAAGCGCCTGCCGACGATCGCCGAACTCAACGCGGTGGCACCCGACACGCCGGTGTTCATCCTCCATCTTTACGATCGCGCACTGCTGAACGCCGCAGCCTTGCGCGTCGTCGGTTACGGCAAGGACACGCCCAACCCGCCCGGCGGTGAGATCGTCCGCGATGCGGCGGGCAACCCGACCGGGCTGCTGCTTGCGCATCCCAATGCGACGATCCTCTATTCGACGCTCGCCAAGGGACCGAAGTTGCCGCCTGAATATCAGCTCAATTCCACCCGACACTTCATGCGCGAGATGAATTCGCTCGGCGTCACCGGCGTGATCGATGCCGGCGGCGGCTTTCAAAACTATCCCGACGACTATGAGATCATCGAAAAGCTACATGCCGACGACCAGCTGACGCTGCGCATCAGCTACAATCTCTTCACGCAGAAGCCGAAGGAGGAACTCGCCGACTTCCAGGGCTGGGTGAAGCAGGTCAAGCCGGGCCAGGGCGACGACACATACCGCCACAACGGCGCCGGCGAGATGCTCGTCTATTCAGCTGCCGACTTCGAGGACTTCCGCGTCGAGCGCCCCGACATGCCGCCGAGCATGGAAGGCGATCTCGAACCCGTCATCCGGCTGCTCGCCGAATATAAATGGCCGTGGCGCCTGCACGCGACCTACGATCAGACGATCGGCCGCGCGCTCGACGTGTACGAGAAGGTCGCGAAAGACATTCCGTTCGACGGGATCAACTGGTTCTTCGACCATGCAGAGACGATCACCGACCGCAACATCGATCGGATCGCAGCGCTCGGCGGTGGCATCGCGATCCAGCACCGCATGGCGTATCAGGGCGAGTATTTCGTCGAACGTTACGGCACCAAGGCCGCCGAGCGGACGCCGCCGATCGCCAAGATGCTCGCCGCCGGGATCCATGTCGGCGCCGGTACCGACGCGACGCGGGTGGCCAGCTACAATCCGTGGGTGTCGCTCAACTGGCTCGTGACCGGCAGGACCGTCGGGGGGCTGGGTCTCTACCCCGGTGCCAACCGCGTCAGCCGTGAGAAGGCGCTGGCGATGTGGACGCACGAGAACACCTGGTTCTCGAACGAGGTCGGCAAGAAGGGCCGGATCAAGGTCGGGCAACTCGCCGATCTCGCCGTGCTGTCGGGCGATTACCTGACCGTTCCCGAGACCGACGTCCCGCACCTGCGGTCCGTCCTGACGCTGCTCGGCGGCAAGGTGGTGTTCGGCGAAGGCGACTACGCCCCGCTCGCGCCGTCGCTACCCAAACCGATGCCCGACTGGTCGCCGGTCGCGACGTTCGGCGGCTACCACCGCACGCCCGAAGCCTTGGCGAAACTCGCCGCCGCGTGCGGCTGCGCAAGCGGCTGTTCGGTTCACGGACACGACCATGCCGCCGCTCTCGGCCGCGAGGTCCCCGTGGCCGACGTCCAGAGCTTCTGGGGTTCGTTCGGCTGCGGCTGCTGGGCGGTCTGACATGATGGGGAGACTGAGAATGAACCGTACAAACCTGCTTATCGCAATAGCCTTGCTCGGCCTGTCGCCCTCCGCGCCCGGCTTTGCCCGCGACGCTCCGGCGACCGCCGACTATGCGGTGGGGCCACAATACGACACGACCCATGTCTACGTCGCGCCGGAGGATTTCGACCGCTTCGTCGCCAGCCTGACCGCCACGTTCGGCGGGACAGCCACGAAGAAGGGCGCGTTCCAGGTCACGCCGACGATCAGCAAGACCTTCTCGCAACTCGTGCTTATGCCCGCCGGATCGATTTCGGTATTCGGCTTCACCACGCCGGTCCCGTTCCCGTTCGGCAGCGAGCGCAACGGCTATCTCGTTACCGACATCGACGCGGCCGTCGCGTCGGCAGTCAAGCACGGCGCGACCCGCACCATAACGACGTTCCCCGATCCGATCGGCTGCGATGCCGTCGTCCAATGGCCGGGCGGAGTCGGCATGCAGATCTACTGGCACACCGCCAAGCCGAACTATCCCGCGCTGGCGACCATCCCCGAGAACCGCGTCTACCTCACGCCCGACGCCGCGGACGCCTTCGTGAAGAGCTGGACCGGTTTCGCGCACGGCAAGGTCGTTGCCGACGACAAGGCGGCGGATGGCAGTGAGATCGGCCGGCCGGGCACGCACTATCGGCGTATCCGCGTCGCATCCGGCTACGGCAAGACGACCGTGATGGTATCCGACAACCAGCTCCCCTGGCCCTATGGCCGCGACGTGACCGGCTATGAGGTGGGCAACCTGCAAGCCACGCTGGCCAAGGCGAAAGCGGTCGGCGTCGAAACGCTGGTCGAGCCGCATGCCGAGAGCGACCGGCAGTCCGCGATCGTTCGCTTCCCCGGCGGCTATATCGCCGAAATCCATTCGCCGATGGTCCGATGACCGCCGCTCGTGCACCGCGCTTCGTCGGAGCCATTCTCGACTGGAGCTGGACGGGCTTCCTTGCCCGCCTTGCGCTCGTCGGGGCGTATTTGCTCGGCGGAATCGTCAAGGCGAGCGACTGGACTGCCGCGGTCGCCGAGCAGGCGCACTTCGGCATGTCCCCGCCCGCCCTGTGGGCGGCGCTGACCGTCGCGATCGAGATCGTCGGCCCGCTGCTGATCCTGTCCGGTCGGTTCGTCTGGCTCGGCGCAGGCATGCTCGGCGTCTTCACGCTGTTCGCCGCCATCACGGCCAATGCATTCTGGGCGATGCCCGCCGGCCAGGAGCGTTTCATGGCCACGAACGCCTTCTTCGAACATCTCGGCCTGATCGGCGGATTCGTCCTCGCGGCCATGGTCGCGGAGATGGAAGCGAGACGTGCGTAGGCTCCTGCTGCTGGGATTGGCGTCGACGAACCCGGCGGCCGCGCAGACCGAGGCGTGGCAGCCCCCGACGCTGACCGTCACGCGCTACGACGAGGATTGGACGAGCCTTCGCGATCCGGCAGAGCGGAAGGACCATTGGACGGGCCCGTTCAAATACATCCCGATCACGGCGGACGCCTATCTCGTCACCGGAGTCGAATTCCGTCTGCGCAACGAGACGTACCACGATAATTTGTGGGGCGATGCGGATGCGCCCGACGACAGTTACCTCTGGGCCCGCGTCGTCCCGTACGCCGACCTGCATGTCGGAAAAGCGCGCGCGTTCGTCCAGCCGATCATCGCCTATGCGGCAGGCGTCGCGCCCTCCGCCAGCCCCGTCGATCAGACGCGTGTGGACGTGCTCCAAGGGTTTGCGGATGTCGACATTGGCGCGGTGACGTTGCGCGCCGGCCGGCAGATGCTCTCGCTCGGCACCGAACGCCTCGTCGGCACACGCTACGGCCCGAACGTACCGCTGGCTTTCGACGGCGCGCGCGGCATCGTCCAGATCGGGGCGGCAACCGTCAGCGTGCTGGCGGTGCGTCCGGTACAGCTGGGTCCGAAATCGTTCGACGACACGCGCTCGCGCAGCAAGTCGCTCTGGGGCGCCTATGCCACGCTTCCCGGTCTCGACATCTATTATCTCGGTTACCGCAATGCCCGCGCCGCGTTCGGCGGACGCACCGGGCGCGAACTGCGTCACAGCGTCGGCGCGCGATCGTTCGGAACCGCCGGCGACTGGCAATGGAATATCGAGGGCGTCGCGCAGTTCGGCCGCTTTGGCGGCAACAGGATCGGTGCATGGACGCTCGGTACAGAAGTCGGAAGATCCTTCCCCAACGCCCCATTTGCACCGGATGCCGTCATGCGGTTCAACATCGTCAGCGGTGACCGCCGCCGCGGCGACCGCACGCTCGGCACGTTCAATGCCCTGTTTCCAAAAGGCAAATATTTCGGCGAGCTGTCGCCGGTGGGGCCGTCGAACATCGTCAGCGTGAACCCGCGTGTGGCGATGACCGCAACGCCAGGCGTTTCCGCCAGCATCAGCGGCATGGCCTATTGGCGATACGCGCGTGCCGACGGTGTCTACGACGTTCCCGGCAATCTCCTGCGCGCGCCGGGCACGTCCAAGGCACGCTTCATCGGCAAGGAGATCGAGGCGACCTTGGCCTGGCAGGCGACGCCCGAACTCGAACTCTCGACATCGCTATCCGCCTTCGACGCTGGGCGGTTCATCTACGACACGGGCTCCGGCCGGACGATCGTCATGCTCGGCCTCGAGAGCAATTTCCGGTTCTGACCACACCGCCTCTTCCTCGCACGAACACGGATCCTGGAGATCGACATGGCCACCACCGCTACACCCACCGACCCCCGCGTGCCGTTGCTACTCCTGCTTTCCGTCACGACGGGCCTCGTCGACGCGGCCAGCGTGCTTGGTCTCGGCAAGGTCTTCACGGCCAACATGACCGGGAACGTCGTGTTCCTGGGCTTCGCGGCATCGGGCGCGCCGGGGTTCAAGATGCTGCCCTTCGTGGCCGCGCTGGCTAGCTTCATGATCGGCGCACTCGTCGGCGGACGGACCGGAAAGGCCCATGCAGGGGGATCGGAACGACGCTGGCTCTTGACATCCGCCATCGTGGAAACCGCGCTGCTCTGGGCCGCCGCGATATTGGCGCTGGGGTTCGACGTAGCTGCACAATCGCCTGAGGCACGGCTCTACCTTATCATCGGCCTGACGGGGATCGCGATGGGATATCGCAACGCCACCATCCGACAACTCAAGGTGGCGGATCTCACGACGACGGTCCTCACCTTGACGCTGACGGGGCTTAGCGCAGACTCACGAGCCGCCGGTGGAACGAGCACGAACTGGAGGCGACGCGTGGGCGCCGTCATCGCGATCTTTGCCGGCGCGGCGCTGGGCGCGGGACTGCTAGTGCATGTCGGTCTCTACGCGCCGCTCGCCCTCGCCGGAACCGTCGTGTTGTTCGGAACGCTGGCCTTCGCCTATCGTCTGGAAGCAGTATCTTCGACCTGATAAACGTTATGTCGAAGCAGCGTTTTGCAAATGGTGTGATAGGCGCTTCGCTGCTGGACGCTTTCGAGCAGTGCCAATCCCGCACGCGCATCACGAATGCAAATGACGACGAGGTTTAATCATCACGCCCCCAGATCACATTGGTCTTGATGACCCAGAAACCGACATTCAGCGTACCTTCGGGCCTCCCAACTTCGGACGCTTGTTCATATCCACTCGGACCAGCGATGAACAAGTCTTGTGATGTGACGGATCAACTGGACAGAGGCGGGGATGTTGCCAGCACGCTCCCCGCCACCATCTCATCCAATTATACGAAGGTTGGCGCCCAAGGCTCGATCGCCTGACCACCGAAAATTCGGGCGCGCGGCAAGGCAAAGATAAAATACGGATTGAGCATCGGCGGCGCGCCCACGGCATCGAGCCGTGCCTGCTGATCGGTACTGAAGACGATGTCCAGCGCGGCAATGTTTTCCAGCAGCTGCTCGGGCCGACTTGCGCCCACAAGGACCGAAGCAACACCGCCGCGCGCCGCGACCCAGGCGAGCGCGACCTGCGCCATCGGCCGACCGATTTCAGCGGCGATCACGCGCAATACGTCCACCACTTCGAAATTCTTTTCGGTGAACAGCATGCCGCCAAAGGGATTGTCGCCGTTCAGCCGGCCGTTGCTCCCGCTGGGCGCCGCGTCGCCGGCACGGTTGGGCAGACTGCCGGCCGGGCCGGCCTCGGCGATCTTGTCGCGGCCGTATTTCCCGGTGAGCATCCCCGCCGCCAAGGGACTCCAGGCGACGAGCCCCAACCCGAGCGCGTGCCCTGCGGGTATCACTTCTAGTTCGACGCCGCGGTCGATCAGCGAGTAGGAATATTGCAGGCCGATCGGCTCGGGCAGGCCATGGGCGCGCGCCAACGTCGCGATCTGCGCGGCGTACCAGGCAGGTGCATTGGAGAAACCGTAATAGAGGATGTCGCCGCGCCGCACCGCATCGGTCAGCGCGCGCAGCACTTCCTCGGGCGGGGTCGTGCGGTCCCAGACGTGCGTCCAGTACATGTCGATGAAGTCGGTACCGAGCCGGCCGAGCGATCCTTCGATCCCGTCGCGGATGTTGCGTGCGGAATTGCCGCCGGCGAGCGGCGTTCCCTCGCTCCGCGGGAAGCCTGATTTGGTTGCGATCACCATCCGGTCGCGGTTTCCCCGCTCGGCGATGAAGCGGCCGAGCATCTCCTCGCTCTGCCCGCCGGAATAGACATCGGCCGTATCGGCAAAGTTACCGCCTGCCTCAACATAGGTGTCGAAAATCACCCGCGCAGTCGCTTCGTCCGCACCCCATCGTCCGGCGCCAAAGGTCATCGTGCCGAGCGCGAGCGGACTGACCGTCAGTCCCGAACGTCCGAGCGTGCGATAGGTGGTGAGGGTCATTGCTGTAGCTCCTTGGAAAGTGGACCTGAGAATAGTGCTTGTTTGCGGGGGGATTAGCCGTCATCGCCGACAAGGCCTTGTGAAAGATCTGCAGCAATGAAGCGTGGCGACCTCGACGATCTGGCCGCCTTCGCGGCGGTGGCCCGCGCGCGAAGCTTTACCCGTGCCGCGGCGGAACTCGGTCTCTCACCCTCCGCGCTCAGCCACGCGATGCGCAGTCTCGAGGCACGGCTCGGTGTCCGCTTGCTCGCGCGCACCACGCGAAGCGTTGCTCCGACCGTTGCCGGGGAGCGCCTGCTAAGCTCGCTCGACCCGGCTTTGCAGGAGGTGGCGCGAGGATTGTCCGCGCTTGCCGATTGGCGCGGCATACCCTCGGGCGCGATCCGGCTGACCACGTTCGGCTATGCGGCGCGCACTGTGCTCGCGCCGATCTTGCCGCAATTCCTACGCGAGCATCCCGACATTTCGGTTGAGGTAATCGTCGAAGATCGGCTGGTAGATCTGGTGGCGGGTGGTTTCGATGCGGGTATCAGGCTGGGCGAAACCGTCGATCTCGACATGGTGGCGGTGCCGGTGGGCCCTGCGCTGCGCACGCTCGTGGTCGGAACACCGGGCTATTTCGAAGGCCGCTCGTTGCCTGCAGCCCCCGCCGATCTGGAGAACCACAATTGCATCAACTACCGGTTGCTCGGCGGCGGCGGCCTGCTGCCGTGGGAGTTCGAGCGCGACGGCCGCGAGATCAGATTCCGCCCGACTGGGCAGCTGATCGTAAACGACGAGGTGCTGTCGGCCGCCGCGGTCCGCGCAGGCGCGGGGCTGGGCTATATGCTGGAGCATGACGTCGCCGAAGAGATTGCCAACGGCCAATTGATTCAGGTGCTCGACACCTGGTGCCCGCCCTTTCCTGGGTGCTACCTTTACTATCCGAGCCGACAGATCACGCCGGCGCTGCGCGTACTGGTCGACACGCTCCGGTGGACACCTACTGGCATACCATGATCAAACAGCTGCGTTGACCCACAAGCGGACGTTTAGGAGGCCTCGCCCCTTTTCCAACTTCGGACACTCATTCATCTTTAAAATAATAGTGCATATTGCCAAACTTTGATCGTTAGCATCCTAGTACGATGGCAGTACACAAAGCTTTGACAATATCATTTCAGCGCAACCAGGCCGGTCGTAAATTATATGAGGTCAGTAACTAGAACAACGTGATCAGGCTCAGGTAGCCGTTCAGTGCTGGCCCGAACCTTGGGCTGAAGATCGGATGCACCGTTACTCCCAAGCCCGGCTGGATATAGATTCCCGCCGCAGCGCGATAGGCGTAGCTGGCCGTGGCAGCCCAGGTACCTTTGTAGAATGATTGGTTTGTCGGGACGCGAGCACGCAGTCCCTCCGGACTATACACGTTATACGTTGTTACCAACGACGCCAGATCGAACGGACGGCTTTTAATGAGACCGACGCCATAGACACGGCCCTCGTAATATTGCGTGTAAAAGTTCTGTTCGGGTGGTGCGTAGTTGAATGTCGCTCCGGCATAGATTCCGCGAAACGGTTTTCCCGGATCGGTCTGCGTCAGCTGTCGATCGGCAGCGACGAAAACCGCCCAATTATCTTTTTGCGCACCGTCGGAAAAGCGAGTGTAGCGCGTCGAATTATGAATGCCGCCGAACCGTACCCAGGCAGATTTGGTTCCGGGCGCCGATGCCCGATTGAAACCGATTTCGTCGATCAATAATACGCCAGTCCCTGGAGGGGAGAATCGGAAACCTCCAGGGTTTACGGCGTTTTCCGCTGTCGCGCCCCCTGGTGGCAAGCTGCGCTGAATACCGAATTTGTTATAGAAGCCGGTCTTGGATCGTACCCGGACGTTGATACCGGGCGCAGCAAACCCGCCATAACTCAAACCGAGTTGGAACGGGATCGTCGCCTGCGGTCCAAGGTTTCCGGTTGCCAGATTGCCACCGACGTTGATCCCGAGGAACTCCTGCGTGTTGTCGATGTAGCCCGCTTTGAAGTCCAACACCCCGGCGATCACATCCTGATAATAGTGCAGACGACCGATCCGGATTTTCTTCGGACCGTTCACTGCTGGAAAGCTGTTGTCGACGATGCTCAATGTCGTCGCGACCTGTCCGCCCCTGAGGCCAATACGGCCGAGATCATAGGTCGCGGTGAGGCTGGCCGTGGTATTCGTTCGGGTTATTCGCTGACCGTTATAAAGCTGTGGTCCACGATAGCCGCGATCGTTCTGCAAGAAGTCATACTGGAAATTAGCCGTATTTATCGGCGAAATGCCGATGCCGATATCGGCGAGCGCATCACGAACGCCTTGATGATCGGCGAGGATCGTATCGGCGACCTTCGGATACGAGATTGCCCAGCCCTTCAGACTAAGATCGTCAAACCGCTTGAAGCGATCGGGCGCGGGCAACACGCTGTCATCTGGCAACGCGCTCGTCGTGGCCGGCTGTGTCGTCTGTTCGGGGGGAACCGGTCGCGCAGGCACCTGAGCAAGAGCCGCGGCGGGCGCTGTCAACGCCAATAGCGCGGCAGCGCAGCGGAATGCGGTAGGATCGGACATACGCAACTCTCCAAATATCAGCGACGCGTCGCGCGCTCCGCCTGCGCCCAGGCCAGCGCCATCAACTCGGGCAGCACCGCGACGCGCTGACGTGCCTCGGCGGACGCCGCCGTACCGTTCAGCACGCGGCCCTTTATTCCGTGGAAGATCGCGGCGAGGCGGAAGAAGTTGAACGCGATGTAGAAGTCGTATCCGGGCATCGAAGCCAAGCCACGCCGGGCACAATAGGCTTGCAGATACGCTTGTTCGGACGGGATCCGGAGCGACGCCGGATCCACACCACCAAGCCCGGCGACGATATGTGCCGGCATCCGGTACATCATGGCATGATAGGCGAAGTCCGCTCCCGGATGCCCGAGTGTCGACAATTCCCAGTCGAGCACCGCCAAAGTCCGAGGTTCGCTGGGGTGAAAGATCAGATTGTCGCAGCGGAAGTCGCCGTGCACGATGGACGATACATCGTCGTCAACGGGAATGTTCGCAGGCAGCCATTCGACGAGTCGGTCCATATACGGATCCCGCCCCGCAGCATCGTCGGACAGATACTGGCTCGACCACCGCGCGATCTGACGTTCGAAGTAATTGCCGGGCCGGCCATAGTCCGCGAGCCCGATCGCGCCTGGATCGATCCCGTGAAGCTGCGCCATCGTCGCATTCATCGCATCGAAATACGCAGCCCGCTCCTCGGCAGGTACGTCAGGAAAAGTTGCGTCCCAGACGACGCGCCCTTCGACCATGTCCATGACGTAGAACATCGTGCCGATCACCGTGTCGTCCACCGACAATCCGTGCACGTGCGCCACCGGAAAGCCGGCACGCTCGAGGGCGATCAGCACCCTGGCTTCGCGGTCGACGGCGTGAGCGCCCTTCAGCAACGGCCCGGGCGGCTTGCGACGCAGGACGTAACGTCGTTTCGGCGTAGCCAGATGGTAAGTCGGATTGGATTGCCCACCGCGAAACTGCGTGACGATCAGCGGCCCCTGATAGTCCGCCACATGCTCGCGCATCCACCTGTCCAACGCGCCTTCGTCGAGCTCGAAACCTGGGCGTACCGGCGTGGTCCCCAGATTGGCATCGGTGACTCGCGTCATGACGTGCTCGACCCGCAACTTGCGGCGCCGCGGTAGCCGTTCACCGGGAAGGCCAGCGCCAGTCCAGCGGCGAAACGCGCGGTATCGCGCCGACCAACCCTGGTATGCCAAACCCTCAAAGCGTCTGCCCGTCGTCGATCGTCATCACCGAACCGGTCAGGTTCCGGCTTGCATCGGACGAGAAATACAGGATCATCGCATCAAGCGCGTCGCTGTCCATGACGCGCTTTCGCGGAAAGGACGCGAGCAACCCCTGCCCCGCCGGCTGATCCCAAAGCGTCTCGTTCATTTCAGTCGAGATGTAGCCGGGGCAAAGCACGTTGACGTTGATGCCCTTGCGTGCCCAGTCCTTCGCCAGCGATCGCCCCATCTGGGCGACGGCAGCCTTTGTCGCGCTGTACGGGGCAATGCCCGCCCCCGGTTGATGCGCGGTGATCGACGATATTATCGTGATGCGACCATGTTCGCGGTCCTGAGAACCGGCTGCCACCATGCGCCGCGCACCTTCGCGTGCCGTCAGGAACACGCCCCGGAGATTGACCGCGACGATCCGGTCGAAGGCGTCGGCCTCCAGCCCGAGAGAACTGCCTGCGACGTTCAGTCCCGCGTTGGCAATGACCGTATCGACCGGGCCGAAGCGTGCTGCGGCTTCATCATAGGCCGCTATGATCGAGGCCTCGTCGGTGACATCCATCGCCAGCGGCAGCGCTTCGCCGCCATTGTCCGCTATCTCCTGCGCAAGCGTGTCGAGCAGTTCGGCACGCCGCGCACCGATCACCACTTTCGCACCGCTCGCCGCCAATATGGTCGCAAACCGACGCCCCAGTCCCGAGGAGGCCCCGGTGACCAGCGCGACACGGCCGGTCAGGTCGAACGAAAATCCAATCATGCTGACACCAGTGCCGCAACCGCACGCGCGGCCATGGCCTTCTTGTCGAGCTTTCCGGTCGCGCCGATCGCCATCTCATCGACCAGAACCAGATGTTCCGGCCATTTCTTGCGCGACATTCCTTCGCGTTGAAGATGCGCGATCATCTCGTCGAAACTGATTGGCGACGCCCCATCGCGTATCCGACAGACTGCGCAAGCCTGCTCGCCAAGCTTGCGTTCCGGAACGCCGACCACTGCCACTTCGGCGAGCGCCGGGTGGCGCAGGAGTGCGGCTTCGATCTCGGCGGGGTCGATGTTCAGGCCGCCGCGAATGATCTGGTCCTTGATACGACCCACCACCCGGACATAGCCCTCATCGTCGCGGACTATCTCGTCGCCGGTCAGGTAATAGCCGTCGGGCGTCATGCGCTCCTGTCCGGCTCCCAGATCGTCGGCATAGCCCAGGAACAGCGACGGTCCGCGCACGCCCGCCTGTCCACGCTCGCCGCGCGGCAGCGGACGTCCGTCCGTATCGAAGGCTTCCTCGAGCGTTCCCGGGAAGGGTCGGCCATCGGTTGATTGACGCCTCACGAGCGTGTCTGTCGGCAATGTCGAACAATGTCCCATGCATTCCGACATGCCGAACATACGCAGTGCCTTCAGGCCGAGCAGAGTATCGGCATCGGCGATCAGTTCAGGCGTCATCGCGCTGCCGCCAACCGCCACCGCACGTAACGGCAATCGCCCCGACCACGCCCCCGTCTTCGCCGCCTCCACCATCGTATAAAGATGCGTTGGCACCATGATCGCCCAGCCGCAGCCATGAACGGTCGCACGTCGCATTGCTGCGACGGGATCCCATGGATCGATCAGCACGAGCGGGTGGCCAAGCGACAGGGCGAAATGCGCGGTGAACGTGAAACCCGGTGCGCTGTCGAGCGGTACGATTCCGAGGATCGAGTCTCCCGGCTTCAGGCCGGCATTGGCAGCGCAGGCACGCGTTGCGTAGTTCAACGCCGTCGACCCGTGCATCACGCCCTTGGGCACGCCTGTCGTACCGGACGTGAACCCGATCAGCGCAGCGTCGCGGTTGCGAAAATCGTTGGAGCGGTCTGTCGAAGGAGCGGGATCGATACGGATCGCTTCGTCGGCATCCCCGTAAATGTGCGCTGCATGGCCAAGCCGACCCACCAGCATCGTCCGGTCGGCGTCGGACAATTTTGGCGAATAGGGGCAGAAGATCGCCTCGCACGCCGATACGGCGAGCGCCACGACCAAGGTGCTCGCGCGCTTGTGCCCGGCCACCAGCACGCGGGATCCTGCGCCGACCCCCGCCGCACGCAGACGGACCTGCAGGACATCCGCCTCGGCGCGAAGCTCGTCCCGGGTCCATCGTCGATCATCGCAATCGACCAGGGCCGTCGCGGCTGGATCTTCGTCGGCCCTCGCCACGAACTGCGGCCATAGCCGGTCGTCGGACCAGACAAGTCCGTCCGCGCTCAGGTCAGCCAAGGGATTGCCCTCCGTCCACGAGGAAAGTCTGGCCGGTAATGAAACTGCCGGCCTGGGAGGCAAGCAGGGCCAGCGTACCGGAGACTTCGTCGGGGCGTCCGAAGCGCCCCATCAGGATGCGTGCCCGGGTCTTTTCCTGAATCGCGGGATCAAGCGTCTCGGTCATGCCGGTCTCGATCGATCCCGGCGCGATCGCATTCACGCGTATGCCGTGCTCGGCCCATTGCGCAGCCAGATCACTCGTCAGGTGAACGATAGCCGCCTTGCTTGTCGTGTACGGCACGACCTGGCCATCCGCAGGGCGGTAGGAGATGAAGGCGCCGACCGAGGCGATGTTGACGATGGCGCCGCCGCCATGCGCGATCATGTGCCGTGCCGCTTGGCGGCACGCGAGGAACGTGCCGGTGACGTTCACCTCCATGACCTTGCGCCAGCCCTTGAGTGGAATGTCCTGGGGAAGCCCCCACCACGAGGCACCGGCATTGTTGACGAGGATGTCGAGACCGCCAAGTCGAGCGATCGTCTCGGTCACGGCGGCCTCGATGGAGCCCTCATCCGAGATATCGCAGGACAGTCCGATCGCCTGCGTGCCAAAGCGCTCGGTGATCGTGTTGGCTAACGCAACACATTCGTCGCCGTTGCGGGAGGCGAGTGCTACGGCGCAGCCCAGATCCGCCAAGGTCGCGGCCATCGCCTCTGCCAGTGCGCCGCGTCCGCCGGTGATGAGCGCACGCTGGCCGTCCAGTCGAAAGCCTTGAGCCATAAAGCCAGGAGAGAGTTCACTCATCTCCATACTCCTTCGACTGAACCTGCGATTCCAGCAGATCTACCTCCTCGGTAATCAGGATGATCCGCCGACCGCCCATCCCCCGGGTCTGGGCAGTCGCCGCCTTCCATTCGGGCGAGGCGAAGGCGACGTCGAGCGCCGCCTGATCAGCGAAGGTCAGCACGGCGTGCCCGTCCCATCCCGGCGTTTCGGGACTGTCATAGTCCTTCGTCACGACGCCGTGGCGATACGCGACGAGACCAGGCAGTACCCGGGCGGCACCGGCATGGGGCCCGCGCCACCACTCGGTGAAACGCGCCTGCGTCCAGTCGTCGGGACGGCTTGCGAGCACGACCATGCTGACCTTCGTCACCTTAGTTGCCCGTCCAGACCGGCTTGCGCTTCTCTAGGAACGCGGCGACGCCTTCCTTCGCATCGGCGGAATGGTGGACGACGTTGCAGGTCATCGTCTCAAGCGTGATGAGCGTGTTCGTGTCCGCGTCCATGCCGCGGTTCAGCGCCATCTTGGTCATCCACATGCAGAACGGGCTCTTGTCGATCAGCGGCGCGCAGAAGTCGGCGATCAGAGCATCGAACTTGTCGGCGGGTGCAGACGCGTTGCACAGGTTCCACTCGACCGTCTCGTCGCCGGTCAGCAGTTTGCCGGTCAGCATCAGTTCCTTGGACTTGCGCATGCCGATGTAGCGCGGCAGGCGATAAATCGGTCCGGCACCGCCGAACAGCGCGCGGCGGATATGGAAATCGCCGATCTTCGCTTCCGATGCAGCCAGTGCGAAATCGCACGAGATCATCAATTCGAAGCCACCCGCGACGGCATAGCCTTCGACTGCAGCGATGGTCGGCTTCGACATGTTGTAGATCTTGTCGTAGGTCCGCGCCGAATCGATCGCGAGCTGCAGCGAGACCGTGCTCTCGTGCAGCACCGGACCAACCAGCTGGTCCAGATCAGCGCCAGAGCAGAACGTGTTGCCGCGTCCGCGAAACACCACGGCCAATGCCTTCTTGTCGGCAGCAGCGCGATCGACCGCGACCTCGAGTTCGCGCAGCAGCTGGGGGCTGACGCAGTTCCGCTTGTGAGGCCGGTTCAGCCAAATCGTACAGATACCATTATCCGCCAGTTCATACTGGATGACGTCTTTTTCGAGTTCCATGTCGCTCTCCGTTTTTAGTGATGGAAATACTTGTAGAAAGTCAGTCCGCTGCCGGCTCCAGCAGCGCGCCAACGGCCATCCAGGCGGCAACCCCTGCTGCGGGGATCGCGCAGAGCACCGCTTCGGCGATTTCCTCGTCGCTGGCGCCCGCCCGGCGGGCACCGCGAACATGCGTTGCCGCCATCGGGCTATACCCGGCCGCGAGGATCGCCAGCAGCAGCAGTTCGCCATGCTTGGGCGACAGCGGGTTCGCGTCGATGCTGCCGCGACGCATGAGATAATATGCGTCCGCGGCCCGCGGCACGAGCCGCAGCAACTGGGCCAGCGGCGGAGGAATCGTCCCGAAATACGCCTCGAAATTGGCGACTGCTTCGCCAGGTGCGGCGTCGGGTAACGGTTGTGGTTTCGGTAACTCGCCCAACGCCATCGTCCTGGTAACTAGTTCGGCGAATTCCAGCGCCGCACCTTCACCGCGCAGGCTGCTCAAGACGATGATTCCGGCAGTCGCCTCCGTCACGGTGAGACCCAGACCCACGCCACGAACGAGTTCGCGGCGAGCAAGATCGGGATAGCGCCGATCGGTTGCCGTGACCGCGACGAACAACGCCTTCAACCGCGCCGGAACGGCTCCGTCCCGATCGATGACGTCGCGAAAGGCCGCATACCCAGCCAGCGTGTAAGGGGCGTGAGACCGCAGCAATACCGCGTCTTCCAGCCCGTTCGACGAACTCATCGGCACTATCCTCTCTCGCCGCCAATTGTGTCGACCGTCCGGTCGGGCGTCAATCTTTTTTCTTGGTTGGCGGTCCGGTGGTCGCGATTACCATCCTGCCGAACCGATACTCCAACGTCAGTATCTAAGCACCGTCCGACCGGTCGGTCGCCTGTCTAATTGGTCAATGGATTTCACGAATCGATATCTGCCGAACCCGGCGATTTGGCGCGTCCATGTTCCGCCCCAGGCGCCACAAGACCGGTTGACAGCCGACCGGTCGGTCGAATAGCTTTATCAGTACACGACCGACCGGTCGATTGAGTGATGATTTAGTTGTTAGGCAGGGGTAGCAGCATGAATTTCGAGCATTCGGATCGATCGCAGGCCTGGATGGGCCGTGTCCGCGCATTCATGGACGAGCATATCATTCCTGCCGTTCCGGTTTATCACGAGCAAGCCGCGAAAATCGATCGCTGGAACGATATTCCGCCAATATTCGAAGAGCTTAAAGCCAAAGCCCGCGACGAAGGATTGTGGAATTTCTTTATGCCCCCTTCGGAGCATGACGACGAATTCTTCACCAGTCCCGGGCTGACGAACCTCGATTATGCCCCGATCGCGGAGCTGATGGGTCGCGTGTCATTCGCGAGCGAAGTCTTCAATTGCATGGCGCCCGACACCGGCAATTTCGAGGTGCTTCACCGGTATGGTACGCCTGCACAAAAGGCACGTTTCATGGTGCCGCTGCGTGACGGGATCACGCGGTCTGCGTTCCTGATGACCGAACCCGCCGTCGCCTCGTCCGACGCGCGCAACATACAGACCGCGATCCGCCGCGATGGCGATGAGTATGTCATCAACGGCCGTAAATGGTGGTCGTCCGGTGCGGGCCATCCCAGGTGCGACTTCTTCATTCTCATGGGCAAGACCGACCCCGACGCGGCGGCCTATAAACAGCAATCGATGATCCTGGTGCCGCGCGACACGCCGGGCGTGACCTTGCTGCGCCACCTGCCCGTATTCGGTTACGATCACGCGCCGCACGGCCATTTCGAGGTATTGCTCGAGGACGTTCGCGTGCCCGTCGACAACATGCTGCTCGGCGAGGGACGCGGCTTCGAGATCGCGCAGGGCCGCCTCGGGCCCGGTCGAATCCATCATACCATGCGCAACATTGCGACGATGGAGGTGGCGCTCGAAAAGATGTGCCGGCGACTCCTGACCCGCCATACGTTCGGCAAGGCTATCGCCGAACATTCGGTGTGGGAAGAGCGGATCGCGCGCGCGCGTTGCGAGATCGAGATGACGCGCCTCCTATGCCTGAAGGCGGCCGACATGATGGACACCGTGGGCAACAAGGCCGCGCGCGCGGAAATCGCGATGATCAAGATCGCCGCGCCCCGCATGGCGCAGCAAATCGTCGACGATGCCATTCAGGCGCATGGCGGTGGAGGCGTCAGTGACGATTTCGGATTGGCCGAGTTGTGGGCGAACACCCGCATCGTCCGTCTGACCGACGGCCCCGACGAAGTGCACGAACGTCAGCTCGCACGCATGGAATTCGACAAGTACCGTGGGGAGTTGGCGGCATGAGTGCTCCCGCTGCAACGATCGGCCAGACCGAAGCAGTCGTGCCTGGTACCCAGTTCGACGAGGCGACGCTGGAGCGTTACCTCGTTGGGGTAGTACCTGGGTTTTCTGGTCCCATGGCCGTCGATCAGTTTCAGGGCGGCCAGTCCAATCCGACATTCCTGCTGACGACTCCGAATGCCAAATATGTATTGCGCCGGAAGCCGGCTGGCGTCCTGCTCGCGTCGGCGCATGCGGTGGATCGCGAATATCGCATTACGCGCGCGCTGTTCGAAGCGGGGCTGCCCGTTCCCGAACCGCTGGTGCTGTGCGAGGACCTCGATGTCATCGGCACAATGTTCTACGTCATGCGACATGTACCCGGCCGCGGCTTCTGGGACCCCCGCATGCCGCAATTGTCCCCGGCCGAGCGCGCGGCGGTGTATGATTCCGCAAACGACACGCTCGCCCGACTTCATCGCGTTGATTATGCGGCGCTCGGTCTTGCCGACTATGGTCGCCCGGGAAATTATTTCGTCCGTCAAATCTCACGCTGGACGCGCCAATACGAGGCGTCACGGACGGTCGATATACCGGAAATGGACTGGCTGGCCGAGTGGCTGCCAGGGGCCATTCCGCCAAGCGACGAACGCACGACGATCATCCACGGCGACTATTCGTTCCACAATTTGCTGATCCACCCGACCGAACCTCGCGTCGCGGCGGTGATCGACTGGGAACTGTCGACGTTGGGGGATCCGCTCGGGGACCTGACCTATCACATGATGGAGTGGTTTCGCCCCGAGGGGGTTGATGTGCGCGGAACGTTGCGCGGCGCCGACCTGACGGCCCTCGGTATCCCGACGCCCGAGGCTTATGCCCGGACGTATTGCGAACGCACAGGGTTCGACGTCGACCCCACGCATCCCTTCTACACCGCGTTCAACCTGTTCCGGGTTGCGGCCATCTTGCAGGGCATCGCCGGGCGCGCGCGAGACGGTGTGCAGACCGCCGCCAATGCAGGCGAAATCATCCAGCGGATCCGTCCCCTCGCCTTGGCCGCATGGCACTCAGCGCGCGAGGCCGGCGCAGGCTGACCTTCCTTTCGCGGCCTGAAACCTACCGTCGGTCACAGCGACCATCTGACTACGGAGCGAAACAAGCGACCATCAGATCCGACAACAGATCGGACGATTAAAGGAGAGGATTATATGACGCGATCGATGATTCCGTTGGCGCTAGGTGTTTCGACGCTTGCCCTGCTTACTCCGATGACGGCTCATTCCCAAGCCGCCGGCACCACGACGCCCGGGGAACAGGAACCCGTTATTCCGACTACGCCAGCCCCCCCGGCCGGCAGCGTGACGGACGCGGTACCGACGCCGCAGGCAACAGCGGCAACTGGCATCGCCGGCGACATCATCGTCACCGCGACGCGGCGGTCCGAACGTCTCCAGAATGTACCGATCGCCGTCAGCGCGCTGGGGGAAGAGCAAATTCAGGCTCGCAAGGTCGACAATTTCGCCGAGATCGTGAAGATCGCACCTGGCCCCACCTTCGTACCGGTCAAAGGTACATCGGTCGTTACGGTACAAATCCGAGGTCAGGGTACCATCAACGATTCACCCGGTCTGGAAAGTCCGGTCGGGGTGTATATCGACGACATATTCTACGGGACGCTCGCGTCGTTCGACGCCAATCTCTATGACGTCTCCCAAGTGTCGATACTTCGCGGACCGCAAGGAACGACCTTCGGTCGCAATGCCGTGGGCGGCGCACTCGTCGTCACCAACAACATGGCCGAGATTGGCGTCAGCAGCGGCCGCGCGACGTTGACTGGAGTGACCTATAAAGGCGGCCGCGGCGGGTTGGAGGCTGACGGATTCATCAACGTACCGATATCGGAAACTCTCGCCGGACGTTTCGCTTACAGCGTGAAGTCGGTTGGCGGATATCAGCACAATTTGATCACCGACAACTACCTCGCGAATAACAAGGTATCTTCCTATCGGGCGTCTGTTCGCTGGCGGCCCAACGAGAAATGGAACATCGTCGCGAGCGGCTCCTACCTACGCCGCGTTGGGTCCGGCGATGGCCCTACCATAGTCGGCGACGGCGCCCTGGCGGCATCGGTACAAGAACGAACGAACGGCAATCTTCACAAAGTGCTTCTCGATGACGATGGGTTTACGCGGCGTACGATCGGCACCGCGTTGCTCAATGCGAGTTACGAGACCGCCATCGGACAGATCAGTTCGATCACGGGATACCGATACCTGAAGTCGAGGCTTGCCGAAGACGCCGATGGAGGCCCGAACCCCGTCAACTTTCCTTCACTCAACACGAACGACGAGTGGCAGGTAAGTCAGGAATTCCGGTTCACATCAGACCTTGGCGGCCCCTTCGATTTCGTCGCGGGCGCATATTTCGGCTATGAGGACTTGAACCACAAGATCACGTTCGGTTTCGACGGTCGCGATCCGAACCTCTTCTTCTCGGTCCTCAATGCGGGTCGATATACGCCAGGTCAGACGTTCGAGGGACAGATCGAGAATCGCAGCTTCGGACCGTATGCCGAGGGAAAATACAAGTTCACGGACAAATTGTCGCTGACCGCCGGCCTTCGTTACAGCTACGAGCGCAAAACGGGCTACACGCAGCATATCGGATCGTCTCCGTTCCAGGGCGGTCCTTACTTCCAGCAACTGCCGGCCAATGACGATGCGGTCGACAGCTGGAAAGGTTGGACCCCGCGCGTCATCGCGGAGTATCACCCATTCCGTGGCAGCCTGTTTTACGCATCGGCGTCGCGGGGCTTTCAGGGTGGCGGCTGGTCGTTCAACGTCCGAACGCCGCTGGCTGCTGCTACTCCGCTGCGCGCCCAAACGACGTGGAGCTATGAGGTCGGCACAAAGACCGATCTCTTCAATCGTGCGCTCACCATCAATATCGCTGCCTTCCACGCCGACACGGCCAATCTCCAAGTGCGGTCACAGGTGGACGGCGTGTTCCAAGACTCGAATGCAGGGAAGCTTCGGTCTCGCGGCGTCGAGGTCGAGGCAGTGGTACGTCCGACGTCCAACCTGTCGATTGGCGCCAATTATGCTTACACCGACGCTTTTTATGCAAGTTTCGTCGGATGCACTGCAGCAGGTTTGAATTGTACCGGGAACCAGGCTCCATTCACGCCGAAGCATGATTTCACTGCCCTTCTCGATTATACTGCCGATCTTGCGAGCGGCGCTTCGGTGATCTTTCACTTTGATACGAAGTTCGCCAGCCCGTTTCAGGTTACCTCAACCGGACTTGGCCAGCCCGCAGTACGACTGACCGAGCGCAAGAATGTTGCCAATACTTCTTTGACTTTCAAACCGGCCGCCGCCGACTGGGATATCCGTGTCTGGGCGCGCAATCTGTTTGACAAGCAATATGCCACCAACGGTCTCCAGTATAACTTCTATCATGTGTCGCGCGCCGAAGTTGCCGCTGCAGGTGGCTTGGGCAACCTTGACGTTGAACGGATCACCGTCGGCGCACCGCGAACGATCGGTGCGACCCTGACGATACGATATGGGAAATGATATGATGGGACAGGCCGCAGATACCCCGACGACGGCATCACGACGGATCGCATTGTTGGTGCTGATTGTGGTGTCGGTGTTCAACTATCTCGATCGGACGGTGATCTCGATCTTGCAGGTGCCGATCAAGCGCGACCTGTCCCTCAGCGATGCTCAGCTCGGCGCGTTGACCGGGCTGACGTTCGCCCTGTTCTATTCCACGCTCGGCGTGCCGATCGCGCGGCTGGCCGATCGGTACAGTCGCAGGATCGTGATTGCGGGATCGTTGTTGCTGTGGAGCGCGATGACTGCGGTAAGCGGGTTCGCTGGCAGCTTTGCCATGCTAGTTTTCTTTCGCATTGGCGTGGCGCTGGGAGAGGCAGGCAGCATTCCCGCAAGCCATTCGATGATTGCCGACTATTATCCGCCGGAGCGCCGGGCGACGGCGCTCGGTATCTGGGGGCTCGCACTCCCGATTGGGGTCATGCTGGGGTATCTGTCGGGCGGCTGGCTCGCCCAGGCGATCGACTGGCGGGCCGCTTTGTGGATTATCGGAGGGATCGGCGTCGTGCTGGCACCGATCGTCGTGATGATGCTCCGGGAACCGGTTCGCGGGCGCTACGATGCCGGGCCCGCCCCCGACGCCATGCCGTGGCGCGACGGGCTGGCGCTGATGGCGCGACGGCCGAGCCTTTTGCTGCTGTTCGCCGGTGGCGCGCTGAACAACGTCGTGCTCAGTGTTGCGCTCAACTGGAACGCGCCATTCTATACGCGGCTGCACGGCATGGCGCTTGGTGACGTCGCAACTGCGCTGTCGCTGATGACAGGTCTTGGCGGCGCAATCGGTATTTTCCTGGGAGGGTGGCTGACCGATCGTATCGGGGCCGACAAGCCTCATCTCCGGCCGGTATTGACCGGGATTGCTCTGATCGCGGTCACGCCTGCCGCACTCGTCCAGCTGTTGTCGCCATCGACCACGGTATCGCTGATCGCGTGCGCGATGACGGTCATGCTGCTGTTCTTCTACTACGCGCCGATCATCGCGATGACCCAGACGCTGGTGCCGGCATCGATGCGGGCATTCACGTCGTCGATCCTGTTGCTGTCGGTCAATCTCATCGGGCTCGGTCTTGGACCATGGCTGACGGGCGTCCTGAGCGACGTCATCGGCATGGGCGACCAGTCGTTGCGCTATGCGATGGCGGCGATGTCCTTCGTCGGAATCTTCGCAGGGTCATGCTTCCTTCTCGCCGCCCGCTATTACAAAAAGGATTTGGCAAAATGAGCGATTGGTCGAACGGCTGTGCTGTCATTACGGGTGGCGGCAGCGGAATCGGCGCTGCACTTGCGCGCCATGCAGCGACATTGGGCATGAACGTCGTGCTCGCGGATATCGCGGTCGAAGAGGCGCAGGCGGTCGCCGACGAGATCGGAGTCGATCGTGCGATCGCGCTGCGTTGCGACGTGTCGTCCGAAGCCGACGTCACCGCGCTAGCCGATGCCGCGGAAGCCAGGTTCGGCCGTGTCGGCCTGCTTTGCAACAATGCCGGGATCGTCCCTGGCGGGCGTCATCGACGCGTGTGGGAATATACCCAAAACGACTGGCAATGGTCGCTCGGCGTCAATTTGGGAGGCGTATTGAACGGCATGCGCGTGTTCGTGCCCCGTCTATTGGCGGCGGAAGCGCCTGCGCATATTATGAACACGGCCTCTGTTGCCGGGCTGGTCAGCGGCTCGGGATCGGCCTGTTACGGTGCGGCGAAGCACGCCGTGGTCCGCGCGACAGAGGCCCTGTATGCGGGCCTGCAGGAAATGGACGCTCCGATCGGCGTCACGTTGCTCCTGCCCGGACTGGTAGCGACGCGGATCTATGAGGCTGAGCGGTCTCGTCCGCAAGCGTTGGCAGGGCCAGGTGGCCCGCCCGGCGAGTCCGCCGCTCTGGAAGCAATGCGCGACGACCTCTATCGCGGCGCACTGACCGCCGAACAGACCGCCACGATCGCCTTCGACGCGATCCGACAAAACCGCTTTTACGCGACGACGACCGACGCGTTCGATCCCGCAATTCGCGCCCGTGCCGATGCGATCCTCTCCCGGACGAACCCGCATTTCGAGAGCATCGTCGACATGAGCCGCAAGGATGCCGGATTGGCGGTCACGTCGGCGGGATGAGCTTCGTCGGCCGCTCTGTACTGATATCCGGTGCGGCAATGGGTATCGGCCTCGCTACCGCGGGTCGCTTCCTCGAGCACGGGGCCGATGTATGGCTCGCCGACCGAGACGAACGCGCGCTCGCGTCTGCGTGCGGTGATCTCCCCCTTGCCCGCCGCGATCGTGCCATCGTGCTCGATGTCACGAACGAAGATGACTGGGCGGACGCCGCCAGTCGCATCGCCACGGCCGGCGGGTTGGACGTCCTGATCAACAACGCCGGGCGGGGTCATTTCCGTATGCTCGCCGATACCAGCCTTGCCGAGTGGCGCGAGATCCGCGCGGTCAATGTCGACGCACTGTTCCTCGGCACGCGCGCGGTGCTGCCGATGCTTGCCGCGTCGGGATCCGGTGCGATCGTCAACGTCGCGTCGATCCGGGGCATGATTTCGGGGCCGGGATCGGGTTCGTATAGCGCGGCAAAAGGTGCGGCGCGCATGTTCGGCAAGGCGGCCGCGTTGGAGTTCGCGGCGCTCGGCAACGGCGTGCGCGTCAATACGGTCAATCCCGGCCTGATCGACACCCCGCTATCGCGTGCGGTATTCAACGATCCCGCTGCGTCTGCCAGGCGATTGGCGGACATCCCGCTCGGTCGCGCGGGGACTGCGGAGGAAGTCGCCGACGCTATCGTCTTTCTCGCAAGCGACGCCGCCGCCTATATCACGGGTGCGGAGGTGACGATCGACGGCGGCCAGACCGCGGGCTGACGCGTCACGCCGTGACCAGCAGCGTCCCGTCATTACCTCCGTCAAACAGTGCGACGAACGCTTCGGGCAGACGCTCGAACCCGGCGCGCTGGTCGACGCGGACGGTGAGCCGGCCCTCGTCAGCCCAATCCCGCAACTTCGCGCGCGCAACAGCAGCGCGACCGACGAAATCACCGACTACGAACCCTTCCATGCGAATGCGGCCATAGACCAGCTTCATCATGTCTCGCGGCCCTGGAGCGCCGCCCGCCCGGTCGTAGGATGATATTTGCCCACACAAGACGATACGGCCAAAATCGGCCATCGCGTTCGCCGCGGCCTCGAGTTGCTCGCCACCGACATTGTCGAAGAACACGTCGATGCCGCCGGGGCACAGTTCAGCCAAGCGGGCCGGAACGTCATCGTTGCGATAGTCGATCGCTGCCGTCGCACCGAGTTCTTCGACAAGCTTGCGACATTTGTCGGGACCCCCTGCGATACCGATCACGCGACAGCCTACTATCCCCGCGATCTGGCACACCAGCGAGCCAACCGATCCTGCCGCGCCTGACACGACGACGGTTTCGCCCGCCAGAGGCCGTCCGATGTCCAGCAACCCGAAATAGGCCGTCAGGCTGTTCGGTGAATACAGGCCAAGCGCCTCGATGAGTGTCACGTCGGCAGGTATCGGAAACGGCGGAACGGGCGCTGTATCCGGACGAAGCACGCTCCAGTCCTCCCACCGCGCCATCGCGACCATCCGGGTGCCAACGGGATGATCCGGATGGTTCGACTGCACGACCTCACAGGCTGTCATGCCGGCGATCGTGCCGCCGATCGGGATCGAGCCGCGATAGCTTGCGGGGCCGGCGTTCAGCCAGTTGCGGATCGTCGGAGCCACAGCGAAGATATGGTTGCGGACCAACACTTCGCCTTCGTCCAGCGCGGGAGGCGTGAACGGCTCGGTCAGCATGGCAAAATCGCTCGTCGCGACGCGCCCGTCGGGCCGCTTGGCCAAAGTCCATTTGCGGTTGAACGTCACGCCGCGAGCGCCACGCGCGCCTCACTGGCACTGCCGAATACACGTGCCAATAGAATGACCCGGCGCAGGCCGCGTCCGACTGGAAGTTCGTCGGTCACGCCCATGCCGCCGTGAAGGTGCACCGCCTCCTCGGCAAGCCGCTGTGCGGCGTCCGCGACATAGGCCTTGGCGCCCAGCACGCCACGCACGAACCCGGCATCATCGCGGTCGACGATCGCCGCTTTCAGCATGAGCGATCGCGCCTGTTCAAGCGCGACGAACATCCGCGCCAACTTGTGCTGAACGACCTGAAAGGTGCCGATCGCGACGCCGAACTGCTGGCGCTGGCGCACATACTCCACGGTCTGCTCGTACAGCGTGGACATTGCCCCCACCAATTCGGCCACGTGGCAAAGGCGAATCATTGCCAGGGTCGTATCGCCGTCCCCTTGCGTCAGGGCCAGAGCGGGCGTGCCGTCAAACCGCATCATGCCGGCAGCCGATCCGTCGATCAGCCGCACCGGGTCGATCGAAAGCCCCTCGGCGTCGCGTTCGACGAGCCAGGTCGCACCGTCGCCTATCACGACCAGTGCGGCTGCATCGACTGCGGACAATACAAAATCCGCACGTCCCGTCAGCCGCGCGCCATCGTTCGAGACATCGGCCACCGCGACGGCGAGCACGTGATCGCCCGTCATCGCCGGTGCTACCCATGTCTCGATCGCCGCGGCGTCGCCCCCACGGGCGATCGCATCCGCGGCGCCGACGATCCCCTCGGCTAGTGGCGTGATCGCAAGCGCGCGACCGAATTCTTCCGCAACGATCATCACGTCCTGCGGACCGCCGCCCAGGCCACCCGCTGCTTCGGGCAACAGGAAGCCGAACAGTCCCAGTTCGCCCAGCGCACGCCAGTCGTCCTGCAAGATCGGCCCCTCGCCCGCCGTCGCGGAGTCCGTCCGATCCGCCAGAAAACGGCCGACGGTATCGCGCAACAGGACCTGTTCCTCGCTGGGGGTGATGTTCATGTCACACCCGCTCCACGATCGTGACGTTGGCAATGCCCCCGCCCTCGCACATCGTCTGCAAACCGTACCGCCCACCGCGCGCATGCAGCGCATGAACGAGGGTCGCCATCAGCTTCGTGCCCGTCGCACCCAGCGGATGGCCAAGGGCGATGGCACCGCCATTCACGTTGAGCCGTGCTGGATCGGCACCGAGCGCGGACAGCCACGCCATCGGGATTGATGCGAATGCCTCGTTCACCTCGAACAGGTCGATCTGATCCAGCGTCATGCCCGCACGCTGCAGCGCACGACGGGTCGCGGAGATAGGCTCCTCCAGCATGATGACCGGATCGCCCGCCGTCACGGTGAGGTTGTGGATGCGCGCGAGCGGCGTCAGGCCATGCGTCCGAACCGCTTCGGCGGAGGCGACGAGGACACCGCTGGCACCGTCGCAGATCTGGCTGGCGGTCGCCGCGGACAAGGTGCCCTTCTCGCTCAAGAGCTTGACCGAACCGATCGACTCGAGCGACGCGTCGGCACGTACGCCCTCGTCATGATCATGCACGACCGATTTGCCATCCGCATCGATCGTCGTGACCGGAACGATCTCGGCAGCGAAGGCGCCGGACGCGCGAGCGGCTACCGCCTTGCGGTGGCTTTCCAGCGCATAGGCGTCCATCGCAGCGCGGTCGAAACCGTATTTGTCGGCGATCATCTGTGCACCGGTGAACTGGCTGAAGCCCTCGACGCCGTAGCGTTCCAGGATCTTCGCCGAGAAGGGACTGCCACCCATGCCGGCCTTGGCGGCCAGCGCCACGGGCGATCCCATATGGACGCGGGACATGCTCTCGACGCCGCCGGCGATCACCAGATCCTGCGTGCCAGACATCACCGCTTGAGCCGCGAAGTGCAGCGCCTGCTGCGAGCTGCCGCATTGACGATCGATCGTAACGGCAGGCACGCTGTCGGGCAGTGACGACGCAAGGACGACGTTACGGCCAAGTGCGAAGGTCTGCTCGCCGATCTGGCTGACGCAGCCGATGATGACGTCGTCGATCGTCGCTGGATCGACACCGGTCTCGGCGATGATGGCGTCGAGTATCGTCGCACCCAGGTCGGCAGGGTGAATCCCTGCAAGCCTGCCATTGCGACGGCCACCGGGAGTACGTTTCGCGGATACGATGAAAGCTTCTGGCATGAAAATGGTCCTTCGATGGTCAGAGGCCGACGGCGGCCTTGGCAATGATGGTGAGCTGGATTTCGCTGGTGCCGCCGAAGATCGACCACGCCCGCGCATTGAGATAGCGTGCGGCGGCCAAGCCGGCCTCGGGCGGACCGACCAGTGCGGGCGCGTCGGCGGCGTGGAACGGGCGTTCGGCGGGGAGCTGCAAGCTCGCCATGCCGAACGCGTCGATCGCAAGACCCTCGATCCCCTGGCGCACTTCGGAGGCGATGAGTTTCACCGCGAGGCTACGCGCATGCGGTGGATTGCCCTGCTCGATCTCCAGCAACGTGCGCAACTCGGTCATCTCGAGCGCTTCCGCCTCCAGCCGCAGCCGTACGGCGCGATCCGCAAGTTCGCCGGTCAGCGTCGTGGCGCGTGTCAGACGGTCGAAATCGGCCAGCAGTTGCGGCGCATAGCCGGTACCACCGCGCTCGTTCTCGAGCAGGAACTTGGCGATCGTCCACCCCTGCCCTTCCTCGCCGACCAGGTTCGCGACGGGGACACGGACGTCTTCGAGAAAGACCTCGTTGAGTTCATGGTCTCCCGATGCGCTCAGGATCGGTCGGACGGTAACACCGGGCGATGCCATGTCGATCAGCAGGAACGAGATGCCGCGCTGCGCCTTGACGGTGGCGTCGGTGCGTACCAGCGCGAACATCCAGTTCGCGAATTGCGCCTGCGTGGTCCAGATCTTCTGACCCGAAACGACATAATCGTCGCCTTCGCGCACCGCACGCGTGCGAAGCGAGGCGAGGTCCGAGCCCGACCCCGGTTCCGAAAAGCCCTGCGCCCAGATGTGCTCGCCGCTGCGCAATGCGGGCAGAAACCGCTCCTGCTGCTCATCGCTGCCATAGGTATACAGGACAGGCCCGACCAGCTTCAGTCCCATACCGGGCAGGATCGGTGCGCCCGCGGCCGTGCATTCGGTCTCGAATATCCAGCGGCGCACGGCATCCCATCCCGGACCACCCGCTGCCTTAGGCCAGAAATAGACAAGCCAGCCCTTGGCGTTCAACGCCGCCTGCCACGCGAGATACACATCGGGTTCGGCGAACACGCCCGACGTCAGGGTTGCGCCCTGCCGCATCGCCGGCGTCAGCGCGTCCTGCAGAAACGACCGCACCTCCGTACGGAAAGCCTGCTGTTCCGGGGATAGCGAAAGATCCATCACGCGCGCTCCACGATCGCGACGCCCGAGACGCCGGGGGCGCCATAGACGTGACTATAGCCCAACCGGGGGCTGCCCGGCACCTGCCGCGCGCCGGCCTGGCCGGTCAGCTGGCGGTAATTCTCGTACACCTGCCGCAACCCCGAGGCGCCGACCGGCTCCCCGCACGCGAGGCAACCGCCATCGGTGTTGACCGGCAGCGCACCGCCGATCCGCGTGCGTCCCTCGGCTAGCCATCGTTCCTGCTCGCCGTCGGCGCAGAAACCGTTCTCGGCCATGTGCATGATCTCTGCGCCGCTTTCGGTATCCTGCAACTGCGCGACGCTGATATCGGCAGGACCGACCCCGGCCATCTCATATGCGGCGCGCGAGGCGATCTCGGTGGGCGATGGCCCACGATCGATTGCCAGCGCCGGCGAAAAGACCTCGAACGACCCAGGCGGTCGGCTTCGGACCGCGGCCGCACGAAGCCGCACCATCGGCAATCCCAGTTCGCGTGCGCGCTTGCCACTGGCAAAGATCAGAGCGACCGCGCCTTCGCCAGGCGAGCAGAACATGAACTTGGTCAGTGGATCGCTCACCATCGTCGATTGCAGGATCATGTCCGCATCGACCGGTTCGCGCCGCCATGCATGCTCGGTCAGCGCACCATTTGCGAACGCCTTCTCGGCGACCGCCGCGAGCGTCGGTGGCGTAATGCCGTAAGCTGCCATGTACCGCTGGATCTTCATCGCGAAGAACTGCGTGGTCAGCATCAGGCCAGTCTCGCCATACCATTCGGGCAGGCCCCAATCGGCAGGCTTCGGATCGAAGGCACCGCGCGGATGCTTGTCGAAGCCGACGGCGATACCCAGGTCGAATTCGCCCGACTTGATCGTCGTATACGCGCCGAACATCGCCGAGCCGCCGGTCGCGCACCCGTTCGACACGTTGATGAACTGCAAGCCGGTCAGTCCCAGATCGGAGACCATCGTGTCGGCTTTGCCCGCAGCATCCGATCCACCATACGCGAACTGCACGTCGGGCCAGGCAAGACCCGCCTCGGCGAGTGCCGCGCGCACCGCGAACGCCCCCTGCTGCAAGCCGCTGCGCCCCGGCGTACGGCCGAACGGGTGGATGCCAGCACCGACGATGAAGACGTCGCTCATGCCGCGATCCCCGTTGGCGCGAAAGCGAAGGTCGTACGAACCTCGCCATCCATTCGCGTAAAGGCCTGCGCCACCAGCGTCATCGGCATGTCGATCGCGAACCGGTCGATCGGTGCGCCGGTCAACCGACCCTCGACGATCAATGCTTCACCCAGAGCCACATAGCCGACCGCATAGGGTTCGAACGCTTCGGGCCCCGCATAGGGCGGCGACTTGGGACGGAAGCGCTGCACCGTCCACGACCACAAACGGCCTTCGCGGGGCAAGGTTACCGTTTCAAAACGGTCCTCGTCATCGGGTAGCGGAAAGGCGATCGCGCCCGTCATGCGATCGCGACCCGCCAACAAGGCGACGTCGCCCTCTCGATCGCGGACAAGCAAGCGATCGTCGATCAGGGGCGCATCTTTCTGCGGTGCATCCAGCATATCTCTCTCCTTAGTTCGAGAGACTAGCGGCATTGCCCATGATACGCCGCTGACCTTTGTGTCAGCGCACCTTGCCGAGAAAGCCGAGCTGCGCCGCCTTGAACAGCGCCTGGTCGCGATTGACGGCATCGAGCTTCTGCGCGGCGGAGCGGATGTGAAAGCGGATGGTGGTGCGCTTCAGGCCAAGGATGATCGCGATATCGTCGTTGGTCTTGCCTGCCCCCGCCCACCGCAGGCACTCTACCTCACGCTTCGTCAGCGCCACTCCCGCAAGTTGCTCGCGTGGCTGTTCTGTCGCCTTTACGTAGCTGGTGATGAAAATTCGCGCGAGCAGCGCCAGTGCCTCGTCATGCGCTTCGAAGATCGCGCTCAGGTCTTCCACGTCATGATCATGATGGACGAAACTCGCAGCGCCGATCTGACCGAACGGGAGATGCACCGGCGCCACGATCGCCGCGCGCGTGAATGCGCGCGCCTCGAAATCACTGAGATCGAGCGCTTCCAGCGCGCGATTGCGCGACCGCGAATAAATCCCGGTTCGGTTACACCAGAACGGTTCGCCCTCGAGCCGACACGCCTTGGGTAGAGGCGACGTCAAGCCGAGCAGCGGTACTTCCCACCATAACGCCCCAGCCTCGCCCGGGGTAAAGACGTCGCTGGCGAGCACGCGGCCGTCCGCATCCTTCATCGGCATCGAGGTGGCGATATTGTGCGTGATGTTGACGAGTAGCCCGGTGCGCTCGCTCACCGCATCGCGCAGGGCCTCGGCAGCCGGACGTATGTCTGCGGACGTCTGTATCCGTACCGCATCGAGGACATTGTCGTCGATCAGCATGGCAGCGCGGGGGGACACGAAGTCCAGACACAAACACGGTGAGGATCAGGTCGCGATCGGTCGTCCATGGACGAGGGTCTAACAGGATCGTCGTCGGCGCGTTACCCCTGCGATGGGTTGGTCTTGAGCCCGTTGAAGAAGGGTTGGCATAACGCATCCGCGACTTGCTCCGGCGTCTGCGTCGAGGCCAGCGGCGGGTACCATTTATACGCCCAGTTGCACATGCCCAGGAAGCCGTAGGTCGTAATGGTCGGATCAACGCTGCGGAATTCACCGCTCGCTATGCCCGCTTCGATCAAGCCCTTCACACGGGCAAAATAATCGCGCCTTGCCTGGCGGATAGCATCGCGCATTTCCCCTTCAAGATCGCCGTAATTGTCCATGAAAGCACGAACATAGCCCGGGTGGTTGGCAATCTGGGTCAGGATGCCGACGCACGCCGCGCGTAGCGACGGTACCGGATCGGAGCCCTCCTTCACCGTAAGCCCGGCAAGCAACGCCTGGATATGCGTATCGTGGATAGCGTACAGAATGGAAATCTTGCTCGGGAAGTAATGGTACAGGGTCGGCTTTCCCATGCCGACCTCGTCCGCGAGCATCTGCATCGACGTATTGTGATACCCGACTTTGT
Source organism: Sphingomonas sp. PP-CC-3A-396 (assembly GCF_004343105.1). Lineage (NCBI taxonomy): Bacteria > Pseudomonadati > Pseudomonadota > Alphaproteobacteria > Sphingomonadales > Sphingomonadaceae > Sphingomonas > Sphingomonas sp. PP-CC-3A-396. The sequence goes on along the minus strand of NZ_SLYF01000010.1, from coordinate 23,541 downwards.
CGAACAGGCCGGCGCAATGCTCGATGATCGCAATACGCTTCTCATCATGCGCTTCCGTGCGAACCTTGGTCGTCTTTGCCGGCATGCGGTGTCGTATCCTGTTGTCTAGCAGTTGTCGTTCGTATGCCGTTCGAGCGCGTGCGTCCATGCATCCGCGCAGCCTTGGCCTGTTATCCGCCCTTTGGTACTTCCATCGCGGTTGCGCCGATCACCCATGCCGACAACCCGGCGACCGGGACCGCGCAGAGGATGGCCTCGGCGATCTGGGCCTCGGTCGCGCCTGCTTTTCGTGCGCCATCGATGTGAACGGAGGCCCAGCTACTATAGTCCGCGGCGAGCACGGTCACGAGCAGGAGTTCCGCATGAGCCGGCTCCAATGCGGTCCCCGACAGCGTCCCCTCACGCATGAGATAATAGGCGTCGGCGCCGGTGGGCACGAGATCGAGCAACAGCCGAAGCGATGGCGGCACCGTACCGAAATACTTGATGAAATTGCCTTCCGCTTCTCCCTCCTCGACCTCAACCGGATGCTCATCGGCCTCGATCACGGCATCGTCGGGATAGGTCACGCTCAGCACTTCGGCGAAACGCAGCGCCGCCCCCTCGCCTCGCGAACTCGACAAAATCGTCATCGCCGCGGCGGCATGCTCGCTCGTCAGCCCAGCGGTCGCGGCCTGCGCCAATTCCCGCCGCGCCATCGCCTCATAGCCCTTCGTACAAGCGGCCGCGGCGACAAACAAACGCTTGAGCGACGCCGACAGCGCACCGTCCTCCTCGACCACCTTACGAAACCGCGCATAACCCGCGACGGTCTTCGGCGCGTTAAAGCGCAGTCGCCCGCTTGAAAGCAGCGGATTGGCTTGGGGGGCGTCGCGAGTCACGTCTTTCTCCTTCAAGCAGAAGCCGATGAGCCTTGGTTCGGCCTGTGTGCCGCCCTTCTTAACGACCATCCGGACGCTGACAACAGTTGACGACCGACCGTACGGTCGATTATTCGTGACGACGATAATCGAGAAGGATGTCAGGCTATGACGAACGACCCGGAATCGACGTGATCAGAGCATTGGAAAACCGCGTCGCCCTGGTCACCGGCGCAGCGTCGGGCATCGGGCGCGCTACCGCCCGTCGCATGGCCGAACACGGTGCGACCGTTATTCTCGTCGATCGGACAGCAGACGCATTGCCCGGCGCGCTGGAAGACCTGCCGGCAGGTGCGCACCGCACCGTCACGCTCGACGTCACCGACGAAGCCGGCTGGATCGACGTGGCGCGGACCATCACCGATGAAATCGGGCATCTCGACATCTTGGTGAACAACGCCGGCTTCGGGACCTTCCGTTCCATCACCGATACGACGCTCGCTCACTGGCGGATGGTCATGGCCGTCAACCTCGACAGTATCTTTCTCAGCACCAAATATCTCCTGCCCCTGCTCGCGAAGTCGCCGACGGGCGGTGCGATCGTCAATATGTCGTCGATCCGCGGCATCGCGGGCGCCGCCAACACCGGCGCTTACTGCGCCGCAAAGGGCGGCGTTCGCATGTTCACCAAGGCGACCGCACTCGAGTGCGCGGCCTTGGGCAACGGAATACGCGCCAACTCTATCCACCCCGGACACGTCGCCACGCCCCTGACGGCGGGAGCGCACGCGTCGGAGGAAGGACAGCGCGCGCTGCTGGCGGACACGCCGCTCGGGCGCAAGGCCTCGCCGGACGAGATAGCCGACGCCATTGTCTTCTTGGCCGGAGACGGATCGCGCTACATGACGGGCTCCGAACTGATCGTCGATGGCGGATCCACCGCACAATAGGAGACAGTCTTGAAGATCAACGACATAGCCGCCATCGTCACCGGTGGCGCGTCCGGACTGGGCGGAGCCACTGCTGCGATGCTCGCGGCCAGAGGCGCCAGGGTAACGATCGTAGATCGGGATCGTGAGGCCGCAGAAGCTCACGCCACTGCGATCGGCGGGCGCGCCGCCATCGTCGACGTCACGGACGATACCGCCATCGAAGCTGCACTCGCCGAGGCCGAACAGGCCCACGGCGTCGCCCGCATATTGGTCAATTGTGCCGGTGTGGCGCCCGCGATCAAGACCGTCGGCAAGGAAAACGTGCCGCATCCGCTCGACGCTTTCCGCCGCGCCGTCGAGATCAACCTGATAGGCACCTTCGCGATGATTGCCCGCTTCTCGGCGAGACTGGTCGCGGCCGAGCCGATCGGTGAGGAACGCGGCGTGATCGTCAACACCGCCTCGGTGGCGGCCTATGACGGACAGGTAGGCCAGGCAGCCTATGCCGCCTCGAAGGGTGGCGTCGTCGGCTTGACGCTCCCCATCGCTCGCGACCTCGCGCAGCATCGCATCCGGGTGATGACGATCGCCCCCGGGATCTTCCTGACGCCGATGCTCATGGGCCTGCCACAAGCGGCGCAGGATTCGCTGGGAACGCAGGTGCCACACCCTAGCAGGCTTGGGAAACCAGACGAATATGCCGCGCTGGTCGAAGCGATCCTGACCAATCCCATGCTCAACGGCGACGTGATCCGCCTCGACGGTGCAATCCGGATGGCACCCCGATGAGCGGCGCTCGCATTGCTGCCGCAGTGGCGCGCTTCGTTCGCGATCAGGTGGTGCCGTACGAACATGACCCCCGGCGTAGCGCGCACGGTCCTTCGGACGAACTCGTCCAGGAGTTGCGCGATCTGGCGCGCGCAGCCGGTGTCCTGACCCCGCATATCCTTTCCGACGGTAGCCACCTGTCGCACAGAGATACGGCCAAGGTGCTGCGCGCTGCCGGGTTGTCGCCACTCGGGCCATTGGCGGTCAACGTCATGGCACCCGACGAGGGCAACATGTATCTGCTCGGCAAAGTCGCCAGCACCGAGCAGAAGGCGCGCTTCCTCTCGCAGCTAGTGGACGGCACAGCGCGATCCGCCTTCTTCATGACGGAGCCAGCGGCCGATGGTGGCGCCGGCTCGGATCCTTCGATGATGCTCACGACGGCCGCTCGCGACGGGAATCACTGGGTCGTCAACGGTCGCAAGGCATTCATCACGGGCGCCGACGGTGCCAAGGTCGGCATCGTGATGGCGAAAGCCGACGAAGGTGCGACGATGTTCCTGGTCGACCTGCCTGATCCTGCGATCACGATCGAACGCGTGCTCGACACGATCGACAGTTCCATGCCGGGCGGTCATTCGGTGGTCGCTATCACCAACCTGCGCATCCCGGCCGACCAGATGCTCGGCAATCCGGGAGACGGCTTCAAGCTCGCGCAAGTTCGGCTGGCGCCTGCGCGGCTTACCCATTGCATGCGGTGGCTGGGTGCCTGCGACCGCGCGAACGAGATCGCGACCGACTATGCCTGCCGCCGCCACGCGTTCGGCAAGCCGCTGGTCGATCACGAAGGGGTCGGCTTCATGCTGGCCGAGAATATGATCGATCTGAAACAGGCCGAACTGATGATCGATTGGTGTGCTGACGTGCTCGATACCGGCGCGCTTGGTACCGTGGAAAGCTCGATGGCGAAGGTTGCGGTCAGCGAGGCGTTGATGCGGATCGCCGATCGCTGCGTACAGGTCATGGGCGGCACCGGCGTGACCGACGACACGATCGTCGCCCAAGTGTTTCGCGAGGTACGCGCCTTTCGGATCTACGACGGTCCCACCGAGGTTCACAAGTGGAGCCTCGCCAAGAAGATCAAGCGCGACTGGCGCGACGCCCAAAGTTCGGTTCAAACATGAACGGCTTGCTGTTCGAGCGCGTTGGACCGGTGGCTTGGCTGACCCTCGATCGCCCTGACGCAGCCAACGCGATAGACGTGCCGATGGCGAAGGCGTTGATGGAGACTACGATCGAGTGTGACGAAGACCCGGCGATACGGTGCGTCATCTTGACCGGAAACGGGCGCATGTTCTGTGCCGGTGGGGACGTCGCCGGCTTTGCAAAAATGGGCGATGCGTTACCAGCGCACATCAAGCAGACGACTGCGTATCTGCATGCCGCCATCACTCGCCTAGCGCGAATGGACAAGCCGCTGATTACGGCAGTCAACGGTCCAGCGGCGGGTGCTGGTATCGGGCTTGCCGTCATCGGTGACATCGTGTTGGCAGCCCCCGAGGCCCATTTTACGATGGCGTATACCGCACTCGGAATGTCGCCAGATGGAGGTACAAGTTGGCTTGTTCCACGTCTCGTAGGATTGCGACGGGCACAGGAACTATTCTTCTGCAACACACGCGTCTTGGCGACCGAAGCCGCCAAGATGGGACTTGTGACGCGCGTCGTAGAAGGCGGCAGCCTCGCAGAAGAGGCAACGGCATTGGCCGAAAAGTTGGTGACCTCCGCCACATCGGCACTGGGCGCAACGCGGCGTCTGTTATTCGATAGTCTGGTCACACCGCTCGAAACACATCTCGACGCCGAAGCACGCAGTATCGCAAGTCAATCGCGACGGTCTGAAGGCCGCGAAGGCATCGCGGCCTTCCTGAGCAAACGCAAACCGACATTCCAAGGTGCTTCTTAGCCCTGTCTACACCGCGTTGAACGACAGAAATTCTGGAGACTGTATGACTTCGCCGATCCGCTCCGAACGCCATGACGACGTGCTCGTCATCATCTCGAACAACCCGCCGGTCAACGCGCTCGGCGCCGCGGTCCGCCAAGGCCTTGAGGCGGCGATAAAGGAAGGCGTGAACGATGACAGCATCACCGCGATGGTGATCCGCTGCGACGGCCGTACGTTCTTTGCGGGTGCGGACATCACCGAGTTCGACAAGGAGATGATCGAGCCTGGCCTGCCCACCGTCGTCGACATGATCGAGGCATCCTCGAAGCCCGTCGTCGCGGCGATCCACGGCACCGCGCTCGGCGGCGGCTGCGAGGTCACGCTCGGCTGCCACTACCGCGTTGCCGTCCCGTCGGCGAAGATCGGTACGCCCGAAGTGAAGCTCGGCCTCCTGCCCGGCGCGGGCGGCACGCAACGCATCCCGCGGATCGCCGGCGTGAAGCTTGCGCTGGAGATGACCGCGAAGGGCGATCCGATCTCGGCCAAGAAGGCGCTCGATGCCGGCCTGATCGACAAGATCGTCGGCGAGGATTTGCTCGAGGCCGATGCCGTCGCGTTCGCGCGCGAGATCGCGACCAAGCGCCCCCTGCCCCGCGCGTCCGAGAAAACCGCGCAGGCCGATCCCGACGCGGTCACCGCGTTCAAGAAGGAAAATGCCCGCCGTTTCCGTAACTTCGACGCGCCGGCCGCCAATATCGCCTGCGTCGAGAAGGCCGCCGACGGCTCCAGCTTCGAAGAGGGCATTGCCTTTGAGCGCCAGGAATTCATGAAGCTGATGACCGGCGTTCAGTCGGCCGCGCAACGCCACATCTTCTTTGCCGAACGCCAGGCGGCCAAGATCGACGACGTCCCCGCCGACACCAAGCTGCGTGAGATCAAGCGCGTCGGCGTGATCGGCGCGGGCACGATGGGCGGCGGCATCTCGATGAACTTCCTGTCCGCGGGTATTCCCGTGACGATCGTCGAGATGCAGCAGGACGCGCTCGACCGTGGCACCGGCGTCGTGCGGAAGAATTACGAGGCGACCGCTGCGAAGGGCCGGATGAAGCCCGAGCAGGTCGAGCAGGCGATGGGCGCGCTAAAGCCGACGCTGGACTTCGCCGACCTCGCGGAGTGCGACCTGATCATCGAGGCGGTGTACGAGACGATGGAGGTGAAGAAGGAGATCTTCACCAAGCTGGATGCGATCGCCAAGCCGGGCGCGATCCTGGCGTCGAACACCTCGTATCTCGATATCGACGCGATCGCGGCGTGCACCAAGCGGCCCGAGGACGTGGTCGGCATGCACTTCTTCTCGCCTGCCAACGTGATGAAATTGCTTGAAGTTGTACGCGGCGACAAGACCGCTGACGACGTGCTCGCGACCGTCATGGCGCTCGCGAAGAAGATCAAGAAGGTCGCGGTGGTGGCGGGCGTCACCTACGGGTTCATCGGCAATCGCATGCTGATGCCGCGGCAGGTCGAGGCGACCAAGCTGCTGCTGGAAGGCGCGAGCCCGGAGCAGATCGACAAGGTCCATGTGGCCTTTGGGATGCCGATGGGGCCGTTCCAGATGAGCGATCTGGCGGGCGTCGACATCGGCTGGCACCGCGATCCGAGCCGGATCGAGAACATCCGCGATGCGCTGGCGGCGGAGAACCGCTGGGGCCAGAAGACCAAGGCGGGCTTCTACGATTACGACGAGAAGCGGACGCCGTCGAACTCTGCGCGGGTAACGGAGATCATCGACGACTTCCGCAAGAAGTCGGGCGTGACGCCGCGCGCGATCAGGGACGAGGAGATCGTCGTGCGGACGCTCTACACGATGGTGAACGAAGGCGCGCTGATCCTCGAAGAAGGCAAGGCGCAGCGCGCGTCCGACGTCGACGTGGTCTGGATCTACGGCTATGGCTGGCCGGTGTACCGCGGTGGGCCGATGTTCTGGGCGCAGTCGGAAGGCCTGGCGAAGGTCGTCGCGGGGCTCGAAAAATACGGGTTCCCGGTGGCGGAGTCGTTGAGAAATGGGATACGCTGATCTTAGCGTGCGCTGCTGTGCGCCATGCCGATGTGGCCCGTCCGGCCGCTCGCGTCCGTGATCAGGTGGTACAACAGAGGCTGCGAAGCCCGATGATCCCGTCGCCGGCCCGACAAGTGAGCAGAGCGCTGACCGGGCGGCTCGCGCTTGTCACGGGCGCGGGTGGTGGTCTCGGCCACGCAATCGCTCGGAACCTCGCTGAGACTGGTGCGGAAGTGGTAGTTCACGGTCGTGACCGGGGGCGGTTGGAAGCGGTCGTAGCCGAATTGGTGGATGCGGGCGGCTATGCCAAGGCAATTGTCGTCGACCTAAAGGACGAGAGCGCCCTTCGCGATTCCGTAACAGCGCTCGGTCCGATCGACATACTCGTCAGTAATGCGGGTCTACGCGATCGACGTCCCCTCGCTGAACTCGACCGCGCCGCTTTCCGCCGGCTGCTCGAAGTAAACCTTGTCGCTCCGTTTGACCTCGTGCGAATGGTGGCACCGCAAATGCGAGAAGGTGGGCGGATTATCACGATCACATCAATTGCCGGACAGATCGCGCGCGCTGGTGACGCCGCTTATACCGCCACCAAGGGCGGGCTTGAAGCGCTGACCCGCGCGCTCGCTGCCGAACTGGGCCCACGTGGGATCACGGTCAACGCGGTCGCGCCGGGCTATTTTGCGACTGATGCCAATGCGCCGATGGTGGCCAGCGAGGAGATCGCGGCGCACCTTGCGAGGCGCACGTCACTCGGCCGCTGGGGCCATCCTGCCGAGATCGCCGGAGCGGTCGTGTTCCTCGCCTCGCCGGCAGCTTCCTACATTACGGGGCAGGTAATTGCGGTCGATGGCGGATACCTTGCCCACTTTTAGGCCGTAGCTTGGTCGGCGTCGAAAGTATCGACCCACATCCGGACGCTTACGCCCCTTCCCTCGCTTCCTAAATTCGGACGCTGGTTCATCTTCGCGAATGACCGATTTTGACGCCCAGCTATCCGCTCGCAAATGTCGTGATGGGATCGGAGAGCGGACCTTCCGCTTTTAAAAAGGTGGGTGGCGATAGGCGACTTTGAACATATGCCGCCTTTCCCAGAAAGCATGGGCAATTGAAATCGTTATAGCTTAAACGATCGCTAGTGACAGGTTACCGACGTGGCGAAGCGAAGTCGCCGAATATCAAAGAAATTTAAGGCGCGATAAGCGGTTATCGCGCTGATGCGTTAGACCTCAATGACCGACACCCCGCAGCAACCGCTTCTCATCGTCGAAGACGAGATGTTCATCCGGATGATCGCCGCTGATGCTCTGGAGGACCGGGGGTTCTCCATCATCGAAGCCGGTGACGCACGCGAGGCGTTGGAAATACTGGAGCGTTCGTCGGAGATCGCCCTGATTTTTACCGACATCAACATGCCGGGTGATCTCGACGGACTTGATCTGGCAGAGGAGGTGACAAAGCGCTGGCCGCACATCGAGATCATCGTCACCTCTGGTGGGGTTCGCTTGGACTCGGCCGAAGTTCCAGATTCCGGTAAGTTTTTGCCCAAGCCGTATGCGACGGATCAGCTCGTTAAACTGGTGCAAGAGCAATTGGCGAGGCGGGACGCTGGATCGCCGACGGACCACAGGTAGAGCGGGGACGGCTCACCAGTTTTGGCAAGGCATTGGCGCGAACTATCGGATTACGTTAGAAGAAGTCGTTCGCCGAGATGGACGGATGCGGCGGTCAGCTTGACCACACGGGGCTCTTGTCGGGTTCATGGTTTGAAAAACGAAGCACTCATTGTCGCGCCACACGCTGTCAGCGGTCTTTCGTCCGTCGCGCTCGCATCGGTCCTCGATCAGAGCGTGGATTGCGTGAAGCTGATCGGTCTCGACGGCAACATCCGGTACATGAACGGCAACGGCATTTGCGCGATGGAGATCGACGATTTTTGCGCCGTCGAAGGTCAGCCATGGGCAGATCTGTGGCCGGACGAAGCGCGACAGGCGATAATCGGATCGTATCCGCAGGCAGCGACCGGGCAAACCGTACGGTTCAGGGCATTTTGCCCGACCGCAAAGGGATCGCCCAGGTGGTGGGACGTAACTGTCTCACCGGTGACGGACAATGCCGGCGACCACGCCGGCTACCTCTCTGTGTCTCGCGATATCACCGAGACGGAGACCGCGCGCGAGGCACTCGAGATCGCGGCAGCTGAGATGAAACATCGGTTGAAGAATACCTATTCCATGATCGGCAGCCTGTTGATCGGGTTCGCCAAGGGCAATGCGGACAACGAAGCCTTCGCGCACGAGATGGCCGAGCGAATGGGTGCGCTCAGTACCGCGCAGGCGCTATTTGTTTCTGATGAGGTGCCGCTGGAGTTGGATCGCCTCATACCCGCACTTGTGACGCCATTCGATCAACCGGCGTGTCCTGTGACGATCGAGCGGCTTTCCTCATCCATCGTCGACCAGGGCCAAGCGAACGCCATTGCGTTGGTAATAGGCGAACTGGCGGTAAACAGCGCCAAGCACGGCGCCTTGCATCATGGCGGGAATGTGCATGTGAGCGCAGTTGAAGAGCTCGAAAGCTTGACGATCCTATGGGTCGAGCGTTCTAACCAGCCGGTCCTAGCGCGTGATCGGACCGGCGGACAGGGCTTGCGATTGATGGAACGGATCGTGCGCGCCCGTCGCGGGATCATTGCCTACGACTGGGATGACAGCGGCTTGTCGGTCAGGCTGACCTTCCGGCGCTGACGAGCGAAGTCTTAAGGTCGTGGAAGGGACCTGTTTCAGTCGCCGCGCGGACGTCTGGTGGGCCGAGAACACGTCACGATCCTAGGCATCAAACCTCCCGCAGCGCCTTGGACAATGCGTCAATCGAGTTCGGCCTGTGCTGTAGTCCGAAACCAAGTTTTCCTGCGGAACCTGCGTCCCGGTCGGGATGAACAATCAGGAAGGCACACGGCACTAAGAACTTGTTTTCAGAGGCGCGGTACCGATCGCTGATCACCCAAGATCGTCGGCGACGATGGCGATCTCGTACAGCTTCCTTGCTGAGGCGCTTTGTTCGTTCTGTGCAAAGCCGATCAGAAAAGCTGTGGCCTCGATGCCCTCCGGGGTTTCGCGTGGAAGCGTCATCGACCAGTTCCCGAACATTGGCTGCTTTATTTCGCGGTCGCAAATGATCTCGATATCCGTGTGGCGCTCATCGGCGTTAATCCGGTCCATAGTTTCGATAATTGCTGCTCGATCACCCTCGAGAACTTGTGCGAAGTTATTCTTGTCGAACCACAACACCCCGGTGATGCCGGCGCAGGCGTTGCGAACGGCTGAGGTTTTCACAATCGCGTCAAGATCGCTACGATCGGTCCCGATCAACGATTTGCTGATATAGATTAGTCGGTGCATCTAATCGTAACCGTCTGGTTTGGATCGCGTTCCCAGGCCAAGGCAATCGGGGTACCATATTGATCAGGGACGCCTGCGGCGTCCCAATCTGGCGTCTCCATACGCAGTAGCATCGGCCTGCTCAGCAGTAGGGGTTTGCCTAAAGCTTTTCGCCGACTTGCCGGATCGTAGGCACAGCCTGTAGGTTTGACCTGCTAGCGCCGGCGCCATCCACTGGATCGACATGATTTCTGACGTGTTTCGTACCCCCGCCTCCCTCCCAGCAGGGCTGCAGTTTCTTGCGGGGGGCGGCGAAGCCAGTCGTCTCATCGTTGATCGCGACTGGTCGAACCACCCTCTGGGTCCTCCCGAGGGCTGGCCCGACATTCTGAAGTCGACCCTAAGTACAGTGCTCAACTCACCAGAATCTATGATTCTGGCCTGGGGTCGCGAAGAGCTGACCTTCTTTTTCAACGAGACCTATTTCCCGCTTCTCGGGCCTAGGCTTCCGTGGTCGATGGGGGCGCCTTTCAGGGATGTGTGGGCGGACGCCTGGACGCAGGCTAAGCCGATCATCGACGATGCCTTCGAGGGCAAGAGCCAACGCTTTACGGACCTGCCATGGAAGCTCGCGACCGACCGAGGGCCCGCGGATACGTGGTTTACCTTCTCCTATTCACGCATCCTTGATGCAGAGGGCGAGGTCGCCGGCCTCTTCATCCTCACCAACGAAACGACTGATCGTGTCCTTGGCGATGCTGCCCTACGCCAAAGTGAAGAACGCCTTCGCCTCGTTATCGAAGGCGCCAAGGATCATGTGATCGTGACCGTTGATACTGGCGGTATCATTACCTCTTGGTCAGCCGGTGCGACTGCCGTGCTTGGCTGGTCTGGCGACGAAGCCGTTGGACAATCAATCTCAATGATCTTCACCGATGAGGATCGTGCTAGCGGTGCCGATGTTCGCGAGCTTGCTGGCGCCGCGCGGGACGGCTCCGCTACCGATGAACGCTGGCATATAAACAAAAATGGCCATCTTGTTTTCCTAAGCGGATCGATGCATCCACTCATCGCGGACGTTCAGGGCCATGACCAGGGCTTCATCAAAATCGCTCGTGATGAGACAGAGCGCCAGAAGGCCCGGCAGGATCTTGAGCGGTGGAACGCCACCCTGGAACAACAGGTCGCCGAACGGACAGCTGATCGAAACCGGCTCTGGCAGCTTTCGTCCGATTTGATGCTGGTAGCGAGCTTCGACGGCGACATCGAAGCCGTAAATCCTGCATGGACGCGTATTCTCGGATGGTCGGAAGCCGAGTTGATCGGTGTCTCGCTATTTTCCCTCATTCATCCAGAGGATCTCGATCACACGATCACCGGCGCCTCCGGCATCGCGAGCGGGCAGACCTATGCCCGGTTCGAGAACCGCTACCGACACAAGAATGGCAGCTATCGTGATATCGTCTGGGCCGCTGGGCCGGGGGATGAAAAGATTATCGCGGTAGGCCGCGACTCCACCGAAGAACGCGCTGCCGCAAAAGCGCTTACGGTCGCCGAGGACCAGCTTCGGCAAGCACAAAAAATGGAAGCGGTTGGCCAGCTCACCGGTGGGCTGGCGCACGATTTCAACAATCTGCTGACCGGTATGATGGGCAATCTGGAATTGCTCCAGCTACGCCTTGCACGGGGCAGGCTCGACGACGCGGAACGTTTCATCCTCGCGGCGCAAGGGGCCGGCCGACGTGCGGCATCGCTCACCCAGAGGCTGCTTGCCTTCTCCCGCCGTCAGACGCTCGATCCCAAGGCCACTGACGTAAACCGTTTGATCGTCGGTATGGAGGATCTGCTGCGCCGAACGGTCGGCCCTACAAACAACATCGAGGTTATCGGAGCCGCTGGTTTGTGGACCGCCATGATCGACGCCACGCAGCTCGAAAGCGCCATACTGAACCTGTGCATCAACGCCCGTGATGCGATGCCGGATGGAGGCCGGCTGACGATCGAAACTGGCAACAAATGGCTTGATGACCATGCTGCGCGCGAGCGGGACCTTCCCGCTGGCCAGTACCTCTCGATCTGCGTGACCGACACGGGGACAGGTATGACACCCGAGACGATCGAAAGGGCGTTCGAGCCTTTCTACACGACAAAGCCGATCGGCCAGGGAACCGGCCTTGGTCTGTCGATGATCTATGGCTTTGCCCGTCAGTCGAACGGACAGGTCCGCATCTACTCAGAGGTGGGCGAAGGAACGACGATCTGTGTCTATCTGCCACGCTACATGGGGGAGGCCCTACTTCCCGAAGAGGAAGAGGCTCTGGCGGCAGCGGCATCCGCAAGCGGCGAAACCATTCTGGTCGTCGATGATGAAGCAAGCATCCGCCATCTCATCGACGAGGTCCTCGACGAGATCGGTTACACGGTCATAGGTGCCGCGGACGGCGCGTCCGGGATCAAGGTCCTTCAGTCCGGTGCCAAGATAGAGCTGCTGATTACCGATGTCGGCTTGCCGAACGGTATGAACGGACGACAGGTCGCCGACGCGGCACGGACCCTGCGACCGGGGCTGAAAGTGCTCTTCATCACAGGATACGCAGAGAATGCCGCGGTCGGTAATGGTCATCTCGAACCTGGCATGGAGCTGTTGACGAAGCCGTTCACCATGCAGGCGTTGGCATTGAAGGTGGCGGACATGATGAAGACCACCACCCAGAGGTCGGATCGTACATCAACTGCTTCACCCCGACGTAGCGACCGAGAGGGCAGTCGATGAAAGTGAAGGCGATCGATCACGTCGTGTTCAACGTGCGCGACGTGGATGCTTCAGCGGAGTGGTACGAGAAGGCGCTCGACATGGAGCGGCATGTTTCATCCTCGGATGACGGTCCAATTCGCATGAGCATGATATTTGGCCCCAACAAGATCAACCTTCGCCCGATATCCGCCTCGCAGGAGGCGTGGTTTACCGCGCGTACGCCGACCTCGGCAGCGATGATCTTTGCTTCCTGACCGATACGCCCCCCACCGAAGTCGCTGGCCACTTCCGCAACCTCGGCATTGCGATCGAAACCGGCACCGGCATCAAAAAGGGCGCGCGGGGGCCGATATGTTCGGTCTATTTGCGTGATCCCGACGACAACCTTATAAAGGTCTCGTCGTACCAACTATGACGGGACCGTCAGTTAACATATCGCTAAATAACCAATATGGCCAATAACAACCGCCTATAAAGCATGTTTGGCGTTAGCTCCACCCTGTAATTACGCTATAATTATGCATTTACGTTTCTAGTACATGATAATTTCCTTGCATGTGCTTTATGAAACCATTCTATATCTGTGCGACGGTAATGTGTGGAGATGGATGTGTACGGGGCACACGTCGGTTCATGGTTGGACGTTTTTTCTAATGAGAAGAAGCGACAGCTTGCCGTAGATCAGAGCGGAGCGTTAGCAATGCGCGGCAGCGAGGAGCTTGAGCGCATTGTGGACGTCGTTCGCGATTACTATCGGACACAGTATGCGGCGATCTCGATCATCGACAAACGCATGCAAACTTTGTTGGCGGAACGTGGACTGGGTGTCACCGAAACCCCGCGAAACACGGCCTTCTGCGCCGTCACGGTTCGGCAGGGCGGGCAGATGCTGGTCATCCCCGATGCGCGCAGCGATCCGCGTTTCGAAGAGTTCGACAGTGTTATAAATGATCCATTCGTCCGCTTCTCCGCTGGCGCGCCTATTACTGATCCCGCGGGACTGGCGCTTGGCGCGATATGCGTTGCGGACAGTGAGCCGCTGGCGGGGGACTTTGATCAGTCCCTTCTTGTCATAATGGCTCGCGAAGTCGAACGCGAACTTGCCAGCCGAATGAAGGCGGTAGTTACTCCATTAACGTAAGAGCTCAGACGGTATCGGCTAGCCGTTCGGTTACGTCGTTCGACGGCCACCAGCACTCTATGGCCTGTAGCACCTGATAGTCGGACGCGGCAGGCGGGATCGACCCACTTGCGGTCATTCGCGGCCTCTTTCTGGCTCCCCAACTTCTGCCATCCATTCAGTATTGCAGCAGAGAAGGTGCTGAGCCTCGGCCCTGCCCGCTGCCTCGCCAGCTTTCAAAAGGATGATGAGGCGGCAAAGCTTTTACCGGCCCATTAACTGGCTGTCGGCTGCATAAGCTCGATCGTGATATGATCGGGGCCTGAAACGTAGGCCACCAACGTTCCCTTCCGTGGACCACTTGGGATCGGCAGCGGATTGCCTCTCGCCTTCCATCCTGCTGCCTCGACGCGGGCAATGGCGACGTGAATATCCTTCACGGTCAGAGCCAGGTGGGCCGCTCCGATCGATCCCGCGCCGCTGGGTACCGTCCCGTTCTGGAGCCCGTTTGAATATTCCAACAGTTCGACCACGTAGCCGTCTTGTGCCTTGACGATAGCCGTTTTCACACTCGGATCATCGACACCTGTCACCTGATGCAGGAAGTCGCCCCCCATCTCCGATTGCCGCTCAAGTGTGAAACCGAGCGCTCCCGTCCAGAACCGAACGGCTTCGTCCAAAGACGACACAGCGAGGCCTGTGTGGTCCACGGCAATTACGTTTGCGGCGTCCGTCATTACTGCCCTCTCACTGGTATGCCGGGCGTGCTTACCACGCGACCGTTCACCATCGTAAACCGCTTTCCCAAAACCCTTCCCGCATACACTTTCCCAATATGGGCTGACGGACACGGAGAAACGGAAAGGCTTCGAGCTCTCCTAGAGCGGCGAGCTCCAGGAGGCGAAAGACCTTGGGAGCAGACGAGATTGGTCATGCAGCGATCAGGCGACCAGCGGCGGCGGAGACCCATTACCCGCCGTTTGTATGCCGTTCGTCGTTCCCGAACTTCCGTCGGTCGTTCAGGCTAACTGCGCGCCACGATTTCCCTCCAGAGGGTGGACCGGAACGACACTGTCCCTTGGCAACGAGTGCCCCATTCTTCAAAACTGCGGCATGACGCAAGAGACCATCGCGCGCGTGCGCATCAACCTTAACGACATCGGTCCTGAGATCTGGCGGATCGTCGAGATGCCTGTCGCGGGCAGCCTCAAGATGCTCCATGACGTGATCCAGGCCGCCATGGGGTGGCAGGATTATCATCTCTGGCATTTCGAGGCCGGTGAACGCCGCTACGGCGTACCAAACCCGGAATGGCCAGACCGCAACCTCGCCGCAGCCCGAAACGTAAAGCTTGGTACGCTCATCGATCGCGACGTCCGGCAGTTCACCTATACCTATGACATGGGTGATGACTGGCGGCACACTGTCGTCGTCGAGGCAGTCGAACTGGGTGAGCACGAAATCAAATATCCCCGCTTCGTTACCGGAGAGCGACGATGCCCACCCGAGGATGTCGGCGGCCTCCCCGGCTTTGAGCGCTTCCTACAGGCGCTGAGCGACGTGGCCCACGAAGAACATCAACAGCTATATGAATGGTATGGCGGTCCCTTCGACCCGCTCGACATCGATGAAGTCGCCTCGAAGAATGCAGTCGCAGCGATTGCGATCCGCCGACATGCCGGCAAGGTCGCCTACGAAAAGAGCCGAAACCGCCACTGACGCAGTTGAAAGATCAAGATCCTGGCGCGGGAGACCCATACCCGGACATTCGCGATCTGCTATCAGCTACCCAACTTCGACCATTCATTTATCTTTGGGGCGGAGATATTTCCGAAGGCATCGCTCCTGCCCGATGGCACGGGTCAGCGCGATACTCGCTCACGCCGATCTCGCGCCTGACGTCATAACCCGACGTCATCCAACACCGCGCATTCTTCGATTACGGATGCAAGCGTGGACCGGGTTTGAAACCATCCGTACGCGCGCTGAAAGCGATGCCAAGCGCGGTCATCGAAAGCCCGAGCACCACCCAGGAGAAGGTGCCCGCGCCCGATGTATCGAGCAGAATGCCGCCGACAATGCCTCCCGCGGCAATCGCGCTATTCCAGACGGTCGTGATCATGGCATTGGCGAGATCGACTCCGTCGCCTGCCGCATCGGCAGACGCCGTCTGCAATTGCGTCGCTGCACCGCCGAAGGATAATCCCCAAACAACGATGCCCCCGATCACCACGGCAGCGATCGTACCGAACAGGATGAAGGCCAGCGCGACTCCAACGAACGCGACCAAGCTGATCAACACCAGCCGGCGCAGCATCCGGTCCACCAGAAGCCCCGTCATCCAGATGCCTACAAGCGCTGCAACGCCAAATGTGAGCAGCAGCAGATCGACGCGACCTTGGAGGCCCGACAGCACGGCGAACGGCGCGACATAGGTGTAGAGAATATTATGGGCGGTCATCCAGGCGAAAATCGTTGCGAGGATCGGGCGGATGCCGGGAGTTCTAAAGACGGTTCCGATAGACAACCGTCGGTGCGCCGACTGGCCCGCGAAGTCGGGCACCGCCCACAACACCCAGCCGATCAGCAGGACTGTCGTTCCCGACATCGCGAAGAACGCGGCCCGCCAGCCCACGGTCGCCCCTAGAAAGGCGCCCGCTGGTACGCCAAGCGAGAGCGCGATCGGTGTACCGACCATCGCGATTGCGAGCGCCTTGCCCTTGAGCGGGCCAATGACCATTCGGCGGGCATAGCCTGCCAGGATACCCCAAGCGAGGCCGGCCGCCACACCGGCCAGGAAACGAACGACCAAGGTCAGCCAGTAGTTACCGGAGATGGCAGTGATAGTATTGAAGATAAGGAAGCCGATGATAGCCGCCAGCAGCGTCGGCTTGCGGCGCGATCCTTGGGTCCACGCCGTCAATGGGATCGCAGCGACCAGCGAACCTGCGGCGTAGGCGGTGACGGTCTTCCCGGCTAGCGCTTCGGAAACGCCAAGCCCCTCCGACATGCGGGGCAGCAAGCCGGCCGGTAGCGTTTCCGTCAAAATCGCGGTGAAACCAGTCATCGCGAGCGCCAGAAGCGCAGCGATTGGCAGTGTATCGCGCTCGCCTTCCACGCGTGCCGGTACTGGATGCGCCATAGAATACCTCATTTGTGGATTGAATAGTCCACAAGTGTGAGATGCGCTTCCGGTTGTCAACGACTTTTGGATCGACTATTTCAGAAGTCAGCACAGGAGCTTGCTATGGCCCGTACCGGACGTCCCCGAAGCTTTGATCGTGACACCGCGGTCAGGCAGGCTATGCACCTGTTCTGGGAGTATGGCTTCGAAGGCGTGTCGCTGGAGCAGCTTCGTCAATCGATGGGCGGCATCTCGTCGGCGAGCTTCTACGCGGCGTTTGGGTCCAAGGAGGCACTCTATCGCACCGCGCTAGAGAGATATGGCGCGACGCATGGCAAGGTAATGCTGGTCTTGCATGATGAGGGTCTTTTGCCGCGGGAGCGCATAGAGCAAGCGTTGCGCCGGTCGGCGGAGATGCAGACCGATCCCGCCCATCCGACTGGCTGCATGATCACGCTCTCGAGCACTATCTGCTCTGTCGACGGAGGATCCGTTCAAGCGCTGACTTTAGCTGAGCGGGCAGCGAATCGTGAGGCAATCCGGACCTGTGTCGACGCGGCGATCAAGGATGGCGCACTGCGGCACGACACCAATCGGGCCGGACTGACCACGCTGTTCGACGGGGTCTTGGTTGGCTTGTCTATTCAGGCTCGAGATGGCGTCTCTCACGAAGACCTCGATGCGGGGGTCACGCAGGCATTGGCTGCTTGGGATGCAAACTCTGGCCGACCTTAGGATCGCGTTTGCGCGTGGCGGTCCCAAATACGACGAATTACCCGTGGAATATCTGCACGGAGACCCGGTCTAGCAAACTCAACGCCTTTCTACGCATCCCCACATCAGACGCCCGTTCGTTTTAACCGTCCGGTATCGCAAGCGCGGCTAAAAAAGGGCGAATGTCGCTCGCGGATGCTCATTCGATTTAAAGCGAATCCCCCTCTGCAAATGCTGGTGACGCAGAAGTAACAAGGCAGCATCACGACCCATTTTTGGAACAGAAGCAATTGCTTAGCGCTTGGGGCTGTGATCATTCCGGGAGCTATGACAATGACCGATACCACACGACGCACCTTCGTGACGGGGGCAGCCGTTACCGCTGGTGCCATCGCCGCGACAGCCGCAAACGCCGCGACACAAAGCGGTGGCAGTAATGCCGCAACGACACCAGCGGCCGCAGCGTATCCCAAGCCCCCCTACCCCGTAGAACGGCAGCCTTGGCCCGGTCTTGCATCAAAGATGACACCGCGTCCCGATCATGGCGAGAAAAGCTATAAGGGTTCAGGCAAGCTGGCAGGCAAGAAGGCCCTGATCACCGGCGGAGATAGTGGCATTGGTCGGGCCGCAGCGATTGCGTATGCGCGAGAGGGCGCGGACGTCGCGATTAACTATTTGCCGGCCGAAGAACCGGACGCTCGCGAAGTCATTGCGTTGATCCGGGCCGAGGGTCGCAAGGCCGTCGCGATCCCCGGTGATTTACGCGACGAGCGCTTTTGCCGACGTCTTGTGCAGCAAGCGAGCGAACAGCTTGGCGGACTCGATATCCTGGTCAACAATGCGGCCCGTCAGCAGACGCGTCCCGGCATCGGCGATATTTCGAGCCAAGACTTCGACGACACTATGAAGACCAACGTCTACGCACCGTTCTGGCTGACGAAGGCGGCACTCGAACGGATGAGCGCGGGCGCGGTGATCGTCAACACGTCCTCCGAGCAGGCTGGCAATCCATCACCCGACATCGTCGACTATGCACTGACCCGTGCCGCGGTGCTGAACTTCACCAAGAGCATGGCCAAGCAGCTTGCCAGTCGCGGTATCCGCGTGAACGCAGTTGCCCCCGGTCCGTTCTGGACGCCGTTGCAGGTCAGCGGCGGGGCGACGCCTGAAAAGTTGCGCAGCTTTGGTGGAGACTCGCCGATGGCGCGAGCTGGCCAGCCAGCTGAGATTGCGGCGCTTTACGTAGCCGCTGCCGATCCGTCCTTGAGCTATTCGACAGGTCAGATCTTTGGTTCGACCGGAGGGAATGGGCAACCGGCGTAAATTTTCCGAACGGCGGCTGATCCGAACCGGGGCGGACATCGCGCGCTTGAGGATTGGTAGAGCTGGCGGACGAAAACACGCCTCCTGTCTAATTTGGCGAGTGGACCGATACCGCGATCACAGCCAGCGGGCTTATTTGCCCGCTGGCTTAGTTCTTTAGATTTGAGCCAATCCTCCGTCGGTGAACAGCTCGCTGCCCGTCATGAAGCTGCTATCCGACGATGCGAGGAACGCCGCGGCTGCCGCGACTTCGGACGGGTCGCCGACATGCCCAATCGGCGTGGTAGACCCCATTTCGATCATCGCATCGCGACCGACAACCTCGGCCGCCAGCTCGGTGAGCGTTGGTCCTGGCGACAGGACATTGATGCGAATACCCGTACCCCGCAAATCCTGCGCCCAGCTGCGCGCGAGGTTACGAACCGCAGCCTTTGAAGCGCTGTAGATGCTGAACGCGGGCGTTCCCATCACGCCTGTGGTTGAGCCGGTAAGGATGATCGAACCGCCCTGGCCCATCAGCTTCGAGCCCTTCTGCACTGTGAAGATAGTGCCCTTTACATTGATGTCGAAGGTCTCGTCGTAATGCTCGGACGTGATCTCAGTGAGCGGCACGAGGGCGCCGGTCCCAGCATTGGCAAACAGGATATCGAGCGTGCCGCGCTCTTGCTTCACTGTATCAAACAGCCGGTCGAGATCGTCGGCATCGGTGACCGATCCCACTACCGCGCGTGCATCCGTACCAAGGGTAGCCAATGCCGCGTCCAGTTTCTCCTGTCTCCGGCCGAAGATGTAGACGAACGCCCCCTCTTCGATGAAGCGCTTTGCCGACGCCAGGCCGATGCCCGTGCCGCCCCCGGTGATGATCGCCGTCTTGCCTTCTAGTCTATTCATACATGCCTCCAGTTTTGGTTGCATGCAGCTGGCGTTGGACCTACCTATGAGCAAGTATGCACCTTTTGGTAAGTATCAATTATGTCTGATCACCGGAGATCCGCTATCGTCGAGCCCGCTCCCGTTGCACCTGCCTTCACCTGTGGCCTCGACGCGACGCTCAAGATCATTTCTGGCAAATGGAAGCCGCTCATTCTGTATTTCCTGTTGCGTGGACCGACGCGCTACGGCCAGCTCAAGCGCGCGGTACGCGACGTCAGCGACAAGGTTCTAATCCAGCATCTAAAGGAGTTGGAAGCAGACGGCGTATTGCGCAGGAACGACTATAAGGAGGTACCGCCACGCGTCGACTACACGCTGACGCAGCTTGGTCAGAGCCTTGCTCAGGCACTCGAGCCGTTATGCGTTTGGGGGACCGAGAACATGGCAGAGATGCAGGCGATCTTCGCTGAACGCGATATTTGGGTTCGCCAGAAGCACGCCTGATTGCTGGAAGTCAGTTTGCGATCTGAACGACCCACTTCCGGTCATTCGCAGCCTCTTTTCGGCTCCCCATCTTCTGACATCCGTTCATGTTGGCAGCGGAGGATGTGCTGAGCTGAGCTGAGCTCAGCCCCGCCCGCTGCACCGCCCGCTTTCCCAAAATGGATGGTTGAGCGAGAACGGCAGCGGCTTCCCAAAAGCCGTTTTTGACAGGTGAATCGAGAAGGCCGGTGCCGATAGCCTATCCACCTCGATCGCCCATTGACGTTGTCGGTGGGGCGGGGCTGATGGTCATGTGAGCATCGGTTCCATGTCCCTCATCCTCGGTATGTTCGAGGCACAGATGCTGGTGCTGGCGGCTGCCATCATCGGCCGGGGCGGGATGGCACGACGCTCTCTCGGAGCGTTGCTGGTCGTCCTGTGCGGTGTGCTGACGCCGTTCACTATCGGCTATGCAGGTTTCTACGATAGATGGCCGTGGCTTTCGTTCGCGCCGTTCGCCGTTCCTCTGCCGATGGGGCCATTGCTCTACGCGCACCTGAACGCCCTGATCTACGATCGCTCGATACCCCGTTGGCACGCCGCGTTGCCGGTGGCCCAGTTCGCTTATCAGGCTGTCGCTTTCTGCCTGCCGCTCGAACTGCGCGGCGCGTTCGACCGGCACGTGCAACGCCCTTGGCTTGATCCAATCCTGGCGGCGCTGCTGCTCGCGTCGATGGTCGGATATGCCGCCGCAGCCTTGCGTGCGCTACGCCGGCATCAAGGCTGGCTCATGGCGCACCGATCCGACCTCGCCGCGGCAAGGCGCGTGCGAGCCGTGATGATCGCCTATGCCACGATAGCGACGGTGCGGACGGGGTACCTGATCGCTGATGCGTTGATCGCGCCGCTCTCTTACTTCGATATGTTCGGTTTCTACGTCGTGCTGGCTGTCGTCGGGAATTTTTTGGCGATCGAGGGCTGGCGGCAGGTGGACGCCCGACCGCAGCCAATCGTGGAGCCGATCGAGCGCGACTGGCGGCCGATCGCGGCCGGGTGGATGGACCAGATCGAAGCGCATGGATGGTGGCGCGATCCGGATCTCGATCTTGCCGAGCTGGCTCGCAGGCTGGGCACCAATACCGCCTATCTGTCCCGCGGACTCAACGAAGGGCTGGGGCTGGGGTTCGCCGAAGCGATCAACGGGCTGCGCGTCGAGCATGTTGCCGTCCGCCTGCGGGACGGCACCGATGGCGATATCCTGACGCTCGCGATCGATGCCGGCTTCGGATCGAAGGCGACCTTCAACCGCGTCTTCAAGGAGCGGTTCGGCGTCACACCCTCGGCCTATCGTCGCGTCTCAACCGACAAAAATGACGCGGAACGCCCGGATTTGCAGCGCAACACCTGACCGGCATCGGCATCGGCTCGGGTCACATCCGCTCGGAGCAAGACCATGATACATCTCGATCGCCGGCACCTTCTGACGGGAGCGTCGGGCCTAGTCGCAACCGCCTTTCTGCCCGCTCCCGCCAAGGCGAACGATACGCTGCTGTCACCCGTGGCGATGCGATCAGATATCGCCATCCTGTGCGACGCCTATGCCAGCCTGCATCCCGGCCTCTATCGCTATCTGACCCCGGCGAACTTCCAGCGCCAGCGCCAGTGCCTCGATCGCTTCGCCGCGACGCCCCATACGCTGGGGGACTTCTACCTGGCGCTGTCGGCGTTTACCGCAAGCGTCCGGTGCGGTCACAGCTTTCCTAATCCCGCCAACCAGACTCCGGCCGTCGCGTCGGCGCTGTTCGGCAAGCCCGATCGCTTACCGTTCGCCTTCAGATGGCTGGACCGGCGCATGATCGTCACCGCCAATCTCGGCAGCGGGCATCATCTGCCGATCGGAAGCGAGGTCGTTGCGATCGACGGTATCAGCGCACGCGCCATGCTTGCGAAGATGCTCCCTTATGCCCGCACGGACGGCAGCAACGATGCGCGCAAGGTGGCCGACCTCGGCATACCCGGCAATGCCGATCAGCAGACGTTCGACGTGCTGCGGGCACTGATGTTCCTGGCATCAGGCCCTTCGGCCCGTGTCGCGGTGCGGACTGGTAGCAAAGTCGCGACGATCGCTTGCCCGCTGATGACGGCCGCAGCGCGCGACGCGGCGTTGCGCCATCCTTCCGAGGACTCCCCCTATGGCTGGACGTTCGAGGTGCGCGGCCAGGTCGGCATCCTGACCATGCCCACCTGGGCGGTCTTTCACGAAAAATGGGATTGGCAGAGCTTCATCGACGCCAGCCTGGACACCGCGGTCGATCGCAAACTCTCGGGCATCGTCATCGACGTGCGCGACAACGGGGGAGGGCTCGATTGCGGGGCGGCGATCATCGCCCGCCTGATCGAAGCGCCGCTGCCCGCCGACAGCTATTCCCGCCATGTACGCTACCGCAAGATACCCGATCGGCTGGCCCCCTACCTCAAAACCTGGGATCGCAGCTTCAAGGATTGGGGAGCGTCGGCAATCGGTCCTGACGCGGCCTGCTTTTACACGCTGACCCGTCCCGGCGATGCGTCCGACACCGACACTATCCAGCCCAAGGGTCGCCGGTTCGCTGGCCAGGTCGCCGTTCTCGTCGGCCCGAAGAACGCTTCGGCTACCTTTGGCTTCGCAGGCCTCATGCAGCGTCAGCGGCTGGGAATGCTGGTAGGCGAGCAGACCGGCGGCAACCGCCGTGGCATTAATGGCGGTGCCTTTTTCTTCGTCGGGTTGCCGGCATCAGGCGTCGAGGTCGATCTGCCGCTGATCGCCTATTGGCCTGAGACACCTCAGCCGGATGTTGGAATCATGCCCGATATCACCGTGTCGGCCCGGATTGCCGATATTCAAGCCGAACAGGATACCGCGCTGATGCGCGCCGTCGTCGCGGTAAGTTGAACGATCAGCCTTCCCGATTGGGAATGGTCAGCGAGACGTCTGTCGCTTTCCCAATGGGATCATAAAACGGGAATGCGTATGCCTTCCCAAATCCCATGATCGCACCGCAACTGAGAAAGAAGACGAGCCGGCCGGATGCTTCAAGGCTACTGATCGCCGCTCACCGTCGATCGAAATCCTACGCCGTTCGCGGCGCGCGCCTTTTGGATCGCGCCTCGGTTGGCGCAAGCACGAAGGCGAGACTTACCAATTGCGCCCGCCCATCAGCCTTTG
>NZ_SLYF01000009.1:0-249477 GCF_004343105.1 Sphingomonas sp. PP-CC-3A-396 | reverse complement strand
ATCATTCGTAGCCGGCCCGGTCGCTGAGATGGCAAGCGACGTACCCGCCGCGGTCTGAGAACCCATAATATAACTCCTGGAAGATGGCCGGACGGGCGAGCGTCAGGGCGTGATGTGTCAGCGCGGGGCGGCGGGGGTGACAGTCGGCGCGGCCCGCGGGCAGTTCCGATCAAGGATCGACAGCGCCAGCTGCGCAGCATCACGCGCGATCAGCGCGGCCTGCGGCACGGGTCGGCCGGAGAACTCGAGGACGGCGACAGCTTCGATCGCGGTCGAGTACGCCGTGCGACGCAGTTCAGCGCCCTTGCACACGTCGAGATGTGGGGTTCCCGCGCACGCGGATAGGCTCGCCGCGAGGGCGAGGGTCAGTAGCTTCTTCATGGTCAGTCCTTCGCGTGAGAGATCAGGACCAGGCGCCGGCGACTAGCGCAGCCTGGAATAACATGGCGTACCCGGCGACCTTCTCAGCGCGGTCGATCCCGTTGATGATGCGACGCGCCGACGTGAACTGTACGGTCGTTGCTGGCCCCTTCGCTGGCAGGTAGCTGGCGAACCGCTTCCCGGTGAACCAGCCTTCGGTCATGCCGAGCACCATGATCTGCGCGGAGATCTCGGTCTCCAGCGCCCGGTCATAGTTCGCCGTCAGCGAGCCGTTCAGCCCAAGCTCGTCGTCCGCGCGCTCGTAATTATAGTCGTGCGTCAGCTGGACATCACCGCGGCCGTACGCGACTTGGCCGCCATGTTTACCCGGTTTGCCGTATGGATAGTTGCGGCCGCGGCCGATCTCTGGAACCGGCTGCATCTTCTGCGCAGTCTCGTGGAACGAGGTGGCGAGCCCGTATGCGACGTACGCCAGAGGCGAGCCCTGCGCGGCGAACGCGGCAAGCTTCGCCTCGATGCCCTCGACTTGCGCCGTCGTCATCTTCCCGAACAGCGGGCGGATCGACGCGAAGAATTTATCCGGAGACGTCAGCCCTCGCGCGGGGCGCGCAGGGGCGGTCGCCGGCTTTGATGCCGTCGTCATAGTTATTATTCCCTGTCTGAAGAAAATCGGCTCGGTGGTCGTATCTTGGGTGCCGGGAACGAACGGCCCCGGCCGGCCCGCCTTGCGTTGACACCGGCGCTTGAGGCGGGCCGTTAACTTTACGGAACTAAAGACGAGGTCGGGAGATAACTTCCCGTCACGGTCGTCACCCGGCTTTGACCGGCCCGTCTCGTGTTTCTCTTGGCTATCGAGGCGGGCCGCTAATGATGAACCAAGCGTCAAATTTTGCGTTTGAACGAGGCCAGGTGCCCGGAAAGTGACTGGCCGGCCCGCTCCGCTCCTGATCAGGCAGGGCGGGCCGTTACTCGTCCGGAAACTTTTCCCTCAGCTTGCGTTATCTCGCGGCTGACCGGTCGGATCGCACCTGACCTCAGCCGGCCCGCCATTGCCCCTCCCGGTGAGGCGGGCCGTTATTCCGCTGGTGTAGCCGGGCCGGTCCCGGTGGTCTGAGGCGGAAGCTTGTCTACGAGGGTGCCGATCGTCGCATCTTGCTGCGCGCTGTTACCTTTCCCTACGTTGAGAACAGCGGCGACAGCGGCGCCAACGATCGGCCCTAGACCGGTGAAGAACCCGTCGACGAAACGGGTATTGTTCGCGGGCACCTGGTGAAAGAAGGAGATGGCGGCGAGCCCAACGTATCCAACGATCAGGGTCAGCGCGATCACGTAACGCCAGTGGCGGTCGACGTCCGTCATATCGTCATTCTCCGATTATGGGATAGCAGGCGCGGCGACGCTACCGATAGCCGCCCCCGCTTGCGCGCCGCGCTCGATTGCCACCTCTTGCTGCTGCCGGGCCCGCATCTGCTCGATGTGAACCACCGCCTCTGCGACCTTGTCGGGCGACGTCTTGAGCAGCATCAGCAGGGCGTCGAGGCACGCATCCGCATTATTCACCCGGTGACGCATAATCGCCATTTGAGCATCGTGGCGCAGTCGTTCTGCTTCAAGCTTGGCGTCCTGAACAGCCTTGTCGGCCTCAAGCTTCTGGACGCGCGTTATCAGGTCGTCCCTCAGCTTTTCCTCCGCATCCTGTTTGTTTTTCTGCATGGCCGGCCGGTTCTTCAGCCAAGCTGCGAAGGCACCGCCGCCCAAGACGAGGTTCACCAGACCAAAGACCGCGCCCCAGCCCCAGGTCATGCCAGCAAGGTGAGTGCTATCGGTCATGGCGCTGGTACCAAAAGGTCAGGCCAGACATCGCGATCGCGAGCAGTAGAGCGGTGCCATGCGAAATTAGCGGCTGGACATGGAACAGGAACGACAGGCGGTTGACTGCCAGTAGGAAGACGACGCCCCAGATGGGGTCCAGCGACCGCGCGCGGCGCCGCGCGATGCGCCAAACCGCCGGGGACAGGCACGCTAGGCAAATCAGCCATGCGCCCACGCTGACCGGCTGCGGGATGTCAGCCGCCATCATGCCGCGACCGCCTGGGCCGCGAAGCTTGTATTGCTCATGGTCATTCCTCGGATGCGACGGCCGTCAGGCCGACCAATTCCAGTTGATGGCGGTGTATGCGGCGCGCTTGGCCGCGATCGTCGTTGCCGCCTTGATTGCGGTCACGCCGGCTTGCTCGATCGCCTCGATGCGAGCAGCCTCAGCGTTGGCCGCGTCAGATCCTGCTGCGAAACGCGCGATGGCAGCAGCGGGGTTGGCCTCCCCGCGGAATGCGGCTTCGGCCATAGCGAAGCGGAACTTCCGCTTTTGCTTTATCAGCGACAGTCCGAGGAAGGCGGCCAACGCGGTTGCGACCGTGCTGCCGAGGTCATTCCAGCTGTCGACCTCGGATTGCTTCAGCGAATAGACGGTCTTTTTCGACCCGCCGGGCGACATCACCAGCATCCGACGTCGTTCGCCTTCGCTCTTCGCCTGGTCGACGAGCGTTGCCTCGACCTCTGCCGGCGTCTGAATCGTCAGCGTCAGCTCGCCGCGGTACTTCCCCACGGCACGCAAACGCCAAACTCCGACCGCGGTCGGCATGACAAACCCTATGGTGGCCGCGGCATCGTTGACGCTGATCCAGGCATCACCCGCGATCGTTGACCAGTCGATCGCGATCCGCGACTTGATCGCCCCGGCGTCGACGTAGGATGCGTCAAGGTCCGGCGAGATCGGCACCGCGATCGTGGAGTAGCCGGGGTATGCGGGCGGCAAGCTGGTCGACTGTCCACAGATCGCGCCCGTCTTGGTTTCGTAGGTCAGATACATCAGATCGCTACCCATGTGACTTTGAGGCTGATGTACGTGATCGTGTACGTCGCGCTGATCTGGGTGCTGTAGTAGTCACCCTCGTTAATGACGCCGCTGTCGTAGTTGTTGTTGCGGATCGTCGCTGTCCACGTCGGCGTGAAATCCGTGGTCGCCAGCACCGCCTGCGACGAGTTTGCCGCTGGCCTGTAGGTGTTGCCCTGAGTATCCACCGCGACGATCGTGATTCCGCCATCGCCAATGTAATCGACATAGTAGGGCCGCCCGTTACGCGTGCCAGCCACGCGCTGACCGGCATTGGAGTTCACTACGACGGTGAACTCGTAGATGAAGCGGCCAAGCGGCGGGATCTGCGTAAGGGCAAGAGACCAGGGCACAGTTGCTGTCTGCCCGGCCGGGGGGCTGATGTTGCCCGACCACGTCGCAGTACCCTCGCGCGTCATGCTAAACCGATCGAACTTCCGGGCGGTGATGGTGCCGTTGACCGTCAGGTTACCATCAATCTGGCCATCACCGGTAAGCGACCACGCACCGCCGTACTGATCCGACCATAGGCTAAGTGCAGCCCGGCCATTACCGGCATCCGCGACGATCCGGACATAGGCAGAAGCCTTGCCCTGAAGGTTGACGATCGCGCCGGCCTGTTGCGTTACCGAGGCGACGGTATCGTTATATTCGGCGCGGATTTGATCGACGCGCTGCCCGACCGTCTGCGTTGCATCTGATACAGCGGTGACTTCGGTAGTGATGCGGGTGTTGGTGTCGCCGAGGGCGCTGTTGAAGTTGGTGACAACGGTATTGAGCGTATTCCCGATCGATGTGTTCTGGTCGACCAGGGCCCGCGAGACCTGCGTGATCTCGGACCTGACCTCGGCGTCGTCGTAGAAACCCTCTGCGACAACCGCGTCGATACGCGATGCTAGAGCTTGGTCGGCATTCGTGAACGTCGTGGTGACGGACGAGATGCGAGCATCAGTTGCTATCTGAACCGCCCTATCGCCTCCCGATGAGAACCCGTTCCATGAGTTCTGGCCCTGACGAGCTACACCGATGTAGGGCCGCCAGAACCAGGCGTAGCTGTCGTTGGGGTTGCTTCCAGCGTAGGTGTTATGCTTCCGCATAAGCAGATACGCAGCCACCACGCCGGCAGGGACCTCGACGGATGGTACACCGGACCGCTTGAACGAGCTGGGATTGTTGCCCGACGCATCGCTTCCTGGGGTGAAAATCGTGTTGCCGTCGACGTAGCCAACGACCTGACCGGCCGTGTTGACCCAGCCTAGATAGATCGTTGTATCAACTCGATGTGAGGCACACATCGCCCAGAACTGTATGAACTCACCCGCCGTCACCGCAACCGGAGCCGAGGTCCAGTCGAAGTACGGCTCCTGCCCCTCGATCCGACCGATCTGGTGTATTGCCAGTACGTTCTCCCCGACGGGATGGAACTGATCCCCGGCGATATTGATCCCGTACTCGGGACGCGTCGGCGAGTAGGCTTCATACCACCCGTCAGTGCTGACGAAGGCTGTATTGCTGAGTAGGTTTCCGCCGGTACCGGAAAAACTGCTTTCAAAGGTGCTGATACTCTGAGCCAAAGCATCGTCGCGGGTGATCGCTGCTGTCTCTACGCGGGAGATCTCTGAACGAGCGACAGTATCGACGCCTTCGCTGCCGCCGCCGCCTTCGGCGATAAGGTCGGAAATCCTTTGCGAGATGGCATTCTCGCGACCGACTGCCGCTTGTTCCTTCGTCGTGACCAAGGCCCGCAAGTTCGTATCGGTCGTAGCAATCGAAGCGCTGACGGTCTGGATCGATTGCCCCAGAGCGGCGTCGCGTCCGATCGCGGCACTATCGACCCGGCCGACCTCTGTCTTGACCGCGGTATCGTCGTAGCCGCCGCTGGCCTCGATACTGTCGATCCGCGTATTTACCTCCGTTACGCGGGTGGTGATCTCGATAAAGGCGTCGTCCGCTCTGGTTTTGGCAGCATCGGCGAGGGCCTGGGCGGCAGTGATCTTCGCGCCAGCCTGCGCGACAGCTTTATTAACCGCCGGGATGGTCTCGTTTTCAAGTGCATCGGCGCGCGCTTTCAAGGCTGCCGCTGCGTCGAGCACGGTTTTCGAGGGCATTCCGCCAACGGCGTTCGTATCCTTCGACGTGTTGTCGCCGGTCACGTCGGCATTGTCCGTCGGCTTGGTGCCAGTGGGATCGGTTATGTCCGGCCATGCTACAGAACCGGGCGACACCGGTGCGATCGGCGGTGCCTTGCTCAGGCCCTCGATCGACAGCGACAGCATGCTGACGTTGATCCCGACCTCGATCGAGAAATCCTTGAAGAACCCGTAGACGATGAGGCTGTCGAGCCCGGTCTGCCCAATCCAGAGCGATGGCTGCGCACGCACCGTAGCGATCCGGTTCGCAACCACGTCGACCGCGTCCGTCCGGATCAGCGCCTTGGCTGTCATCCGCTTCGACCACGCGCGCTCGACGATCGTAACGTCGCCGAAGTCGTCCACGACCTTGCGGCTAAAGTCGGTGATACCGGCGCTGGGAGATGCCTCCGTGGTGCCGAGGCCGACGAGCTTGCCGACCAGCAGCGTCCCGATCGCGACGGCGCTGCCCGTGGCCGTCACGGTGACGCGCGTGATCCCAGCGGGGAGATCAAGGAACGTGATCGCACCCGCGCCCGCCGCCACGGTGCGATCATAACCGGTCGCCTGCACACGGACGTTCGCGGCGGTGACGTCGAGCAGCGCTACCGCCTGAATCACCGAAGCGTTGATGGTGACGGCGACTGAGGTGGCGGCCGTCGTCGACGTGCCGAGCGCCTGGTCGAATATCGCCCATCGGTTGGTCGGGCCGACGTCGATCCACAAGCCAGACGCGCCGGCAGGGTCGTTGCCGACATTGCCGGCGGTGGCAGACTCATAGATGCGGTGCGTCGCTGCCTTGATGACCTGCGCACCCATTGGATACGCCGTCTGCGCCGACCATTCTGGTGCGTCGTTCTCCGGCACGGTGCTGGAAACCAGATTGGCGTCGGCGATCGTCACCGGCTGCAGGAGCAGCAGCGTGGAGGTACCAGCTACGGCGGGATCGATGCCGGTATCTGCGACCGTTGCGGTCTCCGCGAGCCCCTCGACAGTCAGCGTGCAGTAGCTGAGGGGCGGTACGGCGTGATCGAGGTCGAACTCTTTGTAAAAGCCCC
Source organism: Sphingomonas sp. PP-CC-3A-396 (assembly GCF_004343105.1). NCBI lineage: Bacteria > Pseudomonadati > Pseudomonadota > Alphaproteobacteria > Sphingomonadales > Sphingomonadaceae > Sphingomonas > Sphingomonas sp. PP-CC-3A-396. The sequence continues at coordinate 243,016 of NZ_SLYF01000009.1, read as the reverse complement.
GCACGGAAAGCCATGCGATCTGTTCGTCGGCCACCCACAGAGCCGATGATGCGCGCAGGTTCGCCAACCGCTGCTGCAGCGTCGAGACGCCGTCGAACGGCAGCGCGAGCTTCACGGACATGCGCCGCGAGAACGCGCGCTCGACGACCGTCGTCACGCCGTAATCGTCGGTCACCCGACGGCTATAGTCGGTGATCCCGATCGTCGGCGTGGCTTCGGTATCGCCGAGCTCGATCGACGTGCCGCTGTCGAGAACGACCCTCATGCCGCTGCCACCGTGGCGATAGCGTCGCCGCCGCTCTGCGACGTCACGTCGTCGAGCTTCTTGGCGGTGCGTCCGGTGTTGCTGGCGATCGTCGCGAGGCCGGCGTTGGTATCGGCACGCAGCTGCGCGAGCTCCTCACGCAGCGTGCGGGTCTCGGCCGCCTGATCATCGTTCGCCGCGGTCGTGGTCGTCACCGGCTGGGCGGCGCTGACGGTATCCTGCGACGTCGCGATCGCGCTACCGACCTTGGTCAGCGCAGCCACGACGCCATAGGTCGCCTCGAGGCTGGCAGCGGTCTGCGCCTGCACCCGTGCCAGTTCCTGCCGGCTGGTGGCCTGCTCGGCTGCCGCAGCCAGCAGCGCCTGGCTCAGCGCGGGCAGGCTCTTGGCGGCATCCTGATCGCCGTTGCGCGCCGCCTCGGTCGCCGCGTTGAACTGGCTTTGCAGCACGGCGAAGCTGTTGCCGCCGGCGACGTCGGAAAGCCCGCGGATCCGCTTTACCTCGTCCATGATGCTGTCACCCACCGACGTCCACGCATCCGACAGCGCCTTGGCGGCCGTGGCGGCAGCCTGAGCGTCCTGGATCGCATAGATCTCCTGCTGAAGCGCGCGGTTGCTCGCATCGAGCCTTGCCAGATCGAGCGCGCGGATCGCCGCGGTATCGCCCTGCAGTTCGAGCAGCTGGCGCTGGAGATCCTGCCGCTCGCTGGCGATATCGGCCGCGCTCTTCGCACCCTCCATCGAGGTTTGCAGATCGGCGAACGCCGGCGCGAGCTTCAGCAGCGTGGCGTAGGTCGACTGGCCGGCCGTGGTGGTCAGATCCTGCGCTTCGACCAACTGGCGGAACGCGGCGAGCGTCGCGGGCATCACAAGGCCGAGGCTACCGAACACGCCGTTCAGCTGAGCTGTCTTGGCAGCTGCCTGCTCTTCCTTCGAGTAGAACGTCTCGAAATACGCACTGGCGGCGTCGGTCAGCGCCGAGACGCTGTCGAACTGATCGGCGAGGCCGAGCTTGACCGCGATCCCCATCGCCTGGGTGTTCGTGCCGAGCATGTCCAACGACGCGCCGACCGCCTCGACGGTCGATGCGACACGCACCAGCGTTTCGAACACGCCTTCGCCGACCTTCTGGAATTGCTCGAGGCCGGGGAAAGCGGCTGCCGCCATGCCGTCTGCTGCCGCACCGAACACGGCCGACAGCTTCTCCTCGATCTGCTCGCCGGTGAGCCCCTTCAGATCAATCTTGCCGATGTTGACGATGAAGCCGTTGAGCCGCGCCTGGACGTCGCCGGTGGCAACGCCGAGCGGGCCGGCAGCCGCGGCGATCGCGTCGTTGAACGATTTCAGGATCAGCGTGAACTGGTTCTCGAGCCCGGCATCGGCGCCGGTGTACTGCGTCGAGTATTTGGTGCTGGTCGTGATGCCGAACAGCTTCTTCTTCTTTTCGATGTCCGAATAGTAGGACGCATCGAAGCCGCTGTTGAGGATGCTGCCCACCGACTGGGGACCGCCCGACAGGCCGGTACCGATGACGCTGGTCTTCGAGCCGAACAGGCCACCGAGGATCCCGCCGATGACCGGGATCTTGCTGAGCACCGAGCCAATCGCGTTCGCCTTGAACCCTTCGGTCACGCCGGCGGACGCATCGATGTTGCCGGAGCGCACGACCAGGCTGGCGACGCCGCCGATCTGGCTGTCGATCGACTTCAGGGACGCGGACATTTCGCGGGCGAAGGTGTTCGTCAAGGTGTCCACCTCCTTCAGCGCGTCGATCGCGTTCTTGATGCTGTCGGACTGGGCCGACCTGTCGCCCAGCACGGTACCGGTGCCGGTGTTGGTCGGCGCCAGATCCTTCTTGCTGCCACCACCGAAGGAGCCTGCGATCGAGACGCCGATCGACGCCAGCGCGGCGATGGTTGCGGCGCCGGCGGCAATGTTCAGCGGGAACGGCAAGCTCTTGATCGCATTGACCACGGCCTCGGTCGCGCCGACCGCAATGCGCGCAACGCTGTTGGCGATCTTGGTGCCGGTCTCGATGGCATCCTGCGCGATCGCGCGCACCGACAGGGCGAACTGCACTAGGCGGAATGCTTTCTCCGCCGTCGCCATCGCTTTGTAGCCGTCCGAGCCTTCCTTGAAGAAGCCCTTCGCGGCCGAAGCCATATCGCCGAACGCGCCGATCTGCATCGACGACGAGCGCAACGAGTAAAGCCGGTTTTCGCGATCCGTGCGCTGCTGGTCGCCCTTCGATGCGTCGAGCGCTGCCTTATGCGCCTGCTCGAGCCGAGCCTGATCCGCATAATAGCCGGTCATCACGGTCAGCGCGTCGCCGATCGCCGAACCGACGTTGCCGAATGCATCGGCCATGCCCTGCGCGGCACGCTGTGCGGTCTGGTCAATCGTGTCGAACAGATCCGCGGTCGCGCCCAAGGCGGCGTTATATGCCTCTTGCGCCTGTCGATTGGTTTCTGCGCCGACCGCGATCTCGACCTGCTTGGCGACATAGTTAGTCGCGAACGCCGTCCCGAGGTCATAGCCCTTGGCCTGTAGCGCCTGCTCGGCCTGGAGCTTAGCCATCGCCTGCGCGCGCGCCATGTCCGTGGCACCGACGAGGCGCAATTCCTCGCGCTGCTGCGCGAGTTGGCGTTCGGCCTGTTGATCTGCGCCAGCGTAGAACGAACCGATCTCGGCCGCTTTCGCATCGCTGCGCGCGTCCTGCTGCGCCTTGAGGGCGGCAGTCGCCTTATCAACCTCAGCCTTCAGCCCGCGCTGCTGCGCAACCTCGATCGCTGCGAGCAGGGGCAGATCGGCGATACGATCCTGGACCAGTTCCGCAGCGCGCTCGGCCGGAACGTTGCCGGCCGCGACCAGTGCGTTGATCTCGGTCTGCACGCGCGCCTGGTCACGCATGACGCTGGCAGCTTTCGCCGAGTTCGACACGCGCTGGGCGATCTCGAGGCGGATCTCGCGGTTCACCGCCGCTTCGATATCGGCCTGCTGCTTGATCGCCTTGCTTTCGGCCTTCACCCGGGCTTCGGCGACCAGCGCCGCGGCGCCGGAGATGCCATAGGCCTCGGCGAGGTTGTACAGATTGCGGATCTGCGCTTCGGTTGCAGCGGCATCGCGCGCCAGCTGCTCGGCGTGCTTGTCCGTCTTGGGCTTCGGGATGTCGTTGTAGCCGATCGACTTGGCGATCCGCTCGCGGGCATTCGTGATCGCCGCTGCCTTCACGCGCGTGCCGAGCTTCGTCAGATACTTGTCGGCCGCATCATAGGCCGCGCCATAGGTCTTCTCTATCAGCTTCGGATCGCCCTGACCGATCAGCATCTTGCCGATGCCGAGGACGCCGCCCTTCTCGACCTCGCCAAGGTAGGCCTTGGTCCCGGCCACCCCGGCATAGATGCCGGCCATCGCCTGGCGCATGTATGACGTCAGGTCGTCGAGCACGCCCTTTACGCCCTTGGACATGCCCTTCATGTCGCCGACGAAATAATCGGAGATGTCCTTGCCCACGACGCTGAACAGCGCCTTGGAGGTGTCCGCCCAGGTGACGGTTTCCTCCTTGAGCTTGTAGAGCTCGGCCTTCGTCGCATTCGCGCCGCCGGTGATCTTGCCGAGGTCGCTCGTCAGCTGGTCGTTCTTCACGCCCTCGTTCACCCACCGATTGAACAGCGCGAAACCGGCGCCCAGGGCGGCGAAGCCGATGAGGACGGGCGCGAACCGTAGCGCGAGGGCGCCGACTTCCTTGCCGAAGCCGCGCAAACCGCCTTCGCTCATCTGCGCGACCTGGAAGATCTGCGCACCCTGCTGGATGAACACCTGGAAGGGCTTCTGCCCCGTGAGCAGCCCCTGCGTAATATCGGGCAACTGGACGGCGATGTTCTTGAGTGCGCCGGCGCTCCTAGTCGCCGAGCCTGCCAATTGCTCGTGTCGCTGGGCGGCCGTGTTCGTCCGCTCGATGAGCGCGCTTTCTGCGCGGCCAAGCTCCGCAGCGGAAGCACCTGCTGCGGTCATGACGCGCCGCGCCTCTGCGATCTCGTCGTTCAATCTGCTTTGCGCCGCTGCGGCCGGATCGATCATCGCGCGCAGCCGCGCCAGTGACGCGGCATCGCTCGCGGCCGCGGCCTCTTCAGCACGCAGGGCAGCGGCACCGCGGCGCGCGGCTGCTTCGAATTGATCGTGGGCGAATGCGGCCGATCGCAGACGCTGCGCATCATCGTCGCGGGCAGAGGCTGCCTGAGCGGCCTCGAACTCGCGCTGAGCCGCAGCGCCCTTGCGCGCTGCCATTTCGAACAGGCCATAGGCGTGCGCCGCCTCGCGGAGTCGGGCTGCCTCAGCGTCAGCCGAGGCAGCCTTTTGCGCGGCCTCTACCTCGCGAAGCGCGGCAAGTCCGCGGCGCGCGGCGCCCTCGAACAGGTCATGCGCAAATGCCGCGGACCGCATAGCCTGGGCCTCGCGCTCGGCCGCGGCTACCGCCTTCTCCGCAGCCTGCTGCTGATCCTGGGCAAGCGCCTCGGTCTCGGCCTTCACCTTGCGCATGGCCGCGAATTTCAGATCATAAAGGACAGACTCGCGAGCGCGCAACCGCGCGGCAAGGTCGCTATTGCCTTGCTCCTCGGCCGCGAGCGCGGTCGCCTCGATCTTGGCCGCGCGCATCTCATCGCGGGTTTTGCCGAACGCGGCAGCTTCGCGATCAAGAGACCGGATCAGCGCTTCGCCCGACTTCTCGACTTGTGCGGTCGCCTGGCGGACGGCCTGAAGTTCACGGGTAGCGGCATTCCCGAACGCGACGATGTTGGTGGTTGCGGCGGCGACGTCGACCATGCCGCGCGTGGCCCGCTCGATCCGGTTGGCATCCGCGAGCACCTTGGCCTCGGTCGACTCCATAGCCGCCTGCAGCTGGATCAGTTCGCCGAACGAACCGCCGGTGTCGATGACAAAACCGACTTCGAGTGCCGGGGAGGAATCGTCCATGGACATATGTCATCCTCCCCGGTCATCACCCCAGCACCATGCGCAACTGGGATTCTTCGATGTCCAACTCGCGCTGGGTCACCGGTGCCCGCCATGGCGGCGGACAGGTCTCGCTTTCGGCGATCCGCCCTTCGGCGAGGTAGGCTTTCGACAATTCGCGGATGAGCCGCGCTTCCCACGGCGCCAGGCGCACGCTGGTATTGTCCTGCCACGCCGCCAGTTCACGCGAACTGATCGGCACGGCGCCCATCCCGGCCGCCTCGGTCAGACCCATCTCGATGAGCCAGTCCGTGATGTGCGGCGCCGGGTTGGGCGGCATCGGCGGATTGATCTTCTTCCGCTTCAGATCGTCGATCCGGCTAAGCCTCGCCGTAGCCGGTTCCTCGCGCCCGCGTCGGCTGCGGGCATCCGGCTTGGGCGTGGCATGGAGCCACGCCATCTGCCGGACGTAGAGCTTCAGGCCGCCTTCGAGGCGGCGCTGAAGTTTCCCCAGTCGCCGACGAACTTCGTCACCTGCCGGGTGATGAAGCCGAGGCTCTGGTCGGCGTAGACGGCACGGTGCAGATCCTCACCGGTCACCGGCTCGCTCGCGCCTGCGGGCTGGTACTCGAAATTCTCGAAGTGCGACGTGAGCGCAGCGAGATCCTCGGCCGTTTCGGCAACGCGCTCTTCGGGCGTCGCTGCGGTGATCTTGCCGTCATTGTCCTGCATGCGCTTCAGCGCGCGCGCCGACTGGCGGGACTCGACGACACCGTATGCCTTGCTGCCCGGGCCATGCAGATGGATGAGGATCGGCAATTCGCGCTTGTCGTCGGCGAACAGCATTTCGCCGGCAGGGTTCTTGAGGTGGAGGGCGGCCGTGGCGGCGACGGCGAGCGATGCAATGTTGAAATTCACGGGATAGATCCTTCGCGGGAGGATGGCGCACTGACCCGCCCCGCACCCGCGATAGCGGGACGAGCCAGTGCAAAGGGTGCCGGCGTCGCGGGCGCCGGGAGGGGAAAGGTTTAGGTGGCGGCGACCTTCACGACCTTGGTGCAGATCTCGATCGTCGGCGTTGCCATCAGCATGCTGTCGGCACCGTCGGCGGTCTCCGGCGAGCCGAACGAACGGCCCTGGAAGAACCGCTTCGCACCGTCCTGATAGGTGACGCGGAACGAATAGAGCTTCTGCGTCTCGTCGTCGGACGCGGTCTGCAGGATAGTCTGGCCGGCATCGACGCTGTCGATCGCGATGGAGGGCTGTAGCGCGCCGTAGTCGGCCGAGCCCTTGTACTTCTGCTTGGCACCCTTCAGCGGCTGGAACTCCACCTTGGCGAAGCTGGCGCCGAACGAGCCGAGCTTCTCGACCTGGCCGATGTCGGTGAAGGTGAGCGCGGTATAGCCAGCCGCGTCCAGCGTGGCGGGCGTTGCGGCCGAGATCGCGAGCGACGAGCCCGCGGCAGTCTGTGAACCCATGGTCTTGCTCCTGGTAACGTAACGCCGGTCACGCCGGCTGATGGTCGCCCGCCGGGTGGCGAGCGAACGGGTTAGCTTGCCGTTTTGGCGGCGCGCGGGGTGCGGGGACGCTTGGCCCTGGCGGGCTTCGGCGTGTCGGCCGTGTCGGCCTTGCCGGTAGCTTCGACGAGACCAGCCGCGCGGTAGTTCTCGAACTCGCCCGCGGTCAGGTCGTGGGTCTCGCCGGCCGCAAACTTGCGCTCGGTCCCGGCATCGTTGAAGTCGCTCTTCACGGTCGCGCGGACGGTCTTTTCGGTATCGGACATGGTGGCCTCCTTGATTGTCAGGCGGGTTCGTCGAAGGAGACGCGGAAATCCTGCGTCTGCTCGAAGCTGTTGGCGGGACCGCCGACATCGGGGCCGGTGCCGGCGGTCAGGATCGACACGCGCAGCGCGCCGCCGATATTGCCGGTGAGGCCGCCGCATAGTCGTTTGATGATCTTGATGAGCGCGATCTGGTCGGCATAGCTCGAGGCACGGACTGCGACCGAGACGCGGTCGGTGACCCGCCACACACTGCCGCGTTTCAACCATTGCCGATCGATCGAACTGACGGTGCGCAGAAGCAGCGCGGGCAGCACGATGTTGTCGGGAAGTGAGCCCGCCTTGATCCGCTCGATCGGCACGCGCTCGACCAGCGCCGGGTGGTCGCGCAGAACCGCGCCAACGATCTCGACGCCGGTCATTCGCTATCCCCCGCATCGGCTTCGCCAGTAATACGGCCTGCCCGCAGGCGGCTGTTGATGTGCGCCTGCGCCGCGGCGACCGCCTCCACGCCTTTCACGTCCAGCGAAACGCGCATGAACGGATGAGCGGTCGCACCCTTGTGGAAGACCGTTGCGCCGACAAACTTGCCGCCGATGACGAGCGAGCCTTTCTCTTTGCCGACGGTATTGATCCGCTTCACCGACATGCCGCGGCGCTGGGAGTCGTCGACGCTGATAAAATGCGGGGCTGTCCCGTATTCCAGCCATGTCCCGACAGAGCGCGCCCAACCGGGTTTGACGTAGACCTTCACGGTGACCTGACCGGTGCCGCGCTTGGCCTTCATCGTCAGCGCCTCGTCGACGTCCTGCGAAATGGACCGTTCTTTCGCTTCGGCCAGGATCACCGCGCCGCCCGCGCGCGCCGCGCCCATCAGGAGCCGGCTTTCGATCTGCGCGGGAAGTTGCGACATGAAGCGCTTGACCGCACTGCCGCCACGAGAGGTCGCCATCAGGCCGCGTTGCCAGCGACGCTGTAGTCCTCGACCATAAACTCGATGCCCGATCGCTGTCGGATGACAGCCGGACCAGCAGTGATTTGCATGATCCGGCTTCCCATGACGAACCGCATGCTGGCGGTGATATCGTCCCGCGCCCTCATGCGAACGCGGGCGGGGCGAGTGGCGACATTGATGCCCTCGGCAAGCTTCTCGCCTCGGCTGGGCAGCATATCGACGACGCTAGCCCAAACCTCATCGACCAGTTCCCAGGTGCCGGAGCCTGCACCGGTAAGCGATGTGTCGGCGACCGGTCGCTCGATGCGAATGAAGTCCGGAATCTCCCCGGCGGTCAGCTGCGTCATACGCTCATTATCCGAAGCGGATTGATCAGCCATTGGACGGCGAACGGGAGCTCGGTGACATTGACCGCGCCGGCCTCACGGTTCGCGTACCACTGGCCGATGAGCAGCAACGACGCCTGCGAGACTATCTCGGTGTCCCGATCATCGAGGGCGGGCACGTCCGCAGCGAAATCCCTGTCGGTGGCATTCTCGATTGCCCGGCGCGCCGCCGAGATCAGGATGTTGAGGTAATTGTCCTCACGATCCGACGTGCCAAGGCGCAGATGCGTCTTCACATGCTCTAGCGTGATGGGCTCTACAGCCATGCGCGCACCTCGTAGACTGAGAGTTCCGGGACCGACCAAGGGGTCAAGCCGATCCGGAAATGGGAAGTTCAAGCGGTGCGTATGACCTGGGCTAGTTCGAACAGGTCAGCGGTCAACTCGCTGCCATCGTCCTTCGTCGCGACGATGCTCATCGCCTTGGGGTCGGCGTACAGAGCAATTATTTCGGGAGCCGCGCGACCTGGCGCGCCATCGGCGCCGCGCTCGCCACGGTCACCGCGATCGCCGCGCTTGCCGCGCCCGGCCGAGAGCATCCAGCCATCACCTGGAATCTCGCCAGGCTCATTGCGCTTGGCGCGCCACTCCGAGCCGTTGAAACTGACCGTGTCCATTGCGCGATACTGCGCGTCTGGGTCGAACAAACCACGTGCTTCACCGTGGTAGGCGTCCTTGCCATCGACACCATCGCGCCCATCCACGCCGGGCAAACCTTGCGGGCCTTGCTCGCCATCACGTCCCGGTGCGCCATCGACTCCGTTTAAGCCATCGGCCCCATCACGTCCCGGTGCGCCGGCTAGTCCGTCGGCCCCGTTCGCGCCATCACGGCCGGGCGCGCCTTCTGGGCCGTCCTTGCCATCGACGCCGTCGCGACCTGGCTCGCCAGCTATACCCGGCTGACCGTCCGCCCCGTCCTTACCGTCGACGCCGGGCGCGCCATCCGCACCGCGCTCACCAGCCGCGCCGTCTTGCCCAGGCGCACCGTCCGTGCCGTTCAGACCGTCGATGCCGTCGCGACCAGGGGCGCCGTCCTTGCCGTCTACGCCATCACGACCAGCCGCACCATCCTTCAAGGAGGCTAGGCGGTCCTTCAGATCGCGCATCACATTGGCGAAGTCGCGATCGCGGATGACATCCGCCTGACGGCTCTCAGCCATGAACGCGCGGTGCTCGGCTGCCCGGAGCGCCTCTGCCCGATCCGCCTCGACGCGAACGTCGGCAAGCATCTTGCGCACGGCGTCTCGCGCGCCATCGACGAAAGCACGGACCTCGATATCATCCATATATCTGGCTCGCTTCCTTCTGGCGCAGGGCTTGGTATCGCCGCGCTTGATCCTCGGGAGCCTCGACAGGCAGAGCCACGGATTCAGGCGGGGAGGGCGGTACGGACGGCTCCTTCGCCGCGCTTGCCGCAACGCTTAGCGGAATATCCTGCTGCTGCACCCATGGCTCGTTGCCGCCATCGACCGGCCCCATTTCGAAATCGGCACGCGCTGTGTTCCGATCAAAGATTCCGCCCTTCGTACCGGCAGCCCAGCCTTCTACGCGTTCCTTGAACGACGAGCGCTGCAGGGCGCTGGTATCGAACTCGAGATACTCGTCGGGCTGTCCACCGAGCTTGAAGAACAGTCCTATCGCCTCTTCGATGTGATTCAGGACGAAGCCGAGACCGCTGGCGAGCCAGAACTGCATCAGCGTTTCAGTCGACGCGACCGCCTTGGCCTCCTCGCCAACGATAGCCGGCGGAACGCGGTAGACGCTCGCGATCGCCTTGTCCGACAGCTTCAGCATGTCGACCAGCTGCGAGTCCGTGGCCTTCGCGCCGATCGGCGTCGCCTTCAGACCGGCGGTCAGGATCGGCGTACTGCCCTGGTTGAGGCCCCTGGATTGTTCATTCCAAGCCTCGCGGAGCATGTCGACCTGCTCCTTTTTCAAAACCTGCTCGGTCGTCAGCACGAAAGAAGGCCGGGACTGGTTGAGGAAGAAATTGATCTGCTGCGTCAGGGCAGCATTGCCGGCCGCTATCTGCAGTCCAGCCGCGGCGAGCGGCGTCTCGCCAACCAGGGTGTGGCGCGGCGTATGAAGGCGAAGATGCAGCACGTCGCGCGCCGGGACGGTGAAGCCCGCGCCGATCTGGCGGTCGATTACCTCGTTGCCCGCCAGATGATAGAATACCGAGCCGTCGTAAGCGACCTGCGCAAAGCTGGTGCGCGGATCCATGAGGTGGAGTTCGGTGATCTCGTACCGGTCGTTGCGAAGCGCGAGGGCGTATGCGTTTCCCTCCAGCAGCAGGCCTCGGACCGCGTTGAGCAGGAAGTCAGAAATGGTCTGGTAGGCGTTCGGTTTCTTGATCAACCGGACAAGGGCGGAATTTGGAACTCGGACACGGCCCTCCCCCTCGGCACGGCGCCAGTGATTGCCGGGGCACATCGCGATCGTCTGCGCATAGGCTGAGACGCAGGCCTCGACCATTGCGGACCCGCGGGGGCTTTGGACGTCATAGCCCATCTGCCAGAAATTCAGGTTCCGACCAGCCTCAGGCGACAGCCACCCGCCGGTAATAGGTAGGTCGTAGGGGCCTTCCCGATATTCACCCTCGACGCTCTTCGCGCTGCGCGGGGCATCATAGCGCTGCTGCGCTACGGCCGCGCGCGTGGACAGCTTATAGCCGCCCAGGCTCGAAACGGTCTGAGTGACGGGAAGGCCCACTACTTAGCCCGCCTTCGACTGGCGGGTCTTGTAGCCGCCGGGCTCGCCGCGGTGGATCTTGTTCAGCTCCTCCTGAGTCGGCGTCGGCTGCATGGCCTCGACCTCCTCCATCGCCGCGACAGCGTTCGCGCGCACATCGTCTGCGCGCTGAGCCTCGTCGACCTTGGCGCCTGCGGTCGACTTCTCGGCCGCTGGCTTGCTCGTTACGTCATTCATGGGTCCCTCTCCTTGCAAGCGAGGTTATCCGGCCACCCGACGGGGTGGCCGGGGGGTCATCACCAGGTGACGCCGGTCACCACCGCGACCATGCCGGCACGACGCATCGCCCAGTTCATGTCGAGGATCATGCGGAGCGCGATGCTGTCGGTCTGGAACATCGACCGGACCGGCGCGGCCACGACGTTGGGCGTACCCGCCGCCGAGATCGCAAGCGGCGTCGTATCCTCCATGTGGAGCGTAGCCTGATCGCTGACGTCGAAGCGCGGTTCGTCACCCGTGGCGGTGAAGAAGTCCGCGGCGTCCACGAGGGCTACGGTGCCCTGCGGAACGGTTGCCGACTGGGCCACCGGATACCCGAGCAGCGTACCGGCGCGCAGGTCGGCCGCGAACGGGAAATCGCCGCCCGCGTTCTGGGTCAGGGAGATCGAGAGCGCCTGGACCGGGTTCATGATCCAGACCGGCTGGCGGATGTTGCCGTTCGACGAGGTGATCAGCGAGGCAACGAGCGCCTTGAGATCGGCGACGAGGGCCGCGAAACCACCGCCCGCCGTCGCAGTCGAAGCCGTCACGCCGTTGCGAAGACCCGCAGGACGAATGACGGTTGCGGCACCGGCATCCATGAGCACGGTGTCGATCGCCACGCCGGTGTCTTCCTGAATCGCCTGACGCAGGATCTGCTCGATGTCCGGCGTCGACTTCTCCGCGATCTCGCGCGTGAAGGTGGTGATGACGGCCATCTTCTTGGGCGTCAGCGGCGTTGCGCTGAACGCTGCCTGCCGAACGGGGATCGGCGCGCCCTGGCCGACGAACGAGCCGGCAACCGACGTGCCGGACGAGCGCGCGGGAAGCGAGACGACGCCGTTGCGACCAAAGGTGAAGCGACCGCCGATGTCGCGCAGGACCGGGTAGATCGACTTGCCGACCAGCTGCTCGATCAGGTCGAGAGTTGCCGTCTGGACGAGCTCGGCAGCCCAGCCGACCGCGGTCGTGGTCGCGGGGACCGTTGCCGCCTTGGTGGTGATCGCCAGCATGGCCTTGATGCTGTCGTCTTCGCCGTAACGGCCGGTGAGAACGTCCTGCATCGAGCGCCGCTCGATGTGGCTGAGCAACTGCACGACGGCCGAACGGACGATCAGGTCGCTCGCCGCGCTCTTCTTCGCCGGCATTGCGAACGGGCGACGGGTGTCGACGGAACGCTCGACGATGACGGTACCGGTGGTGCCGTTGGGTGCAGCCGTCTTGGTGGCGAGCGCTGCCTCTGCCCGCTGCAGCGAGGCGAGCTTGCTCTCGGCTTCGCCGAGCGACTTGGTGATCTCGTCGCTGACCGTCTCGTCGAAGTTCTCATCGTTGAGGTGGGCGGTCAGTGCGTCCTTCTGCTGGACGACGGCATTCTGCGCATCGACGATGCGTTCGGCGAGGGTCTTCATGGTCTGTGGCTTTCGAACTGGAGGTTGGCTGGCGGGCTCGCCGGGGGACCCGCTCCGCTCAATCGCGACGATCTGTTCGGCTGGCTCGCCAAAGATCACCCGTTGCACGTCATCGGAAAGGTTGAGGCTCTTGGCGATCGCCAAGGCGTTCGGGTTCGCCGGGATGCTCACGACGGAGCATTCGACCAGCGCGGCCCGTTTGAATTTCACACCGCCGTTCGGCAGCGGCTCGGTATCGATCGGGCGGAAGCCGACCGACACCGCGCGCAGCATGCCTGCCTCGACGAACGCGCGAATCTCGTCAACGCGCGGCGACATGCCGCGGGGCAGGAGCTCAAGGCGACCGCGCAGCGCACCGCCTTGGACCCGCACGTTCTTCCACACGCCCAGCGGCAGATCAGCCTTGTGGCTGAACAGCGCGATCGGATTCCCGACGAAGTCTCCGAGATCCCAGCCCGACTGGACGATGACATCGCCCATACGGTCGACCGTCGCGTCCGACATGATGAACTCGAGAGGGTCATCGCCCGGTGCGCGGGCCATCGTTTTCACGATCGTCTGCATGATATTCTCCTGTCAGCCGATCATGGCCGAAGCGTCGAAGGAAGCTGCCGCCTCCGGGTTGCGGGCCATGAGCATCACCGCGTTGAAGAGCGCGATGAGCGGGTCAATCTTGGCTTTGCCGGCGATTTGCTTGGTAATGATCACCGCGTTGCCGCGCTGCTCGGCCTTCGCGTTGCCCACGCACCAGGTCATCAGCGCCTGCGCGGCGTGAATCATGGTGCCGTCTTTCAGCTTCCGTTCGGCGCCCCAGACCGCTCCGGAGAGCCGGAAGCCTTGGCTGATCGCCAGCATCTGCTTCTCGGTAAACCCGCGTCCTGAAAGCTCGTCGACGATCGCCGCAATACCGGCAGGGTCGAGGCCGATCGCATATTCCTCGGGGAACAGGCCTGCGTCCTTGACCCGTTCGAGTATGTCGGCGAGTTCGATCAGATCCTGTGTCGGGTTATCGCATTTGGTGAGCGTTCCCTCGGCGACAAAGCCGTCGAGCGCGCTGACGATATCCTTGCGCCGTTCCCAAACGTCCAACTGACCCCAGGCATGCGACCAAGTGAGCCACTGCTTCGTGACTCTGTGCCGACCGATCAAGGTCAGCCCGAGTAGATCGTCGAGCCCGCCTCCGTCGATGCCCGCGACCCCAACCTCGACGATCTCAAGGAAGTGGTCGAGCGATCCGTCCCAGATCAACGGCGATGCCGTCGCCTTCAGCCAGTAAAGCGCGCCAGCCCAAGCGTCGTGCAAGAGCCCGACGCCCATCTCGATATTGAGATGCTTCGCATAGAAAACCTGCCGCTCTGGCATATCGGCGCGCTGGGCTTCGTCGAACTTGTTCTGGAGCCACGGCTGACTGACGGACCGGCCGAGGTTCGGGTTGGTGATGTAGAAGTTCGCCGGGTCGACATGCTCTTCCGCCGCGATCATCTCGGGCGGAAACTCGTACAGCACCGGCAGCTTCGTCGGCGCGTTGACCGTGCCGTCCCGGATGGCGCGGTATTCCTTGAGCTTGCTCTTGAACACGCCCTGTGGCGGCTGATCAGACTGCGTCGTTAGGAACAGCGTGTAGCCTTCCGGCCGTGACGCCTGCCCGCCGGTCGCTTCCTGGAACATCGCGTCAGCCGTCGGGACCTTACCGAAGAGCCAGAGCTCGTCGATCAGCACACGGCTGGCCTTCTTGCCCGACACGGTAGCGCTGTCCGCGGCGACCACCTTCATGGTCGCCTTGGTCGACCGCTGCGTGATCAGTTTGATGTGGTCCTGAATATGCAGGAGGTCGTTTAGCTCTTCGTCGGCGCGGATCATTGCGGCGGCCGGCTTGAAGCTGTTGTCCGCAACCTCTTTCGTCGGTGCCAGGATCAGGTTCTCGTCTTCATGCCGCCAGCCGAGCGCAAGCTCGGTGACCATGATGCCCGCCGCGATCGTCGACTTCGTGTTCTTCTTACTGACGAGCAGCAGGAACTCCTTGATCATCTGCTCGCCGAGGTCGGGATCGTACGCGCCGAAGATCGCCGCGACGAAATCGAGCAGCCATTTGTCGCAGGACTCACCGATCGTCGGCTGCCCCGTAACGTCCATCAGCCGCAACGACGTGAACATCGCCATCTTGGCCTCGGCCACGCTGGGAAACAGCGGGTCGAATGGGATTAGTGAGCGGCGCCCCCGGATTCGTTCCTTCCAATCAGGGCAGGATGTTGACCAGGTCGGCAAGCTACTTGACCGCCTTCAGCGTCGGGGGGCCGACGCCACGGAAGCGGCTGGCGATCTGGTCGGCCTTCTCCTGCTGGGCAGCTTTCTTGCCCTGCGGAGCCGAGGCTTCGTTGATCGTCTTGAACGCGGTGGCCAATTCCTTGAGCGTTTTCGCGCGACCGGTCAGGCTGATGGCGGCCATCATGCCGTCACGTCGCGCCGCACCACGATCGCCTGCCGTGATCTCCTCGATCATTTCTTCGAGTTCGCCGAGATGCGTCGTGGTGGCGTCGAGCTCGTCCATCATCCGGGCGACTAGGCCACGTCCGCGCTCGGCGATGATCGATGCATCAGGTGCCGGTTCATGCGGCGCGCGCGGTTCGCGGGGTGAAAGTTCGCAAGTTCGCGCGGGCTGCGCCCTGCGAACTGCGCGAACCCAGCCTTCGGCCTTGGCGCGCTTTCGAATAGCCGTGTCCGAAATCTCGTGCCGATCAGCAATTTCGCGGATCGATACTTCGCCCGATAAGTATTCGAGCTCGATCCGGTCCCAGTCCGAAGAAGTTTTGCGGGTCGCCATTAGGGGTCGCCCTCCGGCGGAAGTTCGCAGCCCGAACGCTCACAGGAAAATTATCCACGCGTGTGACGGATGCGGTATAGGGCAGGGGGCGGGTCGAGGTTTTCGACCCACCCCCCCCGGTCTATTTAGGCGCCGTAGCGCGCTTCAGCCTTTGCCTTCGGCCCGTCGTGGCACGGCTTGCACAGCGTCTGAAGGTTGTCTGGATCCCAGAATAGTCGCTCCTCGCCACGGTGAGGCTCTCGGTGATCTGCCACCAACTGCGACGTGTCGCCGGTCATGAGCCCGCAGCCGGGCCACTGACAGGTGAACCGATCGCGCTTCAGAATCTCCATGCGGAGACGACGCCATTGGGTGGTGTTGTACCACTTGCGCCACGGTGCGGCGTCTTGCCGCCCTTGCTCGCCAGTCTGGAAGGTCGACAGGCGAGACGGCAGCGAGGCGAGGCGATTGGGAAGCGACTTGAGCTTGACCATCAGCGACCTCTCACCGCGGCCCGCAGGTCGATGGCTGCCTGCTCAGCCTGCTCGATCAGGCGCTCGCTGCGTCCCTGATGACGTGACCCTGAGGCCATGTCCTCGGCGATCCGCAGCACGCGCATGCCGATAGACTCAACAACGTCAGCAGTCGTGAGCCGCAATTGCGGTGCGGCCATGATCGCCCTCGCTATGCAGTCTCGCTGCTCTCATACCGTAGGACAATCGCCCGAGCGCCCTCGCGGGCCTCTGCGTTGGGGACGAGGGCAGTAAGGCGATGTCGCCAGCCGGTCACGCTCGTCGCTTGCTGCTTAGGCAGCTTGCTTCCTCACAGGTACATTGCGCGAACGTAACTGTAAAGTCTCGACCTTGACCTCTTGCGCCCGTCCGAAGAGGTTGATGACCACGGTGGTGGTGAGGCCATCGCTTACGTCGACGAACCCCTTGAACCCCGTGAACGAGCCGGTCGTGAACGTTACCTCGTCACCTACATCGTATGCCAGCCCGCGGGCCTTGCCCGGCGCGCGCCCACTGGCGGGCAGTGCCGTCCTATAGCTATCCTGCTGCTGAGATCGGAGCGGCGATAGCTCGCGGTGAGGCACATAGACCGTCTCCCCGTAGTACCGGAAGATCGAGAACCGCGGGTGTGGGGAGACGTCCATGCGCTCGATGCGCTGCAAGTCGGCGAGGTGCTCGCAGCGTGCGAACGCATACGTTGGCGCCAATGGCACGATACGATGCTCGGTACTCTTGCTCCGAGGTACCCGGCGTTTGACGTGCTCGGTCGGCGTCCAGACGTGCATGCCTGCATCCTGTAGAGACGCAACCAGACCAAGCGTGCCGGGCCCCGACATACGCAGAATGCACCAATCGCTCGACGAATGCCGACCTGTTCCCCGCGCCATCGTCCTACCCCCTGCTCTTATAGATATGTGTCATGCTGCCATCTGCTCGTCGTAGGCCTCGCCGGGATCGACACCGAACAGGCGGATATAGTCGGCTCGGTTCGGCTTGCGGCTGGGCGCGCCTGTCGCCCCGGGCACCGGTGCCGGCTGCGAAGGGTCGCGAACCGCGCCCGCGCTTCGCCCTATCTTGAAGCGTGCGATGATCTCGGCAGCCTCGGCAGGCGAGCAGCGGTCGGGCTCTGGCAGGGCGGGCACCTGAACATCGGCGACAGGAGCGGCCAGGCGCTTGCGTCGGGCCCATGCCTCGCCGATCTCGGCCATGATCGCAGGAACAACCTTCGAAGGGTGATCGGCCTTCTGCATCGCAGCTGCTGCACCCCGCTGGAGCAACCCGATCGGAATGCCATCCAGCGCCAGGCGGGCGGCTTCGAACCACGTATCTTGGCTGTCCTCGTCCATGCCGACCGGCGCGACCAGCTGGAGGCACGGCGTGAGCGTGGCGATAAACTGGTCATCCGGTGCCGGCTTCAGATCCCGAAAGTCCGCGACGAGCGAGGAATCGCTCGGCAGCATCGACCGTGCGACCGTGACCGCTCCGCGACTGCCCGTTTCCGCCCACACGTCCGTTACTTGGTCGTTGTCCATCTCTGCTCTCCTGCTCGATTACCCATTTTCCCCACGCTTGCTGCCAGTTCAGCTTGCGCCCGATCCCGTCTTTGTCGTCGGCGTTCGCCGCCCAATTTCGGAAGCTTTCCAGCGCAGCCCGGCCCCAGTCTCGACCTCGTCGGGTGATGATCTCCTGAGCGACGCTGTCGTCAGCGAACCGAACCGGCTTCCAGTCGATTGGCATGCGAAACGGTTTGGCTTTCGGCTCGACCGAGCGCTCGCGCCTCGAAGAAGGCGTAGCCTTCGAAGAGGAGGGTTCAGGAGGGTTAGGGTCAACCTGCTGGACTGGTGGGGTCAGCCCGGTTGACCGGTCAGCCTGCTTGACCGGTCCATTAGGTTGACCGGTCAATCCGCTTGACTGGCGCGCAAGCTTGTCGGCGTGGCACTTGACCAGTGGGAGTGCCTCAAGCGCTTCCACCACGATGCCGTATTCGACCGTAAAGCCGTTCGCCACACGGCGCTTGCGGACTTCGATCAACAGGCCCTCGACCATGAACGCTTTGATGGTGTCGAGGATCGCTTGCTTTGAACAGCAGAGTTCGTCCGCCATCGTCTGCTTGGACGCGTATATTCCGGAGCCGTCGTCGCTCGCCTTGTCAGCGAACAGTGCCATCACGGACTTGCGCATCGGGGTGCGAAGTTCACGCTTGTAGGTCGTCGAGATGAGGTGGTTGCTCACTTCGCGCACCAATGTAGAGCTTTCGAGAAGGGGAGTGAGATGCGAGAGCCTAAAAGCCGAATATCTAAAGTTGCAGGCTTCAACATTGCCGCCGCCGTTTTCGGCGCAGCGGCCGCGATCGCAGGGGTCGTGGCACCTTTCGCGGCTGTTCCGGCAGGCATCGCTGGTGCCGCATGCGCATTCCTCGCTTGGCGCGCATCGGAAGCGGAATCGGCTAAAGAGCGGGTTGAAGCTTCGGGAAAGATTGAAGCGGCAAACCGCAGGGCTGAACTAGCCAGTTCAGACGCCGCAGAAGCGACACGACGGGCTGAGGATGCCGGCCGGCAGCTTGCCCTGTACAAGTTCTCGACCAGCAGAAACCTGAGCATGGAGCAGATTGAAGAACTCGCTTCGGGACTAGCTCCATTCCGAAGCAGCATTGTTATAAATGCTAATGGCTCGGAACCCCTCGCGCTTGCGCGGCTGCTGTGTGTTGCATTCGACAAGGCGGGTTGGTCGGTAAGCGCCATATCCGGACAAATCGGCATCGGCTCGCATACCGAAACGGGTATTACTTTGGCTTTCCAAGACGGCGTGCAAGAGGCAACCATGATCTGCCAAGAGTTGCAGAACGTCTGCTTGACGGCGCGCATTGTTAATGCGGGCATCTCGATCGGCGGTGCCAAGTACCTTCTCGTCGTCGGAGAATATGAGCGCCCATGGTAAGGAACGAAGGCCGACCTTTTCGGGCGAACGGTCATTATCATCACTGTTCTGTCTCAGCGCGCAGCTTGGCGGCATGCTCGATCATCGCCGCGGCGCGCACCTCCAGCGCGGTGGCGACGGCTTCCAGTTCCTTGCACGATACGCCGCGCTCGGCGTCCGTCTTGGCGCGCAGGCTGCGCGGCTGGATGCCCAGCACCTCGGCGAGGGCGGTGGCACTGCCCAGCAGCTTGCCCGCCTTGATCAGCGCGGCGACCCTCGGCATCGCGATCAGGTGCGAAGCCTGAGCCGCATTTGCGGTGCGCTTACGAGTCCGCCGCTTGGCGAGAGCATCAGCCTCCAGTTGGCGCCGGGCCTCGCCGCGCGCGCGCAGCTTCGTGTCGAAGTCCGCCCGCAGGTTATCTAGGTGAGCCGGTTTAGCGGCGCACGTATCGGTATCGGTCTGCATGTCAGATCACCTCCGCAGGCACGTGCTCGCAGCCGATGTCGCCGCGCACGCCACAGCGGAAACAGGGGTCGCGGTGGACCGGCGCGGGCGGTGGCGTGAGGCGCGCGACAGTGCGCTCGAACTGCGCGGTCTCTCGCTCGCGGGTGCTGGTGTTGGCCCACGTCTTCGATGTGATGGTGACGTCGAGCTCGACTATGTAGATTTGGCGGCCGTTGCCCTCGTGGGTCACCCGCAACTTTCCGGCCTTTTCCATACGGGCAAGCGAGTGACCGGGTGTCGACACACTGGTTGCACCGATTAGGCGGCATAGGTCGCTGTTGCTTGGGCATGCTTTGCCGTCGCGTGCGGCCTGCAAGAGCGCACCGTAAATGATCCCCGCGTTGAGCTTGGACCGCTCATGGCTGCCCGTGCTCATGCCGCAAGGGCTCGGCGCAGCTTGCCGGGATCCGCCGCCGGCTTCGGTGCCATGCGGGTGACCTCTCCGGCCTGGTCAATCTCGATCACGACATCGTCGACACCGAAGATCTCAAGCGAGCGCTGCTCGATCTCGACCGACAGGCGACGGATCGCCACCTCTGCATCGGATCCAGATGCCGCAAGCGCCAGCGGTTTGCCGTGCTTGGCGTTATACCCACCCGCGCCGTCCGCGTCCGCAGAGGCGATCAGCAATCCGTCGAGCATCAATTCCCACCGTCCGCGCTTGACCTTCGTCCAAGTCAGGGTGAGCGGCTGAGAAGCGGTCGAGTAGTCGGAGAACGAGATTCCCCAGTCTCGAGCGTAGTCGCGGGCGTAGCTGCGCGGCGCCAAAATTAGCGCGGCGGCCTCGTCCAGCGTCTTGCCGTCCTTCGCCAGATTGGACAGGTAGCAAGCCACCATCGCCTTATCTGTCGTTACGCCAGCCATGGCGGCGACTTGCGAATATAGGCGTCCGTCATTCTGCATGGGAACCTCCATTGCGCTTCACGATCTGGGCGACGCGCTCGGCGGGAAGCGCGTACGATCGCGCGAGCGTTTCGATGTTGAAGGGGCCGGGGTTCTTCGCGACGTGTGACGCAAGCACGCCCTCAGCGAAAAGCTGGGCCTTCTGAGCCTTGGCGTTGGTCGCCCTCATGTCGAAGGCCGCAAGAAACCGTCCGCAGAACCGGGCTCAACCGGCGCTGCGCTATTGAGCGCTGTCATTGATTATCTCCGGTACTGAATAGGTTAGGCGTTAAAACTCGTCTCGAAGGGGCGGCGCGAGCTTGGCGAGAAGGTCGTTGAGCGCGTCACGGGCGTCCTCGATGGCGACGCGGTTGGCGCGCACTTCGCTGGCGTCCACGTCGTCGTCATCTTCGAGCGCCTCGGCGACGGCGAGCGCAGCCTTGAGCAACTTGCAGTGGCGACCGCGGTCGCTGCCGGAAGCTGGGCGGCTGTCGTGACAGAGCCGATCGAGCGCGCCGGTGAACCTGCCGTTCCATTCGCGCTTGGCACGGGCGAACGAGACGAGACCCATGTCAGCCTCGCCGGCGCAATACTTCGCCGCCTGGTCCTCGCTCTTGCCCAGCACCGCGCCGAGGTCGTTGAACGTCAGGCGATCCTGCGACTTGATCAGCGAAAGCTCGGTCGCGACGGCCTCAAGAACGGTAGAGGCGGAAAAGACCGGCCGGTTGCCGTGGATTGCCGGGGAGGTCATCGCGCATTGCCCTTCTCATGAACAGCGACACCCTCAGCACCGCCACGAAGGCCGTCCGACTTGCGATCGCGCGCGCCCTGGTCGAGCATGAACATCTCGTGCCGGCAGCAAAGATCGATGCCCCAGAGAAGCACGGCGCTGCCGATCGCGATGACGACCGCCATCAGGCCGATGGACGCGAACTCGGTCACTGGGGTTCCTCGACGAACGAGGACAGGTCGGCATCGGTGAAGAGGGACTGGATGAACCGCCTGCGGGACCAGTTGGCGTGACCGTGGCCCAGCGCAAAGGCGATGGTGAGACCGGCAACGGTCAGCGCAAAATAGCCGCGGGCGCGTGTGGAGCGCGGCCCGCGACAGGGTGCGTCCGTAGTGAGTGGGTAACCCGATCCAGACAGGCGAAGGTTCTGCTTACCGGTGCCAGGAGTCGAGTCCGAATTTCGTCCCAAAATGGTCATGCGGCCTTCCGATCTCTGGAGGGGCAGTCGGGCGAGAGGCAGGCGCGAACAGCGCCGTCACCGACCTGGTTGCAGCGCTGGCAGTGGCGTACGACCACTGCGGGAATCTCGGCGCACGCGGGATCGCTAACGGTGAAACCGGCGACGCACTTGCCGTTCAGCAGCATGACAACCGTCGGCGCCGCCGCAACGCGCGCGCCCATCTCGAAGGGAAGGGTGAGCAGCATCTATGCCGCCTCCCGCATCAGGAATGAGGCCTTGGGGCGCCGACTTGCGGCCGACGCCCTTCCAGCTATCGTCGTGTTTCCACACACCGACGAAAGCGTGTTCACATGGACGGTCTCGATGTTGAGATCATGGAGTTGCGCGCCCAATTGGATCGCACCACGGCTCTTGCTCAAGAACTCGGCGCCAAGCGCATTGCCGACAGGCTCGCTATCAAGGGCTTTGCGAGTCTGCTCATCCCCAAATGCGCTGATGGAGTTGGATCCGCGATGGCCGATATCTTCGAAAACGCTGCGCGCGATTTTCGGAAGCAGGATGCGTCGAGTGTTGTCGTCGGAATGGTTGCCGATGGCCTCGAAGAATGGGCTGCCGATGTCAGAGCATTCGGTCCCGCGACGCCAAGCGCTGAGATCAAATATCTGCGCCAATCGCTTTACGAACTCGCCGCTAAACAAGCGGCTACGCGCATCATCATGGCTGGGCTCGCCGGCTACGTGGGTCGCGCGGACGGCAACATTAGCGAGATCGCGCGTGAGGTGGAGCAGACCGTCCGCGACGTTCGAGGCGCTGCAACCGGTGGAAATCGCGAAGCGTATTTCCTTATCGCCGACGAAATCGCCAGAATTGCTGACGCCCTGCGGACGCATGAGTGAGCGAGCCACTTACGCGGCCTCCCGCTGGTCAACCGACGCCGAAGCGCGCGAAACGATCACGTCAATGTCGACACCGGGCCTCTCGACTGATGCCAGGAGGCGCAAGTGAGCCAGACGGGAACGGGGTACACCGTTCTTCCGCCAGCTATGGACCGTGGAAAGGGGCGCATCCATCATACGGGACACCGCTGTGCTCCCGCCAAGTGCGTCGATGATCTGGTCAGCTACCGTCTGCATAATCAGCAATATGCGATATCCGCAGACTTTCCACAACAGAAATCTGCGATAATGGTAGTTGCGAATATCGCAGATCGCCGCTTCACCGGCACGATGAGCCCGCAAGAAATCCGCGACGAACTAGAAGCCCTCGGTTTAAAGATCCGGGACCTAGCCGAACTGTCCGGCGTCCCCGAGAATTACCTGACCAAATCGCTCGGTAAAACTGGTCGCGGTATCAAGCATGTCGAGATGGTCGCGATCGAGCGCGCTCTAGCCGCGAAGCGTGCTGAGGTGGAGGGCGACGAGGGTGAGGCGACACTGCCCGCGCTCCCCAAAATACCGCTGCTCGGCGATGTGCCCGCCGGGCCCCCTCAGCAGGCAATTGAGCTCTCGGGTAAGTGGCACCCGGTTTCCGACCCGGACACGCCGCCGCGTGCATACGCCCTCCGAGTAAAGGGTGATTCGATGGACAAGCTCGTTCCAGACGGAGCAACGATCACTATCGACCCGGACGATCGAGACCTGTGGGATGGCGCGCAGTATGTCGTCCGCACTCAGGATGGAGAGGCTACGTTCAAGGAGTACCACGCGAACCCAGCGCGGCTGGTCCCCCTATCGAGCAATCCTGCCCATACCGCGATCAAGCTCGGCGATGAGCCGATAGAGATACTGGGGCGGGTGTGGTCATGGACGGTTCGGGCGAGGCCGCGACCAGCCGCATAAGCGCGTACTGGTGGACCTCCTCGAAGTCCGCTTCACCCGACAGGTAGAAGTCACCCCACTCGTCACGGCTACCCACGCCCAGCGTCTCTGCGTCCCTCTCCGCGCGCTCCTTGCTGGTCCTCCAAGGGGATTGAGGCTTTCCGAAAACCAGCACGCGATAGTGAAGCACCGACGAACTCCCGACTCGTTGTGAGAACGTATAGAGAACACGGCACTAGATCGATGTCAATATCTGCTAATATCGCAGAATAATTGTTGACCTAATTCTGCGAATGTCGCATATTGCTGCCAACAGGCCATCCCGGCTTGTCGGGAGACGATCGTGGCCGAGCAGGCTTCTTCAGACGTATCGGGCGAGCAGTTTTCGGCCGCGGTGCTCGCCGAGATCACGCCGCTGATCACAGATGCAGTAGGGCATATCGCAGATGCGCTGCCCGAATTGCTGGTGCTGGCGCGCGGCGGGAAGAACTTCGAAACCCGTGTTCGCCCGTATCTGAACGAGGCGATCCACTGCCTTGCCAGCGCGCTTGAGGGGTGCCTGATCGCGTCCCACGACGCCGAGCGGGCAGGGATGGGCGCACCGCGGAAAGGCGGGGAGGACGCGGTTGCGATCATCCTGCGCGACTTCCTTGACCGGGCTCGCGCATGATGCGCGTCGATACCCGCCCGCGCCGGCAGAACAGCGGGAAGGCCGCGATCGAGCGCAGCCACCCGTCGCATCTGCAATGGCTTCGCGGCCGGCCCTGCCTGATCGGCGACACGGATTGCGAGGGTCGCATGGAAGCGGCGCACGTCGACCATGCCGGGGGCAAAGGCACGTCGTTGAAGGTCGCCGACTATAAGGCGGTCCCGCTCTGCCAGTGCCACCACGCTGAGCTTCACCAGGGCGCCAAGACGTTCGAGGCGAAGCACCGGATCGATCTGGTCGCTGCAGCTGCCGCCTATGCCGCCAAGTCCCCGCACCGTGGT
The DNA here is from genome assembly GCF_004343105.1 of Sphingomonas sp. PP-CC-3A-396. Classification (NCBI taxonomy): domain Bacteria; kingdom Pseudomonadati; phylum Pseudomonadota; class Alphaproteobacteria; order Sphingomonadales; family Sphingomonadaceae; genus Sphingomonas; species Sphingomonas sp. PP-CC-3A-396. The sequence goes on along the minus strand of NZ_SLYF01000009.1, from coordinate 218,709 downwards.
CGCTGGGCTGACGTCGCATGACCGGCCGCACCATCAAATCCCACGATCCTGACCTTGATCAGACGATCATCGACATGTCGTCCGCATGCCACCGGCTGCGGCTGGCCGAGGATCGGGTGATCTATCTCCGTGGCAAGGAAGAGCACCCCGCGGTGCCCGCCGCGGTAGCGCACGCCGCGGCGATCCGTGACACGCTGGCGATGCGCGCCGGTCGCATGGGCATCAAGCCCGCGTCGGCACTGCGCCTGATTATCGATCAGCACGAGTTCCTTCGCCAGAAGATGGGCCGCCGCCCGAACATGGAGCAGCTGGAGGCGTCCGTCGCTGCCGCTGCCGACGTTCTCGCGCGCCAGGCCGCCGCTGACCAAGCGCTGGCGATCGAGGCAGAAACAATCGCGCGCCGCAGCCGTCATATGGACGGGGCAGGGGTCGCCGCTGTCGCCTACCTGAGGGCCTGCGCATGACGATGGTCTGCACCCCCTCATCGAACTGGCAGGGCACCGAACAGGATGGCTCGCGCTGGACGGTTCAGCAGGTCAGCGTGCTCATGAAGCTGGGCAAGGATCCGCTTGTCGTCCGCACCGCGACGATACTTCGCAATGGCGACGTCGACGCGGTCAATTGGTTCATGGCGCCCCCGAAGGTCGAGGTTGTGCTTCCGTGCCTTGCGATCACCAAAGACGGCAAGCGGGCGAAGGTCGTCCTTCCGTCGGGTTGGACCCAGTGGATGGAGCTTCCCCGTGGCCGATAAGCAGTTGATCGATCGTCTAGTCGAGACCGGCATTGCGCGCGACGCAGCGACATGGGCAGCGGACAAGGTGTTCGCCGCGGTCCGGTCGCTGCTGGTCGACGGAAAGACGGTCGGCATCCCTGACGTGGGCCGGCTGCGCGCACCGTCAAAGGTCACGAAGGTCGGCTTCCCGCCCGACTCCCTGCGCGAACAGCGGAAGGTCGTGCTGATGGCCGCGGCGACGCTCGAGCAGGGCGAGCCGTACCCCGACCCCCGCGCCAAGCCGCGCAAGGTCTCGACCTACGTGGGTGGCTACTGATCCCGCGCCCGCTTCCCCCGGTGCCCGACCTCTGCGGTCGCGTCGACCCTCAGACCCTCACCGAGCTCATGCTCGCAATCCTCAACCGCGGAGATCGTCGATGACGTGGAACCTGTTCATGCACTCGGTCGGGTGCGTTTGCCTGATCGCAATGGCCGGATGCGGCATCTGGTCCCTCTACGATTCCCTAGTCCCGAACTGGTCTCGCATCTGGCCCCGCGCCTGCGGTGCAGTGATCTTCGGCGATGGCCCCGCTTCCCCGACTGCCTCGGTCCTGCCCCTCAGGACTCGTCATACCCCGCTGCCGATCGTCGAGGCCGATCCTCAGCTAACCCGCAAGGCGTCGTAATGGGCAGCCAGTACCGACGGGTCGAGATTGCCCCCGGTCATTCGCTGTTGGCGAACCTGGCACCAGGCTCGCCTACGGATGGCGATCGCGTCTTGGTCTCCGTGCGCGGTCGCGGCCGCATTTACGTGCCGGCCGCTCGCTGGAACGCCGCGGAGGTGCACCGTGGCTGATAACGCGGATCTCGCGAACGAGTTCGTCGATGCGCACCTCGCTCGCAGCATCATCGCCGCGACGTCCGCGCCGTTTGACCCAGGCGTCGAGGGCGAATGCGACAACTGCCTCACCGACAGCAAGCGGATCGTCAACGGTCTCTGCGCGCGGTGCCGTGAACCTAAGAAGGGATATGCCCGTGGTTGATCAAGCTGCGCCGGAGGCTGTGAAGCTGCCCGATCCGAACGACCCGCGTTATGCGGCCGCGCGCGCCAAGATGGCAAACCTGTTTTTCGCGATTGGTCGGGAAGATAGCCGCAACGGTTACGGCGCGATGGCGGATGATCTGATGCGCGGCAACCTCATGCAGGTGCCGACCTGGATCGCGCTCGGCATGCTCGCGGAAGCTGCCTTCCTTCCTTGCAAGTCGGGCGAAGGTGCGCGCGCTGTTCCAGTCGAGCAGCTTCGGGAATGGTACACGGGTGCTTGGGCGACATGGCTTGAAACCATCGGCGACGCTGATGACGACGAGGAACGACCGACTCCCGCGCATCTGAACGAAATGGAAGCATTGCTCTCCGCGTCAGTTCCCGATGCCACCCAGACGCGAGAAGCGGAGGACGCGCGCATTCGCGAGATTGCTGCGGCCATCTATGCCGAGGTGGCTGACGAACCGCTCGGCGATCTTACGCAGCGCCGCCAAGCCGTTCAGGACACGTGGCACGATGCTGTCCGCGCCGCCCTCAACGCCCGAGGTGGGGCATGAGCGGGGCAGTTCTGGCGCTGGCGAGAAGTCGTCACGGCCATAGCAAAGATGACGAACTCGACGCCGACACATGGGCGCGGGAGCTGGCGTCTTTCCCTGACCGTGTGCGGTACGAAGCGGCCAACATGGCGGCGCATAGCTGGGACGTGACGTTGTTTCGCGAGCGCGTGCTGGTGTCGTGCGCTTGGTATCCGGCGAGCTATCTCTTTTGGTATAGCAAAGACGGTAGCAAGGACGCGATCACGCCGGAAGAGTTGGATCAACTCTACCCCCGCACCGACTTCGACCGTCCGAACGCGCGGGCCACTCATGCCGATGGCGTTTGGCGGCTGCGTACGATCCACACGGAGCATCTCGCATGACCCCCAATCCCAATCCGAGCCCCGAGTTGCAGGCGGTGGAAGCGGCGCGTGTTCGCGTTCGCGATAGCCAAATTTCAGCCGGTGGCGACAATGTCGAGGTGAACTTTCGAGCCCTCATGGACTTGTTTGGCGCAATCACCGCCCTCTCCCCGCAGACACTGCCAGCGCCGGGGGAGGTGGAGCGGTCTTTTCGGAATGAGAGTTTGGATCAAGCCGTACGCCGTCTCACCAAGGAAGCTATTGCCGACTCTCTGGCGGTCATTACAAAGTCTTTCGACGATTTGTTCGCGGATCGTGACGAATGGCGGACGCAGCACGAAGCGTTGCTTGAGGTTCGTCAACAAGACCTAGCTTCCCTCGCCACCGTTGCGGCAGCGAATGACGAAGCGTTTGCTCGTGGAGTCGAGGCGTCTGCGAAGGTGCTGGACGCTCGGGTGTCTCGTATCAAATCACTTTATGCAGACGAGATCGGTATGAGTGACATGCGCGTTGCTTGTGAGATGGAAGCCGAAGCTGGCGCAGCCGCCATCCGCCTCTTGTCGCAGGGAGGGGGGAAGGCATGACGCCGATCAAAGCTGGCGACACGGTTCGCTGTGTCGACGCCACCTCGCGGCCTGACTGGGCGGCGTGGTATATGGACAACGGGTACGCCGACGACATGCTTGTGCGCGGCAAGAGCTACCCGGTGCATGCTGTCGCCGAGCGTGATGGGCAGACGGGGTACGATATCGGCGTGCCGACCCCTTGGGGCGACCCGTTCTGGAATGCTGACAGGTTCGAGCGCGCCTTACTGCGCCTGCCTGTCGAAGCGTTCGCCACCTCACGCTCGCAACACGAAGGGGCTTCATCATGAACCGCCCTCGATTGCTGGATATGTTCTGCTGCGCTGGAGGTGCCGCGAAGGGATACCACGACGCCGGCTTTGACGTGGTGGGTGTCGATATCAAGGCCCAACCGCGGTATCCGTTCGAGTTCATCCGCGCAGACATAATGGTCGATCCGGTCGAAAACTTTGTCGCATGGGTGCGCGCCAACGGTTTTGCGGCGATCCACGCGTCGCCGCCATGTCAGGCGCACACCAGCATGAAGACGATGCCCGACGCCCGACCACATCTGGACCTGATACCTGGCACTCGGGAACGCCTGATTGCGACCGGCCTCCATTATGTGATCGAAAACGTCAGCGGCTCGCCGTTGCTGAACCCGGTCAAGCTCTGTGGCTCGATGTTCGGGCTTGGCGCGAAGGGCGCGCAGTTGCGTCGTCACCGCGAGTTTGAGACCAACTGGCTATTGATGGGCGCAGGTCCATGCCAACACACGTCACCGACGATCGGCATCTACGGCGAAGGATGCCGAGACAGCCGACGCAAGTACGACAAGACAATCCCCGAGTTCACGGTTGTAGATGGCCGTGAAGCGATGGGTATGCCCTGGGCATCTCTCGCCGAGATCTGCGAGGCCATCCCCCCAGCATATACCCGCCACATCGGCCAGCAGATGATCGCCCAACTTCAATCGCAAAGACTCGCAGCATGACCATGAACCCGACCACCAACACCGAGGCGGGGGCTGTTGCAGACGTGGCGGCGACGTACGCCATCGTCGATCTGCGGCTGGAGTTCCGGGGCAACCCGTACATCACCCTGTGGCGCCCGAAGAACGCGGGCTATGCGTATCCCCTGCCGTGGGCCGGTCAGTATAGCACCGAGCAACTATCCGCGCAGGCTGGCTACTATGCCAAGCGCCGGTATCGGCACGCCCGCGCGCTTGATCGTTGGCCGGTGCCTTGGTCGGTGGTCGAGCGGCTTGCCGTCCAGCCCGCCCCTGGAATGATCGATGGCGATGCAGGGCCGGTTCTGCGCAACGACGCGCGCACCCGATCAGCACTACGACGCGCGCGATACCTGCCAGTCCGCCACCACCTTGAGCAGGGGGCGACGGCGGGGGAGGTCGCCTCCGGCGCCGCCGACCACACCATCACCGCCAAAGGAGCGCAGCCATGACAGCCGCCGTCTTCAACGTCACGGGCCTCGCCGATCGGTGGGGCTGCGGGACCGACACAATCTACAGCCTGATTCACAGCGGAAATCTGGTTGCCTTCAAGCTGGGCGGAAAGCTGCTCAGGGTCCGCGCCGAAGAGGTGGAGCGTTACGAATGTCAGAATATAGCATCCAACGATACCGAGGCGTCCTCGCCATCGTCTGGTTCGAAGACGGCAAACGACACCGGCACTCGCTTGGAACGACTGATCGATCGTCAGGCGAGTCCGCAGCGCGCGCGTTCTGGCAACGGCGGGCGGTAGGCGGGCAGGCGGACACCGTCGGCGAGGCGGTGCGAGCCTATCTGAAGGCGCGTGCGGGGATGCTGTCGATCAAGCGCGCCGAGGTGGCATGGAAGGCGGCGCAGGAGTTCTGGGATAAGCTGCCGATCGGCCGGGTCGATATCCAGGCGTCCGAGGATTACCGCGCGCGCCGCGCGCACTGCCGCGCGATCACGGTCCGCAACGAGCTCGCAGTGATCCGGGCCGCGCTGAACTGGGCGGCCAAGCACAAGATGATCACGGCCGCGCCATTCATCCAAATGCCCAAGCTGCCCGCGTCTCAGGTCGGACACCTTTCGAAGGCGGACTTTCGCAAGCTGGTCGACGCCGCGGTTCGGCCGCACGTTCAGCTGTTCATGAAGCTGGCGGTCGGCACAGGCGCGCGGTCGAACGCGCTGCTCGATCTCAAATGGGATCAGGTCGACTTCGCGCGCGGGCTGATCACGCTCAACCCTGTCGATCGGGTGCAGACCAGCAAGTACCGCGCGACCGTGCCGATGAACGCCCAGCTGCGCGCCACGCTCGAGGAAGCCAAGGCGGGCGCGCTGTCCGACTATGTGATCGAGCACGGGCTCGAGAAGATCGGGTCGGTGAAGAAGGGGTTCGCCGCGGCTTGCGTTCGCGCGGGCCTGAAGGCCACGCCGCATATGCTCCGGCATAGCGCCGCCGTCTGGATGGCTGAGCAGGCGGTTCCGATGACGCAGATCGCGCAGTTTCTGGGCCACACCGACAGCCGCATAACCGAGAGAGTGTACGCTCGCTTCGCTCCGCAATTCCTATCGACCGCCGCGGATGCGCTCGAATGGTAGGCCCCTATGCTCCTAAGAGCTACAGTTGGAAGGTTCAAGAAATGGCGGAAAAGCTGGTGCCCCCGGCGAGATTTGAACACGCGGCCTACGGTTTAGGAAACCGTCGCTCTATCCGGCTGAGCTACGGGGGCATCCGGTTGCGCAGTACGACGGTCGGATGAGGTGATCAAGCGTCTGGTTCGCGATCTGCCAAGGGGCATTGTGGGGCCGCTAGGGGCCAGGGCGACCAAGTAGCCACCATCAGGTAACAGTAGTCGGGTATAGAGTATCAAGAGGCGACGGGTATCGCTGTCGATGCCCCGTCGCCGCTTGCCGTGCAGTGCTGGCGGTTAGGCCTTGACGTGCTGCGAGATGTACTTGTTCATCTCGAACATCGTGCACTTGTCACGCCCGAAGACCTTCTTCAGCTTCTCGTCAGCCAGAATCTCGCGCTTGTTCTCGGGGTTCTGGAGGTTGTGGGCCTTGATGTAGACCCACACCTTGCTGATCACTTCGCTGCGCGGCAGCTTGTCGTTGCCGACGATCTCGCCGAGCTCGGGAGAGGGCTGGACGGGGGCGTGGATGCCGCCGGTCTTGGGAGCTGTAGCCATAAGCATTCCTTCCTGTTGCGCGCGTGCGTTAGGCACTGCGCGCGTGGTCACGCCTTGGTGAGCGCGTCCGCCTTGTGCGCTGCCTTGCCGCCCTTGTCACTCCTTACGATGAACTGGGGCTCCTCCTTGGACGCCTTGACGGTGTGCCCCTTGATCTTCGTGTCGCTGGTCTGCTTCTTCTCGACCGTGCCGTGCGCCTCGCCGCCGTGCGATTTCCACGTGACCTCGTCGCCCTTCTTCGGATCCTTCACGCTGCCATCTCCTTGATTTGAAAGGATCAAGCGCGGGAACGCGACATTGGTTGCATCGCCTGCGGGTTGCGAAGCCGGGGCTCGGGGGGCATCAGGGCGGTAATCAAGGAGACCGACCGATGAAGACCCGCGCCGCCGTAGCCTTCGAGGCAAAAAAACCGCTCGAGATCGTCGAACTCGACCTCGAAGGACCGAAATTTGGCGAAGTCCTCGTCGAAATCATGGCGACGGGCATCTGCCACACCGACGCGTACACGCTCGACGGGCTTGATTCGGAAGGGTTGTTTCCGAGCGTGCTCGGGCATGAAGGCGCCGGCATCGTCCGCGAAGTGGGCGCGGGCGTGACCAGCGTCGCGGTCGGCGATCACGTCATCCCGCTCTACACGCCTGAATGCCGCCAGTGTAAGTCGTGCCTCAGCCAGAAGACCAACCTGTGCACCGCGATCCGGGCGACGCAGGGCAAGGGGCTGATGCCGGACGGCACGACGCGGTTCAGCTACAAGGGGCAGCCGATCTTCCATTACATGGGCTGCTCGACCTTCTCGAACTTCACAGTTCTGCCGGAGATCGCGGTCGCGAAGATCCGTGAGGACGCGCCGTTCGACACCTCGTGCTATGTCGGCTGCGGCGTGACGACCGGGGTCGGCGCGGTGGTGCACACGGCGAAGGTTCAGCCGGGCGACACGGTCGTCGTGTTCGGGCTCGGCGGGATCGGGCTGAACGTGATCCAGGGCGCGCGGCTTGCCGGCGCGGGGATGATCGTCGGCGTCGACATCAATCCGGACCGCGAGGAATGGGGCCGGCGCTTCGGCATGACGCACTTCGCCAATCCCAAGGATGTCGGCGACATCGTCCAGCACATCGTCGCTTTGACGGACGGCGGCGCGGACTACACCTTCGACGCGACCGGCAACACGACCGTGATGCGGCAGGCGCTCGAGGCCTGCCATCGCGGCTGGGGCACCTCGATCGTGATCGGCGTGGCCGAGGCGGGCAAGGAGATCTCGACGCGGCCGTTCCAGCTCGTCACCGGGCGCAACTGGCGCGGCACCGCGTTCGGCGGCGCGCGCGGACGGACCGATACGCCGAAGATCGTCGACTGGTACATGAACGGCATGATCGAGATCGACCCGATGATCACGCACCGCCTGACGCTCGACGAGATCAACAAGGGCTTCGACCTGATGCACGCCGGCGAGAGCATCCGCTCCGTCGTGATCTACTGAGGGGGGCGGAATGTTCACGCATATCATGATCGGCGCTGACGACGTCGCTGCCTCGAAGGCATTCTACGACGCGGCGCTGGGCGCGCTTGGCGTACCCGAAGGTGTCGTCGATGACTGGGGGCGGGTGGTCTACGCGCATGACGGTAGCCGCTTCCTGCTGACCAAGCCGATCGATGGACAGCCGGCGAGCCATGGCAACGGCAGCACGCTGGGGTTCGCTGCAGCCTCGACTGAGGCGGCCGATGCGTGGCACGCAGCCGGGCTAGCTCATGGCGGTACCGCTTGCGAGAATCCGCCGGGCGTGCGCGAGGCTACCGGGGGGCGGAAGCTGTACCTCGCGTATCTGCGCGATCCGTCGGGTAACAAGATCTGCGCGCTGCACCGGGTCGCGTGATGGAGACCGTCTCCACCAGCAAGGCGTATGGCGGCACACAGGGCGTCTACCGCCACGCCTCGACCGCCACGGGCACCGACATGACCTTCGCGGTCTATGTGCCGCCGCATGACGAGGGCGCGCGGTTGCCGGTGCTGTGGTTCCTATCGGGGCTGACGTGCACGCATGCGAACGTCATGGACAAGGGCGAGTATCGGCGGGCGTGTGCTGAGCTTGGCGTGATCCTGGTTGCGCCGGATACGTCGCCGCGGGGCGACGACGTGCCGGATGGCGATGCGTACGACTTCGGCAAGGGTGCGGGCTTCTACGTCGATGCGACCGAGGAGCCTTGGGCGAAGACCTTCCGGATGCGGTCCTATGTGGAGGATGAACTGCCGGCGCTGATCGCCGCGGAATTTCCGATGGCGGACATGGCGCGGCAGGGGATCTTCGGACACTCGATGGGCGGGCATGGTGCGCTGACGATCGCGTTGCGTAATCCGGAGCGGTTTCGGAGCGTGTCGGCGTTCGCGCCGATCGTGGCGCCGTCGCAGTGTCCCTGGGGCGAGAAGGCGCTTGGCGGGTATCTCGGGGCGGACCGGACGGCGTGGCGGGCGTATGATGCTTGCGCCCTGATCGAGGATGGCGCGCGGGTGGCGGACATCCTGGTCGATCAGGGGGATGCGGATGGCTTCCTCGTGGAGCAGTTGAAGCCGGAGTTGCTGGCGGCCGCGTGCGAGGCGGCGGGGATCGACCTGACGCTGCGGATGCAGCCGGGGTATGATCACAGCTACAACTTCATTTCGACGTTCATGGCAGATCATGTCGCCTGGCACGCGGCGCGGCTACGGTAAATTACCGTTCGCTTTTGGCGGACGGCTCTTCCCAAGCGAAAGACCCCAGCTTTCGCTGGGGTGACGGGCTGACGGGCTGACGGGGGAGTGAGTGGCCAGCACACCAAACTCCCGCCCGTCATCCCAGCGAAAGCTGGGATCTCACCGTGTAGCGAACCACGCTCGCCCCGCACGCGGTCCCGCTTAGACAGAACCGCGCGATAGTCGGCCTCCTCAGAACTTGAACCCCGCCGCGACGCCATATCGCCGCGGTTCGATCGTGAAGATGTTGGTGAACAGCCCGGCCGACTGGTCGGTCACATATTGCCCGGTCGTCGCATCGTTGTTGGTCAGATTCTGAACATAGGCGCGAACGTAGAAGCGATCCTCGCGTGCGTTCAGCTGGACCTGCATGTTGACGACTTCATACCCCTGGATCCGGTCGATCTGGGTGTTGAAGATGCTCCCCGACAGCCCGCCGGTGTAGTTCAGGTCGGCACGCGGCACGAGGCTCATGCCGTTGGCGAAGTCGATCGTGTACTGCGCGCCGACCGACCATTTGTACGTCGGTGCCTGCGGCAGGCGGTTACCGCGGATGTTGGTGGTGACGCCGTCGAGCACCGAGACGCCGCTGGCGGCTGCGTTGGCGCCCAGCGCCGAGCAGATCCCGAACGCGCCGGTCGCCGCGATCGTCGGGATCGCGGTCGGCGCGCGCAGGCCGATCGCGCGATTGACCGCCGCGACATAGCCGTTCGATAGCGCCGCATTGCCCGCCACGTTGGGCACGACGACGCAGTTTGACGCGTTGGTGATGTCCTTGATGATCACCGCATCCGAACGCCCCCCCGACACATCGCGTGGGTTGACCAGGAACTTGTCGCTCGACACCTTCGAATGCAGGTAGCTTGCGTTCATGTTGACGACAAATGCCGGGATCGGGCTCATGATCGCCTCGGCCTCGACGCCGTAGATATCGGCATCGACATTGTCGTTGACCGAGGTCCGCGCGACGATCCGGCTCAGCTGGAGGTTCTTGTACTGATAATAGAAGCCGGTGAGGTTCAGCCTGAGCTGTCCGCCGCCGAAGGTGTTCTTCGAGCCGATCTCGTACGCGTTGACCTGCTCGGGCAGGAAGGTGCTGCTGACGTTGAACATCGGCAGCAGCGGCGGATTGATTCCGCCCGACTTATACCCGCGCGAATAGGACGCGTAGAGCAGGTTGTTCTCGGTGATCCGGTAGTCGAGTACCGCGCGCCCGGTCAGCCGCGAGAAGCTGACCTGTGCATTGGCGAACTCCTGGCGCCCCGGCAGATTGGGGTCGAAATCGACCGTGCCGTAGTTCAGCCCCTGCTCGATTCCCGTCGCGCCGATCGGTGTCAGCACGTTGAGCGCGAGGTTGCGCGCCTCGTCGGTCTTCTTGTCGTGATTGTAGCGCAAGCCGACGGTCAGCTTCAGCTTGTCGGTGAACTTGAAATAGGTCTCGCCGAAGATGCCGTAGGATTTGAGGCGGAACTCGGTATCGCTGTTGCGATAGAAGGGCGTGGCCAGGAAATAGCCGTTGCCGGCGGGCAGCCCGCTCGCTGCAGCGGTCGCCGAGCCGAGGATGCCCGAGGCGTAATCGAGCCCGAACGAATTGACGAAATAGTCGGTGTTGGTCGACTTGCTGTCGACATAGATGCCGCCGAGCAGGAAGTTGAACATCCCGTCGAAATTGCTGTCGAGATGTGCTTCGGCAGAATATTGGCGGTTCTTCTGCCGCGAGCGATCGAAGTCGAGGCTTTGCGCATAACACCCGATCGAATTGCCGCCATAGATGCCGACATTGTTCGGATCCGCCGCCGACTGGCATACGCCTCCCGCCGCGCCGTTGGGGATCAGCGTTTGCCGCACGCCGTTGAGGAACGCGAACGGCGATCCGGTCCGGGCGAGCGCGTTGAGGTTGGCGAGCCCGGCATTGTTGGTCAGCGGGTTCTCGACCGCGAGATTATAGTCGGCGGTGCTGTCGACCACGTTGCGTGTGTAGCCGCCGGTGAAGTTCAGGCTGACCGGGCCGAAATCGTGGAAAATCTTGGCGGTATATTGCTCTTCCTCGGCGAAATAGGTCGGGCTGTAGTCGAGCGACACGGTCCGCACGTCGGCCGGGTTGACGACGCCCGCATAGGTATCCTGGCCGTACAGGCTCTGCAGGCCGAAGCGCGCGAGCGCGGGGTTGTTGACCGCGAAGAACTCGTTCGAGCTGAGTACCGCGGACAGCGTCGAATTGCCGTTCGCGGTCTCGTTGGCGAGCCGGTCGGGCAGGCAGCCCAGGACGCCGGTCGGATCGCGGTGGCACAGCTGCTTCTGCAACCGCGAGCGATCGTCCTTTTCGCGGAAATAATAGCCGATCAGGTCGATCCGGGTGTCGCTGGTCGGCTCCCACGACAGCGTGCCGCGGATCGAATACAGATCGCGCCCGTCGATCTTGCGGCCGTCGTACAGGTTCTTGGTATAGCCGTCGCGGTTGAGATAGGTGCCGGCGACGCGGATGCCGAGCGTGTCGGTGAAGGGCAGGTTGAACATCGCCTTCACGCGCTTCGAATCGTAATTGCCATATTCGAACTCGGCGGCGGAATGGATCGCGGACAGATCGGGCTTGGCGGAGATGAAGTTTACGACGCCCGAGGTGGCGTTGCGGCCGAACAGCGTGCCCTGCGGTCCGCGCAGCACTTCGATCCGCTCGAGATCGAAGAACTCGCTCTCGAACAGGCGGGTCGTCACCAGCGGCATGTCGTTGACATGGATCGCGGTCGCTGTGTCGCAGGTCGCGCCGGTGCACAGATCGCCGATCCCGCGGATCGTGAAGCTCGACGTGGTGAAGTTGGTCTTGGTGAAGGTGACGTTGGGCAGCGTCTGCTGAAGCGCGCTCGGGTTGACGATCTGCTGCTTGCTGAGGTTTTCAGCGGTAAAAGCGCTCACAGCAATCGGAACATCCTGCAAACGCTGCGATTGGCGTTGCGCGGTAATCACGATATCCTGCGACGCATAGGCGCTGGACGGCGTATCGGCTGGGGCGGTCTGCGTCGACGGGGTTTGCGTCGACGGGGCTTCCTGGCCGGGTCCGTTGGTCGGCGCGGTGTTTTCAGCCGATGTGGTGGTGGCGGTCTGCGCCATTGCCGGCGCGATCGACAGGAGTATCATCGCCGATGCGGCGAGCAGTTCGAACTTAGCCATGGCAGTCCTCTCCCCGATCGTGCCGGTCTATGCCGATTCACGATTTAGTTTTTCAGGTATGGTGAGGTAACGACGATTTAAATCAACCGTCAACGCTTTTTCGTCCCCTGAAAACCGGGATTTATGCCAAGTGGCCGAAATGAAACAGTTGCAAAAGAGGACCCATGTTCTGATGTTTGGGTATGCTGACAAAGGGTGTTGCGATGCGGGATGAAATGGGCGGCCCCAAGGGGCCGGCGGCTGCGGAGGACGGGGTTGGTCCCGACGGCAAGCTGAATGTGCCCGAAGACGTAGCGTCGGCGATCCGTACGCTGATCCGCTGGGCAGGCGACGATCCAACCCGTGAGGGGCTGCTCGATACGCCGCGTCGTGTTGCACGTGCGTGGAAGGAATATTGCGCAGGCTATGGCGACGATCCGGCCAAGCACCTCGACCGCGTGTTCGAGGAAGTCGGCGGCTATGACGAGATCGTGCTGCTCAAGGACATCCCGTTCCAGTCGCATTGCGAACATCACATGGCGCCGATCATCGGCAAGGCACACATCGCCTACCTGCCGCGCAACCATGTCGTCGGCATCTCGAAGCTCGCGCGCGTGCTGCACGGGTTCGCGCGGCGGTTGCAGGTGCAGGAGCGGCTGACCGCAGAGGTGGCCGACTGCATCTGGGACAATCTGAAGCCGCAGGGCGTCGCGGTCGTGATCGAGGCGAGCCACGCCTGCATGACCGCGCGTGGCGTCCGCACGCCGGGGGTGACGATGGTCACGAGCCGGATGATGGGCGTGTTCCGCGACGACGAGCGCAGCCGCAAGGAAGTGCTGGCCTTGATGGGGCGTGGCGTTTGATGCGCACCGTCCTGGTGACGGGCGGGGCGAAGCGGCTGGGTGCGGCGATCGTTCGGCGGCTCGCGGCGGACGGGCATGCGGTGATCGTGCACCAAGGGCATTCGCGGGACGAGGCGGAAGCGCGGGTGGCGGAGATCGTCGGTGAGGGCGGGCGTGCTGCTGCGGTGGCGGGCGACCTGAGCGACCTTGGCGCGATCGGCGACCTGTTCGCGAAGGCGCGGGCTGCGATCGGCGGACCGATCGACGGGCTGGTGAACTGCGCCTCGCGGTTCGAGTTCGATCGGCCGCCGAGCGTCGACCCGGTGCTGTTCGCCGAGCTTGGCGCGATCAATTGCGGCGCGCCGGTGCTGCTCGCCTCCGCGCTGGCGGCGCAGGATGATGTCGCGGACGGCGCGGTGGTCAACGTGCTCGACCAGAAGGTGGCGAACCTCAACCCCGATTTCTTCTCGTACAGTTGCGGCAAGATCGCGCTGGAGGGTGCGACGACGATGTTGTCGCAGGCGCTCGGGCCGCGGATCGCGGTGAACGCGGTGTCGCCGGGGCTGACGCTGCCGAGCGGCGACCAGACCGAAGAAGAATTCGCGGCTGTGGCGAGCGACAATTTGCTCCGGCGACCGGTCGGCGCGGAGGCGGTCGCGGACGCGGTCGCGTGGCTGCTGACCGCTAAGGGCGTGACGGGACAGAATGTGTTCGTCGATTGCGGGCAGCGGTTTCTGAGGCGCGATGGCGACGTGATGTTTGAGGGGCGACATGGCTGAATTCACGACGATCCTCGACGGGCTCGAGGTCATGATGCGGCTTGGCATCCATCCGCACGAGGTCGCGCCGCAACGCGTGGTCGTCTCGGTCGAGATGACGGTGGTGTATCCGGGGCCGCTCGACGAGGATGCGATCGAGGAGGTGCTCGATTATGATTTCGTCCGCGCTGGCATCCTGGCGATGGTCGAGGAGCGCCCGTTCAAGTTGCAGGAGACGCTCTGCGAGGCGATCGCTGCGCTCTGCCTGAGCGACGAGCGGGTGAGGCGGGTCGAGATCGAGACGATGAAGACCGACATCTACCCGGACGCCGCGATCGGTTGCCGGATAGTGCGGGAGCGACCGATCTAGCGGCAGATCGATCCAGCGTTTGGGAAAGACGTGTTTCCCCGCGAAGGCGGGGATCCAGGCTGGGCTCCCGCCTTCGCGGGAAAACAGGGGCATGGCGCCGTATGATTGCCGACCGGTCCTGCTCAGGGCGATAGTCCCACGATCGGGCGCATTTCGTTTCACACGCGTAAGGCCCCGATCTTAGAGCCGGATCGTTCTCTCCCCATAATTCCCGATCCGGAGACCAAAGTTGAAGATTCTCATTGTCCTCACCTCGCATGCCGATCTCGGCGATACCGGCCGCAAGACCGGCTTCTGGCTCGAGGAACTCGCCGCGCCCTATTACGTGTTCAAGGACGCGGGCGTGGACATCACGCTCGCATCGCCGGCGGGTGGCCAGCCGCCGCTCGATCCAAGCAGCGCCAAGCCCGACGCACAGACCGATGCGACCCGGCGTTTTGAGGGCGATGCGGAGGCCACTGCGGCACTCGCCGATACGCGCAAGCTCGCCGAGATGCAGATCGCGGACTATGACGCGGTGTTCTATCCCGGTGGGCACGGGCCGCTCTGGGATCTCGCCAACGATCCAGCATCGATCGCGCTGATCGAAACCGCGATCGGCGCAGGCAAGCCCGTCGCGCTGGTCTGCCACGCACCCGGCGTGTTGCGCGACGTGAAGGCTGCCGACGGCACGCCGCTCGTGAAGGGCAAGACGGTCACCGGCTTCACCAACAGCGAGGAGGCCGCGGTCGGGCTCAGCGATGTCGTGCCGTTCCTGGTCGAGGACATGCTGCAGCAGAAGGGCGGCACCTACTCGAAGACCGCCGACTGGGGTGTGTACGTGGTCGAGGACGGTTTGCTGATCACCGGCCAGAACCCCGCCTCGTCGGCAAAGGCGGCACAGGCGTTGCTCGCAAAGCTGGCGTAAGGAGAAACGGCCACCGGTTCAGCCGGTGGCCGTCTTTTCGAGGTTCAGGCGCGGTTGGCGGCGCTCAGGACCGCGCGAACCGAGGCCGTGGCTATGTCGGTATCCATGCCGACGCCGAACACCGTCCGCCCCTCGGCCGTCCGGCATTCGACATACGCCGCTGCCTGCGCATCCGCACCGTGGCCGATCGCGTGCTCGTTGTAATCGACCACGTCCAAAGTCGGCCCAGTCGACTCCGCGATCGCCGCGATTACGCCCGAGATCAGCCCGTTGCCACGCCCGGAGATCGACCGCTCCTCGCCATCGATCGCAACCCGGCCGATGAACACCCGCTGCCCCGACGCACCGCTTTCCTCATAGTCGCGCAGTTCGACCCGGTCGTCCGCCTGCGGCATGTACGTCCGCTCGAACAGACCCCAGATGTCCGCCGCATTCAGCTCGCGGCTGGTCTCGTCGGCATAGGACTGCACATGCCGGCTGAAGTCCGCCTGCAACCGCTTGGGCAGCTTCAGGCCCTTGTCCTGCTCAATCACCCAGGCGACGCCGCCCTTGCCCGACTGCGAGTTGACGCGGATCACAGCCTCGTAGCTGCGGCCGAGATCGGCGGGGTCGATCGGCAGATAGGGCACCTCCCACAACGTGTCGTTCTTCGCCTCCTGCGCCGCGAAGCCCTTCTTGATCGCGTCCTGATGGGAGCCCGAGAATGCGGTGAAGACGAGGTCGCCGGCATAGGGCGTGCGCGGGTGGACGGGGATGTTGGTGCAGTAATTGACCGTGTTCACGACGCCGTCGATGTCCGACAGGTCAAGCTTCGGATCGACGCCCTGCGTGTACATGTTGAGCGCGACGGTCACGAGATCGCAATTGCCGGTGCGCTCGCCATTGCCGAGCAGGCAGCCCTCGACCCGGTCCGCGCCCGCCATCATGCCGAGCTCCGCCGCCGCGACGCCGGTGCCGCGGTCGTTGTGCGTGTGCAGCGAGATCGCCACCGCCTCACGGTTGCGGATGTTGCGCCCGAACCATTCGATCTGGTCGGCATAGATGTTCGGCGTCGCGCACTCGACCGTCGCCGGCAGGTTGAAGATGATCGGGTTGTCGGGCGTCGGCATGAGGACGTCCATCACCGCCTCGCAAACTTCCAGCGAGAAATCGAGCTCGGCGGTCGAGAAGGTCTCGGGGCTGTATTCGAACTGCCAGCGGACGTTCGGCTGCTTGGCGGCTTCGTCGCGCAGCACCTTGGCGCCGTCGATGGCGATCTGCTTCACCTGCGCGCGGTCCATCCCGAACACGATCTTGCGCCAGGCCGGTGAGACGGCGTTGTAGAGATGCACGATCGCGGTCTTCGCGCCGACCAGGCTGGCAAAGCTTGTCTCGATCAGGTCGCGGCGTGACTGGGTCAGCACCTGGATCGACACATCGTCGGGGATGCGGCCGGTCTTCACGAGCCCTGAGATGAAGTCGAACTCGGTCGCACCCGCACTCGGGAATCCGACCTCGATTTCTTTCAAGCCGACCTTGCAGAGCAGGTCGAAGAAGCGCGTCTTCTTTTCCGCATCCATCGGATCGATCAGCGCCTGGTTGCCGTCGCGAAGATCGGTGGAGAGCCAGCGGGGTGGCTTGACGATGGTCTTCGACGGCCATTGGCGGTCGGGCAGGTCGACTTGGGGAAACGGACGGTATTTGGTCGATGGGTCGCGCAGCATGGCTCGTGTCTCTCGTGTCGTCGGGAGCGTTCGGGTCAGCCCTTAGGCGCGAGGCGCGGGGCATGGCCACCGCGCAAACGATCGGCGCGCCTAAGGGCGCGTAAGTCGAAGCAGCAGGAGGCGGCCATACGTCATTGATGGCGTCCTATCGCGCGGACACGTCCCGTGTCCAGCGCGATAGAAATTTTGACAGATTATTGCGCCGAGAACGCCGCGTTGATCGTCAGGTCGACCTTGTCCGACACGACCGGGGCGTAGGCGCCGAGGTTGAAGTCGCTGCGCTTGATCGAGGTCGTCGCGCGGAAGCCGAAGTTGAGCTTCTTGTTCATCGGGTTCGCGCCCGCGCCGATGAAGGTCGCCTGCAGCACGACGGGCTTGGTGACGCCCTTCAGCGTGAGGTCCCCGGTGATCGTCGCCTTGTCGCCGGTCGCGACGACCTTGGTCGAGACGAACTTGGCGGTCGGGTAGGTCGCGGCGTCGAAGAAGTCCTTCGACTTCAGATGACCGGCGAACGGCGCTGCGGTGACCGAAAGCTGGTCGATCGCGAAGTTCACTTCGACCTTGGTCGCGTTCGGCTTGGCGGGATCGATCGTGATGCTGCCGCCCGATGCGCCGAGCTGTCCTTCGAGCATCGAGAAGCCCATGTGGTTGACCTGCCACGTGACCTGCGTGTGGTTCGGATCGACCGCGTAGGTGCCGGCGGCGACGCGTGCCTTGACGGGCGCGCCGGGGATGGCGGCGGTCTGCGCCATGATGGGGGCGGCGGTGAGGGCGAGGATGGTGGCTAGGACTAGGCGCATGCGGGGTCTCCTGTTGATCGCGCGATGCTGGCCGAGTGGGGGAAGCGCGTCAAACGACGTTATGCCAACGCTGTGTTTCGGAATTGGGTCGGTGACGGGAAGTAGGCGAGGACGCCGCTAGCTACTTGTTCCCCCGCGGACGCGGGGGCCCAGCTAAACCACGATCACCGGCCGAGACCCTGGACCCCCGCGTTCGCGAGGGAACAGGGGAGGGGGACTGGCCCCCACCTCACAATACCACCCCGGCGAAGGCCGGGGCCCAGTTGGAAAGGTCGAGGTAACGGAGCGTCGTCTTCCGTTAGCAACGTCCCCCTAGGCCCCGGCCTTCGCCGGGGTGGTAGGGTAGCGGCAGGCTTCACGCTGACCTCAGCACGTTCCCCACGCCAGCCCGTCGGACCCGGCGAAGCCGTGCCCTATGGGCAGGCTCCGTCGTGCCGGCCGCGCTCACGCGCTATCGCGCGCTCGCGTCAGTTCTTAGCCTTGTCGACCAACGCATTCTTCCCGATCCAAGGCATCATCCCACGCAACTCCGACCCGATCTTCTCGATCGGATGTGCCAGCGCCTGCTTCCGCGCCGCCTTCAGTTCCGGCTGCCCCGCACGATTGTCGAGGATGAAGTTCTTCACGAACCGGCCCGACTGGATGTCCGCCAGCACGCGCTTCATCTCGGCTTTGGTCTCCGACGTGATGATCCGCGGGCCCGTGGTGATGTCGCCATACTCGGCGGTGTTCGAGATCGAATAGCGCATGTTGGCGATGCCGCCCTCATACAGCAGGTCGACGATCAGCTTGGTCTCGTGGAGGCACTCGAAATACGCCATTTCGGGCGCGTAGCCGGCTTCGACCAGCGTCTCGAACCCGGCCTGGATCAGGTGGGTGATGCCGCCGCACAGCACGGCCTGCTCGCCGAACAGGTCGGTCTCGCATTCCTCGCGGAAGTTGGTCTCGATGATCCCCGAACGCCCGCCGCCGACGCCCGATGCGTAGGCGAGCGCGATGTCGTGCGCGTTGCCCGACTTGTCCTGGTCGATCGCGATCAGGCAGGGGACGCCGCCGCCGCGGACATATTCGCTGCGCACGGTGTGGCCGGGGCCCTTGGGCGCGATCATGATGACGTCGAGATCGGCGCGCGGCTCGATCAGGCCGAAATGCACGTTGAGGCCGTGGGCGAACGCGATCGTCGCACCCTGCTTGAGGTTGTCGTGCAGGTCGGCGGCATAGATCGCCGCCTGATGCTCGTCGGGTGCGAGGATCATGACGATGTCGGCCCAGGCGGCGGCTTCCTTGTTCGACTTGACCGCGAAGCCTGCCTCGATCGCCTTCTTGGCGGTGGTCGAGCCTTTGCGCAGTGCGATCGCGACGTCCTTGACGCCTGAATCGCGGAGGTTCTGCGCGTGGGCGTGGCCCTGCGAACCGTAGCCGACGATCGCGATCTTCTTGTCGGTGATGAGGTTCAGGTCGGCGTCGCGATCGTAATAGACACGCATTGGAAAGGTCCTTTCTGGAAGAATTGGGTCTTGAAGCGTCGGTGCCCGCAAATCCGCCACGCCAGCGGCAAATCGCGTCATGCCAGCGAAAGCTGGTATTACATGCGGCTCTTGCGGGACAGGAGCCGGGGGAGACCCCAGCTTTCGCTGGGGTGACGGATGGGGGCGGTGACGGGTTTGGTGGAATTGGGTGTTGATGAAGCTTGGGTAGCGAAACTCAGGCCGGCTCTTTGCCGCGGGCGATCGCGACGATGCCGGTTCGGGCGACTTCGATCAGACCGACTTCACCCATAAGTTCGACGAACTTGTCGATCTTGTCGATCCCGCCGGTGACCTCGAACACGAAGCTGGACGTCGTCGCATCGACCACGCGCGCGCGGTAGACGTCGGCGAGCCGCAGCGCCTCGATCCGGTGGTCGCCAGTGCCGCGGACCTTCACTAGCGCGAGCTCGCGTTCGACATGCGCGCCCTGTGCGGTGAGGTCGGTAACCTTGTGCACCGGCACTAGCCGGTCGAGCTGGGCGATGATCTGCTCCATCGTCGCGGGCGAGGCGCTGGTGACGATCGTGATCCGGCTGACCGACTTGTCCGCGGTGATCTCGGACACCGTCAGGCTCTCGATATTATAGCCGCGCGCGGTGAACAGGCCGGCGATCCGGGCGAGGATGCCCGGTTCGTTGTCGACGATGACGGCGAGCGTGTGCCGCTCGGCCTTTTCCTGGGAGATGTGCATCTTAAACCAGCGCCTTCGCTTCGTCGTCCATCGTGCCGGACACTTCGTTCGCCTGCAGGATCATGTCGGTATGCGCCGCCCCCGACGGGATCATCGGGAAGCAGTTCGTCAGCTGCGACACGCGGCAATCGACGATCACCGGGCCGTCATACGCCAGCATCTCCGCGATCCCGCCGTCGAGCTGGTCGCGCGTCTCGATCAGAATGCCCTTCCAGCCATAGGCCTCGCCGAGCTTGACGAAATCGGGCAGCGAATCCGAATAGCTCTCGGCATAGCGGCTCTCATAGGTGAGCTCCTGCCACTGGCGGACCATGCCCATATACTGGTTGTTGAGGATGAAGATCTTCACCGGCAACCGGTATTGCGACGCGGTGGCCAGCTCCTGGATGTTCATCTGGATCGACGCTTCGCCGGCGATGTCGATCACCAGCGCGTTCGGGTTGCCGAGCTGCGCGCCGATCGCGGCGGGCAGGCCATAGCCCATCGTCCCGAGACCACCGCTCGTTAGCCACTTGTTCGGCTTCTCGAACCCGAAATGCTGCGCGGCCCACATCTGGTGCTGGCCGACCTCGGTCGTGATGATCGGCGAGCGCGCGTGCGTCGCGTCGAACAGCGCCCGGATCGCGCGCTGCGGCATGATCTCGTTCGGATCGTTCTCGGGGAAATCGAGACACTTCACCGCGCGCCAGCCGGCGATCCGCCGCTGCCAGTCGGTCGTGTCGGGCTTGGGATGCTGGCGGCTCTTCCAGATCCGCACCATGTCCTCGAGCGCATGGCCGACATCCGCGATGATCCCGAGATCGACGCGCACGGTCTTGTTCACCGACGAGCGATCGATGTCGATATGCACCTTCCGCGAGTTCGGGCTGAACGCGTCGAGCCGCCCGGTCACGCGGTCGTCGAAGCGCGAGCCGAGCGCGACGACGAGGTCGGCCTGGTTCATCGCCATGTTCGCCTCGTACGTGCCGTGCATCCCGAGCATGCCGAGCCACTGCGGCCCGGAGGCTGGATAGGCACCGAGGCCCATCAGCGTCGACGTCACCGGCGCGCCGGTGATGCGGACGAGTTCGCACAGCAACTGGCTCGCGGCCGGACCCGAATTGATGATGCCGCCGCCGGTGTACAGGATCGGACGTTCGGCCGCGGCGAGCATGTCGACCAGCTGCTCGATCTGCGACTGGTCGGCCTTCACCTGCGGGCGATAGGTCTTGTGCTGGATCGGCCCCGGCTTCTTGTAGCGCGCGGTCGCGACCTGCACGTCCTTTGGAATGTCCACGACCACCGGCCCCGGACGCCCCGAGGTGGCGATGTGGAACGCCTCGTGGATCACGTCGCCAAGCTTGGCGGGATCCTTCACGAGGTAATTATGCTTCGAGCAATGGCGCGTGATGCCGACGGTATCGGCCTCCTGGAACGCGTCGGTGCCGATCAGCGCGGTCGGCACCTGGCCGGTGATCACGACCATCGGGATCGAATCCATCAGCGCGTCGGTGATGCCGGTGACGGCATTGGTCGCGCCCGGGCCGGAAGTGACGAGCACCACGCCGGGCTTGCCGGTAGAGCGCGCATAGCCTTCCGCGGCATGCGTAGCAGCCTGCTCGTGGCGCACAAGAATGTGCTTGATCCGACCCGAGCGAAACAACGCGTCGTAGATCGGCAGCACGGCGCCACCCGGATAGCCGAAGACGACCTCCACGCCGAGATCGCACAGCGCCTCGATCAGGATATCGGCTCCACTCTTCTCGGTCATTTCATATCATCCTTTGCGAGAACGCTGCCTTTAGCGTCTCGTGGAGGGGCCGGCTACCGATATAAAAGATGCGTGTCAAACATCATTTGAGCAATATAGTTTCAAATTGCTGCAGGCGCGTTGGTGTGTCGAGCGCTTCGGTGCGGGTCCAGTCGGGAGGCGGCTGGTGCCGGAGCCAAGTATATTGGCGCTTGGCGTAGCGCCGCGTGGCGAGCGATCCGGCTGCGATGGCGTCGGGTTTCGAGGTCTCGCCGCGGACGAGCGCGGCGATCTCGGGCACACCGATCGCGCGGCGGATCGGGGCGTCCTGCGGGATATCGGTGCGGGCGAGCAGCGCGGCGATCTCCTCGCGGCTGGTGTCGGCCATCTTGGCGAAGCGCTGGTCGATGCGCGCGTTGAGCCAGTCGCGGTCGGGGATCAGGATGAGCGCGCGGACGTCGATCGTATCGCCGATGCCGCCGACCTTCTCGGTCTGCCAATCGGCAAGCGCGCGGCCGGTGCCGCGGACGACTTCTAGCGCTCGGGCGACGCGGGTTGTGTCGGCGGCGTTGAGCTTGGCCGCGGCTTGTGGGTCGAGTTGCGCGAGCGCGGCGTGCGCCTCTGCCACGGGTAGGGCGCGCACCTCCTCGCGAAGAGCCGGGTCGATTGCGGGAACGGGCGCGATGCCGTCGAGCAATGTGCGGATATAGAGCCCGGTGCCACCTACCAGGATCGGGAGCTTGTCCTCGGCCAGCGTGTCGAGGATCGCCTGCGTCGCTTCGGCCGCCCAGCGCGCGGCGGAGTAGCTTGCGTCGGCGGCATCGACATGGCCGAACAGGCGGTGCGGGGCGCCGGCTTCTTCCTCCGCCGACGGGCGCGCGGTGAGGATGCGGAGGTCGGCATAGACCTGCGCGGAGTCCGCGTTGATGACGACGCCGTCGTGGCGCGCGGCGATGGCAAGCGCGAGCGCGGACTTGCCGCTCGCGGTCGGCCCTGCGATGAGCGCGACCTTCGGGAGATTATTCATGTTCACGGCAACGCTTATAGCCTCGGGCACGCTGACCGCAGGCGATATTTCGACCGCGATGGACCGCCTGCGTGACGCCGGCTGCGCGCCGGGCGTCAGCGGCTGGATCGACGAGGGCGATGCCGCCGACCTGATCTTCGGCATGGCGCCGGATGCGGCGCGGGTCGCGCTTGAGGGTGCTTTCTCGGGGGCGGACGTGGTCGTGCAGTCGAGCTTGTCGCGGACCAAGACGCTGCTGGTCGCGGACATGGACTCCACCATGATCACCGTCGAATGCATCGACGAACTGGCGGACTATGCCGGGATCAAGCCGCAGATCGCGGAGATCACCGAGCGCGCGATGCGCGGCGAACTCGATTTCGAAGCCGCGCTCGATGCGCGCGTAGCGCTCCTCAAAGGCCTGGCCGAAAGCGACATCGAACGCTGCTTAGCCGAGCGCGTGACGATCATGCCTGGCGCCAAGGCTTTGGTGCGGACGATGCGTGCAAGGGGGGCGCTGGCGGTGCTGGTGTCGGGCGGGTTCACGCGGTTCGCGGAGCCGGTGGCAAAGGAGATCGGCTTCGACCGGGCGATCGCCAACGTGCTGGAGATCGACGGCGGCGTGCTGACGGGGACGGTGACCAAGCCGATCGTAGGCTCGAACACGAAGCTGACGACGTTGCGCGCAGCAATCGCCGAGCGGGGGATCGCGGTCGAGGAGTCGCTTGCGGTCGGTGATGGCGCGAACGATCTGGCGATGATCGAGGCGGCGGGTCTGGGGGTGGCGTATCACGCCAAGCCGATCGTCGCGGCGGCGGCGGCTGCGCGGATCGATCATGGGGATCTAACGGCGCTGCTTTATGCGCAGGGCATTCCGAAACGCGATTGGATTGCAGAGTAACCCAAGTCCGTCATCCTGACGAAAGTCAGGATCCAGAGCCACAGGCGATGTTCCCCTTGGTACTGGATCCTGGGTCAAGCCCAGGATGACGGAATAGGGTGGTCGGCGGCGTGTACGATCGCCGACCTGGATTTGGTTACCCCTTCGCCAACGGTGTGCCGCTCGCTTCACAGACATAGGTTGCCAGTTCTTCACGCAACGGCAGGCCCTTGATCGGCCGCAGCGGGCCGTCATGCGCGACGTTCGTCTCGACCAGAGCGCGGTTGGGGCCGACGCCCAGCACATGGAACAGGCGGTTGGCGCAGTCGGTCTCGGTTCGCGCATAGGCGACCTTGCCGTCATGCTCCTGGCGCAGGATCGCGATGATCGTGCCGCCGACGGCCTTGCGTTCGCGCAGCAGGAAGTGCCGCGAGGTCGGATCGGAGGGGGTAGGGATCAGCCGGCCCTTGACCGTCAGCTGCTCGGGTTTGGGCACGGCCACGTCGGTTTCCGCGAGGTTGCGCAACGACACGCCGTTTTCCGTCATCGTATCGCTATTGGTATTTGCAGGCTGCTCGCCAGAACACGCGGCTAACAGCGTTGCGCCGGCAAATGCCAGCGCCAAGGTCTTAATCATTCATCTAGCTCCCGGTCGATGTCGAAACGAAACGACCGGTCCGGGTAATTGATCCCTGCCGCGCCAGGTCCCGCCCTCGCAACGACGGCACCGCGGTCGATCAATGCGACCGTTTGTCGGCGCCGCGATCCGGGCGTACCACGGCTTTTGCAGGCGTAGCGGGTTCGCACACTCGCCGCGTCGGCTGGCAGGCGATGCCAACCGTCGAACACCCCTTGAGGCTGCCCTCGGTCGGGCACGCGCGGCATTGCTGCTTGATCTCGGTGCAGGTCGATGGCGCCGACAGTAACGCCAGGGTCAGAAAGAACATTCGCATATCCCCGTCATGAGTATCGTCATGCGTATCACCGCGTTTGGGTCCCTCAGATCAGGGCGCGACGATCACGCAGGGCACGCCCGCCGCCGAGCAGGCGCGCGTCGCGTCCGCCTTCGATGCAAAGCCGCCGGCCTGGAGCCGCGTCACGGTGCCCGCCTTCGTGTAGAAAGGCTGCGCGCCACGCAGTTTGCCGCGAACCTTGTTCCACTGCGTCTCGGCATTGCCCTGATCGCGGAACGCACCGAGCTGGACGCGCCAATTGCCCGTAGCCTTGACCGGCGCAGGCTTTGGCGCGGGCTTTGCCGCAACCGCCTTTACCGGCGCGGGTTTCGGCGTCGGCTTGGCCGCGGGTTCACGCGTCGGCGCGGGACCGCGGGCAGGCGGCGAACTCGATGCCGAGCGCGTAGGCCGCGGCGTCTCGGCCACCCGCGACGCCGGTACGTCGTTCCGTGCGCTGGTCGCTCCGACGGTTGATTGCGACGGGGCGGCGGGCGGTGCCTGCAACGCATATTGCTGCGCCAGCGCGGTGCCCTTCTCGCGGTCGGCGGGCGAAATGTACTGGTCCATCTGCGCCAGTGTCTGCGAGGCGGACTGCAACCCGGACGCCGAAGCGCGCGTCATCAGCGCATAGGCGCGGGGGAAATCGCGCGGCACACCATCGCCGTTGAACAGCATCGTGCCGAGCACCAGCTGGGTCCGCGGTTCGCCGCGTGCGACCGACTTTTCGAGCCAGGGCAGCGCATCGGTCTTCTTCCCCGCCTGGAACAGCGCAAGGCCGTAATTGTCGCCGGCCTGGAGATGCCCCTGCAAGGCCGCCTTGCGGAACCAGCTTTCGGCGAGGCCGGGATCGAGCGGCACGCCGCGGCCCAGCTTGTACGCCTGTGCGAGGTTGAACTGCGCGTCGGCATCGCCGGCGATCGCGAGCGGTCGCCACTCGCCGACGGCCCGCGCGTAATCGCCCTTGCCCCAGGCGTCGACGCCGGCCTTCACATCGGCATAGGCGGGGACGGCGGCGAACACGCCGCTCAGTGCGATCGCACCCACCAAAAGCTTACGCCCAACCGTCATCGCTCTACCCCATATCGACTCATCGCTACCATGCCGCCGTTCGCCGCGTTAGGCAAAGGGCGTACGGGTGATTTCCGACCGATTTCGCTCGGATCAACCCCATTATGACGCGCTGTTAACCGCTTCTTGACCCGCGCCTGCCATGCCGGCTGCGACTATCGGGGGATCAGGCAGATTATGCGCGTTCTGGCGTTCGCATCGCAGAAAGGGGGATCGGGGAAGACGACCTTGACGGGTCATCTCGCCGTCCAGGCGGAGCGTGCGGGCCATGGTCCGGTGGTGCTGATCGACATCGACCCGCAGGGCTCGCTGTCCGACTGGTGGAACGAACGCACCGCCGAGGAGCCTGCCTTCGCGCAGACCACCGTCGCGCGGCTCGCCGCCGATCTCGAAATTCTCCGCCAGCAGGGCTTCAAGCTGGCGATGATCGATACGCCGCCGGCGATCACGATGGCGATCCAGAGCGTGATCCAGGTCGCCGAGCTGATCGTCGTGCCGACGCGGCCGAGCCCGCACGATCTGCGCGCGGTCGGTGCGACCGTCGACATGTGCGCGCGCGCCGGCAAGCCGCTGATCTTCGTCGTCAACGCGGCCACGCCGAAAGCGCGGATCACCGCCGACGCGACGCTGGCGCTGTCGCAGCACGGCACCGTCGCGCCGGTCATCGTCCACCAGCGCACCGACTTCGCGGTCTCGATGATCGACGGGCGGACGGTGATGGAACTCGACGCGAACACCCGCTCGACCGCCGAGATCGAGGCGCTGTGGACCTATGTCTGCGACCGGCTCGAGAAGAATTTCCGCCGCACCGTGTTCAGCGTGCCGGCCGCCGCGGGGCAGCGTCCCGTCGCAGGCGGCTTCGGCCGTCGGGGCGTCGGCTGAGATGGCCCAGCCCAAACCACGCGCCGCGCTGTCGTCGTCGCTGTTGGCGCGCAAGGGCGACGCGCGTCCGGCGATGCGGCCGCAGGATCTGAATGCGCCTTCTGATGACGCGGGCGACGATCTCGGCTGGAACGACATGGGCTCGACCGTGCCGTCGGTGCTGGTCGCGCGCGAGGCGTTGAAGGTCGAGATCGAGCGTCCGGTTGCGGTCGCGTCGGTCTCGAACGCCACCGCCGCGCGGATCGGTCGCGAGACTCGTGCCAAGACGAAGGGCGCGAAGGCCGCGTTCACGTTGCGGCTCGATACCGATCGACACCTCCGGCTGCGGTTGGCGAGTGCGGTCACCGGATCGTCGTCGCAACATCTCGTCACGCTCGCTCTCGATGCCTTTCTCCAGACCTTGCCGGAAGTGGATGCGCTCGTCGCGCAGCTGCCGCCGGCCACGCCAAAACGTTGAAACAGGGATTATCCCGATGACCACGCGCGCACTTCTCCTCGGCAGCATCTCCGCCCTCATGCTCGGCGGCACCATGGTCGGCTGCGCGGCCAATGGTAGCGGCATAGCCTCGGCCAGCGATCGCAGCACGGCGCTCGCGTCGAAAGGCGCGGCGACGGATGCGGGCAGGGCGCAGACCGCGCTCGCCAAGCGTGACGGCGCGGCGGCGATCGGCTTTGCGGAGGGTGCGGTGGCGCTGATGCCGCAATCGGCTGACTACCGTATGCTGCTCGGCCAGAGCTATCTGCAGGGCGGGCGGTTCGCGTCGGCGTCGCAGGCGTTCGCGGATACGCTGCAGCTGTCGCCGACCAACGGCAAGGCCGCGCTCAACCTCGCGCTGGCGCAGGTCGCGACGGGCGACTGGCAGGCGGCACGGCAGACGCTGGCGACGCATGCAGCGAACATTCCGGCGGCCGATCGCGGGCTGGCACTGTCGTTGGCGGGCGATACGGCGGGCGGGATCGCGCTGCTGACCGAAACCGCACGGTCGCCCGAGACGAGCGCGAAGGTACGGCAGAATCTGGCGCTGAGTTTCGCGCTGGCGGGGCGCTGGCAGGAAGCGCGCGTCGTCGCGGCGGCGGACATGGCGCCGGCCGACGTCGATCCGCGGCTCGAACAATGGGCGGCGTTCGCGAAGCCTGCCAACGCGTCGGACCAGGTGGCGAGCCTGCTCGGCGTGCGGGCGGTGGCGGATGCGGGCCAGCCGGTCGCGCTCGCACTGAACGCGCCTGCGCCCGTGGTGCCGGGTGAGCCTGTACAGGCGCTCGCAGCGGCTGATCCGGTTGCGGCTCAAGCCCCGGTCGAGGTTGCTGCCGTTCCAACCACAGCGCCGGTCGGTTTTTCGAAGGTGTCGTTCGGGCCGCGGCAGGAGGTCGTCCAGGCGTTGCCCGCGATGATGCTCCGTCCGGCGGGCGGTCCGATCAAGGTCGCCTCCGCGCCTGCCGCAACGGGCCGGGGGATGGCGAGCGCGGCGTATCAGGTGAAGACGCCTGCCACCGGCCATTGGTATGTGCAGCTTGGCGCGTTCGACAGCGCCGGCGTCGCGCGCGATGCGTGGGGGCGTGCCGCCAAGCGGTTCGCGGTGCTCGCCGGCTACACGCCCAACGGCATGACTTTCAAAGCGGATGGCGAGGATTTCTACCGGCTGTCGGTCGGCGGGTTCAGCCGGCCTGCGGCGGATTCGATGTGCCGGCAGTACCGCGCCAAGGGCGGGGCGTGCTTCGTCCGGATGGGCGCGGGCGATGCGATGGCGCAGTGGTTGCGCAAGCCTGGGATGCAGTTGGCTTCGCGGTAAGGGGGGGCGCCTACCACTCACATCATAAACGCCACCCCGGCGGAATAAGCGCCACCCCGGCGGAGGCCGGGGCCCAGTTGGAAAGGTCGGCGTAACGGAGGGCATCGCTCAGTTGGCGACGTTCCCCAATTGGGCCCCGGCCTTCGCCGGGGTGGCGTCGGTGGGTTCGGGGTGGTGTTGGGGGTTCGGGGTGGTGTTGGTCGGGTGTCGCCCGCGCCTCACCGAACCTCGCGGCCACCCTTCCACAATCGCAGCACGCGGCCCTGCACCGGCAGCCCGTCGAACGGCGTATTCCCCGCCTCGGCCTTGAACGCCTCCCCGACAATCTGCCACGGGGCCTGGCCATCGAACAGCATCAGGTCGGCAGGCTTGCCCACCTCGAGCGTACCCGTATCGAGCCCCAGCACCCGCGCCGGGTTACGCGCCAGCAACGCAAACAACCGTTCCAGCGTGAGATGCTCGTCACGCACCAGCATCAGCGCGAGCGGCAGCAACGTCTCCGCGCCCGCCATCCCGCTGCTCGAATCGGTGAACGGCAGCCGCTTCTCCTCCGGTCCGCGCGGTTCGTGACCCGAGCACAGCACGTCGATTGTCCCGTCCGCGATCGCCGCCAGCGCCGCCTGTCGGTCGCTCTCCGCGCGAAGTGGCGGTGAGAGCAGCGCGAACGATCGGAAATCGCTGACCGCGATCTCCGACAGATGCAGATGCGCCGGCGTGATCCCGCACGTCACCGACACACCGCGACGCTTCGCCGCGCGGATCAGGTCGAACCCGGCCGCCGTCGTCACCTGGCGGATGTGGAGACGCGCGCCGGTATCCTCGGCGAGCATCAGGTCGCGTGCGATCGCCAGCGCCTCGGCAACAGCCGGCGCGGCGGGCAGGCCAAGCCGCGTGGCAGTCTCGCCTTCGGTCGCGACTGCGCCGGCGGTGAGGCCGCCATCCTCGGCATGCGCGATCACCGTCACGTCGAGATCGCGCGCATAGGCCAGCACGCGCCGCATCACGCCGCTGTCCGCAATCCAGTGCTTCCCCGTGCCGACCGCTTTTGCGCCCGCCGAGAGGCAGATCGCCATCTCGGCGAGGTCATGGCCTTCGAGTCCGCGCGTGGCGGCGGCGATCGGATGGATCCACAGGTCGGGCTTGCCGATCAGCGCAGCGCGCTGGACGATGCCGGGATCGTCGAGCACCGGCGACTGGTCGGGCATGAGGCCGATCCGGACGATCCCGCCGGCGCGGAACGCGGCACGGTCGACCTTGGCCACGCCGAGATCGACGATCCCAGGGGCCACGGTCTTGCCCGCGCAGTCGACGATGTCCGCATCCGAGGGAATGTCGACGATCCCGGTAGCAACGATCACGCCGTCGCGGACCAGCACATTTCCCTTCGTCACGCCGCCGACGGGGCAGGCGAGCGTCGCGTTGGTAAGGGCCAGGATCATGCCCAACCCTCCACGCCGCGCGCTCTTCGGGTCAGCACGTCGAGGCAGGCCATGCGGACGGCGACCCCCATCTCGACCTGTTCGGTAATCGCAGAGCGCGCATGATCCGCGACCGCCGAGTCGATCTCGACGCCGCGGTTCATCGGGCCGGGGTGCATGACCAGCGCATCGGGCGCCGCCTTCGCCAGCCGGTCGAGCGTCAGCCCGTAGCGCAGCCGATATTCGCGCGTCGACGGCACGTACGCACCGTCCATCCGCTCGTTCTGGAGCCGGAGCATCATCACCACGTCCGCACCCTCCAGCGCCTTGTCGAAATCGGTAAACGCGGTCACGCCCATCCGTTCGATCATCGGCGGCATCAGCGTCGACGGCGCACACACGCGAACTTCGGCGGCGAGCGCGGTGAGCGCGAGGATGTTCGAGCGCGCAACGCGACTGTGCAGCAGGTCCCCGCAGATCACGACGCGCTGCCCTGCGATCGAGCCCTTCCGCCGCCGGATCGTCAGCGCATCGAGCAGCGCCTGCGTGGGATGCTCGTGCCGCCCATCGCCAGCGTTCAGGACGGGGCAATCGACCTTGTCCGCGATCAGCCGCACCGCGCCCGACGACATATGCCGGATCACGATCACGTCGGCGCGCATCGCGTTCAACGTCATCGCCGTATCGATCAGCGTCTCGCCCTTCTTCACGCTCGACTGCGCGGCGTGCATGTTGACGACATCCGCCCCCAGCCGCTTGCCGGCGATCTCGAACGACAGCAGCGTGCGCGTCGAGTTCTCGAAGAACGCGTTGATCTGGGTAAGACCCGCGAGCCGCTTGTCGGGCGTCGCATGCGTCCGGTTCGCGCCGACCCACGTCTCCGCCTCGTCGAGCAGGAACGCGATCTCGTGCGGCTGGAGCCCGTCGATACCGGTGAGATGCCGGTGCGGGAAGACGGCGCCACCTTCGATGAGGGCGGCGGGGCGGTGATCTGAAGTGCGCATTAAAGCCGCGGGATAGTGGCCGCGGGGGCGGGGGGCAAGGCTCAGATGGGCATGCGCGTGATCCGGTACAGTGCGCCGCGGTTGCCCGACCATATCCGATGCAGGCCGC
Organism: Sphingomonas sp. PP-CC-3A-396; assembly: GCF_004343105.1. NCBI lineage: Bacteria > Pseudomonadati > Pseudomonadota > Alphaproteobacteria > Sphingomonadales > Sphingomonadaceae > Sphingomonas > Sphingomonas sp. PP-CC-3A-396. The sequence continues at coordinate 188,003 of NZ_SLYF01000009.1, read as the reverse complement.
GATCGTTCGGCCAGGCTGTGCTTGACGTATCGATCAGCCAGACGAAGTCGAACGCCGCCCTCGGCATCGTCGCGAGGGCGCGGGGAAGGTCGTACTGCGCATCGTACCGGCATCCGGCGGGGAATAGCGTCTGGCTGCCGGCATAGACGAAGCCGGTGGCGTCGGGTCGGTGCACCGTCAGTTGCGACGACGGCATGTCCCACACGCCGTTGGCGAACGCGTCGCGGCGGACGATCGCCATCAGCCCGAGATGATCCATCCGGTGACTGCTCCACGCCGATTCGCAGGGGAGCGTGACGAGCACGAACACGCGGCTGCCGCGCGGGATGTGGTCGAGCGCGGCGATCTGTTCCTGTTGCAGCGTCGCGGTGCGCGCCCAGCCGATCGTCTGGACCGCGAGCCGCAGCCCGAGAAACGCCAACGCGGCGATGGCCAGCAGATTGAGGTTACGCTGCGCCATGCTGGTCGGCGACAGCGACAGGATCGCCAGCGCCAGCGCGCAGGGCAGCACGCGCATGTCGGCGAGCGCGGAGCCCATGATCATGCCGGGCATGACGAGGAACGCCGCGAACACCGCCGCCGCCGCGCAGGCGAGGCGTGGCTCCATGCGGAAACCCAGCCCGCGCAGGCCGAACACGACGAGCGCGTAGAGCAGCACGGCGCTGGCGATATCGAACACGGCGTTCTGATCGCGCAGCACGGCTAGGACGAAGAACAGCTTCAGCGAGCCGTCGAACCAGTGCGAGAGGCCGATCGTCGACGATCCGCCCGGCTGGAGCAGCAGGAGCGCGAGCGGTGCGGCGAGCGGCAGGCAGGCGATGACCGCACGCCAGTAAGGGGCGCCATCGCGTCGCGCGGTCGCCAGTTCGATCGCGAACAGGACGAGGCAGAGCAATCCCCAGCCGGCGAGGTGCGTGATCCAGATCGCCAGGCCGATCGGCACGAAGAGCGCGGCGCGAACGATACCGCGATCCCGCCGCAACCCCAGCCGCAACCAAAGCGCGATCGCGGGGAACACCAGCGCTATCGACAGGCTGTAATTGAGGAAGCCGTAGTGGAACGGCATGCCGAACACGAGCGGCAACGCGAACGGTGCGGTCGGGGGGAGGCGGCCATGCGCCGCGCGCGCGACGAGCAGCATGCCGCCGCCGGTCAGCACCGCGGCCGCGATCATGGTGATCTTGGTGACGAGGACGATGCCGAACGCCGGACCGAAGGCGGCCGCGATCAGGTCGACGCCCAGATTGCCCGAGAGTTGCCAGTGCGTCGCGAACCACTGGTGCAGATATGGCGATGTGCCGATCCGTTCGACGATCGTGTAGCGCGCCAGATGGCCGAAGATGTCGGTCAGCGGCGGGATTGCCGGCCACAGCAGCGGGACCGCGAGCAGCAGGCTGACCAGCATGATATAGCGGCGCGTGGCCCACCATGGCTTCGGCCTGTCCTGGTCGGTCGCGTGCGGCATGAGCGGGCCATCGCATGCCATCCGGCAAGGGACGGTTAACAGCGTGCTAGATCTGTGCGGTGACCAGCGCGTCGATCGCGCCCTGGAGGATGTAGGCGGCGGCCATCTTGTCGACGAGTTCGGCGCGTTTGGCGCGGCTGGCGTCCTGTTCGATCAGCGTACGGGTGACCGCGACGGTCGACCAGCGTTCGTCCTGAAGGAGGATCGGCAGCCCCATGTCCTTGAGGTTCTGCGCGAACGCGCGCGTCGATTGCGAGCGCGGGCTTTCGCTGCCGTCGAGGTTGATCGGCAGGCCGATGACGAGACCGACGACCGCTTGAGCCTTGATGATCTCGGCGAGTGCGGTCTTGTCCTTCTGGAATTTGGTGCGGCGGATCAGGAGCGCGGGGCTGGCGAACGACCAGCCTGCGTCGCAGAGTGCGGTGCCGATCGTCTTGGTGCCGACATCGAGGCCGATCAGCCGGCCGCCGTTCGGGAGCGCGTCGCGGAACTGCGCGGCGGAGAGCGTGATCATTTGAAAGCCTTCAGGCGGCGATTGGCGTCGGCGCGGATGTTCGCCCAGAACAGGCTGTAGTCGTAGACGTGGTAGTTGTTGCCGGGCAGCACGTACGGTCCGAGGTTGGGGCCTTCGCCGATCAGCAGGAAACCGCGGTCGGCACAGCGTGCGGGGACGCTGCCGATCGCAATCGTCGCCGTCTTGAGGTCGGCGGAGGGTACGAGTGTGCCGAGATTGGCGGTGGCGGGCGCTGCAGCGTCGGCGGTGCCGGTCAGCGGGTTGGTGCAGACCATCGGCGTGGCTTTCCGCGGCTGTCCGTCGAAACCGGTGGTCTGGTCGTAGGTGTCGACGATCAACGACGGATCTGCGGGCTCGGCAAAGCTTTCCCACGACAGGATGCAGCCGGTCTGGTCCGCCGTGCGACATTCGGCGAGACCCATCTTCGGCAGGTCCGTCGTGCGCGAGACGGGCCAACCGACCACGTACGCCGCGACGATCCGCGCCTTCAGCTTCGGGTCGGTGGCGATCCGGTCGCGGAGCAGGCGGGTGAGGTGAAGCGCGCCCTGGCTATGCCCGGCGAGGATGATCGGGCGAGTCGGGCCGGCTTCCTTGAGGAACCGGTCGAACGCCGCCGACACGTCGCTATAGGCCAAGGCCAGCGCGCGTTCGCTTTCGGCGGCGCTGGTGAGGAATGCGCCGAACGTCGCCTGGCGATAGCGCGGCGCCCAGATGTCGCCTGCTTCGTTGAATGCGCTGGCTTGGCCGCGGAGGAAGAGTTCCGCCCGCGCATTGGTCTCGGGATCGTCGATCGGCGCGTTCCAGTGGTCGCGGTTTATGTACGAGGTCGGGTGAATGAAGAAGATCGCCGCGCCGGTGCCGGGCTGGCCGGGGGTGAAGCCGGGCGGCGCCCAGAGCGCGGGGTTGCCCGGCGCGTCGGGGCGGGCGAGCCACATGATCTTTCGCGCATAGATGTTGCGCGGAGCCTCGCGTTGCGCCTGAAACGTCTCGCGCGGGACCATCGCGATCCGGATCAACTCCGTCCCGTAGAGGCGATAGGCGAGCAATGCGGCGATCGCGAGGACGATCATCGCGGCGACGAAATAAAGAAACTTGCGGGCCAAGCGGGACCTTCCGTGCAGGCGGTGTCGCTCCCGTGCCGTATGCGGGGGAAGGTTGCAACGGGCGCCTTCTCGTTGGGGAAACCGGCGGCGGCCCGGAACTGGCTCGTTCCCCCGCGGAGGCGGGGGCCCAGGATCTCGGGCGGCATCCTCTGTAATCCTGGGCCCCGCCTCCGCGGGGGAACAAGAAGGGCCGCGAGCTAGAAGGGTGTTGCGCGCTCGCGCCACGCGGTGCTAGCCGCAGGCCATGTCCGTAGATACTGCAACTGTGAAGCGGATCGCGAGCCTTGCGCGCATCGCGATCACCGACGAGGACGCCGCCCGCATGGCGCCGGAACTCGGAAACATCCTTGGCTGGATCGAGATGCTCGAAGAGGTCGACACGACCGGTATCGAGCCGATGACCGCCGTCATCCCCAACACGCTGCGGCTGCGCGACGACGTCGTCAACGCCGACCCGCTGACCGGCGGCGGGATCCGTGAGCAGGTGCTGGCGAACGCGCCCGTTGCAGAGCATGGCTTCTTCGCCGTGCCGAAGGTGATCGAATAATGAGCGAACTTACCGATCTGGGCATTGCCGGCATCCGCGACGGCGTCCGCGATGGTTCCTTCAAGGCGCGCGAAGTCGCCGATGCGTTCATCGTAAAGGTGAGCCAGGCCAAGGCGTTGAACGCGTTTCTTGTCGAGACGCCAGACCACGCGATCGCCGCCGCCACCGCTGCCGATACCGCGCGCGAGGCGGGCGAGACGCTGAAGCCGCTCGCCGGCGTGCCGATCGGCATGAAGGACCTGTTCTGCACCAAGGGCGTCACGACGACCGCGGCGAGCCACATCCTCGAAGGCTTTACGCCGACCTATGAGTCGACCGTCTCGCAGAATTTGTGGGACGCGGGCGCGGGGATGCTCGGCAAGCTGAACATGGACCAGTTCGCGATGGGCTCGTCGAACGAGACCTCGGCGTTCGGCAACGTGATCTCGCCGTGGAAGCGCAACGATGGCGGTAACGCCTCGCTGGCTCCCGGCGGCTCGTCGGGTGGTTCGTCGTCGGCAGTGGCTGCTCGGCTATGCCCCGGCGCGACCGGCACCGATACCGGCGGTTCGATCCGCCAGCCCGCCGCGTTCACGGGCATCAGCGGCATCAAGCCGACTTATGGCCGCTGCTCGCGCTGGGGGACGATCGCGTTCGCCTCGTCGCTCGACCAGGCGGGGCCGATGGCACGCGACGTTCGCGATTGCGCGATCCTGCTCGAGGCGATGGCCGGGTTCGATGCGAAGGACGGCACCTCGCTGCAGCTCGACGTTCCCAAATGGGAAGCGGGTTTGTCCGGCAATCTCAACGGCCTGCGCGTCGGCATTCCCAAGGAATATCGCGTCGACGGAATGCCCGAGGAGATCGAGGCGCTCTGGCAGCAGGGCATCGACTGGCTGAAGGATGCCGGCGCGACGATCGTCGAGGTCTCGCTCCCGCACACCAAATACGCGCTGCCCGCCTATTACATCATCGCGCCCGCCGAAGCGTCGTCGAACCTCGCGCGCTATGACGGCGTCCGCTACGGTATCCGCGACCTGCCGACCGGCGCCGGCTTGCAGGACATGTACGCCGCGACGCGTGCGGATGGCTTCGGCCCCGAGGTGAAGCGCCGCATCATGATTGGCACCTACGTCCTCTCGGCCGGCTTCTACGACGCGTATTACACGCAGGCGCAGAAGGTCCGGACGCTGATCGCGCGCGATTTCGAGCGGGCTTGGGAGACGTGCGACGTGCTGCTGACCCCAACCGCACCGTCGGCGGCGTTCGCACTCGGCGAGAAGTCGGCCGACCCGATCGCGATGTATTTGAACGACGTCTTCACCGTGCCGTCGAGCCTCGCAGGCCTGCCGGCGATGTCGGTGCCGGGTGGTCTCGACAAGCAGGGTCTGCCGCTCGGGCTTCAGATCATCGGCAAGCCGCTCGACGAGCAGGGCGTGCTGAACGCAGGGCTCGCGATCGAACAGCGGGCAGGATTTACCGCGCGACCAGAGGCTTGGTGGTAACATGAGCGATTACAGGATCCAGGGCGAAACCGGCGAATGGGAGGTCATGATCGGCCTCGAAGTGCACGCGCAGGTGACGTCGAACGCCAAGCTCTTCTCGGGTGCGGCGACCGCGTTCGGCGCGGAACCCAACACGCAGGTGAGCCTCGTCGATGCGGCGATGCCGGGCATGCTGCCGGTGCCGAATCGTGAGTGCATCCGCCAGGCGGTCCGCACGGGTATGGCGATCGAGGCGCAGATCAACAAATGGTCGCGGTTCGACCGGAAGAACTATTTCTACGCCGATCTGCCGCAGGGCTATCAGATCAGCCAGCTCTATCATCCGATCGTCGGTGAGGGCGCGATCGACATCAGCCTCGACGAGAAGAATCCGGATGCCGCGGGCAAGCGGATCGGTGTCGAGCGCATCCATGTCGAGCAGGACGCCGGCAAGCTGATGCACGACCAGCATCCGACCCAGTCGTACGTCGATCTCAACCGGTCGGGCGTCGCGCTGATGGAGATCGTGTCGAAGCCCGATCTGGCATCGCCAGCGGAAACAGGGGCTTACCTGCGGAAGCTGCGTTCGATCTTGCGCTATGTCGGGTCGTGCGACGGCAATATGGAAGAGGGCTCGATGCGCGCCGACGTCAACGTCAGCGTGCGCAAGCCCGGCGACGAGCTGGGCACGCGGACCGAGACGAAGAACGTCAATTCGGTGCGCTTCGTGATGGCGGTGGTCGAGCAGGAGGCCAAGCGTCAGGTCGAGGTGCTCGAAGCCGGCGGCAAGATCCAGCAGGAGACGCGCCTGTACGATCCCGATCGCAACGAGACTCGCTCGATGCGGTCGAAGGAAGACGCGCATGATTACCGCTACTTCCCCGATCCCGATCTGTTGCCGCTGGTGCTCGACGATGCGTTCCTCGCCGAATGCCGGGCGTCGTTGCCCGAACTGCCGGACGCAAAGCGCGCGCGGTACGAGGCGCTCGGGATCACCTCGTATCAGGCGACGGTGCTGACCGCCGAGGTCGAGGCGGCGCGTTGGTTCGATGCGTTGCTCGACGCTGGCGTGAAGCCGGCGGCGGCGGCGAACTGGACGACCTCGGAGCTGTTCGGGGCGCTGAACCGGACGGGCAAGGATATCGAGAACTCACCGGTTTCGCCTGCTCAGGCGGCGGAATTGCTGGGGCTGATCGCGGACGGCACGCTGTCGGGGAGTCTTGCCAAGCAGGTGTTCGAGGTGATGCTCGAGACCGGCGACGGCGCGGCGAAGGTGGTCGAGGATCGCGGGTTGAAGCAGACCAGCGATACCGGGGCGATCGAGGCTGTGATCGCTGACGTGATGGCGGCGAATGCTGACAAGGTCGCGGATTATCGTGGCGGCAAGGACAAGCTGTTCGGATTCTTCGTGGGCCAGACGATGAAGGCGATGGGGGGGAAGGCTAACCCTGCTGTTGTTAATGAGGTGTTGAAGGGGATGCTTGCGGAGTCGGTGGCTTCGTAAGCTACCGACTTTCGCGCTCTCCCGCACCTACCGGTTTCCCGCCCATGTCCGTTCTCCCGCGAAGGCGGGATTCCAGGGTAACGAAACGCGGCGCTGCTTGATTCCTGGGCCCCCGCGTTCGCGAGGGAACTAGCAGAAGTGTGGTTCGTCCGCTCTCGACAGGCACCACCCCGGCGAAGGCCGGGGCCCAATTGGGGGACGGTGATAACGGCGGGCAGCGCTTCGTTACCGCAACCTTTCCAATTGGGCCCCGGCCTTCGCCCGGGTGGTTGTGTACGGAGGCGGCCTTACCCACCCACCTTCTGCGGATGATGGGGCACGAGGATCAGCGTGTTCTCTTCCACCCGCCACGACGCGAGGCGCGACAGGAAGTTCATCCCCAGCACGTTGGTCTCGCCAAACGCCGGCGACACCACCACCCGCAAGTCCCGCGCGACGATCGCGCCGAGCCGCAAGTTCGCGATCGTCCCCGTCTTCGCCGCTATCGAGCCATTGGCGGTCTGCAACACGATCGGCACCACCCCGACCCGCGCCTCGATCCCCGCCGCCTCTGCCGTCTTCTCCGAAATCGCGGTGATCGTCGCGCCGCTGTCGATCAGCAACCGCTGGCTCACCCCGTCGATCGTCGCGCGCGCCCAGAAATGGCCGTCCGGCGACATCCGGATACGAACCTCGCCGCCGACCACCTGCTGGTCCTCGATCTTCAGGAACCGGGCGATCTTGCCGACATACGGGTCGAACTGGCGCCGCTGGTCGACCGCGACGAACAGCAAGCCGACCAGCACGAGCGTCATGCCGATATTGACCAGCGTCCGCACGATCGGAATGCGCTGTGCGACGACAAACACGACGACGATGATGCCGAGGGCAACATAGAGCGCGGACGACGGGCTGGGGTTGGGCAGCGTGAAGATCGACGGGTCCTGAAGCAGAGGTGAATGCAGCATCTTAGCGTAGTTGCGGCAACCTGTATCGAGGCTGACCGGCGCGTGGGCGAACGGCGCTCGTGAAAGGGACCGATCCGAAACCGGCCGGATTGCCGTTCCTCGGGATTGCGCACGCCCTTCAGACTCGCTTCACTGAGCCCCGGAGGGCGGCAGATGGCGATCAGATGGACAATCACGGTCGCGATCCAGATGCTCGCCTTCGCTCAGCCGCCGGCCGCCCCAAGCCAGTCCAGCGATGCGCAGCGTCTCGCCGCCATGACGCCGTCGCAGTTCCTGGCGCGCACGACACTGCACGACGACGATCTGGACACCTTTGCGACGATCACGACCGTGAACGGATTCGTCGCGCGAAGGCCACTGCTGGGAATAGTGTCCGATGACGTCTTTCTCCGCGCGTTCATCGACAAGCGCTCGGGCCGGACCGCGTATCAGGTCTACGCCACGGTGCGGTATCGCGATTATGGCTGGGCGGACTGGCAAGCGGCGAATTACGCAACGCCGACCGGGCCACGATCGATCGCCACGCAGAGGATTGCGCGTGTCCGGGCATCGTGCGCGAGGGGCCTTGCCTGTGCCCGGTCGGAAACTGTCGGATTTACGATTGGGGAGGCGCTGCTCAAGATCAATGCAGCGCTCTATGCGACCGATCAGAGTACGGCGTGGCGCTTCAAAATCATGGCGCGCAGTGGTGCCGAGCGTCCCTTGCTGCTCACCGCAGCGGAAATATCGGGTCTGCTGATGGCGGTCGACGCTTATCGCACCGACCGCCATCTGCCGAAGTCATGACGCTTACTGCGCGTCGCCGTCCTGATTCTTGGTCACGCCACCGGTGCCGCCGACACCGTCGGGCAGGCCGCTATCGGTGAACGTCTCGGGCTCGTCGCCACCTTCACCGCGCTCGACCGCGTCGGAGCGCGATTCGACGGCCTGTTCGATGTCGCTACGCGTGTCCTCGTCGCGGTCTTCGGGCAGCGTCTCGGGGTTCGTGCCGGAATGCGGATCGGCCATGCTCAAAACTCCGGCTGCACTGGCGCGGGATCGGTCGAGGGCGCGCCCGGATCGGGATAATCGACGTCCGGCGCGGGCGGGTTGAACTCGGGTGGCGGCGTGGTCGGCTGCGCCGGCTGGCTCGGGGTAGGGAATTCTGCTGGGGGTTGGGTAGCCATGATGCTCTCTCCTTCAGCCGCATCAACGCGTGCAATCGCCCCGGGTTTCCTACCTGAGATTCCTGGTAGTTGCCTTGCGTGCTTGCCCCGACGTGCAACGTTGGTATAGACGCGCCCGCTACGGCGATGTCCTGTGCGGGCGTGGCGGAACTGGTAGACGCAGCAGGTTTAGGTCCTGCCATCGCAAGATGTGGGGGTTCGAGTCCCTTCGCCCGCACCACTCCGCCGCTCGGGCGGGGCGACAGCCAACACGAATTTATCCCGAATGCTCTTTTAGACAAAGGCCGGACATGCAGACTGTCGAGACGTTGAACGAGGGCCTCAAGCGCGCCTACACGCTCACCATCACCGCGAAGGATATCGATGCCAAGGTCGATGTCGAGCTGAAGCGCCTCGCGCCGCAGATGAAGATGCCGGGCTTCCGTCCGGGCAAGGTGCCGGCGAACCTCATCCGCAAGATGCATGGCCCCGCGCTGACTCAGGACGCGGTCAACGCCGCGATCCAGGAGGGCGTCCAGACGCTCGTCGCCGAGAAGCAGCTTCGCCCGGCGATGCAGCCTTCGGTCGAGCTCGAGGACGGCTATGACATCGGCAAGGACGCCGTGGTCAAGGTCGAGATGGAGGTCCTCCCGCAGGTCCCGGCGCCGGCGATCGACGGCATCAAGCTCGAGCGCCTGACCGTGCCCGTCGCCGACGACGCGGTCACCGAGCAGCTCCAGAAGTTCGCCGACCAGCAGAAGAAGTGGGACGACGCAGCCGACGATTATGTCGCGGCGATGGGCGATCTCGTCACCGTCGATTTCGTCGGCAAGACCGCCGACGGCGTTGCGTTCGAGGGCGGCACCGGCGCTGACATGGGCGTCGAGCTCGGCGCGGGTCGTCTGATCCCGGGCTTCGAGGATCAGCTCGTCGGCGTAAAGACCGGCGACGACAAGGTCCTCAACGTGACCTTCCCCGAGGAGTATCAGGAGAAGTCGCTTGCGGGCCAGCCGGCGACGTTCGACATCACCGTCAAGTCGGTGAAGACCGCGGGCGAGAGCAAGATCGACGAGGATCTGGCGAAGTCGCTGGGTCTCGAGAGCCTCGAGCAGCTCACGGGCCTGCTCAAGGGTCAGATCGAGCAGGAGCATAACGGTCTCACGCGCACGCACATGAAGCGCAAGCTGCTCGACCAGCTCGCCGAGGGGCACGACTTCGAAGTGCCGCCGTCGATGGTCGAGGCCGAGTTCAACCAGATCTGGTCGCAGCTCCAGCACGAAGCCACGCATGAGGCCGATCCTGAGGCCGCGATGGCCGAGATGGAAGGCGAGCGCGACGATTACCGCAAGATCGCCGAGCGTCGCGTGCGCCTTGGCCTGCTCCTGTCCGAGATCGGCCAGGCGAACGGCGTCGAGGTTTCCAACCAGGAAATGCAGCGTCTGCTCGCGCAGGCAGCTCAGCAGTATCCTGCCGAGCAGCGCCAGCAGTTCATGCAGTACATCCAGCAGGAGCCGATGGCGGCCGCCCAGCTGCGTGCGCCGCTGTACGAGGACAAGGTCGTCGACTTCCTGTTCGAGAAGGCCGAGATCACCGACCGCGAAGCCACGCGCGAGGAGCTCGAGGCAGCAATCGAGAGCGAGGACGGTTTCGCGAGCGGCACGCACACGCATGATCACGACAATCACAAGCCTAAGAAGAAGGCCGCGGCCAAGAAGGCCAAGCCAGCTTCGGACGAGGCTGTGACGGAAGAAGCACCGGCTTCGGACGCAGCGGACGAGGCCAAGCCTGCGAAGAAGGCAGCTGCAAAGAAGAAGGCGGCTCCGGTCGAAGCAGAGACCGCTGTGACGGAGTCGTCGCCGGTTGCTGCCGAGAACGCAGAGGGCACCGAAGCTGCCGACGCACCGGCGAAGAAGCCGCGCGCGAAGAAGGCTCCGACCAAGACCGAGGCGTAATCGTCGTGCGAGCGCCTCAGGGTTGAGGCGCTCGACCCATAATCGGGTCACTTCCCCGGCGGAGGCCGGGGCCCAGTTGGAAAGGTAGCTGTAACGGCGCGCAAAGCTCCGGTATGGACCTCCCCCAACTGGGCCCCGGCCTTCGCCGGGGAAGTGCGTTTTGGGATGGTTCGGTGACTGACGTTTTGCCTGCTGCTCGATCTCCGATCCCGTCTATCAACTTCGCAGGACAGGCCATGACCGAACCGAGAATCGCCGTCCTGCTCCCGTGCTACAACGAGGACGCTGCGATCGCGCAGACGATCGCGGGCTTCCGGGACGCGCTGCCGGGCGCCACGATCTACGTCTACGATAACAACAGCGCCGATCGCACGATCGAGGTCGCGCGCGCTGCGGGCGCGGTCGTGCGAACCGAGCGCATCCAGGGCAAGGGCGCGGTCGTCCGCCGCATGTTCGCCGACATCGACGCCGACATCTACGTCATGGCCGATGGGGACGCGACCTACGACGCCGCCTCCGCCCCGAATCTGGTCGCTCGCGTCCTCGACGAGCAGCTCGACATGGTCGTCGGCTCGCGCATCAGCCAGGTCCAGGAAAGCTATCGCCGCGGGCACCGCTTCGGCAACGCGCTGCTCACCGGTATGCTCGCCCGCCTGTTCGGCCGCAGCTTCACCGACATCCTCTCAGGGTATCGCGTCTTCTCCCGCCGGTTCGTGAAGAGCTTCCCTTCGCTGTCCGCCGGGTTCGAGATCGAGACCGAGATCAGCGTCCACGCGCTCGAACTCAAGATGCCGATCGGCGAGGTCGAGACGCCCTATTACGCGCGTCCCGAAGGCTCCGAATCGAAGCTCAGCACCTACGGCGACGGCTGGCGCATCCTCCGCACGATCATGACGCTGTACCGGATCGAGCGCCCGCTCTGGTTCTTCGGCGCGATCGGCAGCGTGTTCGGCCTGCTCGCGCTGATCCTCGGCATCCCGCTGGTGCTGACGTACATCGAGATCCACCAGGTCCCACGCTTCCCGACCGCGATCCTGATCACCGGCCTCGGCATCTTCGCCGCGCTGAACGTCTTCACCGGCCTGATTCTAGACACGGTCGTAAGAGGCCGCCGCGAAGTCCGTCGCCTAGCCTACCTGGCCTACCCCGCCCCAGGCATCTAACTCCCTCGCCCCTTCGGGGAGAGGGAAGGAGGAGCCGCTTTGGCGACGGGAGGGTGAGGGGAGGTTGGCGGATCCCAACATCCCCTCACCCTCCCACCCGCAAGTGCGTGCGGGCCCCTCCCTCTCCCCGGAGGGGCGAGGGTAAGCAGTCCCCGCGCCGACGGGCAGGCAGGGCTTGAACTCCCCTCCCGGACCGCCGATGTTAGCGGTTCACTGGGGCATAAGAGAGATTTCCATGCACAATCCGTTCGAGACCGGCGATTTCGCGAGCCCGTTGGCCAGCGCCGGGCTCGGCCTGCAGCAGACGCAAGCAGGCCTGGTTCCCATCGTCATCGAGCAGTCGAACCGCGGCGAGCGTTCGTTCGACATCTTCTCGCGCCTGCTCCGCGAGCGCATCATCTTCGTGACCGGTGGCGTCGAGGACGGCATGGCCTCGCTGATCACCGCACAGCTGCTCTTCCTCGAGTCCGAGAACCCGAAGAAGGACATCTTCATGTACATCAACTCGCCGGGCGGTGTCGTCACGGCGGGCATGGCGATTCACGACACGATGCGGTACATCCGTCCGCGCGTCGGCACCGTCTGCATCGGCCAGGCCGCGTCGATGGGCAGCTTCCTGCTCGCGAGCGGCGAGCCCGGCATGCGCGTCGCAATGACCAACGCGCGCATCATGATCCATCAGCCATCGGGTGGTGCACAGGGCATGGCCAGCGACATCGAGATCCAGGCACGCGAGATCCTGCGCATCCGCAAGCGCATGAACGAGCTGTATTCGCAGTATACCGGTCAGCCGATCGAAGAGATCGAACGCCGGATGGACCGCGATACGTTCCTCGAAGCGAACGAAGCGAAGGATTTCGGGCTGATCGACGAAGTGTTCGACAAGCGTCCGGCGGTATCCGAGGATGCCCCGAAACCCGCTTGAACGAGACGGGCATGGGGTGAATCGTAAACCCCGCCGGTTTATTTGATTGTAGGAACTCCGGGGTGCGTTACGGTAGCGGCCCCGGAAACGGCACGTGCACCGACATGCGCGAGAGGTGATTGAATGACGAAGCTGAGCGGTGGCGACTCGAAGAGCACCCTCTATTGCTCGTTCTGCGGGAAGTCGCAGCACGAGGTCCGCAAGTTGATCGCCGGGCCGACGGTCTTCATCTGCGACGAGTGCGTCGAGCTATGCAACGACATCATCCGTGAGGAGACGAAGTCTGCGCTGGTGTCCAAGAAGGACGGCGGCGTGCCGACTCCGCAGGAGATCTGCGACGTCCTCGACGATTACGTGATCGGCCAGAAGCGCGCCAAGCGCGTGCTGTCGGTGGCGGTGCACAATCACTACAAGCGGCTCAACCACGGCGCCAAGGGTGCCGATGTCGAGCTGTCGAAGTCGAACATCCTGCTCGTCGGGCCGACCGGGTGCGGCAAGACGCTGCTCGCGCAGACGCTCGCCCGCATCCTCGACGTACCGTTCACGATGGCCGATGCGACGACGCTCACCGAGGCGGGGTATGTCGGCGAGGATGTCGAGAACATCATCCTCAAGCTGCTCCAGGCGTCGGACTACAACGTCGAACGGGCGCAGCGCGGGATCGTCTATATCGACGAGATCGACAAGATTTCGCGCAAGGCCGAGAACCCGTCGATCACGCGCGATGTGTCGGGCGAAGGCGTGCAGCAGGCGTTGCTCAAGCTGATGGAAGGCACCACCGCCTCGGTTCCTCCGCAGGGTGGCCGGAAGCATCCGCAGCAGGAATTCCTGCAGGTGGATACGACCAACATCTTGTTTATCTGCGGCGGTGCGTTCTCGGGTCTCGAGAAGATCATCGGCGATCGCCTCCAGGGCAAGTCGATCGGTTTCGGCGCGTATGTCGCCGGACCGGATGAGCGCAAGACCGGCGAGACGCTGAAGTCGGTCGAGCCCGAGGATCTGCTGAAGTTCGGGCTGATCCCCGAGTTCGTCGGCCGCTTGCCGGTGATCGCGACGCTCGAGGATCTCGATGTCGACGCGCTGGTGAAGATCCTCAAGGAGCCGAAGAACGCGCTGGTCAAGCAGTACCAGAAGCTGTTCGAGATGGAGGACGTCGCGCTCGGCTTTACCGACGATGCGCTGGTGTCGGTCGCCAAGAAGGGCATCGAACGCAAGACCGGCGCACGCGGGCTTCGCTCGATCCTGGAGAGCATCCTGCTCGACACGATGTTCGACCTGCCCGGCATGGACGGCGTCGACGAGGTGATGATCGACAAGGACGTGATCGAAGGCCGCAAGGAACCGATCCGGGTTTATGCGGAGAAGAAGAAGACCGGCGACGCCGCTTAAGCGCTGGGTTGGTTCGAGATACGGGAGAGGGCGTCGAGCGATCGGCGCCCTTTTTCGTTTGGGGCAGACGCGCCCGAAAACCCCCGTCCGTCATCCTGACGAAAGTCAGGATCCAGAGACACAAAGACCAGCCCGTTTTACCCTGGATCCTGACTTTCGTAAGGATGACGGGTGGCAGCAGCCGGGCTGAGATCACTTCGTTCCTCCCCTGCAAGGGGAGGTGGCGCGAAGCGACGGAGGGGTGATGGCCTATCGCGAGCGGGTCACCCCTCCGTCAGCGCCCTGCGCTGCAACCTGCCCTTGCAGGGGAGAATTTCTCGGCGGGCCTGATCGACCTCTCGGTCGTCACCCATCGTCAGGGGAACGGTGAGAGCGGCTCCGATGCTATCTTAAGAAGCCAAAAGCCGAACCCGCTCCAGATCCTTTGGGCGCCCGAACAGCCTGAGCATTCCGGCTAGCTCCTCTCGCTCAGGCACGAAAACGACGGCCCCCTCGACAAGGAGAGGCACGCGCATGCTCGGCAAAACCTCCGTCCACTTACCTGCTGTCTCAACATGAAACCCCGCCATGATCTCGACGACCAGAGGTGGCGTCTCCCACCGTCCGAACAGCGTCGACCGAAATAGCGAACTCGCGCCGTCCTCGATCGGTGTGATGCCTAGCGCATCCATCAGTCGCCGGGCATCGCCCACGCTCATAACAACATCGACATCGCCAACCTCGATCGGCGTCACCCCGTGAAGCGCCACCGCCGCGCTGGAAATGACCCACCACGGGTCCCGCGCATCCCGCATCGCCTCCGCCACCATCACCAGCGATTTGCGAAGATCGGGCGCCAGCATCGCCGCAACCTACCCGATGCTGACCGCCCCGCAATCGCTCCGACTCGGACCCTTATCGCCCCTCACGCATTCGTTATCCAAGTGGAACGAGGGAGCATGCATGACGATCGAAGTGGCCGACCGACCGAACGAACACGTGGTAGAAACAATGCCGGACCGCATGGCCCTTCCGATCTGGACGCTGATCGCCCCGGTTCTTGGCCTCGTCGCCGTCCTCGTCGGCCTCGCCAAGATGGGCACGCTCGGCACCGCCACCGCGATCATCGTGCTGATCGGCAGCGTGCTCGCCGCCGTGCATCACGCGGAAGTCATCGCGCACAAGGTCGGCGAGCCGTTCGGGACGCTCGTCCTCGCGATCGCGGTCACCGTGATCGAGGTGTCGCTGATCGTCTCGCTGATGCTGTCCAACGCGGGCGACGCGACCACGCTCGCGCGCGACACGGTGTTCGCGGCGATCATGATCATCCTCAACTTCATCATCGGCATCTGTCTGCTCGCAGGCGCGGTGCGGCATCACGAACAGCGCTTTACGTTGAAGGGCATGACCGCGGCGCTCGGCGTGCTGGCGGCGATGGCGGTGCTGTCGCTCGTGCTGCCCAACTACACGTCGTCGACGTCGGGGCCGACCTACGCGGCGTCGCAGTTGATGTTCGTCGCGGTCGTATCGCTGATCCTCTACGGCACGTTCGTGCTGGTGCAGACTGTGCGTCATCGCGATTATTTCCTGCCGTCGACAGACGACAAAGACGATCATGCCGCGCCGCCATCGGGTCGCGCGACGGGGATCGCGTTTGCGGCATTGCTGGTGGCGCTGGTCTCGGTGGTGTTGCTCGCCAAGACGCTGTCGCCGACGATCGAGGCGGCGGTGATCGGCGCCGGCTTGCCACTGACCGTGGTCGGCGTCGTGATCGCCGCGCTGGTGCTCGCACCAGAAAGCCTGGCCGCGTACAAATCGGCGCGGCGCAACCGGTTGCAGACGAGCCTCAACCTCGCGCTCGGCTCAGCGCTGGCGACGATCGGGCTGACGATCCCCAGCGTCGCGATCGTGTCGCTGGTGCTCGACCTCCCGATCGCGCTCGGCATAGATGCGAAGAGCATGACTCTGCTCGCGCTGTCGCTGTTTGTGGCGACGCTGTCGCTGGGGACTGGGCGGACGACGGTGTTGCAGGGCGTCGTCCACCTCGTGATCTTCGCAGCGTATCTGTTCACGACGGTGGTGCCATGACCATCATGCGCATCGATTCGATCGACCATTTCGTCCTGACGGTGCTCGACATCGATACCACGGTCGCGTTCTACCGGCGGGTTCTCGGTATGGAGGCGGAGGAGATGGCGTCGGGGCGATGGGCGTTGCGAATCGGCCGGCAGAAGATCAATCTCCAGCAACTGCACCTGAGCGTCGATCCGAACACCCGCCACCCGACGCGCGGTGCCGGCGATTTCTGCCTGTTGACCGACGTTCCGATCGACGCTGTAGTCGCCCATCTGCAGCGGGAGAAGATACCGATCGTCGCGGGTCCGGTGCAGCGGACCGGGGCCGCCGGGCCGATCCTGTCGGTGTATGTCTACGATCCCGACGAGAATCTGGTCGAGGTCAGCAACCAGATCGCGTGAGCCGTCGGCTCGGCGTCTATCTGTTCACGACGGTGGTGCCGTAAGCTCAGGGACCTTGTGTCGATAGGTAGGCGATAACGTCGGCGCGGTCCTTCGAATCGGGAAGGCCGGCGAACGCCATCGTCGTGCCGGGCACCATCTTGCGCGGGTTGGTGAGCCAGGCGTCCATGCGCTTGGCATCCCAGTTGCCGCCGAGTGCTTTCAGCCCGGCGGTATAGGAAAAGCGTGGGCGTCGTTCGCCGATCGGGTTGCCCATGACCGCGTAGAGGTTCGGACCGTCGGTATCGCCCGCATATTGCCCGATCGTGTGGCAGGCGGTGCAGCGGCGGAAGACGCGTTCGCCGCTGGCGATCTGGCTGGTCGTGCCGGCGTCGGGGCTCGAACCGCAACCGGCGAGCGCCAGTGCCAGCAGGGGCCACCGTAGTAGGGTCATCGCTTCTGGCGTGTAGCCAAGGCGAGGCCGGCGGCGATCTGCACGACGGCGTAGAGGCGACGGCGGCCGGGCCGGTCGACGAACGGCTGCACCAGTTTCTCGGTGCCGAGCGCATCGTCCTTCCAGAGATCGACGTGGCGGCGTGGCTGGAGCAGGCCGATCAAGCCGTCGCCGACCATGAAGATCGCCGCCATCTCCGCAGCGCGCGATCCCCAAGGTCCGTTCTCCCGCGAAGGCGGGAGTCCAGGGTCACGGGCGGTAAGGCTTGCGACTCCTGGGCCCCCGCCTTCGCGGGGGAACAAGGATGGGTCGCTCATTGTGGTTTAGCCTTCGCAGCTTGCGCAGCCTTCCAGGCGGCAACGTCTTCCAGTGCGATACTCCGGCGGAGCACCAGCGCGTCCGGATCGATCACGACGTGCGCGCCGGCTGGTACGGACAAGGTCGCCCTCCCGCCCGTCATCGGCAACACTCGCGTCTTCCCATCGACCTGCACCTGCACCGGCAGCGGGAAGGGGCCATTACCCGGCACTTTCCACGCTAGCGATAGTGTATTTTCCGTCCGCATCTCGACCAGTTCGGGCAGCGCCGCTTGCCGCAAATACACGTCAAAGAACCAATTATAGTCCTTCCCCGTCACCTTCCGGACGAGCGCCTCATATTCCTTCGTCGACCCGAACCGCGGCGCGAAATTCCCCGGCTTCGGATCCGCGCGCCCGTAGACCGCCAGCCGGGTCACATCGAAGAACGCCTTGTCGCCGATCAGTCCCCGCAGCGTGTGGAGCATCCACGAGCCCTTGTAGTAGATGTCCTGGCCAGCCCCGCCCTTGTCGAGTTCGTACACCTCCTCCTCGGTAGTGACGCGCTGCTGCGTGATCGGCTTGAGGTTCATGATCGAGGTGCGTTCGCCCTGCATCATCGCGGCATAGCGCGCGCGCCCCTCGCGCCACTGGCCATAGAGCGGCTGCATGTACGTGCCATACCCCTCGTGCAGCCAGTAATCGTCCCAGTTCGCCGCCGTCAGCTGGTTGCCGAACCACTCATGTGCGAACTCGTGCTGGAACAGCCAGTCGAACCCCTCCGGCGCCTTCTCGTAGTTATTGCCGTACGCGTTGATCGTCTGGTGCTCCATGCCCTTGTGGGGCGTCTCGACCACGCCGAGCTTCTCGTCGCCGAACGGGTAGGGGCCGATCATGCTTTCGAAGAAATCGAGCGTCGGCGCGAACTCGGCGAACAGCTTTTCCGCCTGCGGCTTTTCGCCCGGCAAATACCAGTAATACATCGGGATGCTGTTGCCGAAGCGGCTCTTGTACGTGCCGTTGATCTCCTCATACGGCCCGACGTTCAGCGCGATGCCGTAGGTGTTGGGATGCTTGGCGCGCCAGTTCCAGGTCGTACGCCCATCCGCCAGCGTATCGACGCCGAGCAGCACGCCGTTCGACGGCGCCTTCAGCCCCTTCGGCACGGTGATGTGCAGCGTCACCAGCGCGGGCTCGCCGGTCGGGAAATCGAGGCATGGCCAGAACAGGTCGCAGCCATAGCCTTCCGCGGTCGTTGCGAACCAAGTGTGGCCGTCGGGCGTCTTCGACCAGACCATCCCGTCGTCCCACGGCGCCTTCACCGCGACGTGCGGCGTGCCGCCATAGGTGATCTTCGCGGTGACCTTCCCGCCAGCGGGGACGGGCTTTGGCAGCGTGATCGTCAGCCGACCCTCGGGATTGCTCCATGCCGAGGGGGCGAGCGGCACGCCATCGATCGTGATCGCGCTGACCGGCAGGTTGCGGTCGAGGTCGATCGGCAGGCGGGTGAGGGGGGCTTTCGCGGTGAAGACCAACGTTGCCACGCCGTTCAGGCTCTCGGTCTCGGGCAACACCTCGAACGCAAGGTCCGCGCTGTCGAACTGGAGTGCGGTCTGCTCGGGTGTCAGTACGCCCCCGGACCGCTGCGTCTGCGCGGTGATCGCCGGTTCGCCCTTCTTGGGAAGCGGGGCGGCGGCAAGGAGCGCGGTGGCGCTGGCGGCGAGAAGAAAACGCGAGATCATGCCGCGTTCTCGCGCCTGGGCGGCTTGCATACAAGTGCGATCCGGCACCTCCGGTCCTCCTGCGAACGCAGGAACCCAGAATCACGAATGCCGCCGCTCGATACCCTGGACTCCTGCGCTCGCAGGAGCCCGGCTGGCGCTTGGGCAACGCGCGAAAACCCCTAACCACCGCCAACCAATTGATGGACGGTTCATCCTCACCATATACACTGTAGATTATGCCCCCATGCAGGCACCCACCGGAGCGTTCATGACCCAGTACCCCGTCCTTCCCCTTCGCGACATCGTCGTGTTCCCGCACATGATCGTGCCGCTGTTCGTCGGCCGCGATAAGTCCGTTGCCGCGCTCGAGGCGGCGATGGCGGCGGACAAGGAGATCTATCTCGTCGCGCAGGTCGATCCCGCAGAGGACGATCCCGCGCGCGACGACCTGTATTCGATGGGCGTCACCGCGACCGTGTTGCAGCTCCTGAAACTCCCCGACGGCACCGTCCGCGTGCTGGTCGAGGGCAAGCAGCGCGCGACGCTGGAGACGCTGGACGAGAGCGGCGATTTCCTGACCGCGACGGTCGAGACGGTCGCCGATGCCGAGGTCGAGGGCGCCGAGGTCACCGCACTGATGCGCTCGGTGGTCGATCAGTTCGAGAACTACGCCAAGCTCAACCGCAAGCTCGCGTCCGAGACCGCGGTGCAGATGTCGGAGATCGAGGACGCGTCGAAGCTGTCCGACGCGGTCGTCGCCAACATCGCGATCAAGGTCGCCGAGAAGCAGGCGATGCTGATCGAGACCAACCCGTCGAAGCGTCTCGAAATGGCTATGGTGGCGATGGAGGGCGAACTGGGCGTCCTGCAGGTCGAGAAGAAGATCAAGAGCCGCGTCAAGCGCCAGATGGAGAAAACGCAGCGCGAATATTACCTCAACGAGCAGTTGAAGGCGATCCAGCGCGAGCTCGGCAACGAGGGTGATGAAGGCGAAGGCGACGAGATCGCCGAGCTGACGCAGAAGATCGCAACGCTCAAGATGAGTAAGGAAGCGCGCGGCAAGGCGACCGCCGAGCTCAAGAAGCTCAAGACGATGGCACCGATGAGCGCCGAGGCGACCGTCGTGCGCAATTATCTCGACGTGCTGCTCGGGCTCCCTTGGGGCAAGAAGTCGAAGATCAAGAAGGACATCGCCGCCGCGCAGGTGACGCTGGACGAGGATCATTATGCGCTGGAGAAGGTCAAGGACCGGATCGTCGAGTATCTCGCCGTCCAGGCGCGCACCAACAAGCTGAAGGGGCCGATCCTGTGCCTCGTCGGTCCTCCGGGCGTCGGCAAGACCTCGCTCGGCAAGTCGATCGCCAAGGCGACCGGGCGCGAGTTCATTCGCCAGTCGCTCGGCGGCGTGCGCGACGAAGCCGAGATCCGCGGGCATCGCCGCACCTATATTGGCTCGCTACCGGGCAAGATCGTGACGAACCTTAAAAAGGCCGGCACGTCGAACCCGCTGTTCCTGCTCGACGAGATCGACAAGCTCGGCCAGGATTTCCGCGGCGATCCGGCGTCGGCGCTGCTCGAGGTTCTCGATCCGGAGCAGAACGGCAAGTTCCAGGATCATTACCTGGAGGTCGATATCGACCTGTCGGACGTGATGTTCGTCTGTACCGCGAACTCGCTCAACCTGCCGCAGGCGCTGCTCGACCGGATGGAGATCATCCGTCTGGAAGGGTACACCGAGGACGAGAAGGTCGAGATCGCCGAGCGGCATCTGGTCGAGAAGCAGATCGAGGCGCACGGCCTGAAGCCGGGTGAGTTCACGCTGACGCAGGAGGGGCTTCGTACGCTCATCCAGCAGTACACGCGCGAGGCCGGCGTGCGTACGCTCGAGCGCGAGATCGCCAAGCTGTGCCGCAAGGCGCTGCGCCAGATCCTCGAGAACAAGACCACCAGCGTCACGATCACGCCCGAGAACATCGGCGAATATGCCGGCGTCCAGAAGTATCGTCATGGGCTCGGCGAGACCGAGAACCAGATCGGTGCGGTGACCGGGCTCGCCTGGACCGAAGTCGGCGGCGAGCTTCTGACGATCGAGAGCGTGACCGTCGCGGGCAAGGGCCAGGCCAAGCTCACCGGTAAGCTCGGCGACGTGATGAAGGAGTCGATCGAGACCGCGTTCAGCTTCGTCAAGGCACGCGCACCAAGCTACGGGATCAAGCCGAGCCTGTTCGCACGGAAGGATATCCACATCCATCTGCCCGAAGGTGCGGTACCGAAGGACGGTCCGTCGGCGGGTATCGGCATGGTCACGTCGATCGTCTCGACGCTGACCGGCGTGCCGATCCGGCGCGAGGTGGCGATGACCGGCGAGGTGACGCTGCGCGGCCGCGTGCTGCCGATTGGTGGGCTCAAGGAGAAGCTGCTAGCGGCGCTGCGGGGGGGCATCGAGACGGTGCTAATCCCGGCAGAGAACGAGAAGGACCTCGCGGAGATCCCGGCGAACATCAAGGCCGGGCTGAAGATTATTCCCGTCAGCCATGTCGACGAGGTGCTGCGTCTGGCGCTGACCGAACCGCTCGAGGCGATCGAGTGGACCGATGCGGACGAGCTGGCGGCGCTGCCGCCGGCGCCGATCGCGCCGGTCGGGGGTGGCCTTCACCACTGATCCATGTTTGGATCGTACGCGATGATGCGGCGGTTTCGTTTGACAGCAGACGGAGCCGCCGCATTATTGCGCGCTGAGCGCGGTCGCGAGTCCATCGCGGCTGATTCGAGTTTTTTCCGGGGGATTATATGAACAAGCAGGAGCTGATCGCGACGGTTGCCGACACGTCCGGGCTGGTTAAGGCCGACGCGGTCAAGGCCGTCGAGGCGGTGTTCGACGCGATTGAGGCATCGTTGAAGAAGGGCGACGAGGTTCGCCTGGTCGGTTTCGGCACGTTCTCGATCTCGAAGCGCAAGGCGTCGACCGGCCGCAATCCCCGCACCGGCGAGCCGATGACGATCAAGGCGTCGACCCAGCCGAAGTTCAAGGCCGGCAAGGGCCTGAAGGACGCGGTCAACTAAGGACGCCTTCGATTCTCCCCCGACAGGGGGAGGTGGCTGGCCCTTGCCAGACGGAGGGGGAGGTTGGAGACGACCTCTGCTCCGTGTCCTCCCCCTCCGTCGCCTTCGGCGCCACCTCCCCCTGGCGGGGGAGGGTCGAAGCGATCGCCATCGAAAGGGCTGGACAGGTGGACGGGGTCTGCCTAAAGGCCCGCTTCCGAACGAGTTTCGGGCGCGTAGCTCAGTGGTAGAGCACACCCTTCACACGGGTGGGGTCGCTGGTTCAATCCCAGCCGCGCCCACCAGATTTACGCCGGTTCCTTCGAACGAAGGGGCCGGCGTTGCTGTTTCTGGTATGTCTTGATACGCCGTAGCTGTCGCAATACGGATCGTACAAAACCCCCGTCATCCTGACGAAAGTCAGGATCCAGTGCCACATAGGATCGCGTGTGATTACCCTGGATCCTGACTTTCGTCAGGATGACGGGGGCGGCTACGGTAAGATCAGCGTGACCCGCCGCCCCCTGATCCGCCGACCCTCGTGTAACATGACATCTTCTTCATTAGGCTCGTTCGTTCGATCGAACTAAACGCCGCTCGTGGTTCAGTCCCGACTCCTAGACATCGCGATCAGCGAATTCGGCACCAAGGGGCTGGAGGGGGCGAGCACGCGCGGGATCGCCGCGGCGGCGGGCACCGCGATGTCGTCGATCACCTATCATTACGGCGGCAAGGAGGGCTTGTACCTCGCGGCCGCCGACCGGATCGCCGAGCGCATGTCGGCTGTCATGGGCGACCCGTCCGAGCTTTCGAACGACGTCGCAGCCGACGATGCCAGCGAAGCGCGCGCGCAGATCCACCGCATCTTCGGCCGGCTTGCGGACAAGATGGCCAGCAACGAGAGCGCCGACTGGACGCTGTTCGTGCTCCGCGAACAGATGAAGCCGGGCGAGGCGTTCGAGCGCATCTATGGCGGCGTGATGGGTCAGATGGTGCGCAGGCTCAGCGACTTGGTTTGCATCGCCACCGGTTGCGCCGAGATTCGCACCGGCAGGATCGCGACGATCACCTTGATGGGGCAGGTCATCACGCTGCGGGCGAACCGCGCGACCTGCCTGAAACTGCTCGATCGCGATGTGCTCGAACCCAACGACATCCTCGATATCAAGGCGCGTATCGACGCCAATATCGACGCCATTCTCGATTCGATGCGTGCTGAAGAACAGGGCCAGGCATGACCGACCAGAAGAACCACTCCGACGCCAACCACGACGACGAGGATCGCAAGTCCGATCCGAACGGCGAGGACCAGCAGTCCAACACCGACCAGCAGGACGAGTCTGACGACGACAAAGCCGACGGCGACGACAAGAAGCCGTCGGTGTTTAAGAAGCCGCTGTTCTGGATCATCCTCGTTATCGTCGTCGGCGGGCTGATCATCGGCGGCGTGCTTTATTGGCTGCACGCGCGTCAGTTCGAGTCGACCGACGATGCGTTCGTCGACACGCACATCGTCCGCCTCGCGCCACAGGTCGCGGGCACGCTGGTGCAGGTCGCCGATATCGACAACCGCCACGTCGAGGCCGGCCGCCTGCTCGCGGTCATCAAGGCATCGGGTCGAGACGCGCAGGTCGCCGAGGCGCAGGCCAACGAATCGCAGGCCCGCGCACAGTTCGCGCAGGCGCAGGCGCAGGTCACCGCCGCCGAAGCACAACGCCAGCAGGCCGCCGCACAGGCGCGCGTCCCGATGGCGGCCGCCGTGAAGGCGCAGCAGGATCTCGCGCGCTACGAGGCGTTGCTGCGGCTCGATCCGAGCGCGGTCGCCGGCCAACAGCTCGATCAGGCGCGCGCCACTGCCCGCCAGACCGCCGCCGATGCCGCCGCCGCGCGCGAGCAGATCGACACCGCCACCGCGCAGATCGCGGTCGCGCGTAAACAGGTCGGCGCCGCCAGGTCGGTGATCGACGCCAAGCGCGCGCTGGTCGATCAGGCCAATGTCAGCATCAGCGATCTCCGCCTGACTGCGCCGGTCGCGGGGCAGGTCGTCAACCGCTCGGTCAATATCGGCTCGTACGTCGCGCCCGGCACGCAGCTCATGGCGATCGTCCCCGACCAGATGTGGGTGACGGCGAACTTCAAGGAAACGCAGCTTACGCTGATGAAGATCGGCCAGCCCGTCGACATCCATGTCGATGCGTATCCCGGCGTCGACTTCAAGGGGCATGTCGACTCGATCCAGCGTGGCGCGGGCCAGGCGTTCGCCTTGCTGCCCCCGCAGAATGCCACCGGCAACTATGTGAAGGTGGTCCAGCGCGTCCCGGTGCGGATCGTGTTCGACGCGAAGAACGGTCCCGATCCGAAGCGCTATCCGATCGGCCCCGGCATGTCGGTGGTGCCGACCGTCAAGGTCCGCTGAGGTGGCGAAAGCTCCCGCGAAAGCTGATGCGGGCGGCGGTCATGTCTGGTCGCCAAGCCGGTCGGCGGCGGGCAAGTACAGCCCGTGGCTGATCGTCGCGATCATTTCGATCCCGACCTTCATGGAGGTGCTCGACACCTCGATCGCCAACGTCGCGCTCGATCATATCTCGGGCGGGCTGTCGATCACCACCGATCAGGCGACCTGGGTGCTGACCAGCTACCTCGTCGCCAACGCGATCGTCATCCCGATCTCGGGCTGGCTGTCCGACGCGATCGGCCGGAAGCGCTATTTTCTTCTGTCGATCGCGCTGTTCACGCTCGCGTCGCTGCTCTGCGGCCTCGCGCCGAACATCGGTACGCTGGTCGTTGCGCGCGTGCTGCAAGGGATCGGCGGCGGCGGTCTGGCGCCGGTCGAACAGTCGATCCTCGCCGACACCTTCCCGCCGAAACAACGCGGGATGGCGTTCGCCGCCTTCGCGATCGTCGTCGTCGTTGGCCCCGTGCTCGGGCCGACGCTCGGCGGCTACATCGTCGAATATTCGAGCTGGCACTGGGTGTTCCTGATCAACGTGCCGGTCGGCATCGCCGCGTGGTTCCTGGTCGAGACGTTCGTCGACGAGCCCGATCAGGTGAAGAAGGACCGCGACGAGCGCTTCAAGAACGGCCTGACGATCGACTATGTCGGCGTCGCGCTGGTCGCGCTCGGGCTCGGCTTCCTCGAGCTCACCTTCGATCGCGGCGAGCGCGAGGACTGGTTCGCGAGCGGGTTCATCGTCATGTCGGCGATCATCGCCGCGGTCTCGCTGGTGACGCTCGTCGTCTGGGAGCTGAACCACAAGGACCCGGTCATCGACCTCAAGCTGATGAAGAACCGCAACTTCGCGCTGACGATCGGCGTGATGGGCGTCACCGGCATGATCCTGTTCGGCACCACGCAGCTGATACCGCAGATGCTGCAACAGGTGCTTGGCTACAGCTCGCTCGACGCGGGCCTCGCGCTGACCGCCGGTGGTCTGGCGACGCTCGTCATGGTGCCGTTCGCAGGGCGGTTGAGCGGGCTGGTCGACGTTCGCTTCCTGCTGTTCCCGGCGTTGCTGGTGCAGGCGTTCGCGCTGTGGAACATGAGCCACCTGACCGCCGACATCGCGTTCTCCGACGCGGCGTTCGCGCGGCTGTTCCAGGCGATGGCGTTGCCGTTCCTGTTCGTGCCGATCAACGCGATCGCCTATGTCGGGCTCAAGCAGACGCAGACCGCGCAGGCGTCGAGCCTGCTCAACGTCTCGCGCAATCTCGGCGGGACGATCGGCATCTGTTTCGCGCAGACTCAGCTCGCAGGCGGGTTGCAGCGGCACCAGTCGGAACTGACGCAGACGCTCAATCCGCTCGATCCGAATTATAACGACTGGATGCAGAAGGCGACGAGCGTGTTCGGCGGGCAGGGCGATGCGACGACACCTTTGGCGGTTCTCTACAGCCAGATGCAGCGGCAGGCGACGATGCTCGCGTTCCTCGACGTGTTTCGCGCGATGATGGTGGTCGTGCTGTGCGTCGCGCCACTGGTTCTATTCATGCGCTCCGGCAAGACCGGCGGCGCGCCCTCGGGAGGGATGCATTGATGCGTGCGCGGTTCATGGTGGTTGCGGTTGCGGCCCTGCTCGCGGGGTGCACCGTCGGCCCGAACTACACCCCGCCGGAGATGGCGGTGCCGCCGGCGTTCGTCGGTCCGCAAGCGAGTATTGGTGCTTCGGTTGACCCAGCCCGCTGGTGGTCGGCGTTTGGCGATCCGCAGTTGGACGGGCTGGTCGAGCGCGCGCTGAAGGGCAATCCCGACATCGCGATCGCTGCCTCGCGCGTGCGACAGGCGCGGTTGCAGGAGATCGTTGCACGCTCGCAAGGGTTGCCGAGCGTCAACGCGAGCGCCAGCCCGAGCCATATCGAGTTCAGCAAGAATGCCGGCCTCTCGTCGATCGCACGCGCGTTCAGCGGCGGCACGGGGGCAGGCGGCACTGGCTCGACCGGCGGCATCGCGCTGCCCGGCAGCGGGATTACGACCTACTCCGTCGGGTTCGACGCAAGCTGGGAATTGGACCTGTTCGGTGGCGTCCGGCGCAGCACCGAGGGCGCGCGCGCCCGCACCGAGGCGGCGGTCTGGTCGAAGCGCGATGCCGCGGTGACGCTCGCCGCCGAAGTCGCGCAGGCGTATTTTGCGCTCCGGCTCGACCAGGCGCAGCTCGCGACGATCGAGGGCGAGATCGCCAATCAGCAACGCGCGCTGACGATCGCGGGCAACATCGCTAAGGTCGGCCTCGTTCCGCCGATCGACGTCACCCGCCAGCGTGCTTCGGTCACCTCGACGCAGGCGCGCGCCGAACCGGTCCGCGCCGATGTCGATGTCCGCATGCACGCGCTCGCGATCCTGTTGGGCGAGCCACCCGCGACGCTGATGACCGAACTCGCGGCACCGTCGGTCGCTCCGCTCGGCGTACCGACGATCCCGGCGGGCCTGCCCTCCGAGCTGTTGCGGCGGCGTCCTGACATCCGCGCGGCCGAACGCGATCTAGCTGCCTCGACCGCGGATATCGGTGTCGCGGTGGCGGACATGTATCCGAAGTTCAGCCTCACCGGCATGAGCCAGCTAATCTCGACCGCGCTCGGCAATCTGTTCTCCGGCGACAGTCTCCAGCTGACCGCGAGTGGCGCGGCGCAGTTCCCGCTGCTCGACTGGGGCCGGCGCAAGTCGACCGTGAAGTCGCGCGAGGAGGACCGTGAGCAGGCGTATCTGCGCTATCGCTCGACCGTGTTGCAGGCTTTGCGCGACGTCGAGGATCCGCTGGCGCAGATCGCTGCAGAGCGCCGTCGGAACGCGGCGCTGCAACGGGCGATCGTCGATGCACAGAGCAGCGCGAAGGCGGCGGAGTCGCAGTACCGGACCGGGTTCGTGGCGCAGAATACGCTGCTGGATGCGCAGACGGACGTGCTGGCCGCCCGGGAGCAGCTGGTGGCTAGCGACGCGCAGTTGCGCCAGCTGACGGTGGCGTTGTTCAAGGCGCTCGGTGGCGGGTGGGAGCAGGCGGAGTAGCGCCACCGTCTGGGTGCATGCTGCGATCCCCGGATTAAATTATCGTCACGTCGATTCCGACATATCGCTGCAACATATCGGGACGAAAGGGTGTGTGTCGCCGCTCCCTCTCCCCCTGTGGACGGCGACTTGACCGGGTCTCCCCTGTCCCGGTCTTCTCCCTGAACTACGGGGCGACCATCACGGTCGCCCCGCCTTTTTGCGTTTTGGGACGATGCTCGAATAGCATGCGAGCGCCACGCGTCCGCCTTCCGCCACGCGTCTGGGTTCGTCACGTCCCCAATATCCGTCACCCCAGCGAAAGCTGGGGTATTTCTCGTGGTGGGTGACCCTCGCCAAACCGGGATATTCCAGCTTTCGCTGGAATGACGGCCGGGATAATGATCGACACTTCGTCGTCCGCCAATACGCGTCGTCCTAGCCAATACGGCGTCATTCCAGCGAAGGCCGCTGACGGTAGGCGACGACAGCGCGTGTCCATCGTCCGCCAAAACACGTCATCCCAGCGAACGCTGTGATATCCCTCGTGGCGGGCGACGTTTGCCTCACGGGGATATCCCAGCTTTCGCTGGGATGACGGTATTGAATGGTCGTCCCGGATCGCTCCGGGACGACGTTAGGTATTACGCGGCCAGCTTGCGCAGGACGTAGTGGAGGATGCCGCCGTTGAGGAAGTATTCCAGCTCGTTGACGGTATCGATCCGGCACTTGGTCTGGAACGTCTCGCTCGACCCGTCGGCGCGGGTCATCTTCACGGTCACGTCCTGGCGCGGGCGGATGCTCGCGACGTCGAGGATCGTGAAGGTTTCCGAGCCGTCGAGGCCGAGTGTCTTGCGATCGGTGCCCTCGGCGAACTGCAACGGCAGCACGCCCATGCCGACCAGGTTCGAGCGGTGGATGCGCTCGAAGCTCTCGGTGATGACGGCGCGGACGCCGAGCAAGTTCGTGCCCTTCGCCGCCCAGTCGCGCGAGGAGCCGGTGCCGTATTCCTTGCCGGCGACGATCACGAGCGGCGTGCCGTCCTGCTTGAAGCGCATCGCGGCGTCGTAGATCGCCATGACTTCGCCGTCGTACTTCGACATGCCGCCCTCGACGCCGGGGACCATCTCGTTCTTGATGCGGATGTTGGCGAAAGTGCCGCGCATCATCACGTCATGGTTGCCGCGGCGTGCGCCATAGCTGTTGAAGTCCGCCTTGCTGACCTGATGCTCCTGCAGGAAGCGGCCCGCGGGGCTGTCGGCCTTGATCGAACCGGCCGGCGAGATGTGATCGGTGGTGATCGAATCGCCGAGGATCGCGAGCGGCTTGGCGTCGATGATGTCCTGCACGGGGGCGGGGGTCATCGACAGGCCGTCGAAGTAGGGCGGGTTGGCGACATAGGTCGAGCCCGCACGCCACTGGTACGTGTCCGAGCCCGTGACGTCGATCTCGCGCCACTTGGCGTCGCCCGCATAGACGTCGCCGTAACGCGCGCCGAACATGCCGGCGTCGATGTTCGCGTCCATCGTCGTGCGGACTTCCTCGTTGGTCGGCCAGATATCGCGCAGATACACGTCCTGGCCGTCAGACCCCTGGCCCAGCGGCGTCTCGATCATGTCGGTCGTGACGGTGCCCTTGATCGCATAGGCGACGACCAGCGGCGGCGATGCGAGGAAGTTGGCGCGGACGTCGGGCGACACGCGGCCCTCGAAGTTGCGATTGCCCGAGAGCACCGACGCGGCGACGAGGTCGTTCTCGTTGATCGCGGCGGAGATCGCAGGCGCGAGCGGCCCCGAGTTGCCGATGCAGGTGGTGCAACCGTAACCGACGAGGTTGAAGCCGAGCGCGTTCAGGTCCGCGGTGAGCCCAGCCTTGTCGAGATAGTCGGTGACGACCTGCGAACCGGGCGCGAGCGAGGTCTTCACCCAGGGCTTCGACTTCAGGCCGAGTGCGTTGGCCTTGCGCGCGACGAGCCCTGCGGCGACCAGAACCGACGGGTTCGACGTGTTGGTGCAGCTGGTGATCGCTGCGATGACGACGTCGCCGTCGCCGATGTCATGCTCGCGGCCTTCGACCGCGACGCGGGCGGGCTGCTCCTTGTGGTACAGCTTGTGGAGGTCGCTGTTGAACACCTCGTCGACCTTGTTGAGGCTGACGCGGTCCTGCGGACGCTTGGGGCCGGCAAGCGACGCGACGACGGTGCCCATGTCGAG
This sequence comes from Sphingomonas sp. PP-CC-3A-396, assembly GCF_004343105.1. Taxonomy (NCBI): domain Bacteria; kingdom Pseudomonadati; phylum Pseudomonadota; class Alphaproteobacteria; order Sphingomonadales; family Sphingomonadaceae; genus Sphingomonas; species Sphingomonas sp. PP-CC-3A-396. The sequence continues at coordinate 158,246 of NZ_SLYF01000009.1, read as the reverse complement.
CTCGAGCGTGTCGGTGAAGACGGGGTCCTCGGCGTTCTCGTCGCGCCAGAAGCCGTTCGCCTTGGCATAGGCCTCGACCAACTCGACATTCTCGTCCGAACGCGCGGTGAGGCGCATATAGTCGAGCGTCTTGTCGTCGATCGGGAAGAAGCCGCACGTCGCGCCGTATTCTGGCGCCATGTTAGCGATCGTCGCGCGATCGGCGAGCGTCATCGACGACAGGCCGGGGCCGAAGAACTCGACGAAGCGGCCGACCACGCCCTTGGCGCGCAGCATCTGCGTGACGGTGAGCACGAGATCTGTGGCGGTGATGCCCTCGTTCAGCTTGCCGAGCAGCTTGAAGCCGACGACCTCGGGGATCAGCATCGACACGGGCTGGCCGAGCATCGCGGCCTCGGCCTCGATCCCGCCGACGCCCCAGCCGAGCACGCCGAGACCGTTGATCATCGTCGTGTGGCTGTCAGTGCCGACCAGCGTGTCCGGGTACGCGATCATCGTGCCGTCGCCGTGATCACCCGAGCTGGCCGACGACCAGACGGCCTGACCGATATATTCGAGGTTCACCTGGTGGCAGATGCCGGTGCCGGGGGGGACGACCTGGAAATTGTCGAGCGCCTTGCTGCCCCACTTCAGGAACTCGTAGCGCTCGATGTTGCGCTCGTATTCGAGGTCGACGTTGTCGTGGAACGCCTGCGGCGTGCCGAACTCGTCGACCATCACCGAGTGATCGATGACGAGGTGGACGGGGACCTGCGGGTTGATCTTTTCGGGGTTGCCGCCGAGCTTGGTCATCGCATCGCGCATCGCGGCGAGATCGACCACGCAGGGCACGCCGGTGAAGTCCTGCATCAGGACGCGCGCTGGGCGATACTGGATCTCGCGGTCGCTGCGACGCTCCTTCTGCCAGTCGACGATCGCCTGGATATCCTCGCGCGTGACCGTCACGCCGTCCTCGAAGCGCAGCAGGTTCTCGAGAAGGACCTTCATCGAGAACGGCAGGCGGCTGATGTCGCCGAGCTGCTCCGACGCCTTGGCGAGGCTGTAATAGTCGTACGACTTGCCGCCGGTGGAGAGGCTGGTGCGGGTCTTGAGGGTATCCTGGCCAATGGCAGTCATAGGGGTCCTTCCCGTGGGCGTCGGGCCGCCGGGCGCCAAGGGGAAAGCAGCCATATAGGCCACGCGGGCGCGTCGGGGACCGAGCGAAAAATGCTGTTACCCGAGGGGCCTTAGCAAGGGGGAGCGGATCGGGGAAGGGCGCGGGTGGCTGGTGGGAGAGGATAACTGCAATTGCGGTAAGCATGACCGCGCCCCCGCCCCGCGACGACCCATCGGGCGAGCATCGTCGATCGACACGATCCGCCTTTCTTCGCCGATGGAACAGCGTAAGGCCCAGGTTATGATGCGCCATGACCCCGAACCGCAAACCGACAGGCCTGCCGCATCGCTGTGGATCGGGACCTATGCCGGTGGCGGCGGGGAGGGGGTGTATCCGTTGCATCGCGGTGCCGCGGAATGGACGACGCCCGCGCCGGCACATCCCGCGCAGAACTGTTCGTTCGGCGTCCATGCCGCGCGGTTCGATCTTCATTATCTGGTCGACGAACATGGCGGGTCGGTCGGGGTCTTCCGCAGCCACGACGACGATGGCCTCGCGTCCTGGGATTGCCTCGCGCGGATACCGACTGGCGGCGTAGCGCCGTGCCACATCGCGCTCGATCGCAGCGAGTGCTGGTTCGCCGTCGCCAATTACGCGAGCGGCAGCCTGTCGGTGCAACGGCTCGACCCGCAGACCGGGCTCCCGGTCGGCATGCCGATCGTAAGGCAAAACACCGGGTCGGGACCGAATCCCGATCGGCAGCAGTCGCCCCACGCGCATTGGGTCGGGTTCAGCCCGGATAATCGCTGGCTCTACGCCACCGATCTCGGCACCGATCAGGTGCTGGCGTTCGCGTTCGATGCCGAGGACGGTACGCTTGGTCAGCCGATCGTCGCACTGGATGCGCCACCCGGCTCAGGGCCACGCCACCTTCTGCTAAACCCCCACCGACCGGGGTTGGCCTATCTCGCGTGCGAGCTGACCAATCACCTGATCGTCCTGGAGATCGAGGGGGCGGTGTTCCGCCCGCGCAGTACGGTATCGACCCTGCCGGTCGATGCGGCACAGGGGTCGATCGTCGCGCACATCGCGGCAAACGCCGCGGGCAACCGGCTCTACGTGTCGAACCGGGGCGACGACAGCATCGCCGTCTTCGCGCTCGATGACGAGGGCGAACCGGTCCTGCTCCAGCATGTCGCCAGCGGCGGGGCCTCGCCGCGATTCTTCCTGTTGCTCGAGGACGAGCGCCAGATGATCGTCGCGCACGAACGCGATCACCGTGTGACGCTGCTCGATATCCAGCCAGACGGCACGTTGTCGCCGACCGCGACCGGCATCGTCGTTCCCGGTGCGGCGTTCGTGTTCGATGGGCGGCCCCGAACACCCGCCTGACCGCCGCCCGCCAGACTTCCGCGCGTCTGACCACCGCCTGCCTTTACCGCCAATCGCCTAGCTCACGCTTGCGATCAGCAGCGTCAATTCATCGCGGACCGGGTTCAGTTCGATCCGGCTCGGGCGGAGCGCCCGCCGCTTGCCGGGATACGCGGCACGCACGGCATCGCACAGATCCTTGACGGGGACGCGAATGCAGGCGCCTTCGTCGCAGACCAGCCGCGGCGTGCTCACGGTGTTGCCGCAAGTCGGTATCTCGCCGGCGATCGCCGGTGCGGTGCTCAGGAAAAGGCATGCGGCTGCGACCCGCAAAACGGGTGTCGTAATCGTCATAGGTCTGGCCCCCCACAGGCGTTTGAACTTGGTAACCAGATCATTAGGCTTGAAAAGTTTCGGTATCGTTTCGATTTCGCCGCCGCCGGGACGAAAATTGCGAACGATCCAGGAATGGCACGTTGATATCGATATTGTACGCATCGTCTATTGTTGTCGGCGAACAATTCAGGATAATATCCGGGACTGAATTCGATCGGACAATAAAAACAACGATCAAATAAAATGGTGTATAGGACGTGGGGGCATTCCGGTTCGATGATATCGAATACGGTGATCGGCAAAGCCTTGAGAGGATAAAGATTACACGGGGGTGATAATCATGACGGCGAGATCGGCGGTAGCAGTACGAACATTGGGCATGTCGCGAACCGCGGCATCCGCACTTCGGACACTCGCAATCACGTCGGAAGGGCTCGAAGCGCTGTTTGATCGCTTCACGGACCGATCATTTTCCGAAGCTTTCGAACAGCTTGTGCAGCAGATCTATCGACTTAGCGGGCGAGTGATCGTCACTGGCATGGGCAAGAGCGGAATCATCGCGCGCAAGGTCACTGCGACGCTCACCTCGACCGGTACGCCCGCGATGTTCCTCCACCCCGCCGAAGCGGGGCATGGCGATCTCGGCATGATCACCGATAAGGATCTGGTGCTGATGATCACGCTCTCGGGCGAGAGCGCCGAACTCGCGCCGATCATCACCTATTGCAAGCGCTTCGGTATCCCGATGGCCGCGATCACCTCACGCGCGCGCAGTACGGCGGGACGCGCGGCGGACGTGCTGATCAACCTCCCGGCGGTGCGCGAGGCTTGCCCGATCGCGCTGACGCCGACCACCTCGTCGACGCTGCAACTCGTGCTCGGCGATGCGCTGGCGATGGCGCTCGTCGACCTGCGCGGTTTCTCGGCGGACGATTTCTACAAATTCCATCCCAATGGCCGGTTGGGCGCGCAACTGCTCAAGGTGCACGACCTGATGTCGACCGGCGGCGACGTTCCCAAGGTCCGGCCCGATGCCAGCCTGCTTGATGCGACCACCGAGATGACGCGGGCGCGGTTCGGGGGCACCGCGGTCGTCGATGCCGAGGACCGGCTGGTCGGCGCGTTCACCGATGGCGATCTGCGCCGAACGATCACCGGCGGCGGCAGCATGGCCGCGCGCGTCGATGCGTGGATGACGAGCAACCCGATCAAGATCGCCCCGAACGAGCTTGCGTCCGAAGCGCTTCGCCGGATGCAGGCCAACAGCGTGACGATGATGTTCGTCGCCGATGCCGGCTATCTGCTCGGTGTCATCCACATGCACGATACGTTGCGCGCAGGCATCGCCTGACCATCCTGGTGGTCATCCCCGCCCGCGGTGGGTCGTCGCGGCTGCCGATGAAGCCGTTGCGGACGATCGCCGGGCTCAGCCTGCTGCATCGAACGATCGGGCTCGGTCGACGCGCGATCGCACAGCTCGACGATGCCACGCTCGTCGTCGCGACGGACACGCCGGAAATCGCAGCGCATGCCCGCGCAATCGGATGTGAGGCGATCATGACGCGGCGGGCGATCACGTCGGGGTCTGGGCGTGCGCTAGCCGCGGCGATGGCGACGAAGACGCAGAGTGGCCTATCGCCGAGGATCGTCGTCAATCTCCAGGGTGACGCGCCGTTCCAGTCTCCTGCTGCGGTCGCGGCCGTGACGGCGGCACTGTCGGTCGGAACCGCGGATATCGCGACGTCGGTGGTACGGCTCGACTGGTCGGCGCTCGATGCGCTGCGCCTGCACAAGCGAACCGCACCGTTTAGCGGCACCACGTGCGTGCGCACCACCGCGGGGCGGGCGCTGTGGTTCTCGAAGCAGATCCTGCCGGCGATCCGCGACGAAGCCACCGTGCGGGCGCTGTCGATGACACTGTCGCCGGTATGGCGGCATGTCGGGCTCTATGCATACCGGCTGGCCGCGTTGCAGGCGTTCGAAGCGTCTGCGCAGACCGAACTCGAGCGCCATGAGGGGCTCGAGCAGCTTCGCCTGTTCGAGCTCGGCCTGACGATCGATGCGGTCGAGATCGCGCCGGCACGGTTCGACATTTCGGGGATCGATACGGAGGCGGACATCGCCCGGGCCGAGGCGTTGATCGCGGCGCACGGCGATCCGCTGGACGATCCATGATCGCGCGCGTGTTCGTCGTCCGCCACGGCAATACCTTCGGGACGGATGATGCGCCGCGCCGGATCGGCGGCCGCACCGATCTGCCGCTGGTCGTCACCGGTCGTGAACAGGCGCGCGCGCTCGGTCATGATTTTGCGCGGCGCGGCATCGTCTTCGATCGCGTTGTCTGCGGTCCGTTGCGTCGCACCCGACAGACGGCCCAGATCCTGCTGGCGGCGGCAGGGCAGGACCGCGCGGTGACGATTGCCGAATGGCTGCGGGAGATCGACCATGGGCCCGACGAGGATCGCTGCGAAACCGCCGTGCTCGCGCGCGTCGGGCAACCCGCGCTCGATGCCTGGAACACGGATGCGGTCGCCCCCGATGGGTGGCAGGTCGATGCCGATGCCCGTCGGAGTGCCTGGCGCGGTGCACTGGCCGCCGCCGCCGGTACGCTGCTGGTGGTCACGAGCAGCGGACACGCCCGCTTCGCCTTGCCCGGCGTGACGAGGTTGCGCACCGGCGCCTACGGGATGATCGCCGTGGGCGCGAACGCGCCGCCCCTGGCGGTGACTTGGGACGTGCGTCCGTGACCCGCCGGACTTAACCGGGGCATCGCTGCCGGAATCGCCGTCCGTCCCAGCCTCGCCAAACGGGCCATTGCCCTCGACGCCCAGTTTCTGGCGCGTCGAGGGAAGTCGCTGCAAACGGGCGGCGCTTACGCCTTCACCACTTCGTCGATCGCGACCAGCTTCGCCAACAATGGCGCGATCCAGTCGAGTGGTAACATGATCGCCCCGTCCGATGGCGCGTTGGCGGGATCGTCATGCGCTTCGGCGAACACCGCGGCGACCCCCGCCGCGACCGCTGCACGCGCCAGCACCGGCGCGAAGTCGCGGTCGCCACCCGAGGAGTCGCCGTGACCGCCCGGCGCCTGCACCGAATGCGTCGCGTCGAACATCACCGGATAGCCGGTGCGCGCCATGATCGGCAGCGCGCGCATGTCCGATACGAGCGTGTTGTAGCCGAAGCTCGCGCCGCGATCGCACAGGATGATGCCCTCGTTGCCGGTCGACGCGATCTTCGCCGCGACCGCCGTCATGTCCCACGGTGCGAGGAACTGGCCCTTCTTGACGTTGACCACGCGTCCCGATCGCCCTGCGGCGAGCAGCAGGTCGGTCTGCCGGCTGAGAAAGGCGGGGATCTGCACGATGTCGACCGCGTCCGCGACCGCGGCGACCTGGTCGACCGCGTGCACGTCGGTCAGCACCGGACAGCCGAACGCGTCGCGAACGTCGGCGAGTATCCGCAGGCCTTCGTCGAGACCGATGCCGCGCTGGCCCGTGCCGGAGGTCCGGTTTGCCTTGTCGTAGGAGGCCTTGAACACGAACGGTACGCCGGCGGCGCGTGTCGCAGCGACCAGATAGTCGGCCAGCCGCAGGCTATGGTCGCGGGTTTCGATCTGGCATGGCCCACTGACGAAGACGAACGGCAGGTCGGAGGCGAACGTCACCGCGCCGACGGTCACGCGCCGGATAGGCGACGGCGCAAGCGTCATGACTGCGCCTTGACGAAACGCCGCACCATCTGGCCTCGCCAAAGCCAGTACCCCGGGTGATAATTGAAGAAAAACCAACCGAACCCGCGACATGCTAGCAGTGCAGGGATCGCCATCGGATCGTTTTGATCGCGCATTCGACGGTAGAATTCAGTATCTGCCACGTATCGATCGGATTCACTGCCGCCGCCGGCAATACCATAGGCATTGTCGTGTAATTGACAGCCGCGATTGCGATTATATTTGCGGTGATCCAAGAGGTGGCAATAGTTGCGTTCAGGCGGTTTTTCGTCAGTCGGCATGCGGGAAGTAGGCGGCGATCGTGACGATATTCAAGCGCAAAGTCTTTTACGTCGGCGGCTTCGATCCCCGCGGCGTGCGTTTTTATTACAATCTCGCCAAGGAACAGCTTGGTCGCTATGCCGACAAGACCGGTGAGGCCGTGACCATGTCTAGCCGCCGCAAGGCCTCGGCGATCCGCAGCGACTGGACGATCCGCAACGATACCGCCGACGCGACCACCGACTATAGCTTCCTGCGCTGGGAGGACATCGTCCAGCAGGCGTGGATCCGCAATCCGGTCCAACTCGCCCTGCGCGCCGCCCGTGTCTATGCCGGGTATCTCCGCCTGTTCGATTTCGCCACCGTCAGGAAGCTCGCCACCGGCCCGCTGGTGACGATGCTCTATCCGCCGATCCTCAGCATCCTGCTGCCCTTGCTACTCGCGCTGCCGGTGTTCCTGATCGCGCTGCTCTGGCTGCCATGGTGGCTCGCGCTCGGCCTTGGCCTCGTCATCGGCGGCGCGGGCGCGATCCCGCTGCTTAACGCAATCCGCGCGCCGTGGCTGCTGAGGTTCGCCGTGTTCAACGGCGAGTTCGGCGACGGCGAGGGCAGTCCAGCGCTTCAGGCGCGGCTCGACGCGTTCGCCGACGAGATCGCGAAGGACCTGCACGGCGATCATGACGAGGTGTTGCTGGTCAGCCACAGCAACGGCTCGATCCTGGCGATGCCGCTGATGGCGCGGCTGCTCAAGCGCTATGACGGCATTCTGCCGGCGAACTTCGTGCTCGTCACCTATGGCCACTGCATCCCGCTGGTCGCCTGCCGCCGCGACGCGGTGCGGTTTCACGCGCGGCTTCGGTATCTGTCGCGCCAGGATTTCCGCTGGATCGACATCGGTTCGCCGCCCGATGGCGCGGCGTTCTTCGGGGCGAACCCGCTGCTGCTGGTCGGCCCGTCGCCGCGCCCGCGGATCGAGTTGCTCAGCCCGCGCTTCCACCGGTTCTACGAGCCTGAAACCTATCACAAGGGCTGGCGCAACAAATACGAGATCCATTTCGACTATCTGCGCGTCGGCGACCGCGTGAGCCCGCTCGATCTGCCCAGCCTCACCGCATCCGCGCGCGGCATCGAGGCGTCGGTCGTGGCGTTCCGGACGATCGCATGAGCGTTCGCTTCACGCCGCCCTATCCACAGCCGCACGCCACCAGATCCTCGCTGTTCAAACGGTTCCTGCGCGGCTGGAATTCGTGGATCCACGTGCTGTTCGACAAGAGCTACACGATGAAGATGGGCGAGATGCATCTGCCCGCGCTGTCGTTCTACATCGCCAACGAGCTGCCGCTGGTCCGCCGCATCCTCGAGACCGATGCGGCAATATTTCCCAAGCACGCCTTTCTTAACGACCTGCTCGATCCGCTGATCGGCAATTCGGTGTTCTCGTCGAACGGGCAGGACTGGCGCGATCAGCGCGCGATGGTGAACCCCGCGTTCAGCCATACCGCGCTGAAGGGCGTGTTCCCGATGATGGCCGCCGCGGTCGACGATCTGCTCGCGACGATGCGCGGCCTCGACCTGGCGAAGCCGGTGGCGATCGATCCGCTGGCGACGCACATTGCCGCCGACGTGATCTTCCGCACGATGTTCTCGCAGCCACTCGATGCCGCCGGCGCGCGCGAAATCTTCGAGGCGTTCCAGGACTATCAGAAACAAGCGCAGCGCCATTCGATGCTGCGGCTCTATCGCCTGCCGGGGTTCGGCTATCTCGGTCGCGCGCGCCGCGCCGCCGCACGAATCCACGCGGTATTCGCGGGGATCGTCGCCGAGCGGTACGCGGCAACGCATGCGCGCGGCGAGCGCGGCGCGGACATCCTCCAGTCGCTGATCGATGCGCGCCATCCGCGGACCGGCGCGGCGTTCACCGAGCACGAGGTGATGGAACAGGTTTCGACGATCTTCCTCGCCGGGCACGAGACCGCGGCGAGTGCGATCACCTGGGCGCTGTACCTGCTCGCGCGCGACCCGGCGTTGCAGGATGCTATCCGCGCGGAGGCGGGGGAGGGGCCGCTCACCTACGAGTCGCTGAAGGGCCTGAGCGTGACGCGCAACGTCTTCCGCGAGACGCTGCGGCTCTATCCGCCGCTGAGTTTCCTCGTGCGCAGCGTGACCTGCCCGGTCGACATGCGCGACAAGCATCTCGATCCCGGCGCGATGCTGGTCGTGTCGCCGTGGCTGGTCCAGCGCAACCGCGATAATTTCCCCGAGCCGCACGGCTTCGACCCCGATCGCTTCGACGATCCCGCACAGGCCGACGCGTGTCGCCATGCGTATCTCCCGTTCGGCAAGGGGCCGCGGGTGTGCATCGGCGCAGGGTTCGCGCAGCAGGAGGCGTTGCTGACGCTGGCGGGGATCGTCCGCACGTTCGATCTCGCGACGATCCCCGGCGACGATCCCGAACCGATCAGCCGCCTGACGCTGCGTGCGGGCAACGGCGTCCGGCTGACGCTGACACTGCGGTAGGACGGGATGGCTCAGCCCGTTGCCTCAATCCGCCGCGATCGGACCCTTGGGCGGGTCGGGGCGGCGGGTGAACCAGACCAGCACGATCAGCGCGAGGCATAGCCACGACGACAGTCGGAACAGGTCGGTCGACGCAAGCAGATACGCCTGCCCGACCAGCTGACGCGTGACGACGGCGGCGGACTGCACGTCGGTCAGCCCCATTCGCGCCAGCCCCTCGCGCGCCAGCTGATACGGCGAGCCCGCGCCGACCGCCTCCGACAACCGGCTCTGGTGCAACGTCTCGCGGCGGTCCCATGCGGTGGTGATCAGCGACGCCGCGAAGCTGCCCGCGGTGATACGGACGAAATTCGAGATGCCGGTCGCCGATGGCAGCCGCTCGGCCGGGATGCGGTCGAACGAGATCGTCAGCATCGACAGGAAGAACGTGCTCATCGCGATCCCCTGCACCAGCATCGGCAGCATCAGATCGTAGAAGCTCGCATAGGTCGTGTAGCCCGAGCGCAGATAATAGGAGTAGCCGAACGCCGCGAACGCTACGCTGGCGAGGATACGCGCGTCGAACTTGCCCGCGAGCTTGGCGACGAACGGCGTCAGGATCACCGCGACCGCACCGCTGGGGGCGGCCACCAGCCCGGCCCAGGTCGCAGTATAGCCCATCTGCGTCTGCAACCAGAGCGGCAGCAACAGCGTGTTGGCGAAGAACACCGCATAGCCAAGGCAGAACGCGGTCGTGCCGATCGCGAAATTGCGGTTCTTGAACAGCGTCAGGTTCACCGCCGGATTGGCGTCGGTCAGCTCCCAGATCAGCCAGCCGACGAAGCCGATCACGGCGACGATCGTGGCGATGACGATCCGGTCGGCGGCGAACCAGTCGTCGTTCTTGCCGAGATCAAGCACGATCTGGAGCGCACCGACCCACACCACCAGCAGGATCAGCCCGACCTGATCGATCGGCAGCTTTCGCGTCGGCGTGTCGCGTTTCCCGAGCTTGTTCCAGCAGATGAATGCCGTGAAAATGCCGAACGGCACGTTGATGAGGAAGATCCAGCTCCAGTGATAGTTATCGGAGATGTAGCCGCCCAGAATCGGTCCCATGATCGGCGCGACGAGCGTCGTCATCGACCAGATCGCGAGCGCGGTGCCGCGTTTATGCGCGGGGAAGATCGCGATCAGCAGCGCCTGGCTGCCGGGGATCATCGGCCCGGAGACGGCGCCTTGGAGGACGCGGAAACCGATCAGCGAGGGCAGGTCCCACGCGATCCCGCACAGGAACGACGCGATCGTGAAGAGCGCGACGGACACGCAGAACGTCCGCACCACGCCGAACCGGCCCATCAGCCATCCGGTGAGCGGCACCGCGACGCCGTTCGCGACGGCAAACGCGGTCACGATCCAGGTCGAGTTGTCGCTGGACACGCCGAGGTTGCCAGCAATGGTCGGCAGCGAGACGTTGGCAATCGTGGTGTCGAGCACCTGCATGAACGTGCCGAGCGCGAGCGCGAACGCGGTCAGCGCGAGCGATCCGCCGACAAGCGGGGCAGGGCCGGTGGTGGAGGCGGCGGCCATTAGTTGGCGCTCCGTGGAGAGCAAAGCATCCCACCACGGGCACCACCCCGGCGAAGGCCGGGGCCCAATTGGGGAACGCTGCTGATGAAGGACGGTGCTCCGTTACGACCACTTTGCCAATTGGGCCCCGGCCTCCGCCGGGGTGGTTTGCAACGCCGGGGTGGTACCCCCAACACAGCAAAGCGCTCGCTTCTTGTTCTCCCGCGAAGGCGGGAGCCCAGACTGGGCTCCCGCCTTCGCGGGAGAACAAGAAAGGGCAGACCGAGTTCAGCCCGGCACGCCACACCCTGACCACACCCAAGCATCACCGGTTCGCCGCAATGATCTGCCGGATCTTCGCCTCGACCGCAGCATCGCCCGCGCCCGTCGCGAGCCCCTTGTATGCCGCTACCGCCGGCCGCCCGACCATCGTGCCGGACTTGTCCGCGGTGTCGACGATCGTGTTCACCGACAGCCCGACTCGCAACGGGTTCCGCCGCAGCTCGCCCTTGTCGAGCGCGATCCGGACCGGCACGCGCTGCGTGATCTTGATCCAGTTGCCGCTCGCATTCTGCGGCGGCAGCAGCGCGAACGCATTGCCGCTGCCCGCGCCAAGCCCGACCACGTGGCCATGATAGACCAGATCGTCGCCGTACATATCCGCGGTCACCGTTGCCGGCTGCCCGATCCGCAGATCGCGCAACTGCGTCTCGCGGAAGTTCGCATCGACCCACACGCGGTCGAGCGGCACCACCGCCATCAACGGCATCCCCGCCGACACCTGCTGCCCGAGCTGCACGGTCCGCTGCGCCACGACGCCGTCGATCGGCGCGACCACGTGCATGTGGCTCCGCGTGATCGCCGCGCGGCGATAGGCCGCGATCGCCGCCATCACCGCCGGGTTGTTCGACACGGTGGTGCCGGCAACACCGCTGCGCGACTGCGCCTGCTGGCTGCGCGCGAGTTGCAGCGTCGCCGCCGCGACCTTCACCTGATCCGCCGCATGGCTCAGTTCCTCGCCCGAGATCGCGCCCTCGGCCGCCGCGCCACGCCGCCGCGCGAGGTCGTTCCGCGCCCGCGCCAGCTCGGCTTCCGCCTGCACGACCGCGGCCCCGGTCTCGTTCACCTTCGAAAAATCCGACCGGGTCGACCGCACCGCCCGCGCCAATTCCGCCTCGGCCGAGGCGACACCGACATCCGCGGTCGCCGCATCGAGATCGATCAACGGCTGCCCCGCCTTCACCACCTGCGTGTTGTCGGCATGGATCGCGGTCACCTGTCCCGGATCGCGCGCGGTGATCGAGACGACGTCGCCCGCGACATACGCGTCGTCGGTCTCCTGCTCGGGCGCGGCGAGCAGGAAATGGAACACCGCCCACACGATCGCGCCGATCAGCACGACCACGCCGAGGATCGTCAGCGCACGCTTGCGACCCTGCGGATTGCCCGCAGGCGCAGCGACAGGTGGGGAAGTCTGCGTATCGGTCATCGTGTCACACCCTGAAAATCGAAACCACCACCCAGCGCCAGCACCAGCTGGACGCGCTGTTGCGCGGAATTTGCGGCAAGATCGGCATCGGCTTGCTCGGCTGCGAGCAACCGTACGTCGTTGTCGACCAGATCGAGCCGGCTATCGAGCCCGCTCGACACGCGGATCGCATTCAACCGCCCGGTCTCGGCATAGCCGCGCACCACCTCGCGTTGCCGCTTTCGGTCGGCATCCAGCGCACCGATCCGCGCCACGGCATCCGCCGCCTCGCGCACCGCGCCGATCACGCGGTCGTTGTAGTCCGCGGTCGCCAGATCGAGCGCCGCGGTCGCCCCCGCCAGATCCGCCTTCAACCGGCCGCTATCGAAGATCGGCAGGTGGATCGCCGGCCCGACGCCGACCGTCCCGGCATCGAGCGACACCAGATTGCCAAGCCCGATCGCCTGGAACCCCGCCATCGCCGCCAGATTCACGTTCGGATAAAAGGCGCGCCGTGCCACTTGACGCCCCGCCGCCGCTGCCTCGATCCGCGCCTGCGCCGCCGCGATATCCGCGCGCCGCGCGAGCAGATCGGCCGGCACCGACGTCGGCAACGGCAACACCGCATCGAGCTTCAACGCGGTCGCACCGATCGTCGCCGGATAGTCCACCCCGCGCCCGGCGAGCGCCGCCAGCGCGTCCTTCGCCAGCACCTGCGCCGCTTGCGCGCGCACCAAGGCCTGTCGCGCCTGCGCCAGCAACGTCGTTGCCGCCTGCGCATCCAGCTTGCTGCCGAGCTTGTTGCGGATCCGCACGTTGACCAGTCGCAGCGTGTTCTCGCGCGTCGCGATCGTCCGCGTCGCGATCCCCGCCTGTGCCTCGGCGCGTTCGAGATCGATATAGGTCTGCACCACCGCCCCCGACAGCGCCAGCCGCGCCGCCGCGACGTCAAGCGCCGCCGCCCTTACCGACGCGCGTGCGCCAACGATCGCTGCCTTCTGCCGCCCGAACAGATCGAGGTTCCACGACAGGTTCGCCGCGACGGTCCCGACGAACCGCGTCGACCCCGCATAGGGCGGCGGGATCGTGTAGCGCCCACTCAGCCGCGCATATTGTTCCTGCGCATCGAGCGTCACGTTCGGGCCATTCTCCGCGCGGTTGGTCGACAACACCGCCTGCGCCTGCGCGACCCGTGCGAGAGCGGCATCGAGCGACGGATTGCCCGCTACCGCATCGGTCACCAGCCGGTCGAGTTGGCGGTCGCCGAACCCGCGCCACCAGTCGGCGGCGATGACCGGTGCAGCGGTGTTCGCGGCTGCGTCCGACAGCCCAAGCGACGGCCCGGCAAGCGGCGTAACCGCGGTTTGCGACTCCGGGATCGCACATCCTGCCAGCGATCCTGCCAGCGTGGTGGCCAGCAACAGCCTCGTTCGGGTCATGCTTCTCGGTCCTCGATCGCCGCGGACTCGAGCGTCCCGCGCAGTTTCTGCATCAGTCCAATCATCGTTTCGACCTCGCTGCGATCCCAGTCCACCAACACGCGGTTCCAATAGGCTACCGCCCGATCGCGACAGTCCAGCGTCACGGCCGTCCCTTCCGGGGTGAGCATCAAATTCACGACGCGACGATCGTCGGTCGCTCGTGTGCGGGTGACCCAACCCTGCTGCTCCAGCGTATCGACCAGCCGGGTTGTCGCACCCCGATCGTGGGCCAGATCGCGCGCCAGATCCGCGCAAGTGTTCGCGCGACCGAACCAGATCGACACCATCGCCGACCATTGCGTCACGCTCGGTCCCGCGCCAGCGAACAGCGGCTCGAGCGCACCCTGCACTCCTTGATTGATACGCCGCGCGAGGAAGCCCAGCGAGCAATCCGGACCGAACGCATCTGTCGTATAAAAATCCATGTAGTTGCCTTGGCAACCATTGCCGATGCAGTCAATCCACGTTGCCCGATACGGTAAGGATCACACCCTTGCACGTCCTTCCGCCCCGGCTATGGTACGGCAACGTTGCTGCCCGTTCCGGCAACCGTCTCACCGGCCTGATCGGGCATGCGGGGAGAGTAAGGCCTCGGTATCGGTGGGCGCCGCAGGGTGACCAGCCGTCGATCGCGAGCCCGACCCGCTCATCATCCGCACCACGAAGAGGCAATCCGTCCTATGACCGTGGAGAGTATGTTCATCGATTCCGGCGTCGTGGTCGCTGGAAAACTCGTTCTTGCCGGATGGACGGTGGCGGATGGCGATCCGGTCGCGATCCGCCTGGAGACGGCTGACGGTCGCGTCGGCGAGGCGGCGGTCGAATGCTGCGTAAGGTTCGACCGTGCCGACGTCGCCGCAATGTACGGCCATCAGTCGATCGACGTCGGCTATGTGATCGGCGTCGCGATCGAGCCGTTTGCCGGGCTGGACCTGTTCGAGTCGCGCCTTACGCTGACGGTGCTCGGCGCTGCCGGCAACACGGTCCATAGCCAGCCGTTCGCCGTGGCGAAGCTGGTGGTGGGGCCGGACGGTGTGGCGGCCGACCAGCGCTGGCCGATCGATCTGATCGTCGACCATGGGTTGTTTGCGCCTGAGATCGCGCGCGCGGTGCGATGGGGGGTGAATGGCGGTGCCGCGGTCGAAACCGCGCAGGTCTTCCTGGATAGCTGGGCACCGGTCGGCAACGGATTGATCCTCAGTGGCTGGATCGAGAATGCGGGAGCCCGACAGGTCGTGATCCTGACCGATACGCTCGATGCCGTGCGGGTCTCGGCCGACCTGGCAATTTTCGACAGGCCCGATGTCGCCGAGGCGATGCAACGCCGCGGGAGCGTGGTCGAGACGACACACCACGGGTTCCTGACGACGATGCCCTTGGTCGATCGTGCGACGCGGCGGCTGTTCGTGCTGGCCGATCGCGGCGGCACGGCAACGCCGCTCGGTGCGCTCGCGCTGCGCGACGATCGGGTGGACAGCGTCGAGAACGCGCTGCACAATTTTGCGACCTATTTCGGTGGCACCGCGCTGCCCGCACCGGCGACGATGCTGCGCCATGCCGGACCGTTGCTGACCGCGCGATCGGCCCATGCCGTCACGCACGAGGTGATACGGCTGTGCGAAGTGTCGGAGCCGCCACGGCTGTCGGTCATCATCCCGCTATACGCTCGGCCGTTCCTGCTGCGCGCGATCCTCGCCAACCAGTCCGCGTATCCCGCAGGCACCGAGTTCATCTACGTCAGCGACGATCCGCGCCAGCACCTGTTCGTCCGCAACTATTTGCAGGATCGACGCAGCCTGATCGACCGGCCCACGACCCTGGTGATCAACGGCGGCAATTACGGATTTTCGGTCGCGAACGCGATCGGAGTTGGCGTTTCACGCGCGCCGCTACTGCTGTTCCAGAACTCCGATGTGTGGATCGAGGACGGGCAAGCGCTGACGGTGGCGGCCGCCGATCTGGATCAGGGTCGGTTCGGGATCGTCGGGTTTCGGCTGCTGTACGAGGACGATACGCTGCAACATGACGGTATGGTCCTGCGCAGGGGCCGCCATGTCCACGACCTGTTCGCCGCTGAGCATTCGGGCAAGGGACTGCCTCCCGTGCCCGTCGATCCGGGTAAGCCCGTGACGATCGCGGTGCCAGCGGTCACCGGGGCGATGATGATGATCGCACGCGACTGGTACGAGACGCTGGGCGGGTTCGATCCGGGCTATGTCCGCGGCGATTTCGAGGATGCCGATCTGTGCATGCGCTCGGTCGCAGGCGGTCGCCCGATCGGTCTGGTCCGGAGCGGCGGGATGCGGCATCTCGAACGTCAATCGCTCGTCCTCAGCGGCGGCGAGGCATTGCGCAGCGCGATCACCTATCTCAACTGCATCCGCTTCAACACGCGCTGGCAGCAGGAACTGGCGGCGTGACTATGCGGGTCCTGATCCTAGCGCATGGCCATCCGGCCTTCTCGACCGGCGGCGGCGAGCAGGCAGCGCATGCCCTCTATGCGCGGCTGCTCGGTCGCGATGACATCGCGCCGGTACTGGTCGCACGCGCGCCGCGAAGCGCGATCGGTCACGATGCGTCGTTCGGCGCATTCGGCGCGAGCCCCACCGAAATCCTCGCCGATCCGCCGGGCCAGGAGCATTTCTCGCTCGAGAGCACGCATTTCACCGTGCTGGAGGCGATGGTCGGACAACTGCTCGAGCGGTTCCAACCCGACATCGTCCATATCGAGCACCTGGCGTATTGGAGCCTCGACGTCGTCGAACTGCTCGCCCGCGCGCGCGTCCCGGTCGTGCTGACGCTGCACGAGTTCCTGCTGATCTGTCACAATGACGGCCAGATGATCAAGACCGACGGCCGGCTCTGTCGCGACGAATCCCCCGCTGCATGTTCGGCCTGTTTCCCGCATCACAGCGCCGGCGAATTCTATCTCCGCAAGGCGATGATCCTCCAGCGGCTGGCGCCCGTCGCGCGGTTCGCCTCGCCCAGCGCGTTTCTCGCCGACCGGTTCGTCGACTGGGGCCTCGATCGCGCGCGGATCACGGTGATCGACAATCCGCTGTCGGCCGATCTGATCGCGCAAGGGGCGGCGGCGGATCGTGGGCGATCGAACGATGGCGTGACGCGGATCGGCTTCTTAGGGCAGATCAATCCCTACAAGGGACTCGACGTGCTGCTCGAGGCCGTCTCGCAGATCCCGCCGGCGTTGCGCGGAACGATCGCGGTCGGCATCCACGGCGCTAACCTCGATATCCAGGGCGATGATTTCCGGACGAGCGTTGCAGCGTTGCTCGACGCCAACGCTGATGTCGTGACCAACAAGGGGCGCTACGCCAACACCGACGTCGTCGCGTTGATGCGCCAGTATGACTGGATTGTCGTGCCCTCGATCTGGTGGGAGAACTCCCCCGTCGTCATCCAAGAGGCGCTGGTCGCAGGCCGGCCGATCCTGTGCAGCGCGATCGGCGGCATGGCGGAGAAGGTCGCGGGCGAGGTAGGCATCACCTTCCAGCCCGGCAGCGCGTTCGATCTCGCACGCATGCTCGTCGACATCGTCGAAGGCCGGATCGTCGCGCCCGACATGGCCGCGGCATACGCGGTCGAGGCGGAAGAGGCGCGCGTGACGCAGTATGTCTCGGTGTTCGCGACCACGCTCGACGCCGAGCGCGCGCTGGCCGAGTAAGGGGCAGGGGGCGTTCGCCCCAAACCTGACCGTTGCGCCACCTCACGATCCTCCCCCGCCAGGGGGAGGTGGCTGGCGCTTGCCAGACGGAGGGGGCGAAAGGCGACATCCGCTGTTGCGTGTCCTCCCCCTCCGTCACCTCCGGCTACAGCCCCCTGACGGATAGGGCGGACACGCAAAAAGGGCCGGGATCGCTCCCGGCCCTTCTCAACTCTCAGCGGCAGGACGGGAGTAAATCCCGTCCCCGTCGGTCGCGGTTACCCGCGCCGGCCGCGCTTTCGCCGTCTCGTGGCTAGCTTGCGCTAGCCACGTGCGGCTCAGGCGCCAGCAACCTCGGTCGTGTCGACCTTGATGCCCGCACCCATGGTCGACGAGATCGCGACCTTCTGGACGTACTTGCCCTTGGCGCCGGTCGGCTTGGCCTTGACCACTGCGTCGACCAGTGCGTCGAAGTTCGCGCGCAGGTCTTCCGCCGGGAACGACGCCTTGCCGATGCCCGAGTGGATGATGCCGGCCTTCTCGACGCGGTATTCGATCTGGCCGCCCTTGGCTGCCTGGACCGCGGCTGCGACGTTCATCGTCACCGTGCCGAGCTTCGGGTTCGGCATCAGGCCCTTGGGACCCAGAACCTTACCGAGGCGACCGACGATGCCCATCATGTCCGGGGTCGCGATGCAGCGATCGAAATCGATCGTGCCACCCTGGATGATTTCCATCAGGTCTTCGGCGCCGACCACGTCTGCGCCTGCTGCTAGGGCTTCCTCAGCCTTCGCGCCGCGGGCGAACACGCCGACGCGGACGGTCTTGCCGGTGCCCTTGGGCAGCGTGACGACGCCGCGGACCATCTGGTCTGCGTGACGCGGATCGACGCCCAGGTTCAGCGCGACTTCGATCGTCTCGTCGAACTTCGACGTGGCACCCGACCGTGCGAGACCGATAGCCTCGTCGATGCCGTGCAGCTTGACGAGGTCGACCGTGACGGCCTTCTGCTTCTTGCTCAGCTTAGCCATGATATCAGCCCTCCACCACTTCGAGGCCCATTGCGCGGGCGCTGCCTTCGATGATCTTCGTCGCAGCGTCGATATCGTTGGCGTTGAGGTCCTTCATCTTCGTCGTGGCGATCTCGCTCAGCTGCGAGCGCTTGATCTTGCCGGCGACGACCTTGCCGGGCTCCTTCGAACCCGACTTGAGACCAGCGGCCTCCTTGATCAGGTACGAGGCTGGCGGGGTCTTGGTCTCGAACGAGAACGAGCGATCCGCATAGACCGTGATGACGGTCGGGATCGGCATGCCCTTCTTCAGTTCGCTCGTGCCGGCGTTGAACGCCTTGCAGAACTCCATGATGTTCACGCCGCGCTGACCCAGCGCAGGCCCGATCGGCGGCGCGGGCTTTGCCTCGCCTGCAGGCACCTGCAGCTTGATGTATCCGGTAATTTTTTTAGCCATGTCACTCTCTTTATGTGAGCCTAGCGGTGATGGCGGCTGCCTCTCGGCAACCTCCCGCAATTCCAACAGTGAAGGTGGAAGCCGGCGCGCATACCCCAAAACCCGCAAAGCGGCAACACCTGCCCTACCTTACTTCTCCTCCGCGTCTCCGCGCCTCCGCGCGAACCCCGAATCTTCTGCTCTTCGCGCCTTTGCGTGAACAGATCCGGCAGAGTGACACCCGATCCCCACACCCGTCTCCCAAATTAAATCTGTAGCGAAACCGTCACCCGACTGTCGCGACGCGGCCATAGGTGGCGCCTCGGGAGTGACGATCGATCGATCTCGCTAGGGGTTTTCAAGAATGACGATGTTTTCTCGTACCGCCGCACGGCTGTTGTGCGGCGCTGTCGGCGTTGCCGTACTCGGTGTATCGCCCGCCTATGCGCAGTCGCTGGTCGCCAAGGACGCCGAGCCGGGTTCAACCGTTCCCGCACCGGCGCCGGAACCCGATCAGGCGACCACCTCCGCCGGCCAGGACGATACGATCGTCGTCACCGGCACCGCCACGCGCTCGGTCGCGCAGATCAGCGGCGTCGACATGCAGAAGATCCTCCCCGGCGTCAGCCCGCTAAAGGCGCTCCAGACATTGCCCGGCGTCACCTTCCTGACCGCCGATCCGTGGGGCAACAACGAGCAGAACATCTCGCTGTTCGTCCACGGCTTCAACGCGCAGCAGCTCGGCTACACGCTCGACGGCCTGCCGCTCGGCGACCAGAATTACGGCAATTACAACGGCCTGTCGCCGCAGCGTGCGATCATTTCGGAGAACGTCTCGCGCGTCACGCTGGCCAGTGGCGCGGGCGATCTCGGCACCGCGTCGACCAGCAACCTCGGCGGCACGATCGACACCTTCTCGAGCGATCCGCGCAAGGACATGGGCGTCCAGGTCGACCAGACGCTCGGCAGTCACTCGACCTCGCGGCTGTTCGCGCGCGTCGACAGCGGCACCTTCGGCAACGGCAACAGCTTCTACATCTCGGGCTCGCGCCAGAAGGCGAAGGCGTGGGACTTCGACGGTATCCAGGGCGGCTATCAGGCCAACGCGAAGTTCGTCCACGACGATTCGAACGGCAAGCTGACGGTCTACGCGGCCTATTCGGACAAGACCGAGCCAAACGAGGATTCGACCGTCATCACCACCGCGACGCAAGGCACCGCGCCGTACGTCCGCCCGTTCATGTTCCCCAATTTCCAGGGCATGCTCAACTACCTGAACTCGGGCGCGTACAAGGCCGACGGCTCGAACTACCGCAATTACTACGGCGTCGCGGCGCGCACCGATTATCTCGGCTACATCAAATACGACTGGAACGTCAGCGACCGCGTGACCTTCTCGAACCAGGCCTATTATCATCACAATGACGGCGTCGGCATCATCGGCGGCCCGATCGACGTCGCCGGCCTGCCCAAGCTGTTCTCGTTCTACTACCCCGGCCAGAACCTCACGACCGTCTTCGGCGGCTCGGGGCTCGCGACGCGCACCACCGAATACCGCATCGCCCGCGGAGGCGTCGTCTCCACCGTCGGCATCGATCTCGGCGCGCATCATATCGAGTTCGGCGCCTGGTACGAGCATCAGAGCTCGTCCGCCTATCGCCGCTGGTATCCGTTCCCGGTCAACGATCCGACCACGCCCTACCAGCGCCCGCGCGACAATCTGACCCCGCTGATCACGCAATATCACAGCGAAGTCCGCGTCGACGAATATCAGGCGCACATCCAGGACAGCTGGAAGGTCTTGCCGAGCCTGACGATCCAGGGCGGCGTCAAGAGCACGTTCCAGAACGCATCGCAGCGAGTGCCCACGCAGCCGATCCCGGGCTCGTTCACCGGCTCGGTCGCGCTGCCGGTCGGCAAGATCGACACGCACAAATACTTCCTGCCGCAGCTCGGCGCGCTGTGGGACGCGACCGACAACGAGCAGGTGTTCGTCAACGTCCAGAAGAACATTCGCCAGTTCCAGACCAGCGCCGCCGCAGGCCTGTCCCCATTCGCACTCGGCAGCCAGGCCGCGTTCGACCTGTTCAAGCAGGATGTCGAGCCCGAAACCAGCTGGACCTACGAGGGCGGCATCCGCTCGCATCACGCGCTGAACCTCGGCCCGATCACCGCGTTCGAGGGCCAGGTCAGCGTCTATCACGTCGACTTCAGCAACCGCCTTCTCGGCATCAGCCCGACACCCGTGGTCACCGCGGTGGTCAGCGGCGCGGCGATCCTCCAAAACGTCGGCGCGGTGAAGACCGACGGCATCGACATCGCCGGCACGCTTCGCTTCGGCCCGCATTTCTCATTCTACGACGCGCTGTCGTACAACAATTCGCGCTACGAGGAGAATTACGTCAGCGGCACGACGACGGTCGCCACCGCGGGCAAGAAGGTGCCGGGCAGCCCCGACTGGCTCAACAAGTTCGTCGCCTCAGCCAATTACGGCATCTTCGACGCGCAACTGGTCGGCGACTACATCGGCAAGCGGTTCGCGACCTACACCAATGACTTGTCGGTAGGGTCCTACTTCACGCTATCCGGCCGCATCGCCGCGCGCGTGCCGCTGTCGGAGGGGCAGATCGTCAAGACCGCGACGGTCAGCCTCAACGTAACGAACATCACCAACAAGCGCGCCGCCTCGACGCTCAGCATCGGCGCGGCTAGCGGGACCTTCAACCAGTTCCCGGTCGCCCCCCGCCAGGTGTTCGGCACGATCAGCGTCGGCTTCTAAGCGCAGGCCTTGACCCTCCCCCGCCAGGGGGAGGTGGCACCGAAGGTGACGGAGGGGGAGGGCACGGAACAAAGGTTTCGCCGACCGCCCCCGCCGTCTGGCAATCGCCAGCCACCTCCCCCAGGCGGGGGAGGATTCGAAAGCGTCGCCGCAGCCGCACCGGATCGATCACCCCATGCCGGATGCGCACCCGGCATGCGGTACGTGACATGCATCAGCCAGTCGCGCGTCTGGATCACCGCCTGCTACGCACAACCGTCTGGCATAGGCCCGTTCTCCAGCATCAGCACAGTGCACCACCACACCCCACGACCACCGGCTTCTCCCCGAACCATGGCCACCTCGCCCAATCCTGCGAATGATGGCCTACATCGCCCGCGCCATTCTCCAACCGCTATCGAGCCACTCGGCGCCCGACGCTTTGACGCGCTTGCAATGTAGGATTTCGAGGCAGACCCCCGTGGGATGCCACGCCCGTCCACCCCAGACCAGTTCACCCGCCGCCAGGCCGCGCAGAACGCCGCGTTCCTCGCCGCGCTCCGCCGCACCGGCAACGCTCGCGAAGCCGCCCGCGCGCTCGGCTATAACCGCTCCACCTTCACCAAGCGCCGCGCCGCCCACCCCGCTTTCGCCGCAAAATGGGACGCCGCCCTAGCGTTCGCCTCCGCCGCCCTAAATCTCCCCTCCCGCCTGCGGGAGGGGTCGGGGGAGGGGAGTGCCCCAAACACCGCCGCCTTAAACAAAACCCCCACCACGACAAGAACCGCCAACGGCCGCCTCCAACTCCGCCGCCCGCCCGCCAACCGCCTCGACCACGCCGCCGAGCAAGCCTTCCTCACAGCGCTCTCCGCCACCGCCAACATCCGCCTCTCGGCCGCCGCCGCCGGCTTCAGCCACTCCGCCTTCTACGCCCGCCGCAAAGCCAGTCCCGCCTTCGCCCGCGAGATGCGCCTCGCGCTGGAGGCCGGCTACGAACAGGTCGAGTCGGCGCTGCTCGCCGGATCGCTGCCCGGCGCGCACGACCATGACGAATGGCGCCACAACGATCCCCCACCGATCCCGCCGATGACCGCGAACCAGGCGCTGCAACTCCTCCACCTCCACGCCAAGACGGTCCACCTCCAGGAGGAACCGCCCCACATCAAACGCCGCCGCGGTGAATCGAGCGAAGCGCACAGCTACCGCCTGTCGGCAATGTACGAAGCCCGCCAAGCCCGCGACCGCGAAGCCTTCGACCTCGCCGAAGCCGCCCGCAACGAACGCGGCGAACCGACGCTGACCAACCCGTATCCGATCCCGAATCCGATACGCCTGCCAGCGCTCGATCAGGTCACCGGCTGGAGCAAGGCCGACCCGACGAAGGTGCCGTATGATTCGAGCGTCGCGCTGTTTGGCGGGTGGCGTTTGAAGGATTGGAAGGGGGCATAGCGGTGCCGGTTTGTGTCGTGAAGGGGGTGTCCGCTGCGCTGGACAAGCAACGCCTGAGTGCTGCTCCGAACGCAGTAACTAGCGTCACTATCGAAATATCGTCTATGCTGGATATATGGATAACGAATCAGCTATCATAGCGCTCGGCGCGCTGGCGCAAGGTACCCGGCTAGATGTGTTTCGCCTGTTGGTCCGCCACGAGCCGGACGGAATGGCGGCAGGCGAAATCTCCCGTCAGCTCGACGTGCCACAGAACACCATGTCCGCGCACCTCGGCATCCTCGCACGCGCCGGCATCGTGCGCTCCGAACGGCATAGCCGGTCGATCATCTACCGCGCTGATCTGGACGGGCTGCGCGCGCTGACGCTGTTTCTCGTCAAGGATTGCTGCGTCGGTTCGCCCGAGCTGTGCGCGCCGCTTCTGGCCGAACTCACCCCTTGCTGCTGAAAGGACGCCCAGATGACCTACCAGAGCGTGGCCGTCGATATCGTGATCTATCACAACCCCGAATGCGGCACGTCGCGCAACACGCTGGCGATGATCCGCAATGCCGGCATCGAGCCGCATGTGGTCGAATATCTGAAAACGCCGCCCTCGCGCGCGTTGCTGGTCGAGCTGATCGATCGCGCCGGGATCACGCCCCGCGATCTGCTGCGTGAGAAGGGCACGCCCTATTCGGAGCTAGGCTTGGGCGACACGTCGCTGTCCGACGACGCGCTGGTGGACGCAATGATGGCGCATCCGGTCCTCATCAACCGGCCGCTCGTCGTCTCGCCGCTCGGCGTGAAGCTGTGCCGACCGTCCGAAGCTGTCCTCGATCTGCTGCCCGAGCCGCAACAGGGTGCGTTTGCCAAGGAAGACGGCGAAAAGGTCGTGGACGCCTCGGGTCAGCGCGTCGCCTGATGCTGCTCGCGCTCGCCATCTTCGTCGCCACGATCGCGCTCGTCATCTGGCAGCCCAAGGGCCTCGGCATCGGATGGAGCGCCGTGGGCGGCGCGGCGATCGCGCTGCTCGCCGGGGTCGTCTCGGTCTCCGACGTGCCTGTGGTGTGGGGTATCGTCTGGAACGCGACCGCGACGTTCGTCGCGATCATCATCGTCAGCCTGTTGCTTGATGAAGCCGGGTTCTTCGAATGGGCGGCGCTCCATGTCGCGCGCTGGGGCCGGGGGCATGGTCGCCGGCTGTTCGTGCTGATCGTGCTGCTCGGCGCGGCTGTGTCGGCGCTGTTCGCCAATGACGGCGCAGCGCTGATCCTGACGCCGATCGTCATCGCGATGCTGCGCGCGCTGGGATACAAGGACAAGGCGACGCTGGCGTTCGTCATGGCTACGGGATTCATTGCCGATACCGCCAGTCTGCCGCTGATCGTCTCCAACCTCGTCAACATCGTGTCGGCCGACTTCTTCCGGATCGGCTTTGCCAATTATGCCTCGGTGATGGTGCCGGTCGATCTGGCGTCGATCGCCGCGACGCTGATCGCGTTGCTGCTATTCTTCCGCCGTGACATACCGGCGAATTACGATGTGGCGCAGCTCCGCACGCCCGGTGATGCGATCCGCGATCATGCCACGTTCAAGGCGGGCTGGGTCGTTCTCGCCCTGCTGCTCGCCGGCTTCTTTCTGCTCGAACCGATCGGCGTGCCGGTCAGCGCCGTGGCCGCTACCGGCGCGGTCCTCCTGCTCATCATCGCCGCGCGCGGACACGTTATCCAGACCCGCAAGGTGCTGGCGGGCGCGCCGTGGCAGGTCGTGATCTTCTCGCTCGGCATGTACCTGGTCGTCTATGGCCTGCGAAATGCCGGCTTGACCGACCACCTTGCCGGCCTGCTCGATCGCACCGCGCAAGGCGGCGTGTGGGGCGCGGCGTTCGGCACCGGGATCATCGCCGCGCTGCTGTCGTCGGTGATGAACAACATGCCGACCGTCTTGGTGGGCGCCCTGTCGATCGACGCGACGCACGCCACGGGCGCGATCAAGGACGCGATGATCTACGCCAACGTGATCGGTTGTGACCTCGGGCCGAAGATCACGCCGATCGGCTCGCTCGCCACGCTGCTGTGGCTGCACGTCCTCGGGCAAAAGGGCATCCGCATCGGCTGGGGCTATTACTTCAAGGTCGGCGCGACGCTGACGATTCCGGTGCTGCTGGTGACCCTCGCCGCCCTCGCCATAAGGCTCAGTCTGTAATGCCGCTTCGCACGCTCTCCGATCCTGACCACCTGCCCGCGCTCGATCGCCGCTATGCGCTCGACCGTCCCGCCCTCGGGTTGGGGGCCGATGATCCTCCCCCGCGCATCCTGCTGCTTTACGGATCACTTCGGGAGCGATCCTTTTCGCGCCTGTGTGTCGAGGAAGCCGCCCGCCTGTTGCAATTCTTCGGCTGCGAGACGCGCATTTTCGATCCCGCCACGCTGCCGCTCCCCGATCAAGTGACTGGGGACGATCACCCGGCTGTCCACGAGCTGCGCGAACTGTCGATGTGGTCTGAGGGGCATGTATGGTGCAGCCCCGAGCGGCACGGCCAGATAACCGGCATCATGAAGCTCCAAGTCGATCACCTGCCCCTGTCGATGGGCGGAATGCGACCGACGCAGGGCCGGACTCTCGCTGTCATGCAGGTATCGGCCGGATCGCAGTCCTTCAACAGCGTCAACACGCTCCGCGTTCTCGGCCGTTGGATGCGGATGGTCACGATCCCGAACCAGTCGTCAGTCGCCAAGGCATTCAACGAGTTTGACGACGCCGGCCGGATGAAACCGTCCAGCTACTACGACCGGATTGTGGATGTGATTGAGGAGCTGGTGCGCTTTACCGTTCTACTGCGGCCTCACACCGCTCAGCTCGTCGACCGGTATTCGGAACGAAAAGACGCGGGCCTGCCGATCGACACGACCACCGACCTGTCCAGCATTGCGACAGCACCGCAGCGCTGATTCTAATCAGGACGACACGCGGGCGCGATATAAATTGTAGAGCTTGGCTTTCGCCGAGGCGCGACGCGGGAGTAAATCCCGCGTCGTCGGCCGGGCTGGGGCCGTCTCGCGATTAGCCCATTGGCTAATCGCGTGTGGCTTGGCCTTACTTGCTGCGCTCGACCTGCTCGAACTCGAGCTCGACCGGGGTCGCACGCCCGAAGATCGACACCGAAACCTTGACGCGGCTGCGGTCGAAGTCGAGTTCTTCCACAAGCCCGTTGAAGGTCGCGAACGGACCGTCGAGGACCTTGACCTGGTCGCCGATCTCGTAGTCGACCTTGACCTTCTGCTTGGGCGCAGCGGCGGCTTCTTCCTTGCTGTTCAGCATCCGCGTGGCTTCCGCCTCGCTGATCGCCTGCGGCTTGCCCATGCTGCCGAGGAAGCCGGTGACCTTCGGCGTGTTCTTCACCAGGTGATACACGTCGTCGTTCATGTTCAGCTTGGCGAGCACATAGCCCGGCATGAACTTGCGCTCGACCGCGATCTTCTTGCCGCGACGAGCTTCCGTCGTAGTTTCGGTCGGGACTTCGATCTGCTCGACGAGCTGTTCGAGACCCATCCGGGTCGCCTCGGCCATGATCGAGTCGCGGACCTTGCCCTCGAAGCCCGAATAGGCGTGAATGATGTACCAGCGCGCCATGACGGAACCTTGCTTACTGAGCGAGTTTGAGGAGGGCGGAGACGATCGCTTGCAGGATCGAGTCGACGCCCAGGAAGAACAGCGCGAGGATCGTCGTCATGATCACCACCATCACGCCGGTCATGACCGTCTCGCGACGCGTCGGCCACGTGACCTTCGCGGTCTCGTTGCGGACCTGCTGGATGAATTCGAGGGGGGACGTCTTCGCCACGATGTTCTTCGAACCCGCTGATTGAGAAACTGAGATGCGAGGCATAGACCCACTAGCCGCTCCCTGTGAAGGGCCGCGGCGGCAGGTCCGTCCTCGCTGTCGGAAGCGCGGCAGATAGCTGCCGTCACGGGTGAAAGCAAGTGCGCGGCCGGAGAGGGGCGGGGCGACGTTCTAGAAGAGCGGTCGCATGGCCGGAGGCGTGGCGCGTGGGGGGAAGAGGTGGCGCGTGGGCGCAGACGTGGCGCATGGCCAGAGAAGTGGCGGGGGAGAGCGCTTGGGTCACTCGATCCCCCGCACGATCGTCTTGCCGGTGCCGGTTTCACCGGCGGCTCCGCTCCCACGGTTTCTTTTCATCGTTCGGCTTGACGACGGCACGAACGGTGTACGCGCACCGCGGACGAAAAAAAAGGCCGGTACGAGACCGGCCATGAAAGTTTTTAGGAGAGGATGCCTGAAAGGCCTGATCGTTGTGCATCGCAGCACATCATAGAGCAATTGCGAAAATTGCATTATGAAATGCATTTTCTGCAATCGCGATGGGCGTGCGAAGGCACCGCGGGAAACGGTGCCGTTCGAAATCGAAATTTAAAGGGGGTGGCAGGAGTGCTCGGATTCGAACCGAGGGCCTTCGGTTTTGGAGACCGACGCTCTAACCAACTGAGCTACACTCCTACACGGACGCGCCCCTTACCCAGCGTTTTCGCGCAGGGCAAGCGCCTCGCATGCAATTCGTCACCATTAAGGATGATGCGTTGCGCGCGGTCGTGTTTGCCCGTTAACCGTACGCCGTATCGTGGGATGTAGGAAAGCGTAATCTTATGCGAGCAAGTTTGGGGATGCTGGCGCTGCCGGTCGCGGCGCTGCTGATGGGGGCGGTGCCGGTGCCGGTGCCGGTGCCGGTGCCGCAGGTGCCCGACCTCGGGCCGCAGCTCGAACGCTTCACCTATCCCTGGCCGGTCCAGACGATGGAGGTCGATATCGTCGGTGCGCCCGCACAGATGGCGTTCATGGATATCGCGCCGCAGCGTCCCAATGGCCGCACCGTCGTCCTCCTCCACGGCAAGAATTTCTGCGGCGCGACCTGGGGCAGCACCGCGCGGGCGCTGAGCGAGGTCGGTTACCGCGTGATCGTTCCCGACCAGATCGGCTTCTGCAAATCGTCCAAGCCCCGCGCGGCACAGTATAGCTTCGAGATGCTGGCGACGTTCACCAGGCGGCTCCTCGAATCGCGCGGCATCACGCGGGCGACGATCGTCGGGCATTCGATGGGCGGTATGCTCGCGATGCGGTACGCGATCCTCTATCCGGCCTCGGTCGAGAAGCTGGTCCTCGTCAATCCGCTCGGCCTGAAGGATCGCGGCGAGGAGGGGGTGCCCTATACCGACGTCGACACGCTCTGGGCGAACGAGAAGAAGACGAGCTATGCGTCGATCAAGGCGTACCAGCTCGAGAACTATTACCACGGCGTATGGAAGCCGTCTTATGATCGCTGGGTCTGGATGCAGGCGGGCATGTACCAGGGCACAGGGCGCGACACCGTTGCGCTCGCGCAGGCGAAAACCAGCGAGATGATCAAGACGCAACCGGTCGCACACGAACTTTACCGGATCACGCCTCCCACGACGTTGATCGTCGGCACGCTCGACAAGACGGCTTTCGGCCGCGCGCAGGCCCCGACGAACTTGCGCAAGTTTCTTGAACCGATCCCGATGGTGGCGCCACGTGCGGTCAAGCAGATGCCGAATGCGAACCTGGTGATGCTAGAAGGGCTGGGCCACTCGCCACAGGTCGAGGATCCGGCGCGATTTGAGAAGGCGCTGCTGGCGGCTATCGCAACGCCGCCGATCAGGCGTTAACGCTCAGGGGCTTGCCGCTAGTCGGTACGGAGCGGGTGGCGGTTCCGCAGCCAATCGTCGCATGCGTTTCTGCGGACCCGCCATCTACTGGCCGGGTAACGAGCTTCGTGACGCGGTAGGTTGCAACGATCATAGCGACGGCGCCGAGCATCGAAAGCGCCTGGGTGTCGGCCACATAGCCAAGAATGGCGAGTGTCGAGCCTGCCTGACAGAGAATGGCGATCGACCAACTCGCCCGGCTTCGCATTGTCATCGCAAGGGCAAAGGCGAGGATGTCGGCTAGGAAAAAGTAGCGCTCGTGCATGCGTGGCAACGTGCTGACCACAAGCAACGGGGCTAACAGCGCGGCGGGCAGGATGGGCATCGGCGCGACCCGCCGTGAAGCTAGCCAGGCGATGTACACGACGCTTCCGGCGATCGCGATCGCCATGCCTAGCGCGTGCATGGGCAGGTCCTGAATGCCGGGCAGGGCCTGAATGATGATCCAAGGATTTGGTGCGTTCAGCGACAGTAGGTTGAAATGGCTGGTTTGGCGAACGTAGATCGTCAGCAGGTCGACGATCGGCCAGCCGGCTGCCCAGGCAGGTAGCAATGCTATAAACGCGGTGGCGGGGGCGATCAGCCATAGACGGAAGCCAACCCGCCGGTTCAAGAGCAGCGCAACGACGAACGGCCCGAAGAATGCCGCCTGCAATTTGAATGCGATCGCCAGACCAAACCAAGCGAGCATAGACGCATGGCGGTGCTCAACGGCCATCGCCAGCGCCATGACACAGGCAGCTGCCCACATCGCATCACACTGTGCGAGCAAGGGTGCGTTGAGCAGGGTCGATGGCAGCATCAAGGCCAAGGCTGCGGCGCGTTTTGGCGAGGGCGCATCGAGCGCGGTGAGTAAGCGCCACATGGCACCTGAAAGTGCGATCGTGCCCAGCACCGAGAGGAGCTTGAGCAACGTGAGGTCTGTCAGCACGGCACCAAGCGGCGTGATGAGTGCTAGCAGGTACAGATATGGCGGAGTGTAATTGCTGAATGGGGTCGCGAACGCTCCGATCAGCCCTGCCGCGCGGATATGATCGAGCCACGGGACGAGGAAGGTATCCACGTCTTCGGCGCGAAAGGGCCAAAGCGCTGCATGTGCCAGCACCGTGGCGGAGAGCGTCACTGCAACCGGGGGTAGTTGCCACGCAGTTCGGGACAGAGGCATTGGGGCCGGATATGTCGTCGACGGTTTCCGCTCGGTTAACTCGCGGGCTTACATCGCCATTCGCGATTCCGCCCCGTTGACCCGAGCCGCGTCCTCGCATATAGGCGCGGCCTGTTCTTCGGGAGTGTTTCCCGCCGGGCATGCTTGAACATTGCTGGATGCATTCCAGGGCCTGAGGAGCGTTTGCGCTTCAGAGGGTCCTTTTTGTATTCTCAGGCGCCTCATGGCTCCAGCAAAGTAACCACTTGAAAGGTGAAGGCTTCAATGCCGACGATCAACCAGCTGGTCCGCAAGGGCCGCGATCCGCAGAAGGCCAAGTCGAAGGTCCCTGCGATGGAAGCAAATCCGCAGAAGCGTGGCGTTTGCACGCGCGTCTACACGACGACCCCGAAGAAGCCGAACTCGGCTCTGCGTAAGGTGGCCAAGGTTCGCCTGACCAACCAGCGCGAAGTCATCAGCTACATCCCGGGCGAGGGCCACAATCTTCAGGAGCATTCGGTTGTCCTGATCCGTGGCGGTCGTGTCCGCGATCTTCCCGGTGTTCGCTATCACGTCCTGCGCGGCGTGCTCGATACACAGGGTGTGAAGGACCGGCGTCAGTCGCGTTCCAAGTACGGCGCTAAGCGTCCGAAGTAAGCCGGTCAGGTATCTGATCACTAAGGCTGAAGTTTAGAAGGAATACAAAATGGCACGTCGTCGTCGTCCCGAAAAGCGGGTTATCCTGCCTGATCCCAAGTTCGGGGATGAGGTTCTGTCGAAGTTCATGAACAGCGTCATGCTGGACGGCAAGAAGTCCGTCGCAGAGCTGATCGTGTACGGCGCATTCGAAACCGTCGAGCAGCGCGCCAAGCGCGACCCGATCGGCGTTTTCCACGATGCGCTGAACAACGTGAAGCCGGGCATCGAAGTCCGTTCGCGCCGCGTCGGTGGTGCAACGTACCAGGTGCCGGTCGAGGTTCGTCCCGAGCGTGCACAGGCGCTGGCGATTCGCTGGCTGATCGGTGCGGCACGTTCGCGCAGCGAGAACACGATGGCCGCACGGCTGTCGGGTGAGCTGATGGACGCAGCCAACAACCGTGGTAACGCGGTCAAGAAGCGTGAAGATACGCACCGGATGGCGGAAGCCAACCGTGCATTCTCGCACTACCGCTGGTAACAGCGGGCTTCCTGCCGCTGGTAACAGCGAGCTTTGAAGCCTAGCATTGCTATCCGTGTGACGGGCGGTCTTTCGCCTGTCATGCAAACACCTATATATTGGGGAGCCGGCACGTTCGGCTCCCCATATCCTTAAGGAAGCACGATCATGGCCCGCAGCCATCCGCTCGACCGTTACCGCAACATCGGCATCATGGCGCACATTGACGCCGGTAAGACGACGACGACCGAGCGCATCCTCTATTACACCGGCAAGTCCTACAAGATCGGCGAAGTGCACGAAGGCACCGCGACGATGGATTGGATGGAGCAGGAGCAGGAGCGCGGGATCACGATCACGTCGGCTGCGACCACCTGCAAGTGGCGCGCCGAAGAAGGTAAGGGCGAAGAGCACCTTATCAACATCATCGATACGCCTGGCCACGTCGACTTCACGATCGAAGTCGAGCGTTCGCTCCGCGTGCTCGATGGCGCGGTCGCATGCTTCGACGGCGTTGCCGGCGTCGAGCCGCAGTCCGAGACCGTGTGGCGTCAGGCCGACAAGTACGGCGTGCCGCGCATGTGCTTCGTCAACAAGCTCGACCGCACCGGCGCCGATTTCTACTTCTGCGTGAACTCGATCATCGAGCGTCTCGGCGCGCGTCCGGCAGTGCTGTATCTTCCGATCGGCATGGAAGGCGGCTTCAAGGGCCTCGTCGATCTCGTCGAGAACCGTGCGATCATCTGGCTTGAAGAGAGCCTCGGCGCGAAGTTCGAATATGCCGAGATCCCCGCGGATCTGGTCGAGAAGGCCGCGAAGTATCGCAGCGAACTGATCGAGATGGCCGTCGAGCAGGACGATGCCCTCATGGAGGCCTATCTCGAAGGCAACGAGCCGAGCGTCGCCGACCTCAAGGCGCTGATCCGCAAGGGTACGCTGAGCATGGCGTTCGTGCCGGTCGTTTGCGGTTCGGCGTTCAAGAACAAGGGCGTTCAGCCCCTGCTCGACGCCGTCGTCGACTATCTGCCTTCGCCGCTCGACGTTCCCGCGATCCAGGGTCTGAAGCTCGACGGCGTGACGCCGGACGAGCGTCCTTCGTCGGACGAGGTTCCGTTCTCGGCACTGGCGTTCAAGATCATGAACGATCCGTTTGTCGGCACGCTGACCTTCGCCCGCATCTATTCGGGTAAGCTGGAGACCGCATCGCAGGTTACCAACTCGGTCAAGGACAAGAAGGAAAAGGTCGGTCGCATGCTGCTTATGCATGCGAACAGCCGTGAGGACATCCAGGAGGCTTTCGCTGGCGACATCGTCGCTCTCGCGGGTCTCAAGGATACCACGACCGGTGACACGCTCTGCGCGATGAACGCACCGATCATTCTCGAGCGGATGGAATTCCCCGAGCCCGTGATCGAGCTGTCGGTGGAGCCGAAGACCAAGGCCGACCAGGAGAAGATGGGCGTCGCGCTCAATCGCCTCGCACGCGAGGATCCTTCGTTCCGCGTGTCGTCGGACCCCGAGTCGGGCCAGACCATCATCAAAGGCATGGGCGAGCTCCATCTCGAGATCCTGGTCGATCGCATGAAGCGTGAGTTCAAGGTCGAGGCGAACGTCGGCGCTCCTCAGGTCGCATATCGCGAGTATCTGAAGAAGCCGGTCGACGTCGACTACACGCACAAGAAGCAGTCGGGTGGTACCGGCCAGTTCGGTCGCGTGAAGGTCAAGGTCACGCCAGGCGAGCGCGGTTCGGGCATCACGTTCAAGGACGAGATCAAGGGCGGCAACATTCCGAAGGAATATCTGCCCGCGATCGAGAAGGGCTTCCGCGAAACCGCTGCGTCGGGTTCGCTGGTCGGATTCCCGATCATCGATTTCGAGATCGTGCTGTATGACGGCGCGTATCACGACGTCGACTCGTCGGCGTTGGCGTTCGAAATCTGTGCACGCGGCGCGATGCGCGAAGTGGCACAGAAGTCGGGCATCACGCTGCTCGAGCCGGTCATGAAGGTCGAGGTCGTTACCCCGGAGGATTACCTGGGCGACGTCATCGGCGACATGAACAGCCGTCGTGGCCAGATCCAGGGCACCGACAGCCGCGGCAACGCGCAGACGGTTGAGGCGATGGTCCCGCTGGCGAACATGTTCGGCTACGTGAACTCGCTCCGCTCGTTCACGCAGGGTCGAGCGAACTACTCGATGCAGTTCTCGCACTATGACGAAGTGCCGCAGAACGTCGCGGACGAGGTGAAGGCTAAGTTGGCCTGAGCCTAAGGTGCACGGAGCCAAGGCAACTTGGCTCCGAGACACCGCTAGGCCGGCCGGCCTCGGGCTTGCCCGAGGTCCGACGACACGGAATTCACTTCCGTGTCGGCCCCCTTCGCAAGGACGGGGCTGGCGCAACGCTTTAACAGCCGCTATTGGGCCGCGTTCGCGCGGTTCCCGGGGTGGCACCGGAATACGAAT
Source organism: Sphingomonas sp. PP-CC-3A-396 (assembly GCF_004343105.1). Taxonomy (NCBI): domain Bacteria; kingdom Pseudomonadati; phylum Pseudomonadota; class Alphaproteobacteria; order Sphingomonadales; family Sphingomonadaceae; genus Sphingomonas; species Sphingomonas sp. PP-CC-3A-396. Next base: position 124,637 of record NZ_SLYF01000009.1, on the reverse strand, counting down.
CAGAAGGTAGGAAACAATGGCCAAGGCAAAATTTGAGCGGAACAAGCCGCATCTCAACATCGGCACCATCGGTCACGTCGATCATGGCAAGACGTCGCTCACCGCTGCGATCACGAAGGTTCTGGCAGAGACGACCGGCGGTACCGCCGTCGACTTCGCCAACATCGACAAGGCTCCCGAGGAGCGCGAGCGCGGCATCACGATCTCGACCGCACACGTCGAGTACGAGACGGCCAACCGTCACTACGCGCACGTCGATTGCCCGGGCCACGCCGATTATGTGAAGAACATGATCACCGGCGCAGCTCAGATGGACGGCGCGATCCTTGTCGTTTCGGCGACCGATGGCCCGATGCCACAGACCCGTGAGCACATCCTGCTCGCACGCCAGGTCGGCGTGCCTGCCATGGTCGTGTTCATGAACAAGGTCGATCTGGTCGACGACGAGGAAATCCTCGAGCTGGTCGAGATGGAAATCCGCGAGCTGCTCAGCTCGTACGACTTCCCGGGCGACGACATCCCTGTCATCAAGGGTTCGGCTACCTGCGCACTGTCGGGTTCGAACCAGAAGCTCGGCGCCGACGCCGTCACCGAGCTGATGCAGGCTGTCGACGAGTACATCCCGCAGCCAGAGCGTCCGCTCGACAAGCCGTTCATGATGCCGATCGAGGACGTGTTCTCGATCTCGGGTCGTGGTACGGTCGTCACCGGCCGCGTCGAGACCGGCATCGTCAAGGTTGGCGAGGAAGTCGAGATCGTCGGCATCCACCCGACCGTTCGCAAGACCACGGTCACGGGCGTCGAAATGTTCCGCAAGCTGCTCGACCAGGGCCAGGCTGGCGATAACGTTGGCGCGCTGATCCGCGGCGTTGCACGCGACGAAGTCGAGCGTGGCCAGGTGCTCTGCAAGCCAGGCACGATCAAGCCGCACACCGACTTCAACTCGGAAGTGTACGTGCTGTCGAAGGAAGAGGGTGGCCGTCACACGCCGTTCTTCGCCAACTACCGCCCGCAGTTCTACTTCCGTACGACGGACGTGACCGGCACCGTCGAGCTGCCTGAGGGCACCGAGATGGTCATGCCAGGCGACAACGTGTCGCTCGGCATCAAGCTGATCGCACCGATCGCCATGGACGTGGGCCAGCGCTTCACGATCCGCGAAGGCGGCCGTACCGTCGGTGCAGGCGTCGTCAGCCAGATCGACAAGTAAGCATCCTCTCCTTCGGGAGGTGATCGAAAAGAGCCCGGCTTCTCGTGAGAGAGGCCGGGCTTTTTCGTGTTTGGCGCCTTTGCCACGCCCGCGCGTGCCGCCGTTTCTTGCTGCGATTGCAGGAATCCGACAATCGGCTAGGCTACGTTCGACGATAGGGGACGAGCACATGAGGGCGGAATGTCAGTGCGGTCGGCTCGCGGTCGAGCTTCCCGGCCCTACGCCTGCTGTTGTCGCTTGCCATTGTATCGCATGCCAGCGTCGGACCGGATCACCGTTTGCCGTCCTTGCCTATTATCCGGCAGACCAGCTCACGATCGTCGGCGAGGGCAGGCGGTTTGAGCGAGCGACGGACGAGGGCAATCGCTTTGAGACGTTCTTTTGTGTTGAGTGCGGATCGACCGTCTACGCGCGGGCTGGCAAACACCCGTCGATGATCGGGGTTGCGGTTGGTGCAATAGCAGATCCCGCCTTTCAAGCTCCGGTTCGGTCTGTCTGGGAACAATCGATGCACGATTGGGTGACGGTGCCGGGCGACGTTCAGCATTTTCCGCAAGGGCGTGGGTAACGGCGTTCGTTGTCGGCGATAACAGTTCATGGCATAACGTCTGCGGAGAACGCGCAGATGGCTTCCATAAACATATCGCTGCCCGATCTGATGCGCGATTACGTGCAGGAGCGGATCGAACGCGGACAGTATGCCAGCGCTAGCGATTATTTTCGCGACTTGATCGCGCGTGATCAACGTGCCGTCGAGAACGAGGAGCGGTGGCTCCGCGAGTTGGACGCGTCGATATCGGGTAGCCTGGCCGAAATGAACGCCGGCGGGGGTGTGGCGCTGGATGTCGCGTGTGGTGAGGTGCTGGCCGAGATCGAGGGGGCACGCCGTCAGTCCCGCGCATGAAAGTCGTTTTGTCGTCGCATGCGATCGCGGACCTTCATAGAATCGGTCTGTATATCGCCGCTGACAATCCATCTCGCGCAGTCTCTTTCGTGGTCGAGTTGCGTGAGGTGGCGATGCGACTCGCCGACGTTCCGTTCGGTTTCCCACTGGTGCCGCGCTACGAAACGCACGGAATTCGCCGAAGGTCATGGAAGGGCTACGGCATCCTGTATTCGGCGTTGTCCGACCGGGTGTTCGTCCACCGCATCATCGGCCCCGGGCAGGATTACGACCGCGTGCTCAGCGTGATCTAATCGAGCAGGAGCGGGCAGCTATTTTCGTGAGAGCGATCCCTGGGTCCTGAAAACCCGCAACCCCCGGTTGCATTTCAACCGACTCTCCCGTAATGGCCCGCCTTCGGTTTAAACATCAACCAGCAAGAGCCCGGAAACGGGCCCGCTCTTTCGCATCGGTAGGGACTATGGACAGCAATATCCGCATTCGTCTGAAGGCGTTCGATCACCGTGTGCTCGATCAGGCCACTGGCGACATCGCCGACACCGCACGCCGCACCGGCGCGCTCATCCGCGGTCCGATTCCCCTTCCGACGCGCATCGAAAAGTTCACCGTGAACCGCGGCCCGCACATCGACAAGAAGTCGCGCGAGCAGTTCGAGGTACGTACGTACAAGCGTATGCTGGATATCGTCCAGCCGACGCCGCAGACGGTCGATGCGCTGATGAAGCTGGACCTCGCAGCAGGGGTGGACGTAGAGATCAAGCTGGCCTAAGGGCTGGCGCGGCGCGGTTGACCAGCAATGGTCCCGCGCCGCTCTACATTGGGATACCGCCGTCGGTGAAAACCGACGGGGCAGCGTCCCCCGTCACGCTTCCGCATATGCAGGAGCACCAGCCCGGGACGGGGGCACGTTTCGTATTTACCGGGTTGAACCAACTCCATTCAGGGCTTTCGCCGGGGATGGGGTCAGGTGGACGCATCATGGAGTTCGCTCCGGACATGGTCCGCAAGCCCCCGAGGAATAGTCCGACGGGGCCTCTGTCTAGGAAGGGACAAGATCATGCGTACTGGCGTGATCGCGAAGAAGATGGGGATGACCCGCCTGTTCCAGGAAGATGGTCGGCACGTGCCGGTCACCGTTCTGGCACTCGAAGGCAATCAGGTCGTTTCCGTTCGCGAAATGGATCGTGACGGCTACACTGCCGTCCAGCTTGGTGCAGGTGTCGCCAAGTCGAAGAATGTCGCAAAGCCGCAGCGCGGCCATTTCGGCAAGGCCGAAGTGGAGCCCAAGGCTGTCGTCCATGAGTTCCGCGTGAACGCAGACGGCTTGCTCGACGTCGGCGCCGAGATCTCGGCTGACCATTACGTCGCAGGCCAGATTGTCGATATCCAGGGAAAGACCCAGGGTAAGGGCTTCCAGGGCGGCATGAAGCGTTGGGGCTTCGGCGGTCTGCGGGCAACCCACGGCGTGTCGGTCTCGCACCGTTCGCTCGGTTCGACCGGTCAGCGCCAGGATCCGGGTAAGGTCTTCAAGAACAAGAAGATGGCCGGCCACATGGGCGACAAGTATCGCACCCAGCAGAACCTCGAGATCGTATCGACGGACGTCGAGCGTGGTCTCCTGTTCGTCAAGGGATCGGTTCCTGGCTCCAAGGGCGGCTGGCTCTTCGTCAAGGACTCGGTGAAGGTCGCGCGCCATGCCGACGCACCGTTCCCCGCCGGTCTCAAGACCGCAAACAGCAACACCGCAGCAGGCACGTCGGCCGAAACGACCGACGCACCTGCAGCCGACGGCCAGGAGGGCTGAGCGTGAAGATCAAGGTTTCATCTTTCGCCGGCACTGACGCAGCGGACATCGAGCTCAACGACGAGGTCTTCGGCCTCGACCCGCGCGCCGACATCCTGCACCGCGTCGTCACCTGGCAGCTCGAGAAGCGTCGCGAGACGGCTCGCGGCACCCGTGAGCGCGCAGACGTCGCACGCACCGGCAAGAAGTTCGGTCGCCAGAAGGGCGGCGGTACGGCTCGTCACGGCGATCGTCGCGCACCTGTGTTCATCGGTGGTGGTAAGGCTCACGGCGCCCGCGTCCGTGACTTCAACCCGTCGCTGAACAAGAAGGTTCGCTCGCTCGGCCTGCGGATGGCGCTCAGCAGCCACGCCAAGGCGGGTTCGCTGGTCATCATGGACAGCCTGGCTGTCGAGGGTGGCAAGACCAAGACGCTGCAGGGCGATCTCGCAAAGCTCGGCTTCGGCAAGCGTGCGCTCGTCATCGACGGCGACATGGTCGACACCAGCTTCGCATTCGCCGCGGGCAACCTGTACGAAGTGAACGTGATGCCGGCTGCCGGCGCGAACGTTTACGACATCCTGAAGCATGACACGCTGGTGCTGACGCGCGCCGCTGTCGAAAAGCTGGAGGCGCGCTTCCATGGCTAAGAAGCAGAAGGCGGGCATCGATAATCGTCATTACGACGTTATCCTCGCCCCGCACATCACCGAGAAGACGACGACCCTGTCGGAGTTCAACGCGGTGGTGTTCAAGGTATCGAACGATGCCACGAAGCCCGAGATCAAGGCGGCCGTTGAGGCGCTGTTCGACGTGAACGTCGTCGGCGTGAACACGCTCGTCCAGAAGGGCAAGACCAAGAAGTGGAAGGGCACGAACTACTCGCGCTCCGACATGAAAAAGGCAATCGTGACGTTGAAGGACGGTCAGTCCATCGACGTGACGACGGGGATCTGAGGCCATGGCACTCAAGCATTATAATCCGACATCGCCGGCACGCCGCGGTCTCATCCTGGTCGACAAGTCGTCGCTCTGGAAGGGTCGCCCCGTCAAGGCGCTGACCGAAGGTAAGCACAAGACCGGCGGTCGTAACAACAAGGGTCATGTGACCTCGCGCGGCATCGCCGGTGGTCACAAGCAGAAGTACCGCTACATCGACTTCAAGCGTCGCAAGTGGGACGTCGAAGGCACCGTCGAGCGGATCGAGTATGATCCCAACCGCACTGCGTTCATCGCCCTGGTCAAGTACCCGGACGAAGAGCTCGCCTACATCCTGGCGCCACAGCGTCTGGCCGTCGGTGACAAGGTCCTCGCGGCCAAGAAGACCGACGTGAAGCCAGGCAATGCCATGGAACTCGGTCAGATGCCGGTCGGCACCATCGTCCACAACGTGGAGATGAAGCCGATGAAGGGTGGCCAGATCGCCCGTTCGGCCGGCACGTACGTGCAGGTCGTCGGTCGCGACAAGGGCATGGTGATGGTCCGTCTGAACTCGGGCGAGCAGCGCTACATCCGCAGCGATTGCATGGCGACGGTTGGCGCGGTCTCGAACCCCGACAACCAGAACCAGAACCTGGGCAAGGCAGGCCGTTCGCGCTGGATGGGTATCCGTCCTCTGACGCGCGGCGTCGCCAAGAACCCGGTCGACCATCCGCACGGCGGTGGTGAAGGCCGTACCTCGGGTGGCCGTCATCCGGTTACGCCTTGGGGCAAGCCGACGAAGGGTGCGCGCACGCGTCATAACAAGTCGACCGACAAGATGATCATCCGGTCGCGTCATTCGACGAAGAGGAAGGGCTAACATGGCTCGTTCAGTCTGGAAGGGCCCCTTCGTGGACCTTCATCTGCTCAAGAAGGCAGAAACCGCCCAGGACACCAACGCGCGTTCGCCGATCAAGACCTGGTCGCGTCGCTCGACGATCCTGCCGTCGTTCGTGGGTCTCACGTTCAACGTCTATAACGGCCGCAAGTTCGTGCCCGTCTCGGTCAACGAAGACATGGTCGGCATGAAGCTCGGTGAGTTCGCGCCCACGCGCTACTTCCCCGGCCACTCCGCCGACAAGAAGGGCAAGCGCTGATGTCTAAGCAAGTCAGCCCGCGCAAGGTCGCGGACAACGAGGCGCTTTCGGTCGGTACGCAGATCCGTGGTTCCGCGCAGAAGCTCGGTCTCGTGGCTGCGCTGATCCGTGGCAAGAAGGTCGGCGATGCGATGAACATCCTCGCCTTCTCGACCAAGGGCATGGCGATCGAAGCGCGCAAGGTGCTGGCCTCGGCCATCGCCAACGCCGAGAACAACCATAACCTCGACGTCGACGCACTCGTCGTCGCCGAGGCTTCGGTCGGCAAGTCGATCACGATGAAGCGCTTCGCTACCCGGGGCCGCGGCAAGTCGACCCGCATTCTCAAGCCATTCAGCCGTCTGCGCATCGTCGTGCGCGAGCAGGAAGAAGCATAATGGGTCAGAAGAGCAACCCCATCGGTCTGCGTCTGCAGATCAACCGTACCTGGGATAGCCGCTGGTACGCCGAAGGCGCCGACTATGGTCGGCTCCTGCTCGAGGATCTCAAGATCCGCGCATTCATCATGAAGACGCTGCCGCAGGCGGCGATCTCCAAGGTGGTCATCGAGCGTCCGGCCAAGCTGGCCCGCATCTCCATCTTCGCTGCACGCCCCGGCGTGATCATCGGCAAGAAGGGTGCGGACATCGAGAAGCTGCGTTCGACGATCGGCAAGATGACGTCGTCGACCGTGTCGCTGAACATCGTCGAGATCCGCAAGCCGGAAGTCGATGCGCGTCTCGTCGCGCAGGGCATCGCCGATCAGCTCGAGCGTCGTATCGCCTTCCGTCGCGCCATGAAGCGTGCGGTCCAGTCGGCGATGCGTCTCGGTGCCGAGGGCATCCGGGTGAACTGCGGTGGCCGTCTTGGCGGCGCCGAGATCGCACGGTCGGAGAGCTATCGTGAGGGTCGGGTTCCGTTGCACACGCTGCGCGCGAACATCGATTATGCCGAGGCTACGGCGCACACGTCTTATGGCGTATGCGGCGTGAAGGTCTGGGTCTTCAAGGGCGAGATTCTCGGCAACGATCCGACGTCGTACGACCGCATCATGATGGAGGCTCAGACCTCCGGCGTGCGGCCGCAGCGCGACGATCGTCGCTAAGGGGCAGGAACAGACATGCTGCAACCAAAAAAGACCAAGTTCCGGAAGGCCTTCAAGGGCAAGATTTCGGGCGACGCCAAGAGTGGCTTCTCGCTCAATTTCGGCTCCTACGGCCTCAAGGCGATGGAACCCGACCGGATCACCGCACGCCAGATCGAGGCGGCCCGCCGCGCGATCACGCGTCACATGAAGCGCCAGGGGCGTTTGTGGATCCGCATCTTCCCAGACCTTCCGGTCTCGGGAAAGCCAGCCGAAGTCCGCATGGGTAAGGGCAAGGGCGCGCCGGAATACTGGGCCGCTCGCGTCAAGCCGGGTCGGATCCTGTTCGAGCTCGACGGCGTCGACGGCAAGATCGCCGCCGAGGCGTTCGAGCGGGCGGCCATGAAGCTGCCGATCAAGGTAAAGGTCGTTGCCCGCCTGGGCGACACCTCGCATCTGGGAGGCGAGTAAGATCATGGCTCGTATCGACGACATGAAGACCAAGAGCGACGACCAGCTGTCGGAGTCGCTCGGCGAACTGAAGCGCGAGCAGTTCAACCTGCGCTTCCAGGCCGCCACGAACCAGCTCGAAAAGCCGAGCCGCGTTCGTGAGGTCCGCCGCGACATCGCTCGCATCAAGACCCTGCAGGCTCAGCGCACCAGCGCTGAAGCCGCGAAGTAAGGAACGTATCATGCCGAAGCGCGTGCTGACCGGTCTGGTCGTGTCCGACAAGGGCGACAAGACGGTGGTCGTGAACGTCGAGCGTAAGGTGAAGCACCCGCTCTACGGGAAGATCATCCGTCGCTCGAAGAAGTATCATGCTCATGACGAGAGCAACGAGTTCAAGCAGGGCGAGACCGTGCGGATCGAAGAGACCGCACCGATCTCCAAGCTGAAGACCTGGAAGGTGATCGAGCGGGTCAACACCCACGCGACGCCGGAGCGGGCTTCGGCCGAGGGCTGAACTTTCAAACGTACGTCACCCCAGCGAAAGCTGGGGTCTCGTGCGGCAGGGACGGACTTCGCTACCGGAATATCCCAGCGTTCGCTGGGATGACGGTAGCGAGATCGTTCTTGTGAAATACGAGTGGAACGGCTAAGCGGCCGCTCCTCCCCGCTGCGGTTCGTCCGTGGCGGGGTGATTTTTTAGGCGGGGTTCGGTCGGTATCGACCCCAGAGACAGAGAAGGGATACGGATCCATGATCCAGATGCAGTCCAATCTCGACGTCGCTGACAACAGCGGCGCGAAGCGGGTGCAGTGCATCAAGGTGCTTGGGGGTTCCAAGCGTCGTGTTGCAGGCGTTGGCGACATCATCGTCGTCAGCATCAAGGAAGCGCAGCCACGTGGCCGTGTGAAGAAGGGCGACGTTCACCGCGCGGTGATCGTGCGTACCGCCAAGGATATCCGCCGTGCAGACGGTACGGTCATCCGCTTCGACGGCAACGCCGCGGTGCTGGTCAACAAGAACGAGGAGCCGATCGGCACCCGTATCTTCGGCCCAGTCGTTCGCGAGCTGCGCGGCAAGAAGCATATGAAGATCATCAGCCTCGCGCCGGAGGTGCTGTAATGGCGTCGCAGCGTATCAAGAAGGGTGACAAGGTCATCGTCCTGTCCGGTAAGGACAAGGGCAAGACCGGTGAAGTCACCGTCTCCATGCCGAAGACCGACAAGGTCGTCGTATCGGGCGTCAACATCGCCGTGCGCCACACCAAGCCGACTCAGGGTGACCCGCAGGGTGGCCTGATCCGCAAGGAAGCACCGATGCACGTTTCGAAGGTCGCGCACGTGACCGCCGACGGCAAGCCGACCCGCGTCCGCTTCGAGGAGCAGGACGGCAAGAAGGTCCGCGTCGCCGTCAAGACCGGGGAGAAGATCAATGGTTGATCAGAACACTGGCGCTGAGAACACCGGCACCGAGGCCGTCTACGTCGCGCGCATGCGCAAGCTGTACGACGAGACGATCATCAAGGCGATGACCGAGAAGTTCGGTTACAAGAACGTCATGGAAATCCCGCGGCTCGACAAGATCGTGCTGAACATGGGCGTCGGCGAAGCCACGCAGGACAAGAAGAAGGTCGACCAGGCTGCTTCCGAAATGGAGCTGATCGCCGGCCAGAAGCCTGTCGTGACGAAGGCCAAGAAGTCGATCGCGCAGTTCAAGCTGCGTGAAGGCATGCCGATCGGCGTGAAGGTCACCCTTCGCCGCGAGCGCATGTACGAGTTTCTCGACCGTTTCATCACGATCGCTCTTCCCCGCGTCCGCGATTTCCGCGGGCTCAACCCGAAGAGCTTCGATGGCCGTGGCAACTATGCCTGCGGTATCAAGGAGCAGATCGTGTTCCCAGAAATCAGCTATGACCGGGTCGACAAGGTCCGCGGCATGGATGTGATCGTGACGACGACCGCAAAGACCGACGACGAGGCTCGCGAGCTTCTCCGTCTGTTCGGTTTCCCGTTCCCGATCGAAGACGACGCTGCCGACGAGAAGAAGGCAGCTTAAGTAACTCCCTCTCCCCTCGGGGAGAGGGTTGGGGTGAGGGGGAGTGAGTCTCCCTCGCCCCGCCCGAAAACTGGAGGCGCGGTCCTGCTGGGCTGCCCCTCACCCCGACCCTCTCCCCGGAGGGGCGAGGGGGCAGAAGAAAGAAAGAACTTAAGTCGATGGCGAAACTGAGTTCAGTCAACAAGAACGAGCGCCGCAAGCGCATGGTCAAGCAGTATGCCCCGAAGTACGCGGCACTGAAGGCAATCGCAGCGGACAAGACGCTCGACGATGGTGAGCGTCTGATCGCTCGCCTCAAGATGGCGGCACTGCCGCGTAACGCGAACCCGACCCGCATCCGTAACCGGTGTGAGCTGACCGGTCGCCCGCGCGCCTATTACCGCAAGTTCCGGCTCTGCCGTATTCAGCTGCGCGATCTGGCCAACAAGGGCCTCATCCCCGGCGTCACGAAGTCGAGCTGGTAAGGACTAAATCATGGCAGTGACCGATCCCCTGGGTGATTTGCTCACCCGTATCCGTAATGGCCAGCGCGCGAAGAAGGACTCCGTCCTCACGCCGGCGTCGAAGCTGCGCGTCCGCGTGCTCGACGTTCTGCAGCGCGAAGGCTATATCCGTGGCTATAGCGAAGAGCAGATGGGCCCCGCGGCCGGCCTTCGCATCGAGCTGAAGTATTTCGAGGGCCAGCCTGCGATCAAGCATGTCGCGCGCGTCTCGAAGCCCGGCCGTCGCGTCTATTCCGGCTCGCAGGAACTCCCGCGCGTCCGTAACGGCCTCGGCATCACCATCGTCTCGACGCCCCGCGGCGTGCTTTCGGATTCCGAAGCACGCGAGCAGAACGTTGGCGGCGAAGTCCTCGCGGAGGTGTTCTGATGAGCCGCATTGGTAAGAAGCCGGTCACCGTACCGGCGGGCATCACGCCGACCATCGAGAACAAGCAGCTGACGATGAAGGGCCCCAAGGGTACCCTCAAGATGCCGCTTCGCGACGAGATCAGCTACACGATCGAAGATGGCGGCATTTCGGTGCAGCCGGCCAACGACACTAAGCGCGCTCGCGCGTTCTGGGGCATGCAGCGGACCATGGTGCAGAACCTGGTCACCGGCGTGTCGGAAGGCTTCACCAAGAAGCTGCTGATCACCGGCGTCGGCTATCGTGCCGCAGCGCAGGGTCGCAATCTCAAGCTGCAGCTCGGCTACAGCCATGACGTCAACATCGACGTGCCGGAGGGGATCGAAGTCAAGACCCCCGACAACACGACGATCGAGATCTCGGGTTCGGACAAGCAGATGGTCGGTCAGCTGGCCGCGGAAATTCGTCAGTGGCGCAAGCCCGAGCCTTACAAGGGCAAGGGTATTAAGTACGACGGCGAGTTCATCTTCCGCAAGGAAGGGAAGAAGAAGTAATGACCAAGGGACTTTCTCTTTTCGCCAAGCGGCGTCGCCGCAACCGTACCGCGCTCCGCGCACGTGCAGGCACCCGTCCGCGGTTGTCGGTGCATCGCTCGGGCAAGCACATCTATGCCCAGGTGATCGACGATGCCGCTGGCACGACGGTCGCATCGGCCTCGACGCTGGAGAAGGACGTGCGCGGCACGTCCGGCGCCAACATCGACGCGGCGACTTCGGTCGGCAAGCGCGTCGCCGAGGCTGCCAAGGCAGCGGGCGTGACCCAGGTCGTGTTCGATCGCGGCGGCTTCCTCTACCACGGTCGCGTGAAGGCTCTTGCCGATGCCGCGCGCGAAGCCGGATTGGAGTTCTAAGACATGGCTGACGAAAACAACACGCCGGCAGTAATCGCTCCCGAGACGACCGCACAGGACGTCACGGCTCAGAATGTCCCGCAGAGCACTGGCTACCAGGGCAACAACGGTGGCGGTCGCGGTCGCGGCGGTCCCGGTGGCGGCGGCGGTGGTCGTGGTGGTCCCGGCGGCAACCGCAGTGGTGGCCCAGGCGGCAACCGCGGTGGTCGCGACGGCGGTCGCGGTCGCGACAATCGTGGCGGTCGTCCCGGTGCGGACGATGGCGGCGAAGAGCTAATCGAGAAGCTGGTGCACATCAACCGCGTCTCGAAGACGGTCAAGGGCGGTAAGCGCTTCGGCTTCGCAGCGCTCGTAGTCGTCGGCGACGGCAAGGGTCGTGCAGGCTTCGGTCATGGCAAGGCACGCGAAGTGCCGGAAGCCATCTCGAAGGCGACGGCTGCTGCCAAGAAGAAGATGGTTCGCGTTCCGTTGAAGGACGGTCGCACGCTGCATCATGACGGTAACGGTCACTTCGGTGCCGGCAAGGTCACGTTGCGGTCGGCGCCTCAGGGTACGGGCATCATCGCCGGTGGCCCGATGCGCGCAGTCTTCGAATCGCTGGGCGTTGCGGACGTTGTGACCAAGTCGGTCGGCACGTCGAACCCCTACAACATGATCCGCGCCACGTTCGAGGCCCTTGGCGAGCAGACCTCGCCCAAGGCCGTCGCACAGCGTCGCGGCAAGAAGATCGCCGACCTGCTCGGCCATGGTGGTTCGAAGACCGCCGAGGCCGATGCAGCTGCGATCACGGAGTAAGCGATCATGGCAACCATCAAGATCACGCAGACCGGTTCGCCGATCCGCCGCGAGAAGGATCAGCGCGCAACGCTGATCGGTCTCGGTCTCAACAAGATGCACAAGACCCGCGAGCTGGAAGACAGCCCAGAGGTCCGCGGCATGATCCGCAAGGTGCAGCACATGGTGTCGGTCGAAGGCTGAGCCTTCACGCTACCTAGTGACAAATACCGGGAAGGGGGCTAACGGCCCCCTTTCTTATTACAGATTCTATCCAACCAGCGCGTAACAAGCGAAAGCGAGTGCATTACCATGAAGCTCAACGAACTCCGCGATAACGAAGGTGCCCGTAAGTCCAAGATGCGCGTCGGACGCGGCATCGGCTCGGGCAAGGGCAAGACCGCAGGCCGCGGTCAGAAGGGCCAGAAGAGCCGCGAGGGCGTGTCCATCGCCGGCTTCGAAGGCGGCCAGATGCCACTGCACATGCGTCTGCCTAAGCGCGGCTTCAACAACATCTTCCGCAAGGACTTCGCAGAGGTCAACCTCGGCGCGATCCAGCTCGCGGTCGACGCCGGCAAGATCGAGGCTAACGCCACGCTCGACCACGACGCGCTGAAGGCCGCTGGCCTGGCACGCGGCGGCAAGGACGGCGTCCGCCTCCTCGCCAAGGGCGAGCTGACCACGGTCCTCTCGTTCACCGTCGACGGTGCGTCGAAGGGCGCGATCGAAGCGGTCGAGAAGATCGGCGGCAAGGTCGAGGTGATTCACTTCGTCCCCGCAGCCGAGAAGGCCGCCGCCAAGAAGGGCGTGAAGTACAAGGAGCGTGCGGCGCACAAGGCGTCGTTCAAGGCCTGACCTTGATGGGGGAGGGGGTGCCGAGTGCGCCTCCTCCCTTTTCGTTTGTGGCGTCTGAGACGCTGCGCCGCGGCAACCCTCACCATCTCTCCCCATCCCGTTCGTGCCGAGTAGAGGTCGAGCGCAGTCGAGAACTCGTATCGAGGTACAAGACCCAAGAGGGCCACTCCTTCGATACGCCGTCTCGACAAGCTCGACGTCTACTCGGGACGAACGGAATGGGTAAATTGGTCCGGGTGCGACCGATGTGGGAGGGTAAATCAATGGACGGGGTGGTTCCGCCACCTATCCATATCCGCCTTAGCCATTAGACAAGCGCGCCCGTGCGCCTATATGAGCGGCGGGGGCGGTCACAACGCATCCCGCCTTCTTTGTTTCCAGGACGATCACACGCATGGCATCCGCAGCCGACCAGATGGCGCAAAGCATCAGCCTTTCGAAATTCGCGAAGGCGACCGACCTCAAGAAGCGGTTGTGGTTCACGATCGGTGCGCTGATCGTTTTCCGCCTGCTCAGCTATGTCCCGCTGCCGGGTGTCGACCCGACCGCGCTCGGCCTGCTCTCGCAGCAGACGCAGGGCGGCGTGCTCGATTTCTTCAACACCTTCTCGGGTGGCTCGCTCAGCCGTATGTCGCTGATCGCGCTCGGCGTGATGCCCTACATCACCGCCTCGATCGTGGTGCAGCTCGCGACTTCGCTGTCGCCGACGCTCGCCGCCATCAAGAAGGACGGCGAATCGGGCCGCAAGCGCCTCAACCAGTACACGCGCTACGGCACCGTCGGCCTGACCGCGGTGCAGGGCTATTTCATCGCCGTCGGCCTTGAGACGCTCGGCGCGGCACAGGGCATCCAGGCGGTCATCGAGCCCGGCATGATGTTCCGCGTCGCCGCGGTCATCTCGCTGATCGGCGGTACGATGTTCCTGATGTGGCTCGGCGAGCAGATCACCAGCCGCGGTATCGGCAACGGTGTCTCGTTGATCATCATGGCCGGCATCGTCGCGCATCTCCCCGTCACGCTCGTCAACCTGCTCGAAGGCGGCCGCTCGGGCTCGCTCGATCCGATCAAGCTGATCGGCATCGTCGTCGCGGTGGTCGTGCTGATCCTCTTCATCTGCTTCATGGAGCGCGCGCAGCGCCGCATCCTGATCCAGTATCCCAAGCGCCAGACGCAGCGCGGCATGCAGGCCGATCGCAGCCATCTGCCGCTGAAGATCAACACCGCCGGCGTCATTCCGCCGATCTTCGCGTCGTCGCTGCTGCTGATGCCGCTGACGATCTCGCAGTTCGCCGGACAGCGCGTCGCGGGTGAATCGAAGTGGGGTGACTTCATCATCACGCTCAACCAGTATCTGCAGCACGGCTCGCCCGTGTACATGCTGCTGTACGGCGCCGGCATCATCTTCTTCTCGTTCTTCTACACCGCGGTCGTCTTCAACCCCGAGGAAACCGCCGACAATCTGAAGCGCAATGGCGGGTTCATCCCCGGCATCCGTCCGGGCAAGAACACCGAGAATTACTTCGATTACGTGCTGACGCGCATCACCGTAATAGGTGCGGCGTATCTGACGATCATCTGCCTGTTGCCCGAATATCTGGTGACCGCGTTGCAGATCCCGTTCTACCTCGGTGGCACCAGCCTGCTGATCGTCGTCAACGTGACGATGGACACGGTGACGCAGATCCAGTCGCACCTGCTGGCGCACCAGTATGGCGATCTGATCAAGAAGGCGAAGCTCAAGGGCAATCGACTTCGTTAAGCCGCGGGTCTAACGCGGTAAAAATCCTGCACGAACGAGGGGAGTGCGTTTCGTGAATATCATCCTTCTTGGACCGCCCGGCGCGGGCAAGGGCACCCAAGCCGCCACGCTCGTCAACGAGCGCGGCATGGTGCAGCTTTCGACCGGGGACATGCTGCGCGCAGCGGTCGCCGCCGGAACACCGGTCGGCCTCCAGGCGAAGTCGGTCATGGAATCCGGCGGTCTCGTCTCGGACGAGATCGTGTCGGGCATCATCGGCGAGCGTCTCGACCAGCCGGACACGGCGAACGGCGTCATCTTCGATGGCTATCCGCGCACGGCCGCGCAGGCGGAAGCGCTCGACGGTTTGCTCGCCGATCGTGGACGCACGCTCGATTACGTGATCGAACTCGGCGTCGACGAAGCCGCGCTGATCGACCGGGTCGTCGGCCGCTACACCTGCGCTAAGTGCGGCACGGGGTACCACGATCGCTACAAGAAGCCTGTCGTAGCCGGCGTCTGCGACGTCTGCGGCTCGACCGAGTTCAAGCGCCGTCCTGACGACAACGCCGAGACGGTCCACAACCGCATGGCCGAATACCGCGCGAAGACTGCCCCGATCCTGCCGATCTACGACGCCAGGGGGCTGGTTCACCGGGTCGACGGAATGGCTGACATCGCGCATGTCGGCGCGGCGATCGCTGCGATCCTCGACAAGAAGTAAGCGCGAATAAGATTGTTCCCCCGCGAAGGCGGGGGCCCAGACTGGGCCCCCGCCTTCGCGGGGGAACAAGGCACCGGGAGCGGCGATCTTGCGCCTCCCGGTTTTCTCCCCCCTCCGTCATCCCGGCGAACGCCGGGACCCACGGATACGGCGGACCATGCGTTAGCGTGCAACCACCACCAATCCCGCAACCATGGGTCCCGGCGTTCGCCGGGATGACGGGGAGGGGTATGGACGCACTTTGGTTCACCTTGATGGCGCGCTCCATCATCGACAAACCCGTTCACGTTGCGTGCGCCTTTGCGTGCACCACCCACCACCCACCAACATGACGTAATTGTCACCCGTCGGTCATCGCCCTGACCCCCGCTCGATCCTAGAACCGACCCGTGGCCAGCAACGGTCGCACGCGTTTCCAGAGATCGGTGCCCGTCACTCCCGGGGGTACCGTGGGGGCCGGTGGGAAGACTTCTTTCCGCCGGCCTTTCCGTTTATGAGGGCAGGAGATAGTGACCGATTTCGGTGGCAGGGAAGGTGATAGCGCGTTGAGCCGCAAGATTTTGATCGTCGAGGACGATGCGTCGACATCCGCGTATCTTGCCAAGGGTTTAGCCGAAGCCGGGCATGCAATCGAAGCCTGTGCCGATGGCCGCGACGGCCTGTTCCTCGCCAGCGAGGGCATCTTCGACCTTATCATCGCCGACCGCATGTTGCCCGGCCTCGACGGCCTGTCGATGGTCAGCGCGATCCGTGCTGCCGGTATCGCAACGCCTGTTTTGATCCTCTCCGCACTCGCGGCAGTCGACGACCGCGTCGATGGTCTCAAGGCCGGTGCCGACGATTACCTCTGCAAGCCCTTCTCGTTCGCCGAGCTCTCCGCCCGGATCGAGGCCATGCTCCGTCGCTCCGATCGCGCCGCGACCGAGCCGCAGAAGACGAAGCTTTCCGTTGGCGACCTCGAGATCGACCTGCTCGCTCGCGCCGTGTCGCGTGCGGGTCGCTCGATCCCGCTCGGTGCGCGCGAATTCAATCTGCTCGAATTTCTCGCGCGCCACGCCGGCCAGGTCGTGACGCGGACGATGATGCTCGAGAAGATCTGGAACTACCATTTCGACCCGGGTTCGAACGTGGTCGACGTTCATATCGGTCGCCTTCGTCGCAAGCTCGAGGACGGCTTTCCGACACCGATCCTGCACACGGTGCGCGGCGCAGGCTACCGGCTCGCCGTTGAAAACTGATCCGGGGGAGTGATTCGCCTTTCGGTAACAGCCCGGATCGCGTTGCTCTCGATCGCGCTGGCGCTGGTGTCCAATCTGGCCCTCGTTGGCTTCGTCTGGAAGACCACCAGCGCCGACGCGATCGATGCGATCCGTCGCGAGACGACCGAGCAATCCGAAGCGTTGCGCGCAGTCTGGCGTAGCGGTGGGCTCCCCGCGGTCCGCCAGGCGATCGACGGTGCGGTTGTTCCCGGCGACGTTTCGCTCGTCCTAGCGGTGATCGACCCGGAGGGACGGGCGCTGGTGGGGATCGCGCCGGAACGGCTCGCGGTACCCCTTAAAACTACGCATTTCCGGATCGCGCGGCTCGGCGCCGACGAACTCTGGTCGGCGCGTGAGTCGGGCTACGCGCTTCACCCGCTGGGCGATTATTGGCTACTCACAGGGCGCAATCTCGACCTGATCGCCGCAGAGGAGCGCGCGATCGAACGCGCGCTCGCGGTTGCCGTGTTCCTTTCGCTCGCGCTCGGCGTGGTCGGTGGACTCGTTCTCACGCGCTATGTCGGCCGCCGGCTCGATGGCATCGCCAAGGCGATCGAAGCGGCGGGCGAGGGCGATCTCTCGCGTCGCGTCGACATGGTCGCCGGCGGTGGCGACGCGTTCGATCGTCTGGCCGCACGGTTGAACGTCATGCTCGGCAAGCTCGAAGGCGTGATGGCCGAACTGCGAATCGTCACCGACAGCCTCGCGCACGACCTCCGTTCGCCCTTAGCGCGCCTGCGCACCAAGACCGAGCAGGCGGTGCTGATCGCCGATCCGGATGCGCGCGAGGCGGCGCTGGGCGGGCTGCTGGTCGAGACCGATCTCGTCATGCGGATGCTGACGATGGTGATCGAGATCAGCCGCTCGGGCTCAGTCTCGCGCGATCGCTTCATCGAAGTGTCGCCCGCGAACCTGCTCGAAGAGATCGGCGAACTCTACGCGCCCGTTGCGGAGGATGCCGGCCTCGTCTTCACGATCGCAATCGACGACCGCCCGCCGCCGATGAAGCTGCACCGCGAGTTGATCAGTCAGGCGATCACCAACCTGATCGACAACGCGCTCCGCCACGGTGCCGGGGGCGGCGAGGTCACGCTGCGCATCGTCCACCGCACCGACGGCGTGGCGATCCAGGTCGAGGACCGCGGCCCCGGCATCGCCGCCGCCGACCGTGCACAGGCGCTGAAACGGTTTGGCCGTCTCGACAGCGCGCGCTCGACCCCCGGAGCAGGCCTCGGCATGGCGCTGATCGAAGCGGTAGCGCGGCTCCACGACGGCCATTTCGAACTTGCGGACAACGCCCCCGGACTGATCGCAAGGATCGTCCTGCCAGTCTGATCCTCCCCCGACAGGGGGAGGTGGCTGGCGCTAGCCAGACGGAGGGGGAGGAATGGGGAACCTACGTTCCGTGTCCTCCCCCTCCGTCGCTTCGCGCCACCTCCCCCTGGCAGGGGAGGATCGTAAGCCGCAATCGGTTGACCGGAACCGCCCCGGAGGCGATGCCGTCAGGATGACGACGCTAGCCTCCAACCGCCGCATCCTTGCCGCCAGCCTGGTCGGCACTGCGGTCGAGTTCTACGACTTCTACATCTACGCCACCGCCGCCGCGCTCGTGTTCGGCCCGCTGTTTTTCTCGGGCCAATCCGACTCCGCGCAGTTGCTACTGAGCTATGCGACGTTCGGGCTCGCCTTCGTCGCTCGCCCGGTCGGCGCGATCGTGTTCGGGCATTTCGGTGACCGTGTTGGCCGGAAATCCACGCTTGTCGCATCGCTGCTGCTGATGGGCGGATCGACCGTCGGTATCGCCTTCCTGCCGACCTACGCGCAGGTCGGCTGGATCGCACCAGCGCTGCTCTGTTTGATGCGGCTGGGGCAGGGGTTAGGCCTCGGCGGCGAATGGGGCGGGGCGGCATTGCTCGCGGTCGAGAATGCGCCGCCGCACCGCAAGAATACCTGGGGCATGTTCCCGCCGCTCGGGGCGCCTGTCGGCTTTCTCGCCGCCAATGGGCTGTTCCTCATCATCGGGCTGGTACTCGACGAGGCGCAGTTCATTGCCTGGGGCTGGCGGATCCCGTTCCTGTTGAGCGCGATCCTCGTCGGGCTCGGTCTCTGGGTGCGCCTCAAGCTGACCGAGACGCCCGCCTTCCTCGAAGCGGAGGCGACCGAGGCGTTGCCCAAGGTGCCGATCGCAACGCTGCTGACGAAGCATTTGCGCGCGACGCTGGCCGGCACGTTCGGCGTCATTGCGTGCTTCGCGCTGTTCTACCTCGCGACCGCATTCGCGCTTGGCTACGGGACCAAGACGCTCGGCTATTCTCGCGAGGCGTTTCTGGCGGTCGAACTGGTCGCGATCTGGTTCCTGGCAGGCGGCGTGATCGTGGCCAGCGTGCTGGCGGACCGGCATTCCGCGGCACGGATGCTCGCGATCGGGTTTGCCGGATGCATCGGCGTCGGCGCACTGATGGGGCCGATGCTCGGCTCGGGATCGCTGTTCACAGTGTGGCTGTGGCTGTCGGGCGCGCTGTTCGTGATGGGGTTCGCCTACGGACCGCTCGGTGGATGGCTGCCGAGCCTGTTCCCGGCGGGTGTGCGCTATACCGGGGTGTCGATGACGTTCAACTTGGGCGGCGTGCTCGGCGGTGCGCTCGCGCCGATCGTGGCGGAGGCGCTGGCACCGCGCGGGCTGTGGCTGGTTGGCGGGTATCTGATGGCGGCGGGCGTGTTGAGTTTAGGCGGGCTGCTTATCCTGGGTCGCACAACCGACCACTAACTTGTTCTCCCGCGAAAGCGGGAGCCCAGACTGGGCTCCAGCCTTCGCGGGAGAACACGCTTTTACCCTGAAACTGGCCGCAACAGGGTCAGTCGCGCCTTGCCGTGCACGCGCGTCGCATCGACCTCGAAGCCGGCCAGTTCGACGACTTCGGCCTTGGCCGTCTCGAGGCTGATCCACGTCGCCGGCCCGACCCAACCCAGCCGCGACAGCTTGTCGAGCGCGACGAGTCCGGCACCGGTATTATACGGAGGGTCCATCAGGATCACGTCGAGCGGTGCCGGCGCAGGTCCGAGCGCCATCACCGAGGTGGCGCGAACATCGCCGCGGATCTCAAGCTTGGCGAGGTTGGCCTTCAGCGCGTCGACTGCCAGCTTGTCCGATTCGACGAACATGCACGTCGCCGCCCCGCGCGACAGCGCCTCGATCCCGAGCGCGCCCGAGCCTGCGAACAGATCGGCGACCGCCAACCCCTCGAAGCTGCCAACGCGGCTGGTCAGCATCGAGAACAACGTCTCGCGCATCCGGTCTGCGGTCGGGCGGGTGGTGTCACCCTTGGGTGCGGCGATCTGGCGCCCGCGATACTGCCCTGCGATGATACGCATCAGCGTTTCCCTCCACGTGGTGCACGGGGCGGATGACCGCGCCCTCCCGACGGCCCCTTGCCGGGCGCCGTGGGGCGAGTCCCCCGCTCGGGCCGTGCCGGCGCATCGCGCACCGGCCGTGGCTCGGCACCCGGACGTCCGGAAGCACTGCGCGCGGCACGTTTGTCTAGCGAACTGCGGCCGCGCGAATCATCGGCCTGCGGACGGAAACCACGCTGCGGCTCCTGACGCTGCGGCGTATCGGCGCGACGTGGCGTCACGGTGCCCCCGGCGCCGACCCGAGACGGGGCTGCACGATCGCGCGGCGGCTTGGCAGCACGGAAATGCTTGATCTTCGGGCTGGTGCTGAGCTCCTCGCCGCGATCCGCCCGCTCCTGACGAACATAAGGCTTCGACATGTCGCCACTGGTCGGCCGGGCGTGATGCGTGCCCGTCGGCCGAGAGGCATTCCGCGTATCCGGCCGCGCCCAGGGATCGTTGACGTCCCCGCGCTGCATTGCGGCAGTTGGGCGAATCCGTTCGGGCCGTGCAGGTCGTAAGGGACGATCGGTCGGCACGGTGCCGCTGGAGAAGCCCGAACTCGCCGGCGCCGTGTAGGGGCTGCGGACCGGGGCACGTGCACCGCCGGGAGCTGGCCGCGCACCCGGTGTCGGCCTTGCACCCGTCGCAGGTCGCCCCGTCGGCGCAGGACGGGCGGCATTGCTGCCCCGCTGGCTCGAACGTGCGCCGATCCCGGCGCCCGCACCGGCACTCGCGCTGATCCCGATATTGGCGCGCGCGCCCGGACCCTCGGGCCGACCCTTCGCCAGCTCCTTCTGGAACGCGACGACGTCGTGCTGCAGCACTTCGCCGATCTGCCCCGGCGGCAGGTCGCCGAGCACAAACGGACCATAGCGCGTCCGGATCAGCCGCGAGACCTGCAACCCGAGATGCTCCAGAACGCGGCGGACTTCGCGGTTCTTGCCCTCGGTCAGGATCATCTCGATCCACACGTTCGCGCCGGTTCGACGCTCGATATTCGCGTTGATCGAGCCATAGCGCACGCCCTCGATCTCGATCCCCTCGATCAGTTCCTCGAGCTGTGGCTGCGTGATGTTGCCATACGCGCGCGCGCGATAGGCGCGCTCGACGCCGGTCGCGGGCAGTTCGAGCTGGCGTTTGAGGCCACCATCGGTGGTCATCAGCAACAGCCCCTCGGTGTTGAGATCGAGGCGACCGACCGGCACCAGCCGCGGTAGATCCTGTGGCAGGCGATCGTAGATCGTCGTGCGGCCGGCGGGATCGCGCTCGGTGACGAGCAGTCCGGTCGGCTTGTGATACAGGAACAGCCGCGCTGCGCTGGGCGCCTCGACCGGATCGCCGTCGACCGTCACGCCTGCCAAGTTGCGCAGGATCGTCGCGGGTGTGTCGAGGGTAGAGCCGTTGAGCGCGACGCGCCCCTCGGCGATCATCCGCTCGATATCGCGGCGCGAGGCGATCCCGGCGCGGGCGAGCAGCTTGGCGATGCGGTCGCCCTTGATCGGTGTGGCAGGAGTTGCAGGCGCGTCGGGCGACGGGCTGGCAGTCGGGTTATCGTCTTTTGAAGTCGTCATGGCGCGGCTGATACTATGGATCGGCCGCCAGCGCGAAAATATTTGCGACCGTTCGTGCTGCGGTGCGTTAACACCCGCAAGCGTAACGACCTTTCGCGCGCGACCGGGGGCCTTTCGGCAATGTTGTTCGGCAAGAAAAAGCGGCAGATCGTCCGGCTCCTCGTCGTCGAGGACGAACCGCTGGTAGCGTTCGACACCGAGTATTTCCTCGCCGAAGCGAAGTTCACGATCGTGGCGACGATCGACCGGGTCGCGGATGCGTTGCCGATCCTGGCTAGCGACACAGTGATCGACTTGGTGCTGGTCGACGTGAATTTGGCGGACGGTTCGGGCATCGACGTCGCGCGCGCGGCGCACGCACGCGGCGTGCCGGTGATGTTCGTTACAGGGAGTTGCCCGATCGAGGCGACGACGCTCGCCGCCGGCTGCATGGCCAAGCCCTACGCACCGCGCGACCTGATCGCTGCGATCGAGGCGATCGAGGCGACGCGCGCTGGCAGCAAGCCCAAGCGCGTTCCGTACGGCTTCACGCTGTTCGAAGCGAAAGCCTGACGTTTCCCCCGCGCTCCATCGCCTGACGGGTAGCGCGGTTGCGATTTCCCGTTAGGGTCTCCCGCAAGCGAGTGGGAGCGTAAGTGCGATGGACGGAACCGAAGGCAAAAGCTGGAGTGACGGGTTTCGACCGTATGTCGAGAAGGCCCCGCTGGCCGCGCTCGCACTCGGCATATCGTCGGGCTTCCCCTATGCGATGATCGGCGCGACGCTGACCACCCGGCTGGCAGCGAGCGGCATCGACAAGAAGACGGTGACCGCGTTCAGTCTTGCGTTTCTCGTCTATAATCTGAAATTCTTGTGGGCGTGGGTCGTTGATGGCGTCCGCCTCCCGGTGATCGGGCGGCTCGGCCAGCGTGTTTCCTGGCTGATCATCACGGCCGCGCTAGTCGTCGCGGCTGTCGTCAACCTCGCGCTGATCGACCCAGCGGCCAGCATCGCCTCCACCGCAACCGCGGCGATCCTGGTCGGCGCGGCGGGCGCGACGTTCGACGTCGTGATCGACGCGTTCCGGATCGAGACGCTCGAACCGCGCCAATTGGGCGTCGGATCGGGGATGAGCCAATATGGCTGGCGGATCGGCTCAGCAGGCTCGGGCGCGCTGGCGCTGGTGGTCGCCGAACGCGCCGGCTGGAACGCCGCCTATCTGGCATGTGTGGTGTTCGCACTACCCGCGGTGTTGGCGGGCTTGGCGCTGGGCGAGCCCGAACGCCGCCGCCCGCCGATCGAACGGCGTGGTCTAGCCGAGGGGTTTCGCGCGATCTGGGGGCCGTTCGTCCAGTTTTTCTCGCGCGAGGGGGCGTTCATCGTCCTCGCCTTCATCCTGATCTTCAAGGTCGGCGACACGCTCGCCAATTTGACGTTGCGGCTGCTGTTCGACGACCTCGGCTTCACCGGCGACGAGATCGCGTTCTACGATGTCGGGATCGGCTTCATCGCGTATCTCGTCGGCATCTTCATCGGCGGCATTCTGTACGCGCGGATGGGGATGAAGCGATCGGTGCTTTTGTCGCTCGTGCTGATGGGCGTCTCGAACCTGTCGTTCGCTGCGTTAGCGGCGGCCGGGCACTCAAACTCCGGCATGGCGGCGGCGATCGGCTTCGAGAACGCGTCGAGCGGGTTTGGCGGCGTGGTCGTGATCGCCTATTTTTCCGCGCTGTGCGATCTACGCTTCACCGCGGCACAGTTTGCGCTGATCTCGGCAGCGGCAAGCATCGTCGGACGAATCGTCACCGGCACGACCGCCGGCGCGCTGATCGAGGCGTTCGGCTATGTCGATTTCTACCTGCTGACGACGGTGCTCGCGGTACCAGGGATCGTGCTGTTCTGGTGGATGAGCCGGTCGGGGATGATCGACCGCTCGATCGGCAGCGCCGGCGTCGAGGGAGAGGGCGACGCGCGAGCTGGCGAGGCCGTTTAGCCTTACATCGTGACCGGTCGCCCCTCGTCGGCGAACGCGGCGGCGACGGCTGCGGCGCTGGCGAGGACGCCGTCGACACGGCGGACGCCGAGTAGATCGGTCGTCAGATAGCGGGCTGTCTCAGGGGCGGTCTCGACCCGCGCGAGGATCGACAGCATCGCCGACTCGGCTGGGGTCATCCGCGCGCAGCAGCATGGCGCGATCGCGATCGTTCCCGCCGACGTGCCCGCCAGGTCGGCCATCAGCGCGCGCAATAGTACCAGCGGACGACGAAAACTCTGCCCGAAAGCGGTGAACATCGTGTGCGCGGCGCGGGCGTCGGCGAGGCCATGCGCACCCATCCGCCGCAGTGCGAACAAGGCGATTCGCGCATTTTCACAAGGCGGCAGTGGATGCGGCAGCAACGCCGTCGCGTTGGCGAGCAAATTGGTCGTGGCCGGCGTCGAACTGGGCGTCGAACTGGGGCGGGTATCGGTCATTCACGCGACTCCGTGGTGGTGTCCACAAACTCGCGCGTCCGTTATTGATAGTCAATAGCAATAAGAGCTCAGTCCGGCGGCTGGTCGTTCGTCGCGAGCACTTCACCGGCGAGATAGAGAGAACCGGCGATCAGGACGAGGTTTGCCTCTTCGCTCCGCGCCGCGATCAGCTCGAGTGCAGCGGCCGGGGTGGACGACGTTTCAGCCGTTTTCCCGAAGCTTCGTGCAAGCGTTGCGAGTGTGTCGGGAGCGTGATGCGCGTGCCCCGGCACCGGGATGGCGACGACATGCCCGACAGACGGCGACAGAATGCCGATCACCGCCTCTGCATCCTTGTTGGCGAGCATCCCGAGTATCAGCGTGACCGGACGCCCCTTCGCCAGCGTTCGCAGCGCTCGCGCGACCGGTTTCGCGGCATTGGGGTTGTGCGCGCCATCGAGCCATAGTTCGTTGCCCGTCGGGAGTCGTGCGAGCAGGGGGCCATCGGACAGGCGCTGCATCCTGGCTGGCCAATGCGCCCAGTCGGCGGCGGCGCGCATCGCGGCTTCGGAAACATGCAGCGCGCCCTGATGACGGAGCATCGCGATCGCGAGCGCGAGGTTGCGGGACTGGTGCGCGCCGACGAGGCGGGGGCGGTTGGTGACGACCGAAAAGCCGGTATCCTCGTAGCGGACGGTCGAGCGTGCGGTCTCGCTCGTCCAGGCCGTGCCGCGCGCGTGGACGGGGGCACCCGCGGCGGCGGCTACCGCGGCGATCTTTGCGCGGAGGGCCTTGGGATAGTCCATCGTGACGAGCGGCACGCCGGACTTGGCGATGCCCGCTTTCTCGCCGGCGATCTCCAGCAGCGTGTCGCCGAGGAACGACTGGTGATCGATCCCGAGTGCGGCGATGCCGGTGACGACCGGGTTCGGGATGACATTGGTCGCATCGAGTCTGCCGCCGAGACCGACTTCGACGATGGTCGCTGCCGCTGGTATGCGGGCGAAGGCGAGGAAGGCGGCGGCGGTGGTGACTTCGAAGAAGCTGGCTTGCAGGTCGGCGGCTTGGTCGAGGACTTCCGATAGCAAGGCCGCGAGAAGATCGTCCTCGATCAATTTGCCCGCGAGGCGGATGCGTTCGTTGAAGCGGACGAGATGCGGCGAGGAATAGACGTGCACGCTGTGGCCGGCGACTTCGATCGCAGCGCGGAGGAAGGCGCAGGTCGAGCCTTTGCCGTTGGTGCCGGCGACGTGGAACACCGGGGGGAGCGACAGATGTGGGTCGCCTAGGCGGCTCAGGAGCGCGGTGATGCGCTCGAGGCCCAGGATATCGGCGCCCGGCGACAGCGCGGTCAGCCGGTCGAGTTGCGCTTGCACTGCGGGGCACGAGGAAACGGCGTGGTCGGGCATTCTTGGCTCCCTCTCCCCTCCGGGGAGAGGGCTGGGGTGAGGGGCAGTTCCGGGCGGCGTACTGCTTGGCTGCCCCTCACCCCGACCCTCTCCCCGGAGGGGAGAGGGAGTAGCGATTACGCTGCTTCGCGCGCGCTCAGATACCCGATGACCGTGCCGAGCTGTTCGCGCAGGTCCTTGCGGTGGACGACCATGTCGATCATCCCGTGCTCGAGATAATATTCCGATGTCTGGAAATCCTCGGGCAGCTTCTCGCGGATCGTGCTCTCGATCACGCGGCGGCCGGTGAAGGCGAGCGTCGCCTTGGGCTCGGCGATCTGCACGTCGCCGAGCATCGCATAGGCTGCCATCACGCCGCCCGAGGTCGGGTCGGTCAGCACGACGATGTACGGCAGGCCGGCATCGTGGAGCATCTGGATCGCGACGGTGCTGCGCGGCATCTGCATCAGGCTGAGGATGCCCTCCTGCATGCGCGCGCCGCCGCTCGCGGTGAAGATCACGTAGGGGACGCGGTCCTCGATCGCCGCCTCGACGCCGCGGACGAAGGCCTCGCCGACGGCCAGGCCCATCGAGCCACCCATGAAGCCGAAATCCTGCACGCCGACGACGACGCGGTGGCCGTCGATCGCACCGCGTGCGTTGATCAGCGCATCCTGCTCGCTATTGTCGGTCCGCGCCGCCTTGAGGCGATCGGTATAGCGCTTCTGGTCGCGAAACTTGAGTGGATCCTCGGGGACCTTAGGCGCCGGCAGTTCCGAACAGCTGCCCTCGTCGAACAACTGCGCAAAGCGGATCTTCGGCCCGATACGGTCGTGGTGATCGCATTTCGGGCAGACGTAGAGATTGTCCTCGAGCTCCTTGGTGAAGACCATCTGCCCGCAGCCCTTGCACTTGTGCCAGAGATTCTCGGGCGTCTCGCGCTTCGCGACGAAGGGCAGGACGTTGCGGACGCTGTTGAGCCAGCTCATGCGGGGACCTTCCGTGCGGACGCGACGGCGTCGGCGAGAGACTTGATATAGGCGCGAACCGGCTCGGCCGCAGCGGCGCCGTATTGTGCGACCAGTTCGACAATCGCCGAGCCGACGACGACGCCGTCCGCGACACGCGCGACGTTGGCGGCCTGCTCGGGGGTGCGGATGCCGAAGCCAACCGCGATCGGGATGTCGGTCTGGGCTTTGAGACGGGCGACGGCATCCTCGATCGAGGATTGCTGGGCCTGCTGGAGCCCGGTGATGCCGGCGACCGAGACGTAATAGAGGAAGCCGCTCGCGCCATCGAGAACGGTCGGCAGGCGGGCGGCGTCGGTGGTGGGGGTGGCGAGGCGGATCAGGTCGATCCCCGCGGCGCGAAGTTGTGGGCCGAGTGCGTCGTCCTCCTCGGGCGGCACGTCGACGCAGATCACGCCGTCGACGCCAGCGTTGGCGGCGGCCTGCGCGAACCAGTCCGCGCCACGCCGGAGCATCGGGTTGCCGTAGCCCATCAGCACCAGCGGCACGTCCGGATGGCGTGCGCGGAAGGCGGTGGCGGTGGCGAGGATGTCCGCGGTGCGGGTGCCTTGCGCGAGGCTGCGGATGTTCGCGGCCTGGATCGCGGGGCCGTCGGCCATCGGATCGGTGAACGGCATGCCGAGTTCGATCGCATCCGCGCCGCCGGCGACGAGCGCGTCGAGGATCGGGCCGGTGGCCTCGGTGGTGGGATCACCCGCGGTGACGAATGCGACGAGCGCGGCTCGGCCTTCCGATGCCGTTCGGGCGAAGGTGGTGGCGAGGCGGCTCACTTGCCCCCCTCCCAAGCAATAGTCGTCGCTCGACGTATATCCCGAGCCACGCCAACACCCGTCACCCCAGCGAAAACTGGGGTATTCCGGTTGACGACCACGGCACCCGCCCCATTGATACCCCAGCTTTCGCTGGGGTGACGGGTGAGGGAGGGGGACTGCCCGTCAATCGAGCTCATATCGCCACTCCGAGTGCTTCCGCGACGGTGAAGATGTCCTTGTCGCCGCGGCCGCACAGGTTGGCCAGGATGATCTGGTCCTGCCGCATCTCGCGCGCCTTCTTGGTCACGGTCGCGATCGCGTGCGATGGCTCCAGCGCGGGAATGATGCCCTCGGTGCGGCACAACAGCTGGAACGCGTCGAGCGCCTCGGTGTCGGTGGCGCTGTCATACTGAACGCGGCCGATATCGCGCAGCCAGGCATGCTCCGGCCCGATGCCGGGATAATCGAGACCCGCCGAGATCGAGTGCGCCTCGGTGATCTGGCCGTCCTCGTCCTGCAACAGATACGTCTTGTTGCCGTGGAGCACGCCGGGGAAACCGCCCGCAAGGCTCGCCGCGTGCTGCTTGTCGAGGCCATGACCCGCTGCTTCGACGCCGAGCATCTGCACATCGGCATCGTCGAGGAACGGATGGAACAGTCCGATAGCGTTCGAGCCGCCACCGATCGCCGCGACCAGCATGTCTGGCAGACGACCGACGCGCGCGAGCATCTGCGCGCGCGCCTCGGTGCCGATCACGCTCTGGAAATCGCGGACCATCTCGGGATACGGATGCGGACCGGCGGCGGTGCCGATGATGTAGAAGGTGTCGTGGACGTTCGCGACCCAGTCGCGCATGCCCTCGTTCATCGCGTCCTTCAGCGTGTGTGCGCCGCTCGTCACGGGGCGGACTTCGGCGCCGAGCAGCTTCATGCGGAATACGTTGGGCGCTTGGCGCTCGACGTCCTTGGCGCCCATGTAGATCACGCAGGGCAGGCCGAAGCGCGCGCAGACCGTGGCGGTGGCGACGCCGTGCTGGCCCGCACCGGTCTCGGCGATGATCCGCGTCTTGCCCATGCGCATGGCGAGCAGGATCTGGCCGATGCAGTTGTTGATCTTGTGCGCGCCGGTGTGATTGAGCTCGTCGCGCTTGAACCACACTTGGGCTCCCATGCCTTCCGGAGCGGACTCGCGGAGCGCCTCGGTCAGGCGCTCGGCGTAATAGAGCGGGCTTGGGCGACCGACATAATGTTCGAGCAAATCGTCGAACTGCGCCTTGAAGGCGGGGTCGGCCTTGGCGGCGCGGTACGCCTCGTCGAGTTCGAGGACGAGCGGCATCAGCGTCTCGGCGACATAGCGGCCGCCGAAATCACCGAAATGGCCGCGCTCGTCGGGCTGGGCGCGGTAGGAGTTGGGGGCGAGGGTTGGAGCGTTCATGCAGAGCGCTTTAGCACCTCGGTACGGTGCGCCAAGCCCTTCTATCCGCGAGACGTGTATCCCCGCGAGGGCGGGGATCCAGTCTGGGCACCCGCCTTCGCGGGTGAACAATTTAGGTGTGCGCAGCCGCGAGGAACGACGCGATCCTGGTTTCGTCCTTGATACCGGGCTCGCTTTCGACCCCCGACGACACGTCGACGAGTTCGGCGCCGGTGCGGCGGATTGCCTCCGCGACATTTGCCGGATCGAGTCCTCCCGATAGCGCCCAGGGCAGCGGATGTCTGAACCCGTCGAGCAGGTCCCAGTCGAACCGCAAGCCCATCCCGCCCGGCAATGCGGCCGAGTCCGGGGTCTTGGCGTCATAGAGTATCCGGTCGGCGACTCCGGTAAAGCCATGCGCCGCATCCAGATCGCCTCGCGTGCGCACCGCAACGGCGACCCACGTCTCGATTCTGAACTTCGCGCGGATCGCGGCGGCCCGCGCGGGCGTCACCTTGTGGAGTTGCAGCACGTCGAGCGCGGCCGATGCGACCGCCTGTTCGAGCATCTCGTCCTCGGGATCGACGAACACGCCGACCTTCGCGACGTGATCGGGTACGCGCGCCGCGAGTTCGGCGGCTTTCGCGAACGTCACGTGGCGTGGCGACGCGGGGAAGAACACGAACCCGACATGGCTCGCGCCGTGCTTGATCGCAGCGTCGAGCGTCGCGGGGTTGGAAAGGCCGCAGATCTTGGCGGTGGTCATGCTGGTTCCTAAAACCCTTCTCCCGATGGGAGAGGGATCAGAGCGTCGCGCCGATCGCGCGGGCGGCGGTGTCGGGGTCTTCTGCTTGCGTGATCGGACGGCCCACCACAAGGATGGAAGCCCCAGCATCAAGCGCCTGGCGCGGCGTGACGACGCGCTTCTGGTCGCCGATCTGGCCGTCGGGCAGGCGGACACCGGGGACCACGAAGAACCCCTTGGGCCAGATTGCCTTCGCCGCAGCAACCTCCGCGCCTGAGCAGACGATGCCGTCGACACCGGATTCACTCGCAAGTTCGGTCAGGCGCGTGACCTGGTCGTGCGCGCTGCCGGTAATGCCGGTGGCGGCGAGATCGGCAGCGTCGAGGCTGGTGAGCATCGTCACCGCGATCACCTTCGTGCCGATCGGCGCGGCTGCCTTGGCGTCCTCGAGCATCGCCCGGCCGCCGCTCGCATGCACCGTCAGGATCGCGGGTTCGAGCGGGCCGAGCGCCTGCACCGCCTTGGCGACGGTGTTCGGAATATCGTGCAGCTTGAGATCGAGGAAGATCGGCAGGCCGAATTCCGCCATCGCATGCACGCCGGACTGGCCGTGCGCGGAGAAGAATTCGAGCCCGAGCTTGATCCCGCCGACATGATGGCGGACGCGCGCCGCGAGTGCCTTCGCGCGCGCCAGATCGGGCGTGTCGAGCGCGACGTAGATGCGGTTGCTCATTACGCGACGCCCGGCGGGACTGCGGTCGGCGCGCCGAGCGGCGCGATCGTTACCGGCGTTTCGGCGGGCACGAACGCCACCGGCTCGGGCCGCGGCGTGCGCAGTTCGAGCAGTTCGCGCTCGCAGGTCGACAGGCGCTGACGCAGGCGCCACCGGATCGCGTGATTGTAGATCATGGTCGGCACGAACCCGATCAGGAAGGTGACGAACAGCAGCAGCGGCAGGTTCACGTCCGCGATCAGCCCGCCCCAGAGCTGAATCTGGACGGCGTTCCAGTTGCTTATGGTGAACACCGCGGCGACGAACGCCAGCAGGCACCAGAACAGGATTTTCAGGAACTGCATGCGGCCACCTCTATGTCTTCGCCCGCAGCCGAAGCGGCGAGTGGCCCAGAGCTACCGCCAGATCGCGCGTTTGGCCAGCTTTAGCCGATTTCCGTCCGCAACTGCGCGATCAGCGGCAGGATCGCGGTCAGCCGCGGTTCCTCCTCGTCGAGGATCGCAAGGAACGCCGCCCGCTTGATCGCCGCGACCCGGCCCGGCTTCATCCGCACCGTCTGCGGCAAGGTCGAGACCGTGATGTCGATCATCCGCTCCGACCCGTGCAGCCGCCCCCAGAGATAGTCGTTCTCGCGGTAGGCACGGCTGAAGAATGCACCGAACGTGCCGAACTGGATCCCCTTCAACGTCGCCTCGGCGCCGCCCGAGCGGATGGCGGTCGCATCGTCGGGCGCGATCCGGTCGACCTTGATCGGATCGAATTCGTCGAGCCCCTCGCCCTGCAACAGCGGCAGCGTCGCGGTGTCGAAATACGGAAAGCCCAGATAGGCGAGCAGCAACGTCCGCCGTGCGGGCTTGGCGAGCGCGGCGAACGCCTCCGCCAGCCGCTGGTCGGTCTCCGCATCGAGCCGCTCCAGATCGAACGTCCGCCCGAGCGTCTCCAGGACACCGGTCGCATCGCCTTTCATCGCGCGCACGGCGTCGTGCATCCCGGCATGCATCTCGCCGCGCAACCGATCGAGATACGGCGACAGCGATTCGTAGATCGCGTCGCGCATCGGCGCGAGTTCGGGCTCGTCGGCGGCGGTCTCGACCTCCGACAGGCGCCGCGCCATCAGCCGGAGCCGGCGGATACGAAAGCCGATGTCGAAGGTCCGCAGGAATGCGATCGAGGCGGGACTTGCGCCGTTCGCAAAGCCCGCGCCAAGCTGGTCCGCGCCCGTCGCCGCGACCTGCGCGACGATCGCGGCACGAATTTGCGTCAGCCGCCGCGGGCTGTGATGCCGTCCGGCCTCGTACAGCAGCCCCGCCAGCGCCTCGATCACCGCGCTGCGTTTCAGATGCCCATAGGCGACGAAGCCATAGCCCGAACTCGCCGCCGCCGCCTTCTGCGCGCGCCGCCGCCATGCGATCAGCCTCGGCGCGGTCGGTCGGTCGAGGAACAGCGTGTGGCCGAACAGCGATTCGACGTCCGCCTCGACCTCGGGCCGGATTGCGGTGACGATCCCGCGCATCCGGTCGATCCGTGCCGAGCGCTCGGCGATCGCCTCCAGATTGTCGCGGATCGGTTGCTGGCGCGGAATATCGCTGATCGCGCCGATGATCGTCTGGAAGAAGCCGGGCGTACCTTCACCGCGATTGAGCCGCAGTTTGATGCCGGGGGAGGGGTCGATATAGATAAAGCGTCGGTCGATCTGGCGCCGCGCAGGGCGTTGCTTAAGCGCATCGAGCGCCGGGCGGAACGGTGCATTGGCGAGCACCGATCCGTCGATCAGCACCGCACTCTCGGCTGCGTTGGCTGCGGTATGCCGTGGCAGCACGCGCGCGAGGAAGTTGCTGCGTTCCGGCCATGCGATCTTTCGCTGCTTCAGCACGCCGTCGAGTTCGGCGACCGTGAACGGCGGAAAAGCCCCTGGAAAGCTTGATGTCGCGCGCGCCGCAAATGCCAGTTCCGCGCGCGGCGCAAGTGTCTCGGTCGCACCGCCATGATCGGTGAAGTCGACCACCAGCCGGTGCTCGGTCTCGACCACCTCTGCGGGCGAATTGAGCTGCAACCGCTCGGGATGCCCCGAGAAATCGGTGACCGTCACGAACAGGTCGAGCGGCTGGCCGGGTGGCAACAGCCGAGGTCCGCGCTCGCTCGCGCCCATCGCGTCGAATGCATCGAGCAGCAGGTTGGTGAAGGTCTTCCCCCCGAACGGCGGTTCGAACCAGCGCGACCGGATGAAATGCGACAGCTTGGTCCGCACCTCCTCGCGGGTCGGCTCGTCGAGCGCTTCGACCTTGTCCGTGCTCCGTCCCGCCGCCATCCACGCGAGCGGCATCGCCCATGCTTTCGAGAAGCGCGACTTCGGCGCCGCCTCGGTATCGATCAGCGCCTCGACATCGGCCGACGTCATCCACAGGTCGGTCAGCGGATCGAGGCTCTGTCCGGTCGCGATCGCCTGCGCGAGGAAGATGCCGTTGATCCCGCCCGCACTCGCGCCGGCGATAATGTCGGCGAGCACGCGCACCCGGATCGATGCGTGATCCTCGATCTCCTGGAGCAGCGCGTGATACACACCCTGGCTACCACCCTTCGGCGCCTCGCCGTCATGGAATGCCCGGCTAGCGCAAACCAGACGCCAGATCTCCTTGGTGATGCCATGCATGTAGACCGCCAGGCTGATCCCGCCATAGCAGACGAGCGCCAGTCGCAGTTCCTTCTCGCGCATTCTACATCCTCGGTATCGATTATGGAGCCGTTGCCCTGGGTTCGAGCATAGCCCAGATCGGCAGGTGATCCGATGCCTTCCGCGCCGCCGGGCTGGCATGCACGCCGCATTCCACGACTTTGAGTTCGCGCGAGACCATGATCCGGTCGAGCCGCGCGATCGCGCGCCGCGAATGGAAACTCGCGCCGGTCTCGGCAAACGCATAGTCGCGCCCAAAGTCGCGCAGGCATCCGGCGCCCGCGCTCCACTCGTTGAGATCGCCCATCATCACCGTCGGATGCCGATGCGCGCAGGTATCGACATGGTTCATGATCGCCGCTGCCTGCTTGCGCCGCCAAAGCCCCGACAGATCGAGATGCATGCCGAGCACGCGGATCGTTCCGCCGGCGAGTTGCACGTCGGCCATTACCGCGCCGCGCGGCTCAAGGGCCGGCAGATGCAGCGGTTCGCTGGCAATGACGCGCGCCGATTTCCGCACAAGGATGACGTTGCCATGCCATCCCATGCTGAGCGCGCGAAGGCCAAAATCGACCGGCTTCCAGTCGCTGTGCTCCTCGAGCAGGTGATGCGGCAACACGCAGGCCTTCGCGCCGAAGCGGCGATCCGCCTCCTGCAGCGCGATCACGTCGGCGTCGATCTCGCGCAACACTTCGACCACGCGTTCGGGATTGCGCCGACGGTCGAGCCCGATGCCCTTATGGATATTGTAGCTGGCGACCTTGATCATGCGTGGGGTCTATAACGTCGCTTTGGCAATCCGGGTTGCGCAATGGCCATCGATTGGACTGCAAATCCCGTCGACCGTGCTGGACGCGGGTCGGACTCTATCGGGCCGCGCGGCGATACGCACCGGGCGCCTGATGCGGCAATCGTCAGCGAGCATAGCATTTCTGCATGCCGATCAGTCGGCCGCGACCATCCATGTGGGTCGCGTCGCCGGGAAAGTCGCGCATCGTCGCGCCCAGTTTGGCTAGTTCGTCCGGCGACAGCCAGCCCTGGATCCGGCCCTGCTGCACTGCCCAGCAATCGGCGGCGGCTTCGCCCGGACCAAAGATCTGGTGAGCACATTCGTGCGTGTACCAGAAGAGTTGCTGTGCACGCGGAAGGTTGAGAACGCGCGGATGCAGGATGATCCGTCCCTTATAGGCGGCGGCAATGTCGTCGATCGGCTGGATCATCGTGTCGACCGGGCCACAGGTGGCGCGATAGCCCGCGAGCAACAACGCACCGGGCAGGATGAGACGCTGCGCGGGGGCGGGTTGCGGGACAAGCGCCAGCAACGACGCCGCAGCGCCTGCGAGAATGTTTTTGAACATGGGTATCCTGGCCCCGCGAAGCGCGAGGACGATAAAGAGTGGTGCGCGAAGCGCGTTCGCGTTTCAGTCAGGGGAGAGCCGGATGTCGCCGGCCTGCGCGGCTACCCGAAATACAGGTAGATGATGCCGCCCCAGATCATCGCCGACGGCAATGCTGCGTAGCAAAGCCCTCTCATGACCGCGGTTTCCGGCAAGACTGTTCGCCGTCGTTTCGGGCGGACAGGCAAGACTTCTAAGGAAAACACCGGGATAGTCGGAACCTGATCGGCCAAAGCATTGCCGAGCGGAGGTTTGCGTCCGAATGGGAACAGACTTTTCGTGAACGGCTTCATGCCCTGTCTCCGCCGATGTCGGTCAAATCGCGTCATCCGTGTCGTCGCCGGCAGCGACGCATGGGATGTTCCCGAACTCTTTGGCTTGGTGCGACTTAGCGCATCCATCGTGGCGGGGTGGTAGCGATAAATCGCCGAACCGAGCCAAACCTGTGTTGGTCGTACTTGATAAACGTATGTTAGCTGCTAAAGATGCATCAATTAAAATATAAACCTAGATTAAGAATATTGATATCGGCCCAGTAAAGGGTGGATGATTAAAGCGATCGAAACATGTCTGAATTTTTAGATACTGGCGCTTGGCCAACAGATGACTCCCATAACACTTCGCTGATTTCCGCACCATTGTCAGCACTTGATCTACGCGATGGGCACATGGAAGCATTGGCCCGCTCCGATTCTGCGGCGCGTGTTCGGGAACGGATCGCGCATTATCCCGGTGCTGTCCGGATCCCGGCCAATGGCGTCGAACTCTACGTCGTCCGAAATTTCATCACGGTCGAGGAATGCCAGGCGCTGATTCGGCTCATCGATGCCGAGCGTGTACCGTCGCCCGTCGTCTCCGATGATCCGGTGCCGTCGTATCGGACCAGCGAAACCTGTTATCTTTATCCTGGACCCGATGCGGTGACGGTGGTCGAGAATAGACTCGACGATGTCACCGGGATCGAGCCAATATTTGGCGAAGCCTTACAGGGTCAGCGCTATGCGGTCGGACAAGAGTTCAAACCGCATCATGACTTCTTCGATACTGGCCAGCATTACTGGCGGAACCAGGTGCCGATCGGCGGACAGCGGACATGGTCGGCAATGACGTTTCTCAACGAGCCGGCACTGGGCGGGCGGACGAACTTTCCGACCGCTGGCGTGGTGATCGCACCGAAGGCCGGCAATCTGGTGATCTGGAACAACATGGATGCGCTGGGCAGGCCGAATCCCGGATCGCTGCATCAGGGTATGCCGGTCGAGCAGGGCGTCAAATACGTGCTGACCAAATGGTATCGCGAGCGGCCCTGGTGCCAGTAACGTAGCGACCCGCTAGCGGGATCGTCGTGATCCTCTCCGACGTGTGGAGGATCACGATGCGCTAGCCCCCCGCCGCGACCGGCACGGCGAAGACGCTGCGGAGTGGCTTGGTCTCGGGCAGGATGTAGACGATGCCGACGGTGCCGGTGAACAAGGGCTTGACCACGTCGTCGTAGAATTTGGCGGGTACGTTGACGCAGCCATACGAGATCCGGTTGTCGCTGGGTGTCGGCGATGCGAGTCGACCGGCACGGTTGTCGATCCGGCGGCCGACGATCACGCGGTGCATCGACAGCGCGGCGTCATAGTCGATCCACAGGATATCCTGCTCGAAATCGCGACCGAGCGAGGCCTTGAACCGGCCCGCAGGGGTGGTGCGTTCGGCCGGCGTGATCGTCGCGAGCTTGCGCTGGCCGATGCCGGGTACGCTCGCATCGCCGCGTGCCATGCCGAGCAAGGCCGGCGCCGTGCCGCGCAATCCACCGGCGGCGTCGAACGCGAACACGACGGCGTTCACCTTGTCGATGACGATGAACGGCAAGTTCTGGTTGTCATGCGATGCGGCAACCCAGTTCGCGGTGTCCCGCGCATCGTTCGACACCGCCTCGGTCCCGAACCGCCCGATACTTTCGGCCGATACTGGTTGCGCCACACCCTGGGATGTCGCCGCAAGCCCCATGAGTCCCGCCATAAGCGTTACGCACCAGCCGCTCTGGAGAGCATCCCGACCGATCATCTTAATGACGCGCCTGCTTGCGCGGATAGTCGGGGACGGCCGGCGTATTCGGCGGGGTCGGTTGCACGAAGGGACGACCGGGCGTCGGCTGCACGGCCTGCGGAGTCACGGGAGTCTCGACGACGGGCAGCACGGTTTGCGGCGTGCCGGGGGTCTCGACGATGACCGTTCCCGGACGGATGGGCGGCGGGAAACTCACGCCACCCTCGACGACCTCGATCGGCGGCGGCGACGGCACGCGGACCATCACGGGCGGAACGTCCAGGATCGGGCGAGTCGCGGTCGGCAGGTTTGGCACCGGTGTCGGGGTGACCACGACTGGCGGGGTTGGCGTTGGGGTTGGGGCGGGAGCCGGTGCTGGTGACGGCGCTGGAGCAGGCGCTGGAGCTGGAGCTGGCGCCGGCGCGGGTGCCGGAGCTGGAGCGGGCGCTGGTGCCGGGGCGGGCGCTGGAGCTGGAGCGGGCGCCGGCGCCGGTGCTGGAGCGGGCGCCGGTGCTGGAGCGGGCGCCGGTGCAGGAGCGGGCGCTGGTGCCGGAGCAGGCGCCGGTGCTGGAGCGGGCGCAGGTGCTGGAGCGGGCGCCGGTGCTGGAGCAGGCGCCGGTGCTGGAGCGGGCGCTGGTGCCGGAGCAGGCGCCGGTGCCGGAGCAGGCGCCGGTGCTGGAGCGGGCGCTGGTGCCGGAGCAGGCGCCGGTGCTGGAGCGGGCGCTGGTGCCGGAGCAGGCGCTGGTGCTGGAGCAGGCGCCGGTGCTGCAGCCGTAATCGTCCCGGTCGTCCGGAATCCGGCAACGCAGCACGAGCTCGCCAGCGCATACTGGTCCGCGTTCGCGCCGGTCAGTGTGTAGCCGCTAAAGCTCACCCCGATCCCGGTCCCCGCATCGGTGCTGTCGAACGTGGCGGTCGCATCGGGCCCGGCGACGAGCGATACGCCGGTCGGCGTCCCCGACGTGCCGTTGGTGTTGAACCCGCTCAGCACCGCCGCATTGGTGCCGTCGGCGACCTTCTGCGCGGTCGGGAACAACAGCATGCGCTGGGTGATCGCCGCGCCCTCGGTCAGCACGAACTCGGTCGAGAAGTCGGTCGGCGTAGTATACGAGACCGGGTTGTAGTTGATCGACACCGGCGCCGCGGTGACGGTGGTCGGCGGCGACAGCGCGGAGAACACGATCGTGCCGCCGTTGACGCCCGGCCCAGTGCCGTCCGATCCTGCGATCAGCGTGAGGCCGACTGGCAGACCGAGGCTCTGCGCGGGGATCGTCGTGCCGCGAGTCAGCGTCACCGCCGCGTCGATCATCACGTCGTGGCCGGCGCACAAGGCGATGTTGCCGTCGGTCGTGGTGATCGCGTGGAATACCTGCACGTTGCGCCCGGCGTTCAGCAGGATGCTGCCGTTGGTCGTGGTCAGGTCCGCGTTGACGTTCACGTCGCGGCCGCAGCACGCGACGATGTTGCCGTTGGTCGCGGTGATCGGCGCGTTGATGTTGACGTCGCGAAACGCGTTCATCGTCAGCGTCGTCGGCACACCCGAGGCGGTCCAGGCAACCGCATCGTTGACGAAGATGTCGCCATTGCCGGTGGTCGTGTCGCCCGCTGCGGGGATCGTGCTGATCGTGATGCTGGTCGTCACCAGCTGCGCCGACAGCGTCGCG
Source organism: Sphingomonas sp. PP-CC-3A-396 (assembly GCF_004343105.1). NCBI lineage: Bacteria > Pseudomonadati > Pseudomonadota > Alphaproteobacteria > Sphingomonadales > Sphingomonadaceae > Sphingomonas > Sphingomonas sp. PP-CC-3A-396. Next base: position 86,764 of record NZ_SLYF01000009.1, on the reverse strand, counting down.
CCCGAGATGTTGCCGCCTGCGCCGATCACGTAATCCTGCGGATCGATCAGCCATGTGCCGGTCAGGCCGCCCGGTGCGTAGGTCGAGACCTTGGCGCTGTCCGCCACGTTGACGGTCGCCGCCGACGTCTCGATGAAGCCGCCATTGCCGCCGACCGGTGCGCTCGCGTCGAGCGTGCCGGCGAGGCTGACGGTGCCGCTCTTCATGTCGCCGAGCAGGAGAATGGTGCCGCCGCGGTTCTGCAGCGTGCGTGCCTCGACGACACCGATGTTGTTGACCGCGGTGTGGAGCAGGTCGCCCGCACCCTGCGCGGTCATCACGACCTTGCCGCCGTCCGCGCGGATCAGGCCACCGTTGCGGACCATCGCGCCGACCGCACCCTTGTCGACCGCGACGTTGAGCAGCCCGTCGCCTGCGACGTCGAGCGTGATCGCCTCGCCGCCCGCGAGCACGACGGTGCCGAAGTTCGCCTTGATCGTCCCGCCGTTACCGACGTTCGCGCCGAGCAGCGCGACATAGCCGTTCTTCGCGGTGATCGTGCCGTCGTTCTGGACGCTCGCGCCGCTTGTCCCCGCGAAACTGTTCTTGCCCGCGAGGAAATCGGAGTCGGAGATGTTCAGCGTCGACGCCACCAGCCCGCCGACGTTAACATTGGCGGTCTGGCCGAACAGGATGCCATTCGCGTTGACCAGGAACACCTTCCCGTTCGCCGACAGATTGCCGAGGATCACCGAAGGATCGGTGCCGAGCACGCGGTTCAGCGCGACCGAACTGCTGGTCGGCTGGTCGAAGACGACGCTCTTGCCCTTGCCGATCGAGAAGGACTGCCAGTTGATCGCCGTCCGGTCGCTGGTCTGCGTCACGGTCACCGACTTGCTGCCGGTCGCGATGCTCGCCTGACCCGCGACGACTTCGCCCCCGGTCGGCAGCGTCTGCGCCTCGACCGGGCGCGCCGCCAGCGTGCCCGCAAGGCTGAACCCGATCAGCCAGGCGAACCGCGCGAGCCCGGTCGTGCCGAACAGGCCGCCACGTCGTGTGCGCGTGACCGATGGGGCGGGGCGGCTGGTGTTTCTGAGCGAAGAGGGAATGGGGGTCATGGGCGGTATCCTTGGTGGCGGCGGATGGCCGCAAAATTCGGGGGTGCGTGCGCGGTCAGAAGGTCTTCGAAACCTGGAACCAGGCGCGGCCCGACTTGTCGGGGGCCGACGTCGCATCCGCGTCGCCGAGTTTGCGCGCATAGGTCGCCTTGGCGGCGATACCGTACGGTCCTGCCCAGCTCAGCCCGGCGCCATAGGCGCTGCGCTTGGCGTGGTTCGATCCGGTGAAATACGGGTGCTTGACGTAATCGACCTCGCCGACGTCGACGAACCCGAACAACTGGAGCGCGCCCGGTATGACCTGCGGCAGTGCCAGCCGCGCCTCGGCTGTCGCGACATAGCCCTGGTCGCCATACGCCTCGCCCTCGGGATAGGCGCGGACGGCGTAGGCGCCGCCCAGTTCCATACGCTCGGAGATGTCGAGGTTGCTGAACGCGATCTGCCCGCGGGCGGAGGCGAACAGCGACAGCGGCCCGGCGATCGTCTGCAACCGCGCGAAGCTGAACTGCAGCTTCCCATAGCTACCGTCGGTGCGCGCGGTCAGCGCATCGACCGAGCGCTCGTACGCACCGCGAATGTCGAGATTGCCGACCGAATAGCTGAGCGAATACGCGCTCCAGCCGCCCCCGAGCAAGGTGTCGTGCTCGTCGCCGCTGAGCCCAGCGGTAATCACCTGCGCGCGGCGATAGCTGGTGGTGTCGACGATCCCGATCTTGTCCTCGAACCATTTCGCATCGCCGCCGATGGTCACGTACAGATTGTTGTCGCGCGAGCGGATCAGCGGATAGCTCGCATAGACGCTGGCCACGTCGGCGTTACCGCTGCCGTCGAGGCTGTCGAATTCCTTGCCGAGCGAATATTCGAGATGCGCGAACGCGACGCCCAGCGTGACCTGCCCGATCGGCGCCTGGTAGGACGCGCGGCCATAAGCGAGCCCGGAAAACGAGGTCAGCGCACGCAGGCTCAGCACGTCGCCGGAACCGGTCGGGTTGTTCCAGTTGACCGAACCGCCGACGCGGTAGGCGCCGGTGTAGCGGTTGCCGGCATTGTCGGCCTCGACGCTGCCGGTGATGCTTTGGCCGGGGGTGATGTCGACCAGCAGGTCCGACGTGCCGACCGCGGTGCCGGGGCTCAGCGTCGACTTCACGCGCACGCCGGGAAGGTCCGACAACATCAGCAGGCGCCGTTCGAGCGGGGCGACCGCGACCGGATCGCCGACGTCGAGCCCGGCGAGGATACCGTTCGCGACGCCATCAGAAAGCCGCGACTCGTTCTTGACGCCGACCGCGCCGAAGCGCCCTTCGATCACCGCGATCGTGACCGCGCCGCTCTGCACGTCCTGCTCGGGGAGATAGGCGTTCGCGACGAAATAGCCGCGGCTGGTGTAATAGGCGGTGATCCGCGCGGCGAGGGTCTTCAGGTCCGACAGGTCGAGCTCGCTGTTGGGGACGAACTCGGTTGCGGCGATCAGGTCGGCCTCGGGGAACAGCGTCGCACCGGTCACGCGGAGCGACCGGACGAGCGTCTTCGGGCCACCGGTTGCGGCGACCACGACGGGCGTCTTGCGCTCGAACCCGAAATCGGGCGCGGGAGTCTCGTTCAGCGGAGTCGGCGGGATCTGCTGGAGCTGTCCACCGGCGCCGACGGGAACCTGCGCCTGCGCGGATTGTGCGGAAACCAGCAAGGCAGCCGGGCTCACAGCCGCAAGCGCGGCCGCCCATAGGGTCGACTTGTACATGAACACCTCGATCGTCACCGCGGATGGAAGGCACGGATCTCCCATCCGCAGCAGCGGGAGCCGTTCGAAGGGGGTAGAGCGCCCGAAGCGAGGACGAAGCCTTAGCGGATGGCAGCGGATCGATCTGCGTCGAACCTCGCTGCCATCAAAAACCAAATGGTCAGGGCATTGTATCTTAAGCGGTCGACCGGTCGCGAGGATCGCACGGTATGATCGCTAAGTCTGCTTAACCTATGTAAGTCCGCCAAATAAAAATCAAGCTATTATCTTGAGATGTTAGTGTAAAACGTACAATTTGGGCCGCTTTAGACGGTTTGCCGATCGGTCTGGCTGCGCAAGACTGTAATTATGACCGTCTATTAAGATTTAGATAACACTATTTCGCGTCCAAGCCGCGACGTGACTCAGGATCGAACGCGGGTTTCACTGCGCCGAATCTATCGATTCGGTCAGATCACTGTAGTTCGATCGTCGAGAACGGCTGGAGCTGGAGCCTATGTTAGCGGAGCGGCGACTGCCGCGCCGACATCAGGCGGACTAGACCGTTCGGTAGCCGGGAGCGGGCACCTGTCGGCCTGGATGCAGATAATCCGACGAGAAGCAGGCGACGTCGCGCAGCCCTTCCCAGTTCGAGAACACGACGTTGCGCCAGCTGCGCTCGATCAGGCCGGCGGCGTGAAGCGTCTTCAGCATTCGGTTGACGTGAACCGCGGTCAGTCCCGTCGCCTGGCCGATCTGTTCTTGCGACATCGGCAGCTCATAGCCGGCGGCGGTATCGCTCCGCCAGGCGTCGCAACGGACCGCAAACTCGCACAGAAAATGCGCGACGCGGCGCAAACCGTCTCTGGCGCCGATGTTGACGATCCATTCGCGGGCGATCGCATGATTTATCGCGTGATGAATACCAAGCGCGTGGGCAACCGCCGGCCGGCTCGCGGAGAGTTGCTGCACCGCCGACAAAGGTATCATGGCGACGTCTACCGTCGTGAGCGCGCGCACGTTGTGATCGGTCGTCTGCAAGTATAAATGCTCGAGGCCGATAACATCATTGGGTATTGCAAGCGAAACGATCTGGCAGTTTCCCTCGCCATCGTCCTTTTGGCCGTAACAATAGCCATCCAATAGTACCGAAACGGTATCACACCGGTCACCCTGGCGTACGAGATATCCCGACGCCATGAATGTCTTTCGCGTAAATGGCAGATTTAGCACGTGATTCCGGTCGTCTTCGGCGAGCGAGACCCCGAGCGAAAGCCCGTCGAGAAACTTGGAGAGCGTCGTATCGATGTCGCGGTGTCTCTAAAAACCAGAGTATCTGTCTGACATCCGGTTCGACGGCGTCACACTTGGTATTAATGGTCTTTAGCAGATGTGTGCGAGATCAAGGCGAACAATTATCAGTATCGAAAAGATTTTTTGTAAACTTATATTTGACCGTCAGTGCCAGGAATACTTGGCTCTTCCGTAAGGGTAAATGCGTTCCGAAGGCGCTACCAAGATTTCTAGTGCCGGCAAGGGGGCTAGAGCCGCGTCGCTATGGGGGGTGGCGGTACACCGAACGCGCCGAGGCTCTGCTGCGCTTCCACGAACGGCAGCCGTGACCATCCCTCGCACGTCGGTGCGCGCGGGATGGTCGTGGGATGTCCGCTAAGCAACACTCCGCTACGCGCGGGGCGGCTCCGCGATCAGTTGGTGCGCGCTGGGCGCCCGTCGATCGCGATCGTGGTGGCACCGGATTGCGCGGGAACGGTCACGGTCGCGGTCAGCGCTTGGGTGTCACCAATCAGGTTCAGGCGTTTGCCCTTCGCCATGGCGGTGCCGCTCCCGGTCCAGTTGTGGACGGTGACGGCGATCGATGTCCACCACGGTTTGAATCCGCCTTCGGGCTTGGCGAAGTCGATCGACAGGCCGGTGGGCGTGATCGTGCAGCGCACCGTCTGGCGAAAGTAGCCGCGGCGGGTGTACGCGAGCGTGCGGCCGTCGTCCTCGTAGAGCGTCCCCATGCAATCCGCGCCGGGATAGACGTCGAGCCGGAGCGGACCGTTCGGGGTTTCGCTGGTGCTCTGGACCAGCGGCTGGCGGGGCAGGATCGTGCCGGCGCGGACGAACACGGGCAGGTGATCGAGCCGCGGCGTTTCGGTCACGCGGTCGCCGAGCGTGCGCGCGGTCGGTACCGCTTGGGTCGCCGACTGGATCGGGCCGGCGGCGGCGGGCTCGGGCGTGCCGACGCGCTGGCCGGTCCAGTAATCATACCAGCCGCCTGCGGGAAGGCAGACGTCGTAGGTCTGCGGCGACTCGGGCTTGGGCGGTGGTGCGATCAGCAGCGACTTGCCGAGCGTGAACGCCATCGACTGGTCGCACGACGCGGTCGCGGCGGCGGGGTAATCGTAGAATACCGGGCGCATGATCGGATCGCCGAACCGCGCGTTCTGGTCCGCCAGAGCGTAGAAATACGGCATCAACCGGTAGCGCTCCTCGATGAAGCGGCGGCGGATCGCGAGGTGGTCGGGGCCATCGACCCAGGGCTCGACGCGGGGGGTGCCGGTCGCCGAATGGTTGCGGAACACCGGCGTGAACGCGCCGATCTCGGTCCACCGCGTGAGCAGATCGGGGCTTGGGCCACCGGCAAATCCGCTGACGTCGGCGGCGCTGTAGCCGAAGCCCGACAGGCCGAGGTTGATGATCTGCTGCACCGACAGCTTGAGGTGATCCCAGGTCGCGCTGTTGTCGCCGGTCCAGGTGACCGCATAACGCTGACCGCCGGCATAGCTCGCGCGCGTCATCACGAACGGGCGTTCGTCGGGACGCAGCTTGAGCAGGCCATCGAACGTGGCGCGCGTATTCTGCATGCCGTAGACGTTGTGCGCCTCGCGGTGATCGGTGATCCGCGCGGCGAAATCTTCGCTGTCGATGCGGTGGCGCGTGTCGAGCGGCATCGTCTTGGTCGGCGTCTCGAAGATCGCCGGCTCGTTCATGTCGTTCCAGAACCCTGCGATCCCGGCGTCGAGGAACCCCTTGTACTGCTGTCCCCACCACGTCCGCGCCGCGGTCTTGGTGAAGTCGGGGAACACCGACGGGCCGGGCCAGACCGGCGCGACATAGGGGCTGCCGTCGGCATTCTTGATGAACGCGTCGGCCTTCATGCCGCTCTGGTACGGCGCATAGCGCTGCTCGACCGCGGCGATGTGGAGATCGGTGATCGCGACCAGCTTGATCCCGTCCGCCTTCATCTCGGTGGCGAGCTTGGGCAGGTCCGGGAAGGTCTTGACGTCGGTGGTGAAGGGGCGGTTGCGATCCTGATAGCCGATGTCGAGCCAGATCACGTCGGTCGGCACGCGGTCGCTGCGCAGGCGCGCGGCGATCTGGCGGACCTCGTCGGCGCTGCCATAGCTATAGCGCGACTGCTGGTAACCGAGCGCCCATTTCGGCGCGAGCGGAGCGTGGCCAGTCAGGTCGGCATAGCGTCGCGTGACCTCCGCCATCGATGGACCGGCGATGAAATAATAGTCGATCGGCCCGTCGGGGCCCCCGAACGAGAGCGTCTCGGCATCGCGGTGACCGAAGTCGAACCACGTGCGATACGTGTTGTCGAGCAGGATGCCGTAGCTGCCGCCCGCACCGCCGGTGCCGATGAAGAAGGGTATCGATTTGTAGATTGGATCGTCGGCGCTGCTGAACCCGAACGCGTCGGTGTTCCAGTCGACGAAGCCGTGGCCGCGCCGATCAAGGCCCTGCGTCTTGTCGCCCAAGCCGTAGAAATGCTGGGCGATCGGCAGCGTCTTCGTGATCGTGAACGCCTTGCCGTCGGTCGCGACCGGAGCGGCGTCGGCGGAGATGATCTTGCCGTCGAGCGTCTCGAAGGTGATCGCGCCGCCGGCACCGATCCGTACGCGAACGCTGGTGGTGGCGAAGCCGTCGGGGGCTGCGTTCACCTTGGCGGTCTGCTTGCGGGTCGCCGCCGTCACCGCCCAGCTCGCATCCTCCGCGAACGCGCCGTTCTTGGCGACGCGCACGCGGACGAGGCCATCGGTCATCGCGGTGATCCGCATGGTCGTCGCGCCCGCACGAACCTCGACGCCGTCATTGCGCGGGGTGAGCGTGGGGGCGGCGAGCGTGGTCGTCTGCGCCTGGACGGGCACACTGCACACGCCAGCGGTGGCGGCGAGCAGGAGGGCTAGGCGTTTCATACGGTATCCTTGTGGTCCGCCAGGTGGCGGAGGCGAGAGGCGTGCGACCCGAAATTCGATGCGCAACGGGTCAGGAAATCGTCGATCTTGGGCAGGTCGATGAGATCGATATCGGCGCCGGGCGGAATGAGCCGCGCAGCGTTGGGGAAGGTGCCGTAGCCGGCGAACAGGCAATGCCAGCTGATCGCCGAATAATAGCGGCCGAGCCCGGCGCGATCGATCGCCGCGACCATGTCGGCGCCGGTGAACCAGGTCGACATCAGCATCTTCAGGTCGTCGGACAGGGATTCGATGCCGCGCGCTTCCGCCCAATAGCCGGTCGGGTCGTCGTGGCGCTGGTTCAGCCGATAATGCGCGACGATGTAATCGCGGACGCCGTCGTAGCGCGCGGCGATCCGCGTATTGAACGCGGCCCGGACCGCGTCGGTCGCGCCATCCTGGTCGACCATGTCGAGGAACGCTTGGACGGTGGCAATGACGAGGTGCAACGCGGTCGCCTCGAGCGGTTCGAGGAAGCCTTGTGCCAGCCCGACCGCGAGCGCGTTGTGCGACCAGCTGTCGCGGACGCGGCCGACGCGCATCTCGAGGTGGCGCGCTTCGCCGGCGTCGGCGCCGATGTGTGCGCGCAGTTCGGCCTCGGCCTGTGCTTCGGTCAGGTGGCGGCTGGAGTAGACGTAGCCGTTGCCGTTTCGGCTGGTCAGCGGGATGTGCCACGTCCAGCCGGCCGACAACGCGGTCGCGCGCGTCTGGCTGGGGATCGACGCGTCGGGGGCATGCGCGGTCGGCATGACTACTGCGCGGTCGTTGAACAGTGCGTCGGCGTAGCTGACGAAGGGGATGTCCAACGCGCTGAAGATCGTGCTGCGAAACCCGCTGGCATCGACGAAGATATTGCCGGCGATGCGTTCGCCGTCGGTATCGATCAGCGCGGTGATGTCGCCGGTCGAGGCACGCTCAACGCTGGCGATACGGCGCTGGACGTGGACGACGCCCAGCGTTTCGGTCGCGTGTGCGGCGAGGAAGGCGCCGACCTTGTACGCGTCGAAGTGATAGCCGTAGCTGACCTCGAACGGGAAGTTTGCGGCGGGCTGCGGCGCGCAGTGGGCGGCGGCCAGACGGGCGGGGAGCAGGAACTGGTCGGGGTGCGCGGCGACATCGCGACCGGTCCGTCGAGCTCGCGTGTTGTAGAAGAATTGCGGCGCGGTGTGGCCGTCGAGCGCGGTGGGGAAGGGGTGGAAATACTGCTCGTACCCGGCGCGGTCGGACCAGCCCTCGAAGCCGATCCCAAGCTTGTAGGTCGCGTCACACGCCGGCATCCACTCGGCTTCGGCGATGCCGAGCGTGTCGAAGAAATGCTTTAACTGCGGCGTCGATCCTTCGCCGACGCCGACGATGCCGATCTCCGGGCTTTCGACCAAGGTCACGCGGACGCCGCGGTCGCGCCAGCGATGCGCGATCAGGCACGCGGTCATCCACCCGGCGGTGCCCCCGCCGAGGATGACGATGTGCTGGCCGCGCCCGTCGATCACCGCTGCAGGACCAGCCCGGATAGCGGCGGCAGCGTCGTCGTGTCGGCGCCATCGGTCGCGAACAGCATGGCGCCGTCGGTGGCGATGCCGGTCGGCCAGCCACGCGCTTCGTCGCCGAGATTGAATACGCAGAGCAGCGTCTCGTCGTCGGCTGTCCGCTCGAATGCGATCACCGCATCGTCGCTGTGCACGATCCGCAGGCTCCCAAGCCGCAACGCCGGATGCGCTTTCCGCGCCGCGATCAGCGACCGCGTCCAGTGCAGCAGCGACGTCGCATCCGCTTCCTGCGCATCGACCGCGATCGCGCGGTGATCCTCGCCGAACGGCAGCCACGGCTGGGTGCTGCCGAACCCGAGATCCGGCGCCGCGCCGATCCACGGCATTGGGGTGCGGGCGCCGTCGCGGGACAGCGTCAGCGGCCAATTCGCGATCGCCTCCGGGTCGAGCAGGTCGGCGAAGGCGATGTCGACCTGCGTGAGACCCAGCTCCTCGCCCTGGTACAGGAAGATGTTACCGCGCAGTGCGATGAGCAGCAGGATCTTCATCCGTGCGAACGCGTCGCGCTGGTCGGGCGTCGTCCAGCGCGAGATCGCGCGCGGTGCGTCGTGGTTTTCGAACGCCCAGCTCGGCCAGCCCAGCCCCGGCGTATCGGGCCAGTTGCCGACCGCATCGACGATCAGCTCGGGCGTCAGCCGGTCCGCGTACAGGAAGTCGAAGCCGTAGGCGCTGTTCAGCCGACCGTTGCCGCCGGTGAACAGCTTCATTTCGCGGTCGCTGTCGTCGCCGCCGACTTCGGCGACCGTGAACCCCGCGCCATATTCGTCGAGCAGCGCGCGGATCCGCTCGATGAAGCCGACGATGTCCGGATGGCTCTGATTGTGCAGCTTCATCTGGAAGTCGAACGACCGGGTGCGCGCGCGATTGGTCGCGGGCGCCGGCGGATTGTCGGTCAGCGCCGGGTCGTGCATCGCGAAGTTGATCGCATCAAGGCGGAAGCCGTCGACGCCGCGATCCAGCCAGAACCGCGCCGTCGCGATCAGCTCGTCCTGCACCGCGGGATTATGCCCGTTGAGCTGCGGCTGATCCTTCAGGAAATTGTGCATGTAATATTGGCCGCGCCTGGCGTCCCAGGTCCAGGCCGGGCCGCCGAACACCGACTGCCAGTTCGACGGCGGCGTGCCGTCGGGCTTGGCATCCGCCCAGACATACCAGTCCGCCTTGTCGCCGCTGCGCGAGGCGCGGCTCTGGCGGAACCAGTCATGCTCCTCCGAGGTGTGCGAATAGACCTGATCGATGATGATCTTGAGGCCCAGCGCATGCGCGCGCGCGATCAGTGCATCGAAATCGGCGAGCGTGCCGAAGATCGGATCGACGTCGCGGTAATCCGACACGTCATAGCCGAAGTCCGCCATCGGCGAGGTGAAGAACGGCGACAACCATACCGCGTCGACACCGAGCGCGGCGACATAGTCGAGATGCGCGGTGATGCCGGCAAGGTCGCCGATCCCGTCGCCGTTCGAGTCGGCGAAACTGCGCGGATAGATCTGGTAGATCGTGGCGCCCTTCCACCAGGGCGTCGGGGTCTCGGAAGCGGTCATCGGTCTCGATCGTAAAAGGGTGTCGGCGTCGGGGGTCATGCGGCCAGGCCCGCCGCGGCGGCGCAGTGCTGGGCGACGAACGCGGCATGATCCTGCATCTGGCCCGCCTCGCGTGCGTTCAGCTTGTCGATCGTGTCCATGAACTCGGCCAGATCGGCGGTCGATATCGCATCCGCCAGGGGATGATGGCCGTGCGGCGCGATGCCTTGCCCGGCGAGCACCTGGAGCCAACCGACTTCGGTGAACAGCTCCTCATGCTCGCGGACGATGTGCCCGCTGCCGCGCCACAATTCGATCTTCGCGGCGAGCGTGTCGGGCACCGCCATGTCGCGGCACTGGCGCCAGAACGGCGGGTCGTCGCGCGTCGTCGCCTTGTAGTGGAGGATGATGAAGTCGCGGATGCGTTCGTATTCGAAGTCGCTCTGGCGGTTGAACTCGCTGCGATCGGCGTCTGCGATGACGCGCCCCGGCAACAGCTTCAACAGCCGCGCGATCGCCGACTGGATCAGGTGGATGCTGGTCGATTCGAGCGGTTCCATGAACCCGGCAGCGAGCCCGAGCGCGACGACGTTGCGGTTCCACATCTGCTTGCGGCGACCGGTGCGGAACGTGATCGTCCGCGGATCGGCCATGGCCGGCGTGTCGAGTCCGCTAAGCAACGTCGCGGTCGCCTCGTCCTCGCTCATATGCGCGCTGGAGAAGACGACGCCGTTACCGGTGCGATGCTGCAACGGGATCCGCCACTGCCAGCCCGCCGCATGCGCGGTCGAGCGCGTGTACGGCGTGAACGCCTTGCTCCGCGCCGATGGCACCGCGATCGCGCGGTCGCATGGCAGCCAGTGCGTCCAGTCCTCATACCCCGTGCCGAGCGCCTCTTCGATCAACAGCCCGCGAAACCCGGTACAATCGATATAGAGGTCGGCGGCGACGGTCGTGCCGTTCTCCAGTACGAGGCCCGAGACATCCCCACTCTCGCCGTCGCGCGTCACGCGGACGATCTTGCCTTCGATCCGGTTGACGCCGCGCGTCTCGGAATAGCGCCGCAGATAGCGCGCGTAGAGCCCGGCATCGAAATGATAGGCGTAGGGCATCGATGGCAGGACGCGCGACGTGCGGGCAGGACCGCGCTGCATCCGCTCGGCGAGCGCGGCGTGCGTGTTGAGCGAATAGGCGCCAAGATCGCCGGCGAGTCCGAGCGACCGTGCGCGCAGCCAATATTGGTGGAACGGCAGCAGGCCGACGTCGCGCCCGACATCGCCGAACGCGTGCATGTAACGATGGCCCGGCTTGAACCAGTCGACGAACTCGATGCCGAGCTTGAACGTACCGCCGGTCGCGCGGAGGAACGCATCCTCGTCGAGCCCGAGCGCATCGTTGAACAGGTGGATCTGCGGAATCGTCGCCTCGCCGACGCCGACCGTACCGATGTCGTCGGACTCGATCAGGTCGATCTCGTAGCCCGTCTCCAGGAACCGCGCGAAGGTCGCCGCCGCCATCCAACCGGCGGTACCGCCGCCGGCAATGGCTATGCGCAAGGGTTGGTCGGCCATCGTTTGCGTCCCGTTTTCAAACCGTCATGCGCCCCGACTTCCGGAGCATCGCGGGGCGGCTTCCACCGCCCCGCGGCCCGGGTCAGAACTTGTCCGGGTCAGAACTTGTCCGGGTCAGAACTTGCCCGGTCAGAACTTGCCCGGTCAGAACTTGTAGGTGATGCCCACGTAATAATCGCGGCCATAGCGCTGGTAATCGATCACCTGGCGCGCATCGCCGTTCTGGTAGGTCACGAACGGACGGTCGGTCAGGTTCTTAGCCTGTGCCAGGATCGCGAAGTTCGCGAGCGGACCGCTCTGGAACTCATACCCGATCTGCGCATCCAGGATGCCTTCCGATCGCGCGGTGCGATAGGTCGGCGTCGACGAGATGCCCGCGACTTCGGCCAGGAAGGACGAGCGGTAGCGATAGTTCACACGCGCCTGGAAGCCGGCCTTCTCGAAATAGACCGTGCCGCTACCGGTCAGCTTCGACAGGCCGGGCAGGGTGATCGCCTCGATCGGGTTGTTCGCGTACTTGATCTCGGACTCGGTGTAGTTGGCCGACACGAACATCCCGAACCCGTCGAGCGCCGATGTCAGGGCCTTGAACGGTAGCGAGAACGTCCCCTCGACGCCCAGCACGGTACCGCGACCGGTATTGGCGGGCGCGCTGACCACCCCGGTCTGCAAGCCGTTCGCGATCACGATCGCCTGCTGCGCCGGGCTCAGCGCGCCGAGCAGCGAACTGAAATCATACGCGTAGCTGTTGTTCGGATCGACGAAGTCGGTGAGGTGCTTGAAGTAGCCCGACAACGCGACATAGCCGCCGCCCGCGAAGTATTTCTCGAACGACAGATCGATGTTGGTCGACTGATAGGGCTTCAGATTGACGTTGCCGCCGGTCGAGGTGAACACCGGGTTGAGGCCCGGGTTGGTGTTGTTCGCCTGGATGTTGGCGACGTTGATGCCGACCGCCTGCGTGACGCGCTCCTGGTCGAGGCGCGGGCGGACCATCGTCTGCGAAGCACCGACCTTGACGAAGCCCAGCGGGATCAGCTCGACCGACATCGTCGCCGATGGCAGGACGTTGGTATACGTCACCTTCTGCGAGGCGGGGGCGATCGTCACCACGCCGTCGACGACGCTGGCGATCTGGCCGTCCGAACGCTGGTCGCTATGCACGACCTGCGCGCCGATCGATCCCTTCAACGGCTTGCCGCCGAGATCGCCGTCGAGCGTGATCTTGGCATAGCCGGTGTAGATGTTCTCGGTCACCGTGTTGTCGCGGACCAGCGAGTCCGGCCGGTTGTCGTACGAACTGGTGTAGACGTTGTTGTAGAGATACAGCGGATCGAGCGCGAGCGCGGCCGGTACGCCGAGATAGTCGAGCGGCACGGTGCCGATGACTGCTTCCGCCGGTACCGCCGCCGAGGTGGGCGTGCCGCTGGTGACGGTGCAGTTGGTGCCGGCGCCCTTCGGGCACAGGAAATACGACTTGTATGCGCTGGTCTTCTCGCGGCGGCTATAGTTGCCGCCCGCTTCCCAGCTCTTGACGATGCTGTCGTCGAACTCGCCGTTCAGGCTTGCGCGGAGCGACTTCAGGTCGTCCTTGAAGTTGGGATTGCCCAGGAAGCCGGCCTGCACCACGGCCTGCGTGCCGTTATAGCCCCAGCCCTGCGGATCGGTCAGCTTGAAGATATTGGTGTCGGTGTAATCGAGCGTCGGTACGATCTTGTACGTGCCGTTCGAATTCTGCGACACCTTGACCGTGTCGTCCGGACCGGTCGCCTGATAGCCGGCGCCGGTATAGGTCTCGAGTGTGAAGTCGGTGCGTGTCGCGCGGCTCCAGCTGGCATCGACGTTGAGGTGAACCTTGTCGGTCAGCTTGAGGTCGTTGTTCCAGCCGAACGAGAAATTCTCGGCCTTGCGCTGGTTATAGTCGTTGCGCTGGATCGCGTGCACCTTGCTGAAGGTGATCTCGTCGGCGAACCCGTCCGAGACACCCGTGATATTGGTATTCGCGGTGCCGACATTGCTCGCGAGCGGGAACTCGATACCGCGCAGGCGCTGCGTTTCCTCGAAATGCGAATACAGCGCATCGAAGGTCGAGTGGAAGCTGTCGGACGGCTGCCACTCGATCGTCGCGACGCCGCCATAGCGCTTGAGTTCGTTCGACTGGACATAGGGCTTTGCGCCCTGGATGACGTACGGGTCGGTCGCGGTGCCGGTGCCGTTATAGCCCCACGCATTGTAGCGCTCGTCCTGCGACGGGGTCTGCGTCGCCGACACGCCGATCGCGATGCCGAGCGTGTCGTTGGCGAACTTGTCGACATAGGTCGCCGATGCGCGATAGCCGTAGCGCGTGCCGTCGGGATTGAGCTTGTCGATGCCGTTCATCTGCGCACGGGCGCTGACCGCGATGATGCGGTGTGCCTGGTCGAGCGGGCGCAGCATGCGCAGGTCGACCGTGCCGGCGATGCCCGCGGCGACCAGCGAGGCGTCGGCCGACTTGTAGACGTTGACGGTCTTGAAGAATTCCGACGGATATTGGTCGAACTCGACGCCGCGGTTGTCGCCGGTCGTCACCTGTTCGCGACCATTCAGCAAGGTGGTCGAGAAATCGGGGCCGAGACCGCGGATCGACAGGCGCTGGTCGCGCCCTTCGAGACGCTGCGCGGTCACGCCGGGCAGGCGCGCGAGCGAATCCGCGATCGACACGTCGGGCAGCTTGCCGACGTCTTCGGCGGAAACCGAGTCGACGATCAGGACCGACTGGCGCTTGATCTTGGCGGAGGATTCGAGGCCGGCGCGGATACCGGTGACGACGATATCGCCACCGCCCGTCGCATCGTCCTGCGGCGCTGCGCTCTGCGTCACGGCATCCTGCGACGACGGCGGGACGGCGTCTGCCGGCTGCGGCGTCGGATCGGCGGCGGTGGTGACCGCGTCGACCTGCGCGGCGGCGGTCGGGTTGGCATTTGCGGTACCGGGAGTCACGGTCGACGGGGCGGACTGTGCGAATGCGGCATGGCCCGGCAGGATCAGTGCGGCGGCGAGCGCGGTAGCGCTGACCCGCAGCGCAAGGCGCGTGTGCGCCGTCGAGCCGAACGTCGCGCGGGCGCGGTAAGATTTGAAATTGCTCATGAAATCCCCTTCGGCGAGACGGGTCCCGCGCATCCTCAACTCTGTTTGTCAGTGTCCTCGACGTCGTGCGTGCGCGTCGATTGTCCTGGGGATGCTGTATCCCCGTCGGGGGCGTATCGAAAGAAACCAGCATACGTATTCACGGCAGCCTCGGTGCCGCAGGCAGCGCAAGCGACGCCGCGATCAGTCGTCGAACAGGAACAGGTTCAGGGTCAGCCGCCCCGCCAGCGGATCCGCACTCAGTACGACCTCAGGCGGCAGATACGCGCAGTGCAGCGTGTTTCCCGCATAGACGAGCGCGCGGTTGAAGACGGCCGGCTGTACCGCAATCCGTTCGTACATCGGCGTATCGCCGGCGATATACGCCGCATCGGGCAGGCCATGCGTTCGCACGTCGGCGTCGAGCGTCGCCCGGAACCGATCGAGCCGCGTGCCGTCGACGCTTTCATACCCCGTGGCGCGCTGGCGGTAGAACGCCGTCCCGCCTTGGTCGCCGTGACCGAGGAACAGCAGCACCGCGATCCGGCGTCGTTCGACCCCATCGAAATGCGGCAGGCGCTGGATCGGCGCGAGATCGGCGGGCGCGGTGGTGACGAGCGAATAATAGGCTTCCGAAATTGCCGGCGCGGGATCGAGGCCGAAATGTTCCGCGAGCAGCGGCGCGATCCTGCGGCGCATCGTGTCCGCCAGGCGAGGCGGCACCGTGGCGCGGACGCCAGGATAATGTGGTCCGATGCTACCCATGCGCAGGCTCGCCGCATCTTCGCGCAACGCTTCCGGATCGGGCCAGAAATCGTCGATGACGATCAGCGGGTGGCGCTCGACGCCGTGGTGATGGATGGTGATCTCGGGTGTACCAGTCATCGGCCTATCCATGCCGCCGTCGCCGCTGGAGGCAAGCCCGCAAAGGTCTCGTCACGTCAGCCGGTGCGATTCCTACCGGCCCGAACCCATGCGCGCTCAGCGTTCGGCGAGATGCTCGAGGAAATTGACGAGCTCGGTGCGACGGCTCGCTTCCTCGGCGAAGGCGCGATCGATCCCCAGTGCCCACCATAGCGCGCGGCGATCGGGGTCGTCGTGGAGCGCATCGAGCAGCGCCGCCTGCCGCTCGACCTCCGCTTCGTTTTCGGCAAGGCCAAGGTCGACGATGTCCGCCGACTGCCGACGCAGCGCCACGGCGATCTCGCCCGGTGCCAGTTCGGGATGATATTGCACGCCCCAGAAGGTCCCGCCGTCATAGCGGATCTCCGCGGCCTGGACGGTCGTCACCGCGTTGCTGGCGAGCAGGATCGCATCGGCGGGAAGCGTCTCGACTTCGTCGCCATGGATCGCCGGCGCGTCCCAACTGGCGGGTCGGCCGGCGAGCAAGGGATGGTCCTGCCCGGCTGCCGTCGGCGTGATGCGGCGCGCGATCCCCGCTTCGAGCCGTTCGGGCATCTTGCGAACCTTGCCCCCGGCCGCGGCAACCGCGATCTGCAACCCGGCGCAAGATCCGAACGACGGTGTGTGCGACGCGAAAACGGTGCGCATGAACGCGATCTGGCGGCGGACTTCGGGGGTGTCGTCATAGACGTGCATCGGCGATCCGGTGACGAATACCGCGTCGAACGCGCGCAGTTCGCCCGCGTCGAAAATCCGTGCATCGTCATCGGCGGGCGCGACGATGGTAATCGCGGCACCGGGCCGGATCTGGCGCAACGTTGCGGCATAGGTCTCACCCGAGCTCTTGCCCGCATGCCGCCGACGCGCCTCGCGCTCGTCGGCAGTTTCGCTCTCGGCCACCAGAAAATTCAGCAACGACAATCCTCTATCAAGCGTCTCTGCGGTGCCGAACGCGCGGCAACGCGTTTGGATGGCGGGTGGATGGCGGGAAACGTATAAATACAGGTCAGTATCGGTGTCGGTTTTGCGCACAAGACGTTCTGTCTTCGTCGCCGCTGAAATGGATTTTACCGCAATGCCGAAGCCAATGCCCGCCGCCGCCGATCGTCGGGCCGTTCTCGAAGGAAACCGGACCCGCAAGATGGCGCGTTCGGCGCATGCCTATGTGCGCGGCAACACCGCCCAATTCTACGAATGGCTAGCCGCGTCGCCGGTCGCCCGACGCGTTCCCACCGGCCCGGCGATCTGGATCTGCGGCGATTGCCATCTCGGTAATCTGGGCCCGATCGCGTCGGCGGACGGGCAGGTCGAGGTTCAGGTCCGCGATCTGGATCAGGCGGTGATCGGCAATCCGGCCCACGACCTCATCCGGCTCGGCCTGTCGCTGGCGACGGCGGCGCGCGGCTCGGACCTGCCAGGCGTGACGACCGCTCGGATGATCGAGGCGATGGTCGAGGGCTATGCCGCCGCGATCGACGATCCGAAGACGGACGATACCGGTCCCGAACCCGACGCCGTTCGCAGCGTTCGCAAACGCGCGCTCGGACGACGTTGGCGTCACCTTGCGAAGGAACGGCTCGAAGCGATCGAGCCACAGATCCCGCTCGGTCGTAAATTCTGGGCGTTGGCGGATGACGAGCGCGCGGCGTTGACCGCGGTGTTCGACGATCCCGCCGTCGCCCGGATGATCCTGTCGCTCGATCGCAAGGATAAGGGGGCGGCGCGCGCGATCCGGCTGGTCGACGCCGCGTATTGGATGAAGGGGTGCAGTTCGCTGGGCCTGCTGCGCTTTGCCGCGATCCTCGAACTAAAGTCCGCCAAGGGTCGGTCGAGCTATGCGATCGTCGACCTGAAGGAAGCGGTCGCGCCGATCGCGCCTCGGGCGGCGCAGTCGTTGACGTCCGCCAATCCCATGCCAGCGGATAATGCGGAACGGGTCGCCGCCGCCGCCCGTGCGCTGTCACCGTATCTTGGTGCCCGAATGATCCCGGTACGGATGCTAGGCCGATCGTTCTTCATTCGCGAACTCGCGCCCCAGGACCTGAAGATCGAAGTCGATCAGTTCAGCCACGGCGAGGCGATCAAGGCTGGCCGTTATCTCGCCTTCGTGGTCGGCAAGGCCCATGCCCGGCAAATGGACGACGCGACCCGGCAGCGCTGGCTGGCGATGCTGGAGGCCGATCGGCGCGGTGCGATCGACGCCCCGACCTGGTTGTGGGACAGCGTGGTCTCGCTCGCCGGTGCGCACGAAGCGGGATATCTGGAGCATTGCCGTCGCTACGCGCTCGCAGCGTAGCGATGACGCGGTGTCGAGTGCTAACACCGCAGCATGGCCCGCGCACAAAAGCTGAAAGTCTATCGTACCGTGGCGGGGTTCCACGACGCGTATGTCGCCGCCGCCAGTCAGAAGGCGGCCCTGGCCGCATGGGGTAGCGACAAGGATCTGTTCGCGCGCGGTATCGCCGAGCAGGTCACGGATGACGCGCTGACGGCGGAACCGCTTGCGGCGCCGGGCACGGTCATCAAGCGCGCGCGGGGGACGGGCGCGGAAAATCTGGCAGTCGAGGTGGAGACACCGCAGGCACGTCGCACCGGACCGCAGGAACCGACGCCGTCGAAGTCGGGTCCGGAGCCCAAATCTTCACCCAAACCCAAGCCTTCACCCAAGCCCAAGCCACTACCCAAACCCAAACGCGATGTACTGGACGCCGCGGATGACGCGCTTGCGTCGCTCGAAACCGAGCATCGTCTGGCCATCAGGTCGATCGAACAGGAAGAGGCAGACCTTGCCCGTCGTCGTCGCGCGCTCGAGCGCATGCAGGACGCCGCGATGAAGGATGCCGTCGCCGCGCGCGATGCAGCGCGCGAACACTATGACGCCGCGCGTGCCGCCTGGCTGCGAAGCCGTACCTGACCTGTCGTATCGTCACCGTTCCGACGTTGCGGCTACCCCGGGGCTGGCCTAGATGTCAGGGACTTAGCGACAATCGAGGCGGCCTTGACCGATACGACCGACAGCGCCGTCCAGGGCGTGCCGAAAATGACTGCCGATGCCGAGCGCATCGCTGCCGAGGTGTTGGGGCAGGATGTCGGAACCGATCCGTTCGTCGCGGCGGTGCGCGCGACTCGGATGCCGATGATCATCACCAATCCGCGTCTTCCCGACAATCCCGTGGTGTTCGCCAACAACGCCTTTTGCCGGTTGAGCGGGTATACGCGCGAGGAGATTCTCGGGCGCAACTGCCGGTTCCTGCAGGGGCCGGCAACCGATCCCGCGACGGTCGCCAAAATCCGCGATGCAGTGCGGCGTGTCGAGTCGATCGAGATCGATATTCGCAATCAGCGCAAGGACGGAGAGCTTTTCTGGAACCGGCTGCTGATGGCGCCGGTCTACGACACCGAGGGCGTGCTGGCGTATTTCTTCGCCAGCCAGGTCGATGTGACGATCGAGCGCGAGAGGCTGCACGGTCTGGAAGTCAGCAACGCGTCGCTCATGGCGGAACTGACCGATCGACTGCGGCTGCAAAAGGAGCAGGAGCGCGAGCTGGCGTTCACGCTGAAGGCGGCACGGTTCGGCACCTGGACGCTCGACATCGTCAGCCGCCAGCTGATCGCGTCGGAAACCTGCAAGGAGATCTTCGGGCGTCCGGTCGATCAGCCCTTCACCTATGATGAGCGGCTACAGGCGATCCATCCCGACGATCGCGAAAAAAGCGCGGCGGAGGTTCGTCGCTGCATCGCCGAGGGCAATGATTACGACGTGATCTACCGTATCTACCGGCAGGACGGTGAGGTGCGCTGGATCGCGTCACGCGGTCAGCCCTTCTACGATGCCAAGGGCGAGGCGTTGCGGATCGCCGGGGTGTCGACCGATATCACCGAGCATAAGCGCAACGAGATCATGCGCGCCGGGCTCGTCGAACTGGGTGACGTCTTTCGCGACACCGACCAGCCTGAGGACATCGCATTCGCCGCGGCGCGGATCATCGGCAAAACGCTGGAGGCAAGTCGCGCCGGATTTGGCGAGATCGACTTGGCGGCGGAGACGGTGACGATCGTTCGTGACTGGAGTGCTCCCACGGTCGCGCCGCTGACGGGGACGTTCGCGCTACGCGCCTATGGTTCGTACATCGACGATCTGAAACGCGGCGAAGAGGTCTGCGTGGCGGACGCGCGAACCGATCCGAGGACCGGCACGACCACAACCGCGCTCGAGGCACTCGATGCTCGGGCGATCATCAACATGCCGGTCATGGAGAATGGCCGTCTCGTGGCGATGCTGTACATCGCGTCCGCCGGTGCTCGGCGCTGGCGACCGGACGAGGTTGAGTTCATTCGCGAGGTCGCCGAACGGACGCGGATCGCCACTCAGCGCCGACTCTCCGAACACGCGCTGAGCACGCTGGCCGCGTCGCTCGAACAGCAGGTCGCGGCGCGGACGAGCGAATTGCAGACCGCGGAAGACGCGTTGCGTCAGTCGCAGAAGATGGAAGCGGTCGGCCAGTTGACCGGCGGCGTTGCGCATGATTTCAACAATCTTCTCACGGTGATCCGCTCCGCCACCGATCTGTTGAAACGCCCCGATCTCAGCGCCGAGCGACGCGAGCGGTATATCGATGCGATCTCCGATACCGCGGACCGTGCGGCAAAGCTGACCGGACAGTTGCTCGCTTTCGCACGTCGGCAGGCGTTGCAGCCCGAAGTGATCGACGTCGGACAGAGTCTGCGCGTCATCTCCGACATGCTCGGCACGCTGATCGGGTCGCGGATCGTCATCGCCATCGATCTTCCCGACACGGCGTGCTTCACGAACGTCGATCCCAGCCAGCTCGATACCGCGTTGGTGAATATGGCGGTCAACGCGCGCGACGCGATGGAGGGGGCCGGGCGGATCGATATCACGGTACGATCGGCGGGGCTCATTCCGGCGGTCCGCTCGCACCCGGCGGTCGAGGGGCGTTTTATCGCCATCGCGATGGCCGACAGCGGTTCGGGAATCGAACCCGACAAGCTTGAGCGTATCTTCGAGCCGTTCTTCACGACCAAGGGGGTTGGGCAGGGGACCGGACTGGGCCTTAGCCAGGTCTTCGGATTCGCCAAGCAATCGGGTGGCGACATCACGGTCGAGAGCGAGGTCGGCCGGGGCACGGTCTTCACGCTGTATCTTCCCCAGGTCGATCAGGGCGCGCCGGCCGAGGTCGACGATGTGGGCGAGGGTCTTGCCGATGGCCATGGCACGTGTGTGCTCGTGGTCGAGGACAACAGCGAAGTCGGGACCTTCACGACGCAGTCACTCGCCGAACTCGGGTACGTGACGGTCTGGGCGGCGGACGCTCAGGAGGCGCTTGCCGAACTCGCGGTCGACGCGACACGGTTCGATATCGTCTTTTCGGACGTGGTGATGCCTGGAATGAACGGCATCGAATTGGGCAAGGTGATCCGCGACCGCTACCCGACGCTGCCAGTGGTGCTGACCTCGGGCTACAGCAACGTGCTGGCGCAGGACGGTACGCATGGGTTCGAGCTGCTGCACAAACCCTATTCGGTAGAGCAGCTATCGCGAATCCTGAGCAAGGTGGTGGGCTGACCGACTGTCGCGCACCGCTGGCAATAAGAGGATAGGCAAGGCGATTGGCGTGATCGGCATCCCGCGGACCCATGCCGACGACGCGGCCGCTTGAGCGTTTGGATGGGGCGCCGATAGTATAAACGTCACAAGCGCATAGTGCATGGTTACCTGGGATACATCCGGCCGCACGCTGGTTATGCGTCTGGGAAATATGGGTTTTGCGTCCGGTCGGAGCAAAGCCGCATGGTGCCCGAAGACAGGGGCTTATCATGGTTCAGCATCGTAGTTTCATCCGCGTCGCAGGCGTTCTCACCGTTGGCATCGGCGCGCTATCGTTGGCGGCGTGCGTCAATCCGTCGGCCAAGATCGCGACCTCGCTGGAGGGCTATGGTTTCCAGCCGGCTCAGTCGCAGTGCGTCGGTGACCGGCTCGAGGCGAACCTGTCGCTTGGCCAGCTCCAGCAACTCGGTCGCGCCGCCAAGGCATCGCGCGAAGGCGACACAACACCGGGCCGCCTGACCGCGAGCGATTTCATCCGCGTGTCCAGCGAGGTCAAGGACCCCAAGGTGCCGCTGGAAGTCGGCAAGGCTGCCGCGGCCTGCGGCATTCTGAGCGACCCGGCATCGCCGCTCTGATGCGATGATCGGATGCGATGAATCGTTCGGTATCCGGATCGTTCGCGGATCGTAACGACGCCACCGACGTTACCGACACGCCTCGTCCCCGATCGAAGCCTCTCTGATCGAAGTTTTCAAACCCTTCATCAACCCCATCATCAACCAAGGAGAATTCATATGAACACCGACACCCTCGCAGGCGCAGCAGCCGATTTCGGCGGCAAGGCCAAGGAAGCGCTCGGCACCGCGACCGGCGACACGTCGCTGAAGAGCGAAGGCGTTGCGGATCAGCTCGGCGGCACGGTCCAGAAGACCGTCGGCCAGGCCAAGGACGTCGTCGAAGAGAACATCCGTCCGCTGGTCGACTATGTCCGCCAGTTCTCGAAGGAGCGTCCGTTCACCGCAGCAGCGGTTGCCGGCGTCCTCGGCATCGCGCTGATCAACACGCTCCGCGGCAAGTAACCGCGTAGCCGGTGGGCGTGCCTGGCACGCCCACCGGTATTTTCGACCATCAGAGATGCGCAATAACGCGTCCTGTACGAGGTGTCAGGGGATGACCGAAGCCATCTATCGTCCGACCGTCGGCAAGACCGACGGTCCGCCTAGGCCACGCCCGATCGCCACCGCGCGCCGACTTGCCGCGGAAGCCATCGGCACGTTCTGGCTGGTACTGGGCGGATGCGGGGCTGCTGTCCTCGCCGCAGGTAGCGGCGTTCCCGGCACGATCGGGATGGCCGGTGTCGCTCTTGCCTTCGGTCTTACCGTCTTCACCATGGCATTTGCCGTCGGTTTCATTTCCGGCGGACATTTCAACCCAGCGGTCAGCGTGGGGCTGACCGTTGCCGGCCGCTTTCCAGCGCGCGACCTTCCCGGTTATATCGCAGCGCAGGTCATCGGCGGCATCCTCGGCAGCGCCGCGCTCGCTGCGCTGGCCTCCGGCACCGGCGGGTTCGATCTCGTCGCGAGCGGGTTCGCCGCCAACGGCTATGGCGCCCATTCGCCAGGCGGCTACAGCGCCGCGACCGCGTTCCTCAGTGAAGCGATCCTCACGGCCGGCTTCCTGACCGTCATCCTCGGCGCTACCGACGAGCGCTCGCCGGCGGCCTTCGCGCCGCTGTCGATCGGCCTCGCGCTGACGCTTATCCACCTGATTTCGATCCCGATCGACAACACGTCGGTCAATCCCGCGCGCAGCACCGGCCCCGCTCTGTTCGTTGGCGGCTGGGCGCTGTCGCAGCTCTGGCTGTTCTGGCTCGCACCGCTGACCGGCGCCGCGGTCGCTGGACTGCTTGGCCGCTGGCTGTTCGCGCATACCGACGAGGATCAGTCGCCCGGCCCGATCGGCGATACCCCGGTCGAAATGTTGGTCGGCGACGATCGCACCCCCGCGGAGGGAGGCCGCGTATGATGGATCACAGCGATTACGACACGGCGTTCGACGAAGCTCATTACGAGCCACGGTCCGAGGAGGAATGGGAAGGCTTGTGGAACACCGACGACCGCAACCGCGACACGCTCCGCAAGATCGAACTGGGGTTAGCCGTGGTTGCCGCGGCGGTGGCGCTGGTCGTGATGCGCGGTGGCTGGCTACGGATGTCGTCGCGGGCTCGCCATGTCGTGCCATCCGCAGCCGATATCCACGTCAGGCTCCCACCGCCACGCTGATGCCCGTGCTTGGGGGGCGCGTACCAAAGGACGTGACGGGTCGTAGGCAGTTGAGAGGCCCGCCTGCACCGACGTAGACCTGGCAAGCCGTATCGCAGGCAATAGAACGCGGTTGCCGGCATCATTGCCGGCAACCGCGTTGAAGGTCGTGAAACTCAGGCGGCGCTGCGTTCCGCCTGGTGCTCTTCGATGCGTACCGCGGTGTCGCCGGCGTTGCGATCGTTGGCCGCAGCGCCGGCAATCTCGATCCGCCGTGGCTTCATGGCCTCCGGAACCTCACGCTTAAGCGCAATACGCAACAACCCATTGTCAAAGCTCGCGCCCTGTACCTGGACGAAATCGGCCAGTTGAAAGCGTCGCTCGAACGCGCGCGTGGCGATGCCGCGATGGACGAAGCAGCCCTCGTCGCGGTCATCGGGCTTGCGTCCGCTGACGGTCAGCTGGTTGTTCTGCGCGACGATCTCGATGTCGTCGGGGCTGAACCCAGCCACGGCGAGCGTGATCCGATAGCTGTCCTCGCTCTCACGTTCGATGTCGAAAGGCGGATAGCCGTCGACCGTTTCGGTGCGCGCAGTCGCCTCCAGCAGGTCGAACAGCCGGTCAAAACCGACAGTGGACCGGCGATAGGGCGTGAAATCGAAGTTCGTCCTCATATCCAAATCCTCCACATGAGCAATCTGAGCATAAGGAGCACCGGGAGAGCCGGTGCCCTCAGTCACCGGACCGATCGCGTCCGGCGATGGCGAAGATAATTCACCCGATCGCCGCATCAAGACTGCGCTGCGATTTTTTTGGAGCCGAATTTCGGACGTAGTTATCCCGCTGGGCGCGCGAGATCGGGATAGCGATCGAGGATCGCGCTGGCGACGCCGTTGGTCCAGCCGAAACCGTCCTGCACCGGATACTCGCCGCCGCCGCCGGGGGTGCGCTGCTCGATATTGTACTTTTCGAGCATCTTGCCGGTTTCAGCATAGGCTGCGCCGACCGTGCCGATCCAGCGCCGCGCGATGTCCTTGGCGATGGCCGGTTCGCCATTCGCATCGAGCCCGGCGATCGCGACCCATTGCAGCGGCGCCCAGCCATTGGGTTCGTCCCATTGCTGGCCGGTCTTCAGGGTCGTGGTGCGCAGTCCGCCCTCGGCGACCAGCGACCGGCGCACGGTCGCCGCGACCGCCTTCGCCTGTGCGGGCGACGCCAAGCCGACGAACAGCGGCTCGAGCATCGCGGCATTGATGCTGGCGGTGGGCTTGCGGGTCGACAGGTCCCAGTCGGCATAGCGCGCGGTCGTCGCTTGCCAGAGATAGCGGTCGATTGCCGTCTTGCGCTTGGTCGCCATCGTCGTGAACGCGGTGGCGCACGGCGTGTCGCCCGCGGTTTGGCAGCGTGCGGCGATCCGACGCTCCATCACCCATAAAAGACTGTTGAGATCGACGGGTACGATGTCGGTGGTGTGGATCGTCGTCAGCGATTGCGGGTCGCGCAACCAGCGCGAGCTGAAATCCCATCCGCTTTCCGCACCGGCACGAAGATTGCGCTGGGTGTCGGCGGCAGGGCGGGGTGCAGCCTTCGCCGCGGTCGCGACGTCCTCGGCATAGGATTCGTCGCGCGGCGTATCGCGGTCGTCGTAATAGCGGTTGAGCACGCTGCCGTCGGGCATCCGCACCACGCGCAGGCAGGCAGGTTTACCGGCGACACAGGTCTCGCCCTTCATCCAGAACGCGTGTTCCGCGCGCAGGGCCGCCAGCCGACGCTTCGCCACCGCCGGGTCGGTGTTGGTCGAGAGATCGAGCATCATCGCGTAATAGGGCGGCTGCGAGCGGCTGAGGTAATAGGTGCGCGTGCCGTTCGGGATATGGCCGTATCGCTCGATCAGGCTGGTGAAATCGTCGAGCATCGTCTCGACGAGTGGCTGCTGGCCATCGACCTTCAGCCCGAGCATCGTGAAATAGCTGTCCCAGTAATAGATTTCGCGGAAGCGCCCGCCGGGCACGACATAGGGCGCAGGGAGCGGCAGCGCGGAACTGCCAGCGACCGGTGCAACGGGCTGGCGCACGAGTTGCGGCCACAGCGTGCGGACATGCGACCGAAGACCGCCGGAACCGCGATCATTCTCGCCGGGGACGATGAAATTGGCGAGGATGAAGGCTTTTAGCGCGGGGCCCTCGGGCTTGGCCCGTGCATAGTCCGCCATGATCGCATCAGCAGCGCGCTTGGGTATCGCATCGACGAAGGTCTTGCCGTCCGCGAACACATGGCCTTGCTGTACGGCTTGGAACAGCGGCCCGTACAGGTCCGCCGGCGATCGGATCGCGGTGGAGGGAAGGCGCGCGGGGGCCGGACCAGACTGGGCGGGCGCCACCGCGGCGACCGAGGCGAACACGGCAAAACGGCTGATAGTCTTCATCACGTGCGATCATCCCGGTAGAGCGATCGATCCCGCCGACATGGCGGGATCGATCGCTGAAGCGCTTATCAGAATTTGCCGTAGTGCCGATCAGAACTTGAACGCGGCGCCAAACCGGATCGACCGACCGACGATCGGCCGGGCGAGGATCGTGCCGCTGCCCTGCGATCCGAGCGTCCGCGGATTGCCCTCGGTCAGCCCGATCTCGTCGGTCAAATTGTCGCCGATCACCTGGAACTGGATCTGCGGGGTCAGATCGAGCGTGGCGCCTGCATCGAGCTTGTAATAGCTCGGCAGGACCTGCGCGTTCTGAACGTCGGAGAACCGGTCGCCGACATAGCCGATCGTCGCATACACGCCGGCCTTTGCGTCGCCTCCGAGCTCCAGATCATAGGCAGGGGTGACGCGCCACTGCCATTTCGGCTGCCGCTGGACTCGGTTGCCGGTCAGGTCGGTCAGGCCGCCATCGGTGAAGAAATCACGGTATTTCGCATCGAGATAGGTGGCCGAGCCGCTGAGCGTGAAGCCGCCGAACGGCCGCAACTGCCCCTCGAACTCGACGCCGGTCGCCTTGGCACCGCCAACCGACGCGATCGGTGCGCCGCTGGTGATGACCGTCGTCGCGAGCCCGTCGAAAGTGTTGTGGAACACCGTCGCATACAGGTTGGCGATCCCGGTCGAGACCTTCACGCCGCCTTCATAGCTGTCGACCTGCGGTGCGACGTCGATCCCGTCGCGCAGATTGTCGAAGAACGGGAAGCTATTGCCGCGGCTGTAGCGGACGAACGCGCCGATCTCGCGCGTCAGATCGTAATTGACGCCGCCGGTCCACGACCAGGCATCGCCGCGGTAGCGGATCGTGCGGAAGGTGCCGTTCAACTGCGCATCGCCATTGTCGTACAGCGTCAGCGGATTGCCGTCAGCGCCCGCCGCCGGGACGGTGCCGGCGAGGTTCTCAAGCGTGCCGTCGACCGAGTGGTGCTGATAGCGGACACCGCCATCGACGCGCAGTTTCTCGGTGATCTGCAACTCGTCGACCGCATAGCCGGCGACGTCCTCACCGGTGTAGCGCGCGTTGACCTTGAACGTCGAACCGCCCGAGAAGCCGTCGCGCGTGACGATCCGGCCGTCCGCCAGCGTCAGGTTGAGCCGGCGCGCATTGGGTTCGGCGGTGAGCAGCATGCTGTTGCCGAGATTCCACCGGTCGCGCGACTTGTAGCGTGTGTAATAGATGCCGCCGGTCAGCGTGTTGCCGCCCGACTTCCACGCCAGCGCGAAATCGTTGACGAACGCCTGGATATGCTTCTCGACGCTCCACAGCCCGGCCTCGACGACTGCGGTGTTGGGCGATGCCGCGGCACCGCCGGTGACGTAGGTGAGCGATCCGATCGTGCCGCCCTTGCCGGCAGCATAGGCGGCGGCGGTGATCGGCGGGGTGCCGCCGGGGACCAGCCCGATCGTGTTGGCATCGCCCTCCATCCAGCTACCGCGATCGCGGATGGTGATGCCGCTGCCGAGGTCGTAGTCGAAATTGCCGCCGAGATTATAGGTCTTCGCGCTGCGGCCGTCCGCCAGATCGACGCGGCTGCCGTCGTTGCGCACGCCGATCCGCGTGTCACGTCCGACCAGCGTGCCGGTGCCGGCATCGAAGCCGGGATATTCGCGGATCTTGTTGCCGTCCTGGACGACCGGGATCGGCAGCAGCCACTGTCCACGATCGTCGAGATAGCGGCCGAACAGCAGGATCGAGCCCTTGTCGAAATCATGGCGGATATTGCCGGTGATCTGACCGCCGCGCTCCGCCTCGAACTGCGCATCGCGGATGCCGCGCGAAGTCGAGTAATAGCCACCGACCATGTAGGTCGTGCTGTCGTCGATCGGGCCCGAGACATAGCTGTCGACGCGGAACTCGCCGAAATCGGTGCCGCTGAGCTTGAGCAATCCGGCCGGCGTCTGCTTGCCCTCGCGCTGGACGAGGTTGACCGTGAGCCCGGGCTGGCCGTTCGAGAACAGTGCGCCGGTGCCGCCGCGGACCGCCTCGACGCGCTGGATCGTCTCGTCGATCCGGATCAGCTGCGTGTTCTCGAGAAACGACAGCGTCGGCGGCGGGAAGAAGGGCACGCCCTGCGTCTGGAAGGTGACGTATTCCGCATCGCCGCCCGACGGATAGCCGCGGACGAAGATGTTCGCGCCGGTCTTGCCGCCCGAGCTTTCGGTGCTGACACCCGGTACTGCGCGCAGCACCTCTGCGGTGCTGGCGGTGCCGAGACGCTGTGCCATCGTGCTGTCGATCGTGGTGACCGCGAACGCCGCGCTTTGCCGCCGCGTGCCACCGCCCGCGGTGCCGATCACGACGATATCCGCGGCGGGTTCCTCGGGCGCGGCCTGTACGGGCGATGGGTCGGGGGCGGGCTGGGTAGGCTCGGTCTGCGCCGCTGTGGGGATCGCGCCCGCCTGCTCCTGCGCGGCAACGATCAGGTACGCGCCGCTCGGCGTCAGGCGGTGGTCGAGGCCGGAGCCCTTCAGGATCGTCGTCAGCGCATCACCGACCGCCATCCGGCCGTTCACCGCGCGCGCGGTCTTGCCGCGAACGAGGGTGGGCGCGAACAGGATCTGCTTGCCGCTCTGGCGTGAAAAAGCGAGCAGCGCGGTGCTCATGTCCTGCCGGGCGATGCGAACGCCGACCGCGGCCTGCGCGGTCGCGCCGATCGGGATGCCGCCTGCGCCGAACA
Organism: Sphingomonas sp. PP-CC-3A-396; assembly: GCF_004343105.1. Classification (NCBI taxonomy): domain Bacteria; kingdom Pseudomonadati; phylum Pseudomonadota; class Alphaproteobacteria; order Sphingomonadales; family Sphingomonadaceae; genus Sphingomonas; species Sphingomonas sp. PP-CC-3A-396. Next base: position 58,070 of record NZ_SLYF01000009.1, on the reverse strand, counting down.
CCAATGCGGTCATCATCATGCCGCGCATCAGCACGGTCCTGCCTGTGGATGTCATGCAATCCTCCCTGTACGTGCGATCCCTCTGCCGGGGTCGATCTGAAGGTAAAGACGCAACGCTCCGAAAATACCGAACCTGTTCGATCCGTTTTCAGCGGTATTTTTTCGTCGCGATCGTGATGCGGCCATCGGCGCGGCGATCGACCGTCACCGGAAAGCCCAATTCCAGCGCATCGAGGAACGGCTGGACGTCGCCGGTCCGGAACGATCCGCTGATCCGGACCGCACCGGCGCCGGCGTCGGCGATCGCGATCTGCGGCGTGCCATAGCGATTCATCTCGGCGACCGCGTGGCGCAGGCTCGTATCCTCGAACACGAGCCGCCCCTCGCTCCAGCTCGACAGCGCCAGCGCCATGCCGGGCACATGGCGCACCGATATGCCGGTGGCGGAGGCGGTCAGAACGTCGTCGGGTACCATCTTGACCGGCCTGGCCTGGCCTTGGCTGGTCGCGACGCTCACCAATCCCTCGACCAGCGCGACCTGTACGGTGCCTGGATCGAGCCTCACGTCGAACGCGGTGCCATGCGCGGTGACCGCGTGCGATCCCGCGACAACGACGAACGGTCGGGGCTGGTGCTTGGCCACCTCGAACAGCGCCTGGCCGCGTTCGAGCACGAGCCGCCGTTCGGAATCGCTATACGCGACGCGGACCCGGCTGTCGGTGTCGAGCGTCAGCCGCGATCCGTCGGTCAGCGTCACCATCAGGCGCTGGCCCGTTGCGGTGCGATAGATCGGGGCACTTGCGATCCGGCTCGCCGGCGCACCATCGTCGGCCAGCCGCAGCCACGCCAGCGGCGCGACCACCGCGGCACAGGCCGCCGCCGCCAGCAACCAGGGCGCGGTCCGGCGCGGGGCCCTGGGTGCACGGGCCAGCGCGACACGCGCCACCGTGGCATGGCGCAGCGCGAGCATGTCGGGATGATCCGCCAGCGCCGTGCTCGCCTCGCGCGCGTCGACGACCGTCTCGTATGCGACCTTGTGACCCGGCTGCGCGTGCCAATGGTCGAACTGCGCGCGCGTCGAATCATCCGATGCCGCATCCAGACGCTCGACCCACTCGGCAGCCTCGATCATCACGCGACCGTTCACGCGCGCCAGTCCTTCAAACGGTCCGCGACCTGCGCGAGCGCGCGCGCCTGATGCTTTTCCGCGGCGCGAGTCGAGATGGCCATGGCATGCGCGACATCGGCCATCTTCAATCCCTCCAGCATCCGCAGCACGAACACGTCGCGCGTGCGCTCGGGCAATTCGGCCAGCGCGCGGCGCAGCGCATCGGCGACCTGCCTGCTTTCCAAGACGCGGTCGGGGGAAAAATCCGAACCTTCGAGTGAAAAATCGTCGATCGGATCCGACAGTCCCGCGCCGCGCACCTGATCGCGTCGCGCCTGATCCTTAAGGACGTTGGCCGCCGTCACGAAGATGAAGCTGTCGCGCTGGCGGATGTCGTTGGGGTCGGTCAACCGGCTGAGGCGGAGGAACACCTCTTGCACGAGGTCGGGAACGTCGTGCGGAGCCGACACGCGTCGATTGAAGTAGCGGCTGAGCGGACGGCTATATTTCTCCACTAATGCCCGCAGGATCGTCGTCCTGTCGCCCGGTTCGGACGATCGTTCCCTCTCCATCCCCATGTCATCGGTCTAAAGGGTCCGTATCGGCCGTCAACATCGACCGAAGGGACGTCTTGCCTGTGCCTATCGATCCGACGCCCGGCTCCAGCGACTCAGACCCAGGACCAATGCAAAGCACAGCCCTGTGCCCGACAGCGGCACCGACCACGCCATCGTCATCAGCCGCGCGCCCTGCGCTTCAGTGAGCGGCGTGGCAATGGTCCAGCCAATCCGCGACAGGCCATGTCCGAGTAGCGCACCGCTGAGCCCACCGCCCGATTTCAGCGTGAGCAACAGCAACGCGACGGGAAGCCCTTCGAAGCGCATGCCGGTCTGGCGGTCCCCGTGATCGATCGCATCGGCGAGCGACGCCCAGATCATCATCTGCAACCCCGCATTGCCGACGCCGAACAGCGCGACACCGGCGATCGTCGATGCCGACCCTGTCGCGAACAGCGCCAAGCCGGCGGCGGTCGTGGCCAGCGCGATAGCAAGCACGTGGCGTTGCCCGATGCGCCGGGCGATGCTCATCCAGCCGGGCAGCGCGACGAGTTGCGAGAGCGCGAGGGTTGTCAGCGCCGTGCCGGTCCAGCTCGCATCATGGACTATGCCTTTGCCGATATAGGCGAAGGATTGGGCGAAAAAGGGCAGCGTCAGCGCCTGCGCGAAGCCAAGCGCGAGCAACAGCAGCAACGGCCGGTTGCCGAGAACCCAGGCGAGCGGGGCACGGGGGGCGGATATGTCCGGCACGACCGGCGATCGCGGTGCGGCAGCGGCCGAAACCCACAAGGTCGCGACATAGGTCAGCGCCGCACACCCGGTGACGACAAGGAGGGCATGGCCACCACCGGCGCGCGCCGGGTCGACGAATGTCCGCGCAAAATGCGCGACCGTGAGCGCCCCGAGGCAACTGAACATGTAGCGCAGTCCCGACACCGTGGTCGCCGCACTTGGCGATCGCGCCATCCGCATCATCAGCGCGTTGTGCGCAACGTCGCAGACCGAATAGGCGGTGCGGAACAGCAGCACGATCGCGAGCGCCCAGACGAAGATTGCCCTCCCGCGCCAGCCCGGATCGACGAAGAACACCGCGAAAAATACGCCTACGACGGGCGCGCCGACGAACAGCAGCCGGCGATACAGGCCGAGCCGGTCTGCGGAACGATCGACCAGCCGACCAAGCAGCGGATCGCACAGGCCGTCCCAAACCAGGCCGACCATCACCACCAGGCCGGCAGCGGCGGGCGATACGCCCCAGCGTTCGGTCAGAACGAACAGCAGGAAGAAGTCCATCGTCGAGGCGAGGACGTTCTTGCCGAAGTTTCCGCTCGCATAGCCGGCCAGCCGTGCCCGGTGGACCGGGCGATCGACGACGTCCGTGGCAACTCTAGCGGCGGCGGCTTGCTCCATCGTTCGGGGTCTTAGCGCCGGTGTCTTGCAGTTGCGGGACATTTCGGACGGTCGTGATGACCAGCGTGCCGCCGCGGAGCAGGTCCGCGTGCCGGACGCGAAAGTTCGGGAGGGTTCGTCCGTTCAGGTTGGCCTTCGCGATCCGGCCATCCACCGGGCCGGCGCGCTGGATCGTCAGCGTGCGGCCGTTGCCGAGATCGATCGCGCTTCGCGCGAACGCCGGAGTCGTCACGACGTACCACGGCTCGCCCGGCACCAGCGGATACAGGCCGAGCGTCGCGAACACGTACCACGCGGTCATCCCGCCGGCATCGTCGTCCATCCCGTCGGCAAAGCCCTGCGGCGACAGCGCGAAGCTGGGGCCGACGAACGGGACCGGCAGCTTGCCGCTGTTGGTATAGGGGTGCGCGATCGGCTTGGTCAGGATCGTCTGGACGAGGTCGGCGGTCGCCTGCGGCTGGCCCAGCGCGGCGAACATCCATGGCACCTGAATGTCGGGCTCGTTGGTCATGTTGAACAGGCCCGCATCGAAGAAGTGATGCAGTTCGCCGAGCAGGCGATCGCAACCGACCGTCGCGGTCATCCACGGCAGGTCGAAGATCGGCGCCCAGCGATATTGCCACAAGGTGCCCTGATACAGCCCGCGCGCTTTGACCACGTCACCATCCGCGCCCGGCGTCTGGAACACCGATCGCCACATCGGGCGGTAGCTTTGCGCCTTGGCGGTGAAGGTCCGTTCGAGGTCTGTGCGACCGAGATCGCGCGCGAGTTCGGCGGTTGCCCAATCGTCATACGCGGCTTCGATCTGTTCGTCCGGCGTGCCGCGCTTGAGCGTGTTGCTGTCCGCCGCCATTCCCGCCAGCGCGGCGGCTGCGTCGAACGCGATGCCTTTGCGATGCATGTCGAGCAGCGCGATCCCGGCATGTTCGGTGCGGACCGTCAGGAAGGGTTCGTGGGGGGTGGACCATTGCGCTTTACCATTCGCATAGAGCGCGACCAGCGACTGCGCGATATCGGCGCTGCGCTCGGGCTGGAGCAATGCGAGCAATGGCATCTGGGTACGGTAATTGTCCCATAGCGACCAGTTGGCGTAGCGCGTCCGGCCCTTTGGCGAGGTCTGCACAGTGCCGCTATTGTCGCGGTGGCGGCCGTCGGGATCGTCGATCGCGACCGGGGTTTCCATGACCCGGTAGAGCGAGGTGTAGAACAGCGCGCGCTGGTCTCTAGAGCCGCTGAGCACGACACGGCCGAGGATGCGGTTCCAGTCGGCGCGCGTTTCGCCTGCGACGGCGGCGAGGGATTTGTTGCCGACTTCCGCGTCGCGAACCGATGCCGCGCCGCGTCCGTCGACAGTGGATAGCCCGGTACGGATCTCGATCGCGTCGCCCGCTTTGCCGGCGATGTGGAGCGTCGCCAGATCTTTCGCGCCGGCGGTCAGCGTCTGGTGGATCGACCGTCCGTTAACGAGAATCCGGCTGGCGGTGTGGAGATGATAGGCGCCCTGGTCGCAGACCGTGCCTGCGACGAGGTCGGCGCGGAGGTCGTCGCTGGCGAGGCTGCCCCAGCTAGCGGACAGGCGTTTCGAATAGCTGTGGCGCGGGTCGATCCGCAGGTCGACCGCGCCGGCGCGAGGTAAGGTGAAGCGCAACACGCCCGCACCCCGCGTCGCCACCATCTCGGCGAGGATCCCGCCATCGTAGCGGACACGGTAGATGCCGGGCCAAGCTGTTTCGCTGCGCTTGTCGATCAGTGCCGGGCCGGTCTGGCCAGCATAGCGCAGCGAGATCATCAGGTCGCCGCCTGCGCCGCCGCAGCCGACTCCGACGCCGCGGGTGTGCGAGAAGCCGAGCAATGTGGTCGCGGCATGGTCGTAGCCGGCGTGGTTGGCGGGGCTTGTGTCGGGGCCGAGCTGCATTATGCCGAACGGGGCGACGGCGGCGGGGGAGAGTTGGCCGAAGTCGGCGAGCGTGCCGACGAAGGGGTCGACTAGGTCTGCGGGGGTTTCTTGTGCGGTCAGGGCGGCGGGGGTCGCCAAGATGGCTGCGAACAGAAAACCAGCCTTACAGCGGCGCCTCCCCGGCGAAGGCCGGGGCCCAGGAGGAAAGGTCGATGTAACCGAGCGCGGCCCTCCGTTGGCGACGTTTCCCAACTGGGCCCCGGCCTTCGCCGGGGGGGCGGCAGGGGTACTTACAGGGATCGGGCGTCTGAAATATTCGCTCATGGATCGAGAGGATCGCGCGGATCTTGGCGTAGGGATAGCCGTGACGGCTGAAATTCCAGGTCGTACGCTGACAGTCGCCGCCCGACCGCACCCGGTAGATAGCCCAGTTCCGTGCGGTTGCGGTCGGTGAAGGTCTGGCTTTCGATGTATTTGCTCTGCTCGGCGTCGGTCACGATCAGCGTCGGCCGATCGAGCGGAATGCCGAGCGCCACCATCCGCCGCGTCGCGTTGCGCAGGTTGGTGGTCGTGTGCCGCGCGTACGGCTCGAGGATGACGCGGTCGGCGGGGATACCATAGCGCTCGATCAGTGCGCGGCGGATCTCGACGGCTTCGACGAACCGCGTGCCGCGCGGATGCACCGCGCTGCCCGAGACGAGGATGAACGGTGCGAGACCCTGGCGATAGCGTTGCGCGGCGAGCAGCGCGTGGAGCTTGCTGCGCGGGCTGAGTTTAGTGCTCGTATCTTCAGGACCGACGCCGGGGACGATCAGCAGCGAGTAGCGGAACGCCTTCCAATCGGTCCGCGCGGCAAGTGTGCGTGCGCCTGCATTCTCGCGCTGGTCGAGCGGTTCGAACCGCGTCGCCGCCGTCGCATCGTTGGCATCGAGCAACGCCACAGCCAACCGCACGCTGGCCACGATGGTCGCGGGCGGCGCATCGGACGCGGCGCGCGCGGTATCGATCGCGACCTTCACGCTGTCGGCGAAGAACGGCGTGTCGGTGGCGAAGATCGGGCCGTCGATCTTGGGATAGCGGCCCTGCAAGCCGAGGCCGTAGACCCGCAGCACCACGTTCAGCGCTTCGAGCTCCTGGTCGAGACCGACTGCAACTGGCAGATCCGCATTCGTCTTGATCGACCGCAGAGCGCCGGTCTTGGCCACCCTTTCCGCCATCATCGCCCGGTCCTGATCGGTCCAGATCGTCGCCTCGATCACGCACGCGGGTACGTCACCGCAGGCAGCAATCCGTCGCGCCCGCGTATCGAGCGTCGCTGTCGGCAACCGCCCCAGCGCGCCGAGCATCGGGAAGAGTCGCTCCGACAACGTGTCGACCACCGTGTCGCTGACCGCCACCGGTGCGGACGTTTCCGCCCACACCGGAGCCGCCGCCGTCATCGCCAGCGCCGCTATCACCATGCGCAAGCCCGTCACCAGGACTTGCTGACCACGAGGCGGACGTTTCGACCGAAGATCGGGCGGCCGTAGATCGCATCCGCGGTACCTTGGCCGCTCAACTGATCGGTGCGCGTGTTGCCCTCGGTCAGGCCCTTCGCGTTGAACAGATTGTCGCCGACGACCTGCATCTGCCACGTGTCGTGCGTCAGCGTGAGCCCAGCGCCGACCGTCTGATACGAGGGCAGGGCGGTGTTGTTGAAGAAGTCGACATAGCGTTTGCCGGTATATTCGTAGCGGCCGTACAGCTGTACCGAATTGCCCGCGACGTCGAAGTCGACCGAGGGGCGGATGTTGCCGTAGATTTTCGGCTCGCGGACGATCTGGTTGCCCTCGACGTCGCCCGCGCTCGCGCCGTTGGCGTTGACGAGGCTCTTATACTGCGGGTCGCTGATCGTCAGCGCGCCGGTGACCGCGAAACCGTGCGGCAGCGCGAGGTTGCCGTCGATCTCGATGCCCTTGATCTCCGCCTTGCCGACGAACGGCACCGACTGGTCGTTGCGGCCGGTGACCGGGTCGAGCGCGACGAACGACGCGTTGAGCGGATTGTAGCGCGTGTAGAAGCCGATCAGGTACAGATACGACCGGCCGAATGCGGCCTTCAGCCCGACCTCATACTGGTTCGCCTTCGAGGTGATGATCGTCGGGTTGATCTGATACGTCACCTGCGTCGACGGCGGCGTTTCGAGATGCGACGCGCGGGCGTACGCGCCGAGATGCTGCGTGACGTCGTAGTTGATCCCGCCGGTCCAGTTGGTGATGCTCGGGCTCAGCTTCGAATTGATGATCTGCCCGGTGAACGCGCGGACCGCATTGTCGGCGAGCGTGGTCGGGTCGCCAAGGTTTGCGGAGGTCGTCGCGAAGGCATAGCCGTTGAAGCTGTAGCGTTCGTGACGGACGCCGCCGTCCAGGGTCAGGCCCTTGGTCAGTTCCCAGGTGTCGTTGGCGTAGAGCGCGTACATCTTCGCGTCGGTGTTGCCGCGGTTGAGCGTGGTCGTATAGCGCAGCACGCCGTTGTCGGTGATCGAACCGACCGCCTGGCCCGCGGCGTTGTACGCGATCAGATCGAGCGTCCGCGGCTTGCCCTTCACCTCGAGCAGATAGTCCTGATACGCGACCTCGTTGGTCTCGCCGTACAGGCTGCCATACACGCCGACGCGGAGATCATGCGTGCCGAACCCGGTCGCGATCGAGCGTGTGACGCTTAGGTCCCCTTGCGTCGAATAATATTTCGAGACGACGTCGCGGAACTGCGCGGGGACGACGAGGCCCGAGGCAGTGCTCGGGTCGTAGACTTCGGCGCCATTGGTGCCGGCGATCGCATAGCCGAGCCGGGTGACGCCCGCGCCGAACGCGGTACGTGCCGCGGTCAGGTTGCTCGCGGCATAGGCGTTGGCGTCCGAGGGGTTGCTGGTCGAATACAGCGCGTTGAAATGGAGCTTGCCGACGCTGACGCCGCCCTTCGCAGCGACCTTCCAGCCGTCGTAATCCGCGTCGTACTGGACGCCGACGTTGCCGAACTGCGTGTGGCGCCCATTGCCGAGATCGGCGTCGACGTTGCGCGTCGTGCCGTCGGCCTCGCGGAAGCGGATGTTGGCGTTGCGCAGCGCAGGCGAATTCATCGTGCCGCTGAAGAAGTCGATATACTGGTTGAGCGACTTGCTCGGATCGCGCGGGTCGGCGGTCGGGATCGGCAAATAGAACACGTTGTGGTCGTTCAGGTAATTCCCCGACACCCGCAGCGAGCCGTTGCTGAAGTCGTGCTTGATGTTGGCGCGGACCTGGCCACCGCGATCGTTGGGGAAGCCGTTGTCGCGGTAGCCGTCGTGGCGGCGCAGGAACCCGCCGATCGCGTAATAGGTCGAGTCGTCGATCGGGCCGGCTTGATAGCCGTCGAGCCGGTAGAGGCCGGTGTCGCCGAGCGTGACCTGCGCCTTGCCGCGCGTCGTATCGGTGCCCGACACGGTGATGTTGTTGACGATCGCCGCGGCATAGCTCGCATAGACCGGGGCAGGGCCACCGCGCACGACCTCGACACGCTGCGTCATCAGGTCGAAGCGGTTGATGCTGTCGCCGCGGAAGAAATTGCCGTCATTCTCGTGGAACAGCGGCAGGCCGTCCTGCTGAAAGGTGACCAGGCCGCCGTCGCTCGGCAGGCCGCGCAGGCGGATGATGTTCTGGACCTCGCCGCCGGTGTTCTCGACTGCGAAGCCGGGGAGCTTACCGAGCAGGTCGGCGAAGTTGATCGGCGCGAGCTTCTGGATGTCGGCGTTGCTCAGCGAGTTGACCGCGTAGGAGACGTCGAAGCGGCGCTGCTGGCGAGCCGAGCCAGTAACGATGATGTCGCCGCCGCCGGCGTCAGGCGCCGCGGCGTCGGGTGCGGATGCTTCCGGGACCGCTTCGGCCGGGGGCGTGGCGGCAGGCGGCGTGGTGGGGGCGGTCTGGGCCCAGGCCGGCGACTGCGCGGCGATGCTCAACGCGAGAATGGCGCAACCCGTGCGCAAGCCAAATTTGGTCATCTGTTCGTCCCCAACCCTGTTCGTTGCCACGCCGCTGGACGTGGAATATGACGATTTTAATTAATTTCACGAAATAAACTAATCGACTATCGGGATCAGCGAGGGAGCAGGCAATGGCCTATGCCAAGCTGAGACTGGACGATGACGAGCGGCGGATCATGCAGGTCCTGCGCTCGGTCGGTGCACGATCGCGCAAGCAGCTCGCCGGCGATCTCGCGATGAGCGCGTCGAAGCTGACGCGGCTGTCGAGCAACCTCCTCGCACACGGACTGATCGAGGAATGTCCGAGTTCGGAGCCGGTGACGCCCGGTCGGCCCGCCGTGCCGCTGCGGATATCGCCCGACGCCGGCTACGCGGTCGGTGCGATGCTCCACCGCGGGCTGATGGAGGTGGCGCTCGTCGACTATGCGGGCGGGGTGATCGCACACAGCTCGCAACCGTTCGACGATCCCGATCCTTGCGTGTTCGCCGCACGCGTCACGGCTTCGATGCACGCCATGGCGATCGAGAACCGGCTGCTCGGGCGGCGACTGCTGGGCGTCGGGATCGGCGTTCCGGGCTCGTCGCTCTCGCCCGAGGGGAATCGGCGCTGGACCGTCGACAGCCTCGGGGCATGGCGTGGAATCGATCTGAAGACGCTGTTCGAGGAGCATATCGGTCACCGGATCTGGATCGAGAACGATGCCAATACCGCGGCGCTGGCGGAATATTATGTCGGCGGACTGATGCGGCGCTGCTCGACTGCGGTGGTGATCCTGCTCGGCCATGGGATCGGCGCGGGGATCATCGTCGAGGGGCGGATCCTGCGCGGCGCGATGGCGAGCGCGGGGGAGATCGGCTGTCTCTATCCCAACGACCGGCCACGCCCCTCGACGCTCGACCTGTTGATCACGTTGCGTGAAGCCGGTTGCGAGATCCATTCGCTGGTCGATTTCGAGGCGGTGGTCGCTGGGTATGAAGACGTCGTCGACGCCTGGGTCCGGCGCGCCGCCAGCCAGATCGCACCGATCATAAACTGGGGGCTTGCGTGGATCGATCCGGGCGAGTTCGTGATCTCAAGCCCGCTGCCGAACCGCATCCTGCGTGCGCTCGTCGAGCATATCGACTTCGGCGCGATGCACATCGGCGATCATGTCAGCGGCGTGCCGATCATCTCGGTGTCCACGCTGGAGGGTGCCGCCGCGACGATCGGTGCGGCACTCCTGCCTATCCACGCGACGGCGGTGGCGTGAGCCGCACCGGATCGGGCGTGTAGCCGAGTATGAAGGCGATCACGGTTTCGGCGGGCATCTCGCAGGGGCGTAGCACGGGCCGGTCCGCCAACCTGTAAAGGTTGAAACTGATCCGTGCGTTGCCGCCCAGGTCTTCGCCCCAGACCCAGCACCGCCGACGATCCGCCGAAAGATCGAGCGTGACGCCCCAGCGACGGCCAGCGAACAGACCCTCGCTATAGCCGTTCGGCAGCCGGTCGAGCGCAGCGAGAAACGGATCCATCGGTGCCGTATCAGAGCGTGTCGATCACGCCGCCATCGACGCGCATCGCCGCTCCCGTAGTGGCGGAGGCAAGCGGCGAGGCTAGATAGACGACCATGTTCGCGACCTCCTCGACCGTGGCGGCACGGCGGATGATCGAGCTTGGTCGATGCGTCTGCACGAACGTCGCGGCGACCTCGTCGATCGGCTTGCCGGTCTTGGCGCGCTCGTCCTCGAGCATCGCCTCGACGCCTTCGGACAAGGTCGGACCGGGCAGCACCGAATTCACCGTCACGCCGGTGCCCGCCATCCGCTTGGCGAGGCCGCGTGCGAGCGCGACGTCGGCGGTCTTGCTGACGCCGTAGTGGATCATCTCGACGGGAATGTTGAAGGCGGATTCGGACGACAGCAACACGAGGCGTCCCCAGCCGTTCGCCGCCATGCCCGGCAGGTATGTACGGGCCAATCGAACGCCGGCCATCACGTTGACCTGCCAGTGCCGGTCCCAGGTCGCGTCGTCGACGTCGAAAAAGTCGGCGGGTTGGAAGATACCGAGGTTGCTGACAACGATATCGGCGTGCGGCACCGCGGCGACGAGCACGTCATGACCGTCGGCGTTGCCGAGGTCTGCGGCCACCCCGCGCGCATTGCCGCCGATCTTCTCGACCGCCATGTCGACCTTCGCCTGCGTACGGCCATTGACGATGACGGTCGCGCCCGCCCGTGCGAGCCCTTGCGCGATGCCGAAGCCGATGCCTTCGGTAGAGCCGGTGACGAGCGCGGTCTTGCCGATAAGATCGATGCGCATGACGGTGTCCTGTGGTCTGTGCGGGGTGGTGCTCCAATCCTCGAACGCGACGAAAGTGTCCGACTGCTCCGGCTGGGCCGTACTCGGTTCAGGCCGGTGTCAGCTCGATCATCACGACATCGTGATCGCGCATCGGCAGGTTGATCGTCGCCTTGCCATCGGCGCGGACCCGAAGCGTGCTGGTGGTCGGCAAGTCCCGCGTCGCTGCCTGCAACTGTGCAAGCTGTGCCCCGGTCAGCACCGCCGGCCTGCCCATTTCGAGATACGCGGTATAGGCGTCGTTCTGGCGAAAGCCGGTGCGGCGTACCGTGACGCGGTACGATCCCGGCTTCAGGTTGCCGAGCGTGATATCGAGCGGCGCCGCGGCGGCGGGAACGCGGATTTTGGTGAAGAACGGGCGATTGCTCACGGGCTGGTCGGGCAGGACGTCGCGCCATGCGAGCAGCTGGATCGTCCGGCCCTTGATCGCGGCGATGCTCTGGGCGTCGCCGGTCGGCACTTCACGGTCGCCCAGCTCGGCGAGGTATTTATAGGCGAACCACGTCGCTTTGCGCACACCCTGCGGCGTCATCAGCCCGAAGCCGCCCTCGAACGGCTTGGCCTGCGGCCCGGGTTCCTCGAACAGGTCGCTGAACGTCCAGTAGCTCATGCCCTGCGCCAGCCCCTCGGTGCGCCGCAGCTTCGACAGCACATAGGCCGCGCCGAGATAATCGTCGTGGATCGGATCGCGCGGATTGTAGCTGGTGCTCCATTCGGTGAAGAACAGCGGCAGTCCGGGGCGGCCGGCGGCGTCGATCTGCGCGCGCACCGCGCGAACGTCCTTCACGACGGCATCGGGATCGCGCGACAGCTTGTTGTCGCCTTCGCCCTTCTCGTCGAGAAAGCCGCCCTCGACGCCGTAGGTATGCGTGCTGACGAAATCGACCGGGACCGCATTGGCTTTCGCATAAGCGAGAAATTCGGGCACCCAGCCAGCGCCTGCGGTTGCCGGTCCACCGACGCGCAACGCCGGGTCGATCGCCTTGATCGCGCGCACGGTGCGTTTGTAATAGTCGAAATACGCGGTTTGATCGGCGCCTTCCCAGAAGCCCGCGAGATTGGGTTCGTTCCAGAATTCGAAATACCAGCTGCGGACTTCCTTGGCACCGTAGCGGTCGATCATGTGGCGCGTGAACGCATCGACCAGCGCGGTCCATTTCTCGGGCTGCGGATGCGAGGTGTTGCCCTTCCAGTAGAAGATCGTCTGGTCGGACGTCTTCATCGCATCGGGGGTAAAGCCGAGTTCGACGAACGGCTTGAGCCCCATGCCGAGCAACCGGTCGTAGAGCCGATCAAGCTTGCGCCAATCATAGACCGGCTTGCCGTTCGCCTCGCGGTACACGCCCAGCTGGTCCGCGAAGACATTGTGGAAGCGGATATAGCGGAAGCGCAGGTCCTTCTGGACGAGCCCGAGCTGCGCCAGACTGTCCTCGCGTTGCAGCGTGCCGGGAAAATCGGCGCCGATGGAAAGCTCGGCCATGCGGTCGCGGGGCGTCGTCGGTGCCTGTACGTCGACCGCGATCGTACGCGCGGTGGCCGCGAAGACCGGGCTGGCGAGAATGACGCTGACTCCGAACGCCGTGGCGTATCCCCATTTCGGTATCGACACAGTGATCCTCTCGCTTTTATCGTCGCATCTTGGGCGATAGCGCTACCAAGTGCAACGCGGAGGATGACGGCATGACGTGGGAACCAACCGGACAGAGTCGTTCGTCGTCCGAAGTGCGTAACGGCCTCGCGCTGGATCGACGCAGCGTCATGATCGGTGGACTGGCGCTGCTCGGCTCCGCGCGCGCCGCGACGGCTGGCGCTGCGGAGGCGCGTGCCGTCGTCCCGCGGATCGTCCGTCTGTCGCCGGTACTCGACCGCATGATCGCGCCGAACGCGGTCATCGAGACGATCGCCACCGGGATTCGTTGGGCAGAGGGGCCGTTGTGGGTCGAAGCCGGCCAAGACTCGGGATCGTATCTGTTGTTCTCCGACCCCGCGGCCAATATCGTCCGGCGCTGGCGCAAGGGTGGCCGTGCGATGCCGTTCCTCGATCCGTCCGGCGCCGGTGGAACCGATCCCAAACGCGTCCGAGAGCCGGGCGCCAATGGTCTTGCGCTCGATCGTGCGGGCAAGCTTCTGATCGCGAACAGCGGCGGCCGCTCGATCGACCGCGTCGATCTGGTCACGCGCCGTCGCGAGGTGCTGATCGACCGGTATCGCGGCAAGCGCTTCAACAGCCCGAACGACCTGCACGTCGCGCGCGACGGTGCGATCTACTTCACCGATCCGCCTTATGGACTGGTCGACGGCGACGCCTCGCCGGACAAGGAGATGACGGTCAACGGCGTCTATCGCTGGACGCGGGACGGCGGTGTCGAGCTGCTCGACGGCGGACTGACGCGCCCCAACGGCATCGCGCTGTCACCCGACGAGCGGCGGCTCTACGTATCGGTATCGGACGAAACCGCGCCCCGGATCATGGTCTATGATCTGGATTCCGCGGGGCGGCCCGGTAACGCGCGGGTCTGGCTTGATGCGAAACCGATGCAGGCGCGCGGTGGCGCGGGTCTGCCTGATGGCATGAAGGTAGCGCGCGATGGCACGCTGGTGTGCTCGGTGCCGGGCGGGATGATGATCCTGACGCCCGAGGCCGAACCATTGGGGCTGATCTCGACCGGGGCGCCGATCGCGAACTGCGCGTTCGGCGAGCGGGGGAGGGCGCTGTACCTGACTGCGAACGACCGCGTCCTGCGCGTGCCGCTGCGCCGCGGTTGGTGGGGGTGAGTCAGACCCTCCGAATCCCCCCCGGGCGGGGGACGATCGGTCGGCGGCAGCGTGTATTTCATAGCAACCTGACATTCCGCCGACCGTCATCCTGACGAACGTCAGGACCCAGGGTTACGGAGGCCAGCGCTCATGGCTCTGGGTCCTGACGTTCGTCAGGATGACGGGCCTTCGGCTCCGGCAATCATTTCCGACCTGCGCCTACCGCCGCACGGGGAGCTTCGTGCCGAGCAGTACGAGGCGGCCGCCGGTGATGCCGAACCAGTGCGGTACGCCCGCCGGGATCAGCATGACGTCGCCCGGCTTCAACGTGCGCGTGGTGCCGCCGACGATGCGGTCGCCTTCGGTGAGGTCGGGCTTGACGGATTTTGCTGCCTCTAGCGTGCCACCCGATATCAGCGTCCCGGCACCGGCGATGACGATCGCGTATTCGGCCTGGTCCGGATGCACTGCCGGGCGTCCCGGGGTCTTCCAATATTCGAGCGCGGCCACCGTTTCGCCGTCGCGCACCAAGGGCTGCCACGCAAAGCCCTGTCCGGGTTTCATGGCTTTCGCCATCGCTGCGACCTGCGAGGTCACTTCGGCACCCGATGCGAAGGCAGTGGGATCCGTGGTCTGCGCCGTTGCAGCAACCGACACGAGGGCGAGGGCAACGGCCACCAGACGCGCGATCATGCGCGACCGTCCAGGCGGATGGTCCGCCCTTCGCGCGCGGAACGGTAGATCGCCTCGACGATGCGCATGTCGCGCAGGCCCTCTTCGCCCGACACGATCGGTTCGCGCCCGGTGCGGACGCAATCGACGAGGTGATCGAGTTGCCCCGCGAACTGCGTCTTGCCGGGGCCAGGCGGCGGCGTGACCGCGCGCTCGCGGCCGTCCTTGCCGACCCACATCTGGTTGCCGTCATAGCGCGTTGCCGGCTCGAGCTCGATCCGGCCGGCGTCGCCCATCAACAGGATGTGGTTCTGGTTGGCGCTGTACATCGACTGGCATCCGGCGATCGCGCCCGAGGGGAATTCCAACGTCCAGTCGATCATGTCCTCGACCTCGGTAAAGCGGGGATCGCGGCGGTCGGTGGATTCGCGGGCGGTCACCGCGACCGGTTCCTCGCCGGTCATGTAGCGTGCCGCCTGGAGGCTGTAGATGCCCATGTCCATCAGCGACCCGCCGCCCGACAACGCGCGCTTCAGCCGCCATTTCGACGGATCGCGCTGGACGAAGCCGTGCTCGGACCGGACATAACGGATTTTCCCCGCCGCACCGGTATGCGCCAAGCGCATCGCCTCGAGGTTATAGGCCTCGAAATGGCAGCGATAGCCGATCATCAGCTTGCGGTTCGCGGTCTTGCACGCGGCGATCATCGCCTCGCATTCCGCGACCGAGACCGCCATCGGCTTTTCGCACATCACGTGCTTGCCCGCCTTCGCCGCGCGGATCGTGTACTCGGCGTGCAGCGCATTGGGCAGGCAGACATAGACGATGTCGACATCCGGATTGTTTCGGATCGAGTCGAAATTGGCGTAGGAATAGACCGCGCTGGCGGGCAGGCCGTGCTCGGCGGCGACCCGCTTCGCCTTGACGGGATCGCCGCTGACCACGGCGGCCAGCCGGCTGTGCGTGCAATTGGCGAACTGGGGTATGATGACGTCGAGCCCGTACGAGCCGAGCCCGACGATCGCATAGCCGAGCTTGCGGTCGGGCCGCCCTGCGCCGCACGCCGCCGAACTCAGCGCAAGTGCGGCGGCGGACAGGATGATATCGCGTCGTGCAAAATCCATGAATAGAGCGTCCCGGCGTTTGGAAGGATAGGCGATCCGGACCCGTCAGAACCGCGCGCGCACGCCGATCCGGTAGAACCGGCCCAATGTGTCGTACAATGCCGGGTTCACGTCGAGCCCCGTATTGGTCTGTGGCGACGGTTCGGGATCGTGATCGAACAGATTGTCGACCTTGAAGAACATGCTGACCTGCTTGGTGACGTTCAGCGCGCCGCCGACGTCGAAGTAGAACGCGCCCTTCATCTTATTATAGTCGATCGTCGGGTTGTTCGCGGTCGATACCGGGCAGTTGCCGGGCTGGCAGACGACATATTGATGGCCGATCACGCCATCGCTGAACCAGCGCTGCTGCAGCGTGAGACTGAACTGATCATTGTCGTAGCTTTCGGTCGCGAGCCACTTCCAGTCGGGGGTCGCACCCGAATTGGCACCCGCCGTATCCACGGGAATGGTACCGGGCAGGCCGGGATCGGTCACGTACTTCATGACGTGGGTGGCAAGCGCCCGGACCGTGAAATTGCCGTCGATCCCGAGTGGTTTGCGCCACTGATAGCTGCCCTCGATATCAAAGCCGTTGGTCTTGATCGACGCCAGGTTGAAGGACTGCACGTTGACGAAGTTCGGCCCGGCGGTGTTCTGAAGATTGAACGCGCTGCAGGTGTCCGTGTTGCCCTGGAAGCAAAGATTGACGATCTGCGCCGCGGTCAGGCTGGAGACGACGTCCTTCAGCTTGATCGTGTAATAGTCGAACGACAGGCTGAGCCCCGGCAACCATGTCGGCCGCGACAGGACGATGCCCGCCTCGGTGCTGCGCGCGATCTCGGGGCGGAGCGCCGAATTGCCGATCGTGTTCTGGATGATCAGCACCTGCGTGTTGCGGAACGGATCGGTGAAGTTGGGGACGGTCGTGGTGGTCGGCGCGGCGAACAGCTCCGACAGGTTCGGTGCGCGGACGTCGCGCGACGTCACCGCGCGCAGGCGGAAGCCGTCGAGCGGCGTCTCCCACGTGCCGCCTACCTTCCAGGCATAGACCACGCCCGAGGTCGAATAGCGCGTCGCGCGGCCGGCGGCGTTGACGTTCGCGCGGCCGAGCGTCTTCGAGTCGAGGATCGGCAGGTTCATCTCGAGGAAGCTTTCGAGGACGGTGTATTTGCCCGTGCCGTTTTTGTAGTTGCCCGCGTACCAGTTGCTGCCAATCGTCGAATTGAGGTTCGGATCGCTGGGGTACAGCGTCGAATTCGGGCTGATCGCGGACACGCCTGCGCCGTAAGGGTCGGCGTTGACGCGGTAGAATTCGCGGCGCCATTCGATACCCGCGGCCAGCGCCAACGGGCCTGCCCACAAGGTGATCGGCTCGCCCGAGATGCTGCCGGCGGCGGCATCCTGCGTCTGCTTGGTATGCTGGAACGGCCCCGCTGCGGGGGTGATATAGGCGAGCGCACCCGCCGACGGCGTGGTGCCGCCGAAGATGTTGATCGGCTGGCACCCGGCGGCGCGCGCGGCCGCATCGGCGCAGACGATCTGGCCGTTGATCCGCGTCGCGTTGATCGCCTGGTTGTAGCGTCCGGTCAGGCTGACATTGTCGACGTTGATGTCGGTGATGTTGATGCCGTGCTCGTACGATGCGTCATAGGTCCAGCTGGTACCCAGCAGATCGGACTTGCCTTTCAGGCCCCCGACGAAGCGATATTGCCGGCGATCGGTGTTGACCTGGATGTTCGGCAGTATCGCGTTGCTGAGGCCGTATTGGAAATTGGTGATGCCGTTCGCCGCACAGGCTGCCGAGATCGACGCGGGCAGATACGGGTTGGCGCACTGGATGGTCAGCCCGGTCTTGGATGCGCCAGGATTGGGCTGGTTGTGCGTCTTCACCTGCGCGACGTTGGCGGTCATGTAGACCTCCATGTCGGGCGCGACGTCGTAGCTGATGCGGGTGTAGCCGTTGAGGCGCTGGATCGCGGATTGCAGCGACGTGCCCGATCCGACATGCCCCGACTGATCGCCGCCGACGCAGAAGCCGACATAACAGCCGGTGACATTGCCCGCCGCATTCTTCGACGGCACGCCGTTCGAGCCGTACTGGAACTGGAACGGCTGGCCGTTGGCATCGAACGCGGTGCCTTGCAGCGGCCCCGCGCTGATCAGGCCGTATTTGGTGTATTGATAGGCCTGGCCGTGGTCGCGGTAGAGAAGCTGCGGCGAGCCGTTGTTGCGGATGCCGGTGTCGACCAAGGTCGTCGCGCGGTACCAGTCGCGGCTGCCGGCGAGGTCCTCGCCGAAATTGCCGGGGCCGACGCCCTGCTCCTTCGAATATTCCCCGCTCAGGATGACGTGGAGCTTGTCGTTGGCGAAGCTCTTGCCGACCGCGGCCTGGAACAGCACCTGGCCGTCATCGCCGTATGTGGTCACGCCGGTCTGGACGTTGGCCTTGAACCCGGTGAACTTGGTGTCGGTGATGAAGTTGATCACGCCGCCGACCGCGTCCGAACCATAGGATGCCGAGGCGCCGCCGGTGACGATGTCGACGCGCTTGATCAGCAACTGCGGGAACTGGCTGATATCCGGCACGCCGGTGACGTTGGCGCCGACGACGCGCTGGCCGTCGAGCAAGGTCAGCGTGCGGATCGTGCCGAGGCCGCGCAACGAGAACGAGCTCAACCCCTGCGATCCGCTCGACGTGCTGAAGGTGCCCGTGGTGGCACCGGTCGAGCCCTGCAGCGAGGGCAATTGCGCCACCGTCGTGAAGATGTTGGGTTGCGCGTTCTTGAGGATCTGCTCCTCGCCGATCACCGTCGTCGGAGTCGGCGCGTTGAAGCCGCTCGACGTGATGCGCGTGCCGGTGACGACGATGTCGCTAACCGAGGCGGGAGCCTGCGCGTCACCGGCAAGGCTGGCGGCGGAGGCTTGCGGCGCAACCGGATCGGGTGTCGGCTCGGCCTGATCGCTGAGCGGGGCAGGCGGCGGTGCGACGGTCTGGGCCGATACAGGCGTACAGGCCAGCACGGTCGCCAGCGCGACCAGGCTGGTAGCGATACCATCAAATCGTCCAAACGACAGTCGGTCGCGCGTCGCCATTGTCATCGATCCATCCCCTGTGCCCACGGTACGTGCCGGTGATCCGGCTTGTCAGTCCATCGTGTCTACCGGGGTCTACCGCATCGCGACCGGCGCGGCATCTACGACCAAGGTCGCAATCCGCGCCCTATCGACGGAGCACAGGGTCGCGAGGGAAGGGCGGGGCTCAGGGGCGGGCGGTATAGAGCGCGTGATGCGTCAGGATGAACAGCGTGCGGCTGTCCTCGCCGCCGAACAGCAATTGCAGCGGGCGGTCGGGCACGTCGATCCGTCCCTGCTCGCGGCCGTCCGCCGCGTAGACGAAGACCTGACCATTGGCGACGTAGACGCGACCGTCCGGCCCTGCCACGACGCTTTCGCCGCCACGCGAGGCGAACGGTTTCAGGTCGGTGATCGCGCCACCGCTCCCAAGCAGCCCGCTATAGGTTCGATCCTCCGATCCGTTGACCAGGTACAGACGGTCGCCGACGCGTCCGGTGACGAGCCCGTAGGTGTCGAGCGTATCGGAAAAGCGCCAGCCAAGATGATCGGCCGGCCCCTGTTGCCAGACCCGGTAGGCGGGCAGGGCGAGGCTGCCGTCGGCCGATACGTATTCGAGCGGTTTGGCGACCCCGACATCGCGTGCAAACATATCCGCCAGGGTCGTGAAGTGATCGCGCGTCGCGTCATATTGATCGCGGAACTCGCCATTGTTCCATACGCTCCCGGGCAGCACGACCCGCGCGTTGGCGTGGGTCCCGACCGGCGTCGGCGTGATGACCTTGATCGCCTGCGGAGCCTCGGGTCGTAGGCCGTATACCGTCGCGGCCGGTCCCGCCGACGACAGCACCAGCAAGCCCCCTGATCGGTCCACCGCGAGATTGACGGGATCTAGCGGCGCATCCGCGACGATCGACAGACCCTCCGTCTCGGACCAGCCATGGATCCGGTGGAACTGGCGATCGACGAAGTACAGCTTGCCCTTCGCGTCGACCGCGCCGCCGCCCAGCGAGTAGAAGCCGTCCGCAACCTTGCGGACGTCTGCCAAGGGCGGCGCGGCGGCGGGGATTGGTGCGGTCGTGACGTCGAGCACGGCAAACTCGCGTTCGCGCATCACGCGACCCTTTGTGATGTCGACGATCGCATTCTCGTACGGATATTTGCTCGCACGCAGATAGGTCCCGCAGCCGTTCGCGTCGCACGTCGAGAAGCCGCTTTCGGCGTTCACATGGACATTGCGGAAACGAATGTCGGTCGATCCGTACAGGGTCACCGCCGCGGGTGCCGGTTCGAGCGACCGCGTCACGCGGTAGGCATGGAGGTTGGCAAACAGGATGTCGCGCGAATTGCGCACCTCCAGCGCGACCGCGGCGCGGCTTTCGCCGGCTTCCTCCTCGGTTTGCGGGGCGAGGAACTGCCAGTTGCGGACGCCGTCGAGGACGATCTCCGCCCGCCGGTGATGCTCGGCCGACATCTGGTATACATAGCCCGGCGTGCTCGTGTTCGAGACGTGGAGCCCGGCCTGCGCGTAGGTGTTCGGCGTCCACACGCCATTGAACGTGCCGCCGCCGCCATCCGTCACCCACAGGCTCGCATATTGCCCGTCCCAGCGCTTGGCCGGATCGAGGTCGGCGGTATGCGTCGCGTTGTAGGGATCGAAGCGAGTGCCGTCGGCGCGAAAGCTGCCATGCCCGCCGCCGAACTTGACGTCGTCGACCAGCGACTGTTCGCCGGCGCGCCATAGCAAGGCGGTCGCGCGCGGATTGCGTCCACCGGTCGACAGCCCGAGCCCGGAAACGATCGCCGCGCCGCCTTTCGCGCTTTCGATCAAGGCACGGGCGCTACCGACGCCGCGATAGGCGGGGCTGTCCTCCGCGAGCACGATCTGCGTCAGGCTGGGGTGAAGGCCGATCAGGACAGTGTCGGCGCGTAGCTTCAACGTATCGGTGACGCGGTAGAAGCCGGCGGGGAAATACAGCACGCGGTGCGTATCGATCGCGCGCTGGAGCGCCGCGGTATCGTCGCTGGCATCGTCACCGCGGGCACCGAGATCCTTGACGCTCGTCCAGGCCGAGACCGGCGGCAATGCACGGATCGCCGGTTTGCGCGACGGCGCAGACGAGGACAGAGGCTTCGGATCGAACCGTGTCGCAAAACTCCC
Source organism: Sphingomonas sp. PP-CC-3A-396 (assembly GCF_004343105.1). Taxonomy (NCBI): domain Bacteria; kingdom Pseudomonadati; phylum Pseudomonadota; class Alphaproteobacteria; order Sphingomonadales; family Sphingomonadaceae; genus Sphingomonas; species Sphingomonas sp. PP-CC-3A-396. Next base: position 36,995 of record NZ_SLYF01000009.1, on the reverse strand, counting down.
CGTGCTACCCAGTGCGGGCAGGGTCAGTCCGGCGGTAAATTCGCCGACTCGGTATCGTGCCGGCGGACCTGCCAACGTCCGACCGCTGTCGCGAAACTGTGCGAACACCGGTGTCGCGTTGGCCACGGCGTTGTCGAAACCGATCTGCGTATAAGCGCTGCCTTCGTTGCTGATGATGATACCGGCCTTGGTCACGCCATCGAACCGGACGTCCTTGCCCCACAGCCAGTCGCCATAGCCGCGGTCGATGTCGATCCCGACGGGCGTGTTGCGGAACACCGTGTTGACCAGAGTGAGCCCCGCTTCGTGTTCGCGGATACCGGCGTCGCGCTGGCCATCGAAGACCGAGTCGAGCAGCGTGTACTGCCAGGCGGGGGAGGTCTTTTCGGTCAGGATCCCGTACCGCCCGCCATAAAAACGCAGGTCCTGGCCGAGATTGCCGACCTGGTAGATCCCCGCGAGCGCCGAGCCGAGGTGGAAATCGATATGGCTTAGAAACGCATGCTGTGCCGCATGCGCGCGGACTGCGGTGGCAGCGGGATTGCCGTCGCCGATCACGAAGTCGATATTGGACAGCGCCGAATAGAAGGTGCCCGAATTCGCATCGGCGATATCGGGCGCGAACGGAACGCTGGTCGGTGGCGGGACCGCCACGGGTGGCGCAGCGCGCGCGCCCGGCGGTGGCGGCAAGTTGCCGGTGAACATGACCATGCTGCCAACGCCACGCTGGAAACCGGGCGTTGCGCTGGCCAGCACGAGCACCGGACGCGTCTTGCCGACCCCGAACAGGCGCACGCCGGGACGCAGGTACAGGGTACGGGTGATCCGGTAACGCCCGGCGGGAAGGAACACGAGGCCGCCGGCACCGCTGCCTTTGGTCGCCGCCGCGGCGGCATCGATCGCGCGCTGGATCGCCGGGCCGTCATCGGTGACTCCGTCGCCGCGGGCGACGACGGTGATCGCGCGCGGATCGCTGGGGGCGGTCGCGTAGATCGATCGCGACGGCACGGCGAGGGCGCTTGTGGAAACGCTCGCGAGCAGCAGCGCCGCTGCCACGCGCGGCAGGGCCATGAGCCCCGGAAAGGGCATGATCGCAGGTCTGGCCGTCATCATCGGTCCCTTTCGGCGTGCGCGTGAAGTTTCGGCACATCATGCCCGATAGGCGGTCGCGTCGGCTAGGACGACTGCGACAAAGGTCGTAATGGCCAAGCCCGTTGCGCCGTCCGATAGCGTCGTAGCGGGACAGTCGACGAGGGCGCGTGGTGCAAGCAGAGCGAGATACTTCCGGAAATCCGCATGACGGCCTTGGCAGGGGCATTCTTGGCAGGGGCATTGTCGTCATGGGCGTCAGCGGCAGCGGTAAATCGACGCTGGCGGCGTATTTGGCGGAAAGGCTTCATTGCCCGCTGCTCGAAGGCGATATGTTCCACACGCCGGCAAGCATCGCCAAGATGCAGTCGGGTCATCCGCTCGACGATGCCGACCGCTGGCCGTGGCTCGACCGCCTCGGGGCTGCACTCGGCGACGCTGCGCTGGGGGCTCGGACCGAGCAAGGTGGCCTCGCGGTGGCCGCTTGTTCCGCCCTGAAACGCAGTTACCGCGAGCGTCTGTCAGCGACCTCTGCCGTGCCGCTGTCGTTCGTGCTGCTCGATACGATGCCCGCGGAGATCGCGCGTCGGCTTGCCGCGCGGTCCGGGCATTATATGCCGGCAAGCCTGCTCGACAGCCAACTCGCTACGCTCGAGCGGCCGGCAGCTGATGAAAACGCGCTGATCCTCGATGCGGGCCGGACGCCGGATGCGCTGGCGACAGAGGTGCTGGCCTGGCTTGGGATCGCGGCGCCCCTGCAGGAACAGCGGCGCGGCTGACCTGCGCACCGAACGAACCAACGGGCACCGCATCACGGCATCAGGCGCTTGCGCCCCTGTGACAAATGCCAGCGCATCGCGAGCGCGGCGCCGTCCGCATCTTCCGCACGGATCGCCTCGACGATCGCGTCATGCTCGTCCATCATCGCTCCGATGACCTCGGGCGGGCGCGAGCGGGAGATATCGACGCCGGCACGCAGGATCCGCATCACCTCCTCATGGAGATGGTCGAACACCAGCAGGAACGCGGCGTTGGCGGTCGCCTCGACGATCGCGCGGTGGAGAACCCAGTCCTCGTCATGCGCGGGCGCGTTCGACAGCAACGCGCTGCGCAACGCCTCCAGGGCGCGCTCGATCGCCTCGAGCTGATGATGCGATCGGCGCGATGCCGCGAGCCGCGCGGCCTCCGCTTCCAGCACGAACCGCACTTCATAGGTGCCGAGCGTCGTCGCCAGCGCATCCATCGGCATGTGCGTGCCGAGCCGTTCTGATGGGCGGCGCTTGACGTACGACCCCGCACCGCGCCGCGCCTGGGTGATCCCGTCCGACGCTAGCCGGGCCAGCGCCTCGCGGACGATCGTCCGTGACATCCCGAAGGTCGCCGCAAGCTGTGCTTCGGAGGGCAGCCGATCGCCGACCGCAAGCTTGTCGTCGGTGATGATCCGGACGATCGCCGTATAGGCGCGATCCGCGAGCCGTAATTCGGTCACGACCGCATTTCCTGCAGTGGCATATACCCTGATCCCGGCATCGTCAGACGACATAGCTCAGCGCCATCACCAGCGCGAGGCCGACCACCGAGATCGCGGTCTCGAGCAGCGACCAGGTGCGGAACGTGTCCGCGGTACTGGTCCCGACATAGCTTTTGACCAGCCAGAAGCCCGGATCGTTGACGTGGCTGAAGAATACCGACCCTGCGCCGATCGCCAGCACGACCAGCTCGGGCGACACCCCCGAACTGGCGACGACGCCGGGCATGATGCCGACCGCGGTGATCGTCGCCACCGTCGCCGAGCCCGCGGCGAGCCGGATCGCGACCGCCACCAGCCAGCCGAGCAGCAACGGCGAGATCGCGTACATCATCACCGTCCGCGCGAGCAGATCGGACAGGCCGGCGGTCACCAGCACCTGTTTCAGCGCACCGCCGGCACCGATCGCGAGCAGGATCGCGCCGGCCGCGCCCATCGTCTCGTGCCACACCGCATCCTGGATCGCCGCCTCGCGCAGCCGCCTCCCGAACAGCAGCGGCAGCGCAAGCAGGTTCGTCAACAGCAGCGCGACGACCGGATTGCTCGCCGCGACCAGGCCGGGCGCGCCCTTCAGCGTCGGGATCATCTGGCCCAGTTCGCCGGTTGCGATCAGCACGACCGGCAACAGCACGATCACCAGCGACAGCAGCCGCGAGGGCGTGGCGATCGCCAGTCCGGTATCGCGCAGCACCGGCGATGCCAGCCGCACGCCGCGGGTGGTGAATTTCGCCAGCAACGGCCCGGCGACGATCGCCGTCGGGATCGCGATGAGGATTCCGTAGAGCATCGTCAGCCCGAGGTTCGCGCCGAGCGCCTCGACCGCAAGCAGCGGGCCCGGATGCGGTGGCACCAGCGCATGCACCACGCCGAGACCCGCCAGCGCGGGCATGATCAGCCGCAGCTTGGCCTGATCGCGCGCGGCATCGCTGGTTCCCGCGGTCATCGCGGACATTTCCTCCGCAGCCGCAACGACGATCGGCAGTAGCAGGACCAGCCCGGTCTCGAAGAACAGCGGCAGTCCGATGACGATCGCGATGCCGAGCGTCGCCCATGGCGCCGCGCGGGTGCCGGTCAGGTTCAGCGCGCCCTTGGCAAGCGACGCGGCGGCGCCCGACAGATGCAGCATCGCGCCCAACGACAGCCCCAGCGCGACGACCAGACCGGTGCCGCCGATGATGTCGCCAACGCCCTTCTGGACCGCCTTGGCGACGTCCGGCAGCGGCAGTCCCGCCAGCAAACCGACCGTGAAGGCGCCGCACAACAGGCCGATAAAGGGATGCAGTCGTCCGCGGACGATCATCACCACGGCAAGCAGGATTCCCGATAGCGCGGCAATGATCAGCCTGAGGTCGCCGCCGATCATCGGCGAAGATCCTCGGGTCGTACGAGACGCGTGCATGGTGGCGACATCGGCATCCTTCCCTGCGATCCGACGGCGTGTTCACCTGTCGAGTAGACCCGATCTGTAGGACAGGTATTTGCGATCTGCCAACAGAAAAGGCTTGATACGGCGATGAACAGCGGAGCATAGTATAAACCTGTCCAACCGAATCTGTATAAAGCGGAGCGGCGGATCGAAAACTACGAGCTTGTTACCGCGGCTTCAGACTGCGGGAGAAGACGGCGGCGTCACAGCCGAAACAGTGGAGGATGATCATGGAAGCGACTGTTCGGGACGATTACCGATCCCTGCGCGGCAATGCCGCTCCAGCACTGGCGACGCGCCCCCCGCAACTCACCCCGACCCAGATCAAGGTCCTGCGCGGCGTCCATTCGGGACTGCTCAACAAGCAGATCGCCTATGATCTCGGGATCGCCGAGGCGACCGTGAAGGCACACATGACCGCGCTGATGCGCAAGCTGAACGTGCGCAATCGCACGCAGGTGGCGATCGTCGCGCAGACCCTGGTGCTGCACCCCGCCTGATCGACCTGCGCCACAAGTCGAGCGCGCGCGTGCGCGTGCGCGCATCCGGCGACCGGGTTCGACTTGTGAGCGGACAATCCCGCTCCCGGGCCGGCGACCGCAAAATCGTTATCCGCAACTACGGCCCGTCATCGGGGAATAGGATCGACATGACCATGAAATGGCTGCTGAGTGGTGCGGTATTGCTGCCCGTGCTGTCCCCCGTCGCGGCATTCGCGAAGACGAATTCGGTCTATCTCACCCGTCCCGACGATCCGCGCGCGATAACCGTCAAGGGCGTTGGCGACGGGCGCGCCGATGACAGCGTCGCGCTGCAACAGGCGATCGATGCGGCGGCAGCCGGCGGCCAAGGTGGCGTCGTGTTCGTGCCGTCGGGGCGGTACCGGATCAGTCGGACGATCTTCGTCCGCTCGGCGGTCCGGCTCTTCGGCATCGGACCGACGCGTCCCGAGATCGTCCTCGCCGACAATAGTGCAGGCTATGCATCGGGCGTTGCGGCGATGCTGAGTTTCACCGGCGAAGATCAATACCGGGTCGGCAAGGCGCCGGTGCCGCCGCCCACCAGCGTGCCGTTCGACCCGGCGATCTTCGATGCGACCTCGAGTACCTTCTATTCGGCGCTGTCGAATATCGATTTCTGGATCGGCGATGGCAATGCGGGCGCGGTCGCGGTGCGCTTCCGGGTCGCACAGCATGGCTATCTGCGCCACGTCGATTTCCACATCGGTTCGGGGCTTGCCGGGGTCTATCAGGCCGGCAACGAATTCGAGGATCTGCGGTTCTTCGGCGGTCGCTACGGGATCATCTCAGAGAAGACGTCGCCCGCGTGGCAGTTCACGCTGATCGACTCCGAGTTCCGGGGCCAGCGCGACGCCGCGATCCGCGAGCACGAGGTCGACCTGACGCTCGTCAACGTCGCGATCCGCGATACGCCGGTCGGCATCGAGATCGATCGCGGCCATTCCGACTCGCTATGGGGCAAGGACGTCCGGTTCGAGAACGTCACGCGCGCCGGAGTCGTCGTTTCGGCCGAGAACAGCGTCTTCACGCAGATCGGTTTCGACAATGCCGTCGGGGTCAATACGCCGACCTTCGTCCGTTTCCGCGACAGCGGCAAGACGGTCGCGGGAGCCGGGCCGCGCTACCGCGTCGCCGATTTCTCCTATGGGCTAAAACTGCCCGCGCTTGGCACGATCGGCGCATATGCGACCGACGTCACGATGGCGCCGTTGGCCCGCGTTCCGGTCCGCGCGACACCGGCGATCCGTGCGCTACCGCCGGTCGGAGACTGGGCGAACGTCCGCGATCTGGGCGTAAAGGGCGACGACACCACCGACGACACGGCGGCACTCCAACGCGCGATCGACACACACCGTGTGCTGTATTTCCCGACCGGCCGCTACCGCGTGTCCGACACGGTGAAGTTGCGCGCCGATACCGTCTTGATCGCGCTACACCCAGGCCTCACTCACCTCTACCTCGTCGATCAGACGGCGGGCTATGCCGGGGTTGGCCCGCCCAAGGCACTGGTCGAGAGCGCCCGGGGCGGCAATGCGATCGTCTCCGGACTTGGCCTGTGGACCGGCGGCGTCAATCCGCGCGCGACCGCATTGCTGTGGCGCGCCGGCGCGGCCTCGATGGTCAACGACGTGAAGATCCAGGGCGGCGGCGGTACCGCGCTGACCAAGGGAAGCCCGATCGGCTTTGGCGATCCTCGCGCGCGGTTCGACGGACAGTCGCCGAGCATCTGGGTGACCGATGGCGGCGGCGGGACGTTCGCGGCGATCTGGTCGCCCAACACGCTGGCGTCCTCGGGCTTCCACGTGTCGAACACCAAGACGCCGGGACATGTGTACCAGCTGTCGGCCGAGCATCATTACCGCGCGGAAATCGTCCTCGACCATGTCGAGAATTGGGAGTTCCTCGCGCCGCAGACCGAGCAGGAGGTGCGCGACGGGGTCGATGCGATCTCGACCGAGATCCGACATTCGCGCAACATCCTGTTCGCCAATTACCATGCCTACCGCGTCACCCGCTCGATCAAGCCGATGGATGCCGCGGTAAAGTTGTATGATTCGGGCGATATCCGGTTTCGCAACGTCCACGTGAACGCCGAAAGCGGGTTTGCGAGCTGCGATGCGAAGGGCTGCGGCACGTATCTCCGCGCCAGCAAATACCCGTTCGAGACCGCGATCAAGGACATCACGCGGCGCCAGGAGGTGCGCGAACGTGAGTTTGCGCGCCTGGACGTGCCGCCTGCAGTCACAAGCGCCGCGCTTGCCTCCGCCATCCCGGTGTCGACCGACGTCAGGAAGCTTGCGGACGGCTTTTATTCGATCGCCGGTGGCGCCGTCGATGCGCACGGCAAACTCTATTTCATCGACCGGCATTTCCAGCGGATCCATGGCTGGACCAAGGCCGAAGGGCTCTCGATCGTCGCCGACGCGCCGCTCGATCCGGTCAATCTCGCGGTCGATCGGTCGGGGCATCTGCTCGTGCTTTCCTCGGCAGGGCGCGACGCTACCGTGTACAGCCTCGATCCCGCCAAGCCCGCAGCTGTTCAGGTGATCGCACCTACGCCTGCTGCCGGGGGAAAAGGGGCAGCGACTTTGCTCCCGGTCAATGTCTGGGCGAACGGCGAATTCGCCGACCGTATCGATCCCACGACCTATCAGTTCCCGACCATGGCTGACATGTTCGCGACCAAGATGGCAGAGCCCAAACCGGAGGAATATCGCTCACCCGATGGATCGCTGTCGCTGCCTGCGTTCCGGGTCTGGAACCAGGGACCCGACGACCACCAGGGCTGGCGCTGGTCCGACACGCTCGATGCCTATGGTCTGGTGTCCGCCGCTCCCGGCGCGCGCGTCGTCCTGACCAACGCGTCGGAAAATCGGACCTATGACGGTCTGGTCGGCGATCAGGGGCGTGTCACTGACCTCAAGATCGTCGCCGACCGGGGTGGCGAAAGCGCGGTCCGCGATGCCGCGGGGCAACTCTACGTCGCGAACGGCCAGGTGTTCGTCTACGCCGCCGACGGCACGCTGCGACGGCGCATCGACACGCCGGAACGCCCCTTGCAGCTCGTCATCGGTGGCGATGACAATCATACGCTCTTCATCCTGACGCATCACGCCTTGTACGCGGTTGCGATCTGATCAGCGCCGCCCGCTACCGAACAAGGCCAGCGGCACCGCCTCGCCCATCCGGCGATAGCCGGCTTCGGATGGGTGAAGGTGGTCGCCTGAATCGACGGCGGGATCCAGCCTGGCCGGTTGCGCCGGGTCGCGCATGACGCGATCGAAATCGATTACCGCATCGAACAGGCCGGATGTGCGGATGAACGTGTTGATGGCCTGACGATCCGCTTCCGAGGCGGGACCCGGGTGGTAATAGTCGTTCCCGCCGAACGGCGTGATCGTCGCCCCAATCACCTTGATGTCGTGCGCATGCGCGCGCGTCACGAGTTCGGTGTAGGCGGTGATGATCTGCGTCACGAGCGCGGTGTGCTGGGCGGGTGTCGCTGGTGCCTCCCGCGTGAGTACGCCCAGATCATTGACGCCTTCGAGCAGGATCGCCCAGCGCACGCCGCTACGCGCGACGACGTCGCGGTCGAACCGCGCCATGAGATTGGGGCCTAGCCCGTCGAGTAGGATGCGGTTGCCGCCGATCCCGGCATTGAGGACCCCGGTGCCGCGTGTCGCGGGCGTGTGCCGCAACCGCTCGGCGAGAATGTCGGTCCACCGCGTGTTGCGGTTTGGCTTGACGCCGTAGCCGTCGGTGATCGAGTCCCCGATCGCAACGATCGTCCCTGCATTGGCCGGGCCCGATACTTCGAGGTCGGCGAGTGCGTACCAATGCGGGGTTTGCGTAGCGCCTGCCAGGCTTGCATCGGCGACATGATTGCCCGCGAGCGCGAAGCTGATCGCGCGCGCGCCGGGATGGCCGGTCTGTGGAACCGCGGCTTCGGGCAGATACAGGCTGACGGCGAGATCGGCGCCGGCCGCGACCGGCATCGCGACGGGATCCGAATAGAGTTCGGCACCGGCGGGGATGACGGCATCGGCATGGCCGGCAAAGGTCAGTCGCACCCCGCCGACGATCTCGCCAGTCTGAGGCGCCGAACTGCGCGCGACGTGCCCCGCAGCGATGGTGAGCGGCCGCGTTCCGAACGCGTTAGACAGGCGGACACGGAGGTGATCGCCCCCTGCCGACAGCCGGATCACCTGACGCAGCGTGACCGCGCGTGCGCGATCCGCGGGCAACGCATTGTCGCCGTCCGCGATCATCTGCGACGAGCCCCAACTCGCGATCCAATGACGCGTAGACGCAGTGTGGTCCGTATCCCGCGCGCCCGCACTGGCCGCGAGCAGGACGGCTGGCAGAAGCGCTATCGCCCAGCGACTCATCGGCGCGACCCTTCGCGGGCAACAGTCTTCGACGTCGCTCGCAGCGGGGCGGCGGCAATCGCGCCCGCGATCGCCGCACGCATCGGCTTGGCGACGAACCTGTCGTCATAGGGGCAGGGGCGGCGGCGAGCCTTGTCGGGGCGAGGCTCGAAACCTTCGATCCAGCTGTAGCGATCGGACATGCCCCATAGCAGCACGTCGCGGACCGACGGGTATGACAGCATGAGATCGAGATACCCGCGTGTGAAATCCGCCACCGCGCGATCGCGCACGGCGATGTCGCCCGGCAGCTTGTTGTCGCGAACGTCGAGTTCGGTGATCACGAGGCCATACCCCATCGCGGTCACCGCATCGAGGAAGCGACGCCACTCGCCCTCAAGCGCGGTGATCGCCGCGCGCGTGTCGGCGCCCTGCGTCACGAGGTGAGACTGTACCCCGAGCGCATCGACGGGCACGCCGCGTCGCTTGAATCCCTCGAGCAAATTCAGCACGCCGGCCCGGTGTTTGGCGTTGTCGGGTTCCCAGCTCATATAGTCGTTATAGACAAGTTGCGCATGTGGCGCGGCGGCGCGTGCGGTGTGGAAAGCGAGATCGATCGTCGCCTCGGGACCGCCCAGCGCGCGCGACAGGGCCGTCTGGTACAGCGTCGAATCCGCCGGATTCACCGCTTCGTTGACGACGTCGTAACTGCCGATCTGCGTGCCGTAGCGGCGGCACACGGTGGTGATATGCTCTACCAACAAACGCTCCGCCGCCTGTGCCGGGTTCGCGCCGAAATCATGGCTCTCTTCCCAGCGCGGCATCCATTTCGGCTGATGCCACAGCAGATTATGACCGCGCACCGGCAGCCGGTTAGCCTTCGCCCAGGCCATCATCGCATCCATATGGGCGAAGTCGAAGCGGGTCGCGCTTGGCCGGATCGCCTGCCACTTCATCTCGTTCTCCGGCACCAGCAGCCCGCAATCGCGCGTCAGCAGCGCGGCGTAAGCGGGGTTGGCGAACGATCCGCGATCCGCGCCGGGGCGTCCCCACGCAAAGCACGACCCAAGTCGCATCCCCTTGGCCGCAGCGATCGACTGCAAGCTGGCGACACCGCCGTCCAGCGGCGGGATGGGGGCCCCAGTTTGCGCCAAAGCTCCCCCCGCAGTGCCCGCAGCGACGGCGAGACCGCCCAACATCGCCAGCCCGTCGCGTCGCGTGATATCCACCGAACTCTCCTATTTTATCATTATGATAGCGATATCATTTGCGCGCTTGGAGATGCTGTCAACGGGGGCATCGCGAATTTTCGACCCTGGGCTCTGGTGACGTGCTGCTCGCGTCGATCAACGCCGGACGTCGAACCCGCCCTCGCGGAACGTCGCCAAGTCGCGCGGGGTGGTTTCGCTCTGGTCGCCCGGGGTAGCATGTTTCAAGACCGCCAGCGCCAGCCCGGTTTGCGCCGCGCGGGCTGCCTCCTCGGCCGCCCCTTCGCCCCCCCCAACGCCAAGCTCGGAGAGAACACCGGCGGCGAAGGCGTCCCCGGTGCCGATCCGGTCGACGATGCCCGAAACTTCGATCGCGTCGGTCTCGATGATATCGGTCGGCGTGTCGATCCGGGCGCGCAGGACGTTGCATCCGGCGTCGCGGACCTCGCGGGACATGGACGCGATGTGGCGCAGGTTCGGGAACCGGTCGAACGCCGCCAACGCCGCCTCGCGTCGGCCCTGCGGCGTGCTGCCATCCAGCGGACGCCGCAGCAGCAACGCGATGTCGCGGTGATTGCCGAACAACAGATCGGCACGGTCGACGAGCGGAAGAAGGATCGCGGCGGGGTCCGCACACCATTTCGCCCACATGCTCGCGCGGTAATTGCCGTCGAACGACACCGGTACGCCGATCGCGCGTGCGGCGGTCATCGCTGCCAGACAGATATCCGCCATCGCTGAATCGATCGCCGGATTGATCCCCGACAGATGCAGCCGCGCCGCGCCGGCCAGCAGCGTCGGCCAGTCATAGGCGGTCGCTGCCCTGGTCGCGAACACGCTGTTCTGACGGTCGTAGACGATCGCCGACGCGCGCAGCCCTGCACCGGGTGCGAGGTAATAGAGGCCGAGTCGTCCGTCGCTGCGCGCGATCCGCGACACATCGACACCGCACCGGCGGAGCGCATCGATCGCCGCATCGCCGACGACATCGTCAGGCACCGCGGAAATGACGCCGCTGCTCCTGCCGAGGCGGGCGAGCGCGACGGCGACATTGGCCTCCGCGCCGCCGAAATTCGCGTCCAACCGAGACTCCCTGAACAAGGGGCCGTGCCCCGGCGGGGAGAGCCTGAGCAGCAGTTCACCGAAACACAGTATCGGCCCGTCGGTGCGCGTCATCGATCAGCCTCTTGCTTGGCCGCTGCGTGGACAGACGGCCGGGGAATCATTGGGGGTTGCCGGGGGCATAGGGAAAGCGTTGCGCTTTGTACCATGCCAGATCGTGCGCAGGCGCCGTGGCACCCGCCGGCAGCGGCAGGCCGTTGACCGACATCCAATAGGCGAGGCTCGCGTCGCGCCACCATCTGGCCTCACGCTGCTGGAGCGCGAGGTAGGTCGCAGTCTTCGCCCAGCGCTCGGCGTCGATCGATGGTTTCAAGGCATCCCATTGCCGTTGCATGTCGCCGACATAGCCGACGCCGGAATCATAATCATGGACCATCTCCGCCCATAAAGTCCGGCCTGACGCCATCCGCCGATCCCACGCGACGTGGTGGAACCACAGCAGCTCGCGCTCCGGCGTGGTCGCCGGGTCGGCGAGCGTGCGGGCGAGGGCAGGGGCGTATTGCGCCACCGCGTTGCTGCCCGTCCTGGTCCGGTCGAAGCCGATCCCGGCCTTGTCGGCGCGGTGGTAATAGACCGGGTTCCATTCGGGGCGCTTCAGGTCCGAGACCCAGGGGGCGGGACCATAATGATGCCCCGTCGCCATGACGTGCGCGAGCCCCAGGGGCGTCATGTAGTCGACCACCGCCTCACGCGATCCCATCATCATCGCCACGACCGGATCGACGGTCCCGGGGGAGGGGGCAAAGGTCATCGCCGCCCATTCGCGCGCGACGGGGGCTGCGCCGAGCGTCGGATCCCACGCCATCCGCCCGAACGCGTACCAGTTCGCCTGGTTGAACGTCGAGCCCGCCCAGTCGCGGTCGCGCCCGATATTGGCGACCCCCGCCATGCCGGTAAGACTATGGCCCTCAACCGACCCATCGACGACGTCCGCGACGGTCTCGCCAGGTGTCCGCATCGTCTCGCTCGCCAAGGTCTCGGCGAACAGCGGCCCGAGATAGGCGAGGTGCGTCGCGAAACCGAGATACTCCTTGGTGATCTGGAACTCGATCATCAGCGGGGTCTTGGGCATCGCCCCGAACAGCGGGTGGAACGGTTCGCGCGGCTGGAAATCGATCGCGCCGTTCTTGACCTGGACGATGACGTTCTTGGCGAACTTGCCGTCGAGCGGCTTGAACTCGGTATAGGCCTGTTTCGCGCGGTCGTCCGGGTCGGTCTCGGCATAAACGAACGCACGCCACATCACGATCCCGCCATGCGGCGCCACCGCGGCGGCGAGCATGTTGGCGCCGTCCGCGTGGCTGCGGTGATAATCGCGCGGGCCGGGCTGGCCCTCGCTGTTCGCCTTGACCAGGAAGCCGCCGAAATCGGGAATGCTGCGATAGATCTCGTCGGTCTTCGCCTTCCACCACGCCGCGACCTGCGGGTCGAGCGGATCGGCGGTCTTCAGGCCACCGATCTCGATCGGAGCCGAGAATCGCGCCGACAGATACACCTTGATCCCGTACGGCCGGAACACATCGGCCAACGCCGCGGCCTTCGCGATATACGGCGCGGTCAGGCTGTCGGCCTTCGCGTTGACGTTGTTGAGGACGGTGCCGTTGATCCCGATCGATGCGTTGGCGCGCGCGTAATCGGTGTAGCGCGGATCGCGGAAGTCGGGGAGCGTCCACCAGTCCCACAGCGACACGCCGGCATAGCCGCGCTCGACCACGCCATCGAGATTGTCCCAATGGTTGAGCACGCGCAATTTTACGCGGGGGCTCGAGGTCAGGGCGATGCGGTCGAGGCTGCCACCGGTCTGGAGGTGCCGCAGTAGCGCGAAGCTGCCGTAGAGCACGCCGCGATCGGTGTTGGCGGTGACGAGGAGTGTGCGGCGGCCGCCGATCGTGACCTGTCCGACGCGGTATCCTTCGTCGCCGAGCGCGGCCAGGGGCAAGCCGAGCGCCGCGACGTCGCGATCGTTGGCGGTGGCCAACAGGATCGGTGACGTGCTCGTCCCGAACAAACCCGCGCCGCGCCGCAATTCCTCCGCCGCCACCCGGAGCGTCGGCGTGTCGCCGTGCGCTTCGATCGTCGGGATACTGCGCGTGGGCGCTGTCGCAGGGACGTGATAGCGAAGCCAGAGGTCATAGCCGTCTTCGGCCTGCGCCGGTCCGGTCAAACCAATTACCGCGCCGAACAGCAGCGCGAACTTACCGATCCATCGGCCGAATTGCGTCATAATCCTCTCCCGCCGTTCCGCGCTACATTGACAGGATCGCGGATGATCAGCCATGTTATCGCTATCACGACGACGGCTTCGACAGCAATGCCGCGTTTCATATTAGGAGATAATCGTGGCTGATACGGAGACAGCAGGGATCGTACCGCCCATGACGCCGACACGGCGCGACCTTTTCGGGTTGCTCGGCTCCGTCTCAATCGTGGGGCTCGTTCCCGGTGTCGCGCAGGCCGCGACGGCGGCCCCGATCTACCGTGATGCGCGCGCGCCGGTCGACCTTCGGGTCCGTGATCTGATGGCGCGGATGACGCTCGAGGAGAAAGTTGGCCAGACCATTTCGCTGTGGGCGACCAAGGCGGACGTGATGACGGCCGGCGGTCTGACGTTCGATCCCGCGCGGGCGACCGCGGCGTATCCGGCTGGGTTCGGGCAGGTGACGCGGCCTTCGGATTTGCGCGGCGGGCCATCGGTGGCGGCGGTGGCAGGCGGCACCGGTGCACGGTTCCGCGGCTCGGCTTCGACGATCGCGTTCGTCAACGCGGTCCAGCGCTGGGCGCGCGGCACGCGGCTCGGCATTCCGGTGATCTTCCACGAGGAATCGCTACACGGCTATATGGCGCCCGACGCGACGATGTTCCCGCAGGCGATCGGCATGGCCGGCAGCTTCGATCGCGACCTCATGCGACGCGCGCAGGCGATCATCGGTCGCGAGGTGCGCGCGCATGGCAGCCACCTCTCGCTGTCGCCGGTCGTCGACATCGCCCGCGATCCGCGCTGGGGCCGGATCGAGGAGACGTTCGGCGAGGATCCCTATCTATGCGGCGAGATGGGGGTGGCCGCGGTCGAGGGGCTGCAGGGCGACAGCACGACCCTCGCCCCCGGCAAGGTCTTCGCCACGCTGAAGCACATGACCGGCCACGGCCAGCCCCAGGCGGGCAATAATATCGGCCCGGCACCGATCGGCGAGCGAGAACTGCGCGAGAGCTTCTTCCCGCCGTTCCGCGCGGTCGTGACGCGCACCGGGATCGGCGCGGTGATGCCGTCCTATAACGAGATCGACGGCGTGCCGAGCCATGCGAACCACTGGCTGCTCGGCGACGTGCTGCGCGGCGAATGGGGATTTTCGGGGGCGATCGTCAGCGATTACGGCGCGATCGAGGAACTTGATACGATCCACCACGTCGCGCGCGACCTGAACGGTGCGGCGCGGCTGGCGTTGGCGGCGGGCGTCGACAGCGCGTTGCCGGACGGGATCGCGTTCCGGACATTGCCCGCGCAGGTGCGTGCGGGGACGGTGCCGATCGCGCAGGTCGACGCGGCGTGCGCGCGGATGCTGGCGCTGAAGTTTCGCGCCGGGCTGTTCGAGGAGTCAGCGGTCGATCCACGCGCCGCCGCTCGCCTGACCGGCAATGCCGAAGCGCGGGGCGTTGCGCTCGAGGCCGCGCGGCAATCGATGTGCCTGCTCACCAACGACGGCACGCTGCCGCTTGCGCCGAAGGGCAAGATTGCGGTGATCGGGCCCAATGCAGCGATCGCACGGCTCGGCGGCTATTCCGCGCCGCCACGCCAGACGGTGTCGCTGCTCGACGGCGTGCGCGCGCTGGTCGGCGGCGCGGCGACGATCGTCCATGCGCAGGGCGTGTTCATCACGCAGAGCGAGGATCGGTCGCAGGACGAGGTGCTGCTCGCCGATCCTGAAAAGAACCGCGCGCTGATCGCCGAGGCGGTCGAGGTCGCGCGCGGCGCCGATACGATCATCCTCGCGATCGGCGATACCGAGCAGACCAGTCGCGAGGGGTTCTCAGCGAACCACCTCGGCGATCGCACCACGCTGGACCTGCTCGGCGAGCAGAACGCGCTGTTCGACGCGCTGCATGCCCTGGGCAAGCCGATCGTGATCGCCGCGATCAACGGTCGTCCGCCGAGCTGGCCGACCGTGATCGCGAAGGCGAACGCGGTGCTCGAATGCTGGTATCCGGGGCAGGAGGGCGGCACCGCGATGGCCGAAGCGCTGTTCGGGCGGATCAATCCGGGCGCCAAGCTGCCCGTCACCGTGGTCCGCGAAGTCGGGCAGGTGCCGTTCTATTACAACCGCAAGCCGTCGACGCAGCGCGGCTATCTGTTCGCGGAGACGGCGCCGCTGTTCCCGTTCGGCCATGGCCTCAGCTACACGCGCTTCGAGGTCAGCGCACCGCGGCTGTCGGCGGCGAAGATCGGCATCGCCGGCAGCGTCGGGGTCGAGGTCGACGTCGCCAATATCGGGCAACGTGCTGGCGACGAGGTCGTGCAGGTCTATGTCCGCGACCAGGTGTCGTCGGTCGCCCGGCCGGTGATGGAGCTGAAGGGGTTCGAGCGCGTGACGCTGGCGCCCGGCGAGCGAAAGACGCTGCGCTTCACGCTCGGCCCCGACGCGTTCGCTTTGTGGGACGTCGACATGCGCGAGGTCGTCGAGCCGGGGCTGTTCACGATCATGGCCGGCCCGAGTTCGGCACAGCTCAAATCCGCCATCCTCGAAATCGCCTGAAGGACCCGCGATGCCCAAGATCGTTTCCGCCCGCGTCATCGTCACTTGTCCGGGGCGCAATTTCGTCACGCTGAAGATCGAGTGCGACGACGGCACCTACGGGCTCGGTGATGCGACGCTCAACGGCCGCGAACTGAGCGTCGCAAGCTACCTGACCGACCACGTCGTGCCGTGCCTGATCGGCCGCGATGCGCACCGGATCGAGGACGTCTGGCAGTATCTCTACAAGGGCGCGTATTGGCGGCGCGGCCCGGTGACGATGGCGGCGATCGCTGCGGTCGACACCGCGCTGTGGGACATCAAGGGCAAGCTCGCGGGCATGCCGGTATACCAGTTGCTCGGCGGTGCGGCGCGCGATGCGTGCATGGTCTACGCGCACGCCAACGGCACGACGATCGAGGACACGATCGCGGTTGCCAAAGCCGAGCAGGCGAAGGGCTACAAGGCGATCCGGCTGCAATGCGGCGTACCGGGGCTCGCCTCGACCTACGGCGTCGCCAAGCACGGCGCGCGCTACGAACCCGCGGATGCCGACCTGCCGAGTGAGAGCGTGTGGTCGACCGAGAAATATCTCCGCGTCGTCCCCGAACTGTTCAAGGCCGCGCGCGAGGCGATGGGCTGGGACGTGCACCTGCTCCACGATATTCACCACCGCCTGACGCCGATCGAGGCGGGCCGGCTGGGCAAGGCGCTCGAGCCTTACAACCTTTTCTGGATCGAGGACCCGACGCCGGCCGAGAACCAGGAGGCGTTCAAGCTTATCCGCCACCACACGACGACACCGATCGCGGTGGGCGAGGTGTTCAATTCGATCTGGGACGCCAAGGACCTGATCCAGAACCAGCTGATCGATTATATCCGCGCGACCGTCGTCCATGCGGGCGGCCTCACGCACCTGCGCCGGATCGCCTCGTTTGCCGACCTGTATCAGATCCGTACCGGGTGCCACGGTGCGACCGATCTGTCGCCGGTAGCGATGGCGGCGGCGCTGCATTTCGGGCTGTCGGTGCCTAATTTCGGCGTGCAGGAGCATATGCCGCACACCGATGAGACCGATGCGGTCTTCCCGCATGCGTACAGCTTCGACGACGGCATGATGCATCCGGGCGAGGCGCCGGGGCTGGGCGTCGACATCGACGAGGATCTTGCCGCGACCTACGACTATAAGCGCGCCTATCTTCCGGTCGCGCGTCTCGAGGATGGCACGCTGTGCAACTGGTGAACGCTATCGCCACCCCGGCAGCCGAGAAACCGCGCGGGAAAGTGCGGTGGATCGTCTGCGCGCTTTTGTTCGCCGCGGTCGCGCTCAGCTATATCGACCGGCTCGTGTTGCCGATGCTCAAACCCGAACTTCAGGCGCGCTACAACTGGAGCGAACAGGGCTATGCCGATCTCGCGATCGCGTTCCAGGCGGCGTACGGCATTGCCTATGTCCTGTTCGGGCGGTTCGTCGACCGGGTCGGCGCCAAGATCGGCTATGCGGTCGCGGTGACGCTGTGGACGATCGGTCATGTCGCGCATGCGCTGTTCACTAGCGCCGGCATGATGATCTTCGCGCGTATCCCCCTCGCGATCGGCGAGGCTGGGGCGTTCCCGGCCGCACTCGCCGCGGCCAACGAATGGTTCCCGCAACGCGAGCGTGCGCTGGCGATCGGCATCTTCAACGCGGGCTCGAACGTCGGGGCGATCCTCACGCCGTTGATCGTGCCGGTGATCGCGGTGACGTTTGGCTGGCGGATGGCGTTTATCGCGACCGGCGCGCTAACAGTGATCTGGCTGGTCGCCTGGCTCGCCTTCTACCGTTCGCCGCGCAAGCACCCGCGCGTCACGCCTGAGGAACTGGCGTGGATCGAGGCCGATCCCGTCCCCGCGGCCAAGCCGGTCCGCTGGCGCACGCTGCTGCGGTTGCGGCAGACCTGGGCGTATATGCTCGGCCGGTTCCTGATCGATCCGGTGTGGTGGACTTTCCTGTTCTGGCTGCCCGATTTCTTCAACCGGCAATACGGCGTGAAGATGCTCGATTTCGGGCCGCCGCTGGTGGCGGTGTATGTGCTCGCCGATGTCGGATCGGTCGCGGGCGGCTGGTTCTCGTCGCGGCTGTTGGCGAAGGGGGCGACCCCTAACCGCGCGCGGAAAACGGCGTTGTTCGCGTGCGCGCTGTTCGCATTGCCGATCATTTTTGCCGCGCAGGCACCGGGACTCTGGTGGGCGGTCGCGGCGATCGGCTTGGCCTGCGCATGCCACCAGGGCTTTTCCGCCAACGTGTACGCGATCCCCGGCGACCTGTTCCCACGCGGCATGGGCGGATCGGTGATCGGTCTCGGCGGGCTGGCGGGCGCATGCGGCGGCATGCTGATGGCCAAGTTCGCGGGCACGATCCTGGCGGGCGTCGGCAGCTATGGGCCGATCTTCGCGGTCGCCGGCTGCGCCTATCTCGTCGCGTTGCTGGTTATCCACCTGCTCGTACCGCACTATACTCCCGTCGATCCGGAACGCCTCGCATGACCCATCCGCTACGCCTCCACCCCGACCGCCTGTTCCCCAGCGACGGCCGCACTCGCGACATCGCCCGCGCGCTGCATGCGGGCGTGAAGGACCTGCCGATCGTCAGCCCGCACGGCCATACCGATCCGGCATGGTTCGCGCGGAACGAGGCGTTCAGCGACCCCGCCTCGCTGCTGATCGTCCCCGATCACTATGTGTTTCGCATGCTCTACAGCCAGGGCGTGCCGCTCGACGCGCTCGGCGTGCCGACCGTGGATGGCAGTACGACCGAGACCGACCCGCGCAAGATTTGGCGCATCTTCGCGGAGAACTATCATCTGTTCCGCGGCACGCCGTCGCGGATGTGGCTCGACTGGGTGTTCGCCGAGGCATTCGGGATCGACGTCCGCCTCGAACCCGCGACCGCCGACCTGTATTACGACACGATCGACGCCGCGCTGAAGACGCCAGCCTTCCGCCCGCGCGCGCTGTTCGACCGGTTTGGTATCGAGCTGATCGCGACGACCGAAAGCCCGCTCGACCCGCTCGAACACCATGCCGCAATCCGCGCGAGCGACTGGAACGGCCGCGTCGTCACCGCCTATCGCCCCGATCCCGTCGTCGATCCCGACACGCCGGGCTTCGCCGCCAACGTCCGCCGCTTCGGCGAGACCGCTAACGAAGATGTCGGCAGCTATGCGGGCTATCTCGCCGCGCACCGTTTCCACCGCGCGCGCTTTCGCGATGCCGGGGCCACCTCGACCGATCACGGCCACCCGTCGGCGGCGACCGCGGATCTGACACCCGCCGAAGCCGAGGCGCTCTACGCCCGCGTCATGGCGCAGCCGACCGCCGCGGAGTCCGAACTCTTCCGCGCACAGATGCTGACCGAGATGGCGGCGATGTCGGTCGAGGACGGCATGGTGATGCAGTTGCACCCTGCCGTATCGCGTAGCCACAACGCCTCGGTGCTCGCGCGTTTCGGTCGCGACAAGGGTGGCGACATCCCGCTGCCCGGCGAGTTCGTCCGCGCGCTGAAACCACTGCTCGACCGGTTCGGCAACGACCCGGCACTGACGCTGATCCTGTTTACGCTCGACGAGGATACCTACTCCCGCGAACTCGCCCCGCTCGCCGGCCACTACCCGTCGTTGCGGCTCGGCCCGCCCTGGTGGTTCCACGATAGCCCGGAGGGCATGCGCCGCTTCCGCGAGCGTGCGACCGAGACCGCCGGCTTCTACAACACGGTCGGCTTCAACGACGACACGCGCGCCTTCCTCTCGATCCCCGCGCGGCACGACGTTGCGCGCAGGATGGACTGCGCGTTCCTTGCCAAACTGGTCGCCGAACACCGGCTCGAAGAGGACGAAGCGCATGAGGTCGCCCGCGCGCTCGCCTATGATCTCGTCAAACAGGCGTACCGGCTGTGAGGTTGTCGACCGCCACGCTCGACCGATTGCCCGCCGCCGTAGCGCGGCCAAGCTACGACCGCTCGCGCGTGACGCGTGGCGTGGTGCATCTCGGCATCGGCGCATTCCACCGCGCACATCAGGCGGCAGTGTTCGAACAAGCGCTGGCGGCGGGCGATTTGCGCTGGGGCATCACCGGCGTATCGCTGCGATCCGCGGGCGTCCGCGACCAGCTCGCGCCACAGGACGGTCTCTACACGCTCGTCGTCCGTGACGGCGAGGGGGAGCGCTTGCAGGTCATCGGCGCGGTCATGGATGTGCTGGTCGCGCCCGAGGATCCGGCGGCTGTCGTCGCGGCGCTGGCGTCGGCCGAGACGCACATAGTCACGCTGACAATCACCGAAAAAGGCTACAAGCTCGACCGTGCGACGGGCAAATTGCAGGCAGGCGATGCCGATGTCGCGCACGATCTGGCCTCGCTCGACGCGCCGCGGACCGCACCCGGGTTCCTCGTCGCCGGACTTGCGGCGCGCCATGCGGCGGGCACCGGTCCGCTGACGATCCTCTCGTGCGACAACCTGCCGCACAACGGCACGCTGTTGCGCGACGCGGTGCTGGCGATGGCGGCGGCGCACGATGCGGACCTGCGTGACTGGATCGCTGCCACCGTGACGTTCCCGCAGACGATGGTCGACCGGATCGTGCCCGCCACCACGCCCGCCGATATTGCCGCGCTAGCGGGTAGGCTGGGGGGCGAGGACCACGCGATGGTGAAGGCGGAGCCGTTCACCCAGTGGGTGATCGAGGATCGCTTCGCCGGCGAACGGCCCGATCTGGCGGCGTTCGGCGTGCAGCTGACCGATGCGGTGGCGCCGTGGGAGGACGCGAAGCTGCGGCTGCTCAACGGCGCGCACTCGGCGATCGCCTATCTCGGCGGGCTCGCCGGTTTCGACTTCGTCCATGAGGTCGTCGCGCAGCCCGCGGCGCGCGCTTTCGTCGAAGCGCTGTGGGACGAGAGCGCGACGACGCTCGATCCCCCCGCCGCGCTCGATGTCGTGCAATACCGGGCGGCGTTGATGGCGCGCTTCGCCAACCCTGCGCTCCAGCATCGCACCCGCCAGATCGCGATGGATGGCTCGCAGAAGCTGCCGCAACGGCTGCTCGCGCCAATCGCGGACCGTCGTGCAGCCGGGTTATCGGTCGACGCCCTGGCGCTGGCCGTCGCGGCCTGGATGCGGTGGCAGTCGGGCGTTACGGATACGGGGGAGGGCTTCACGATCGACGATCCGATCAGCGACCGTCTCGGAAAAGCGGTTCGCGACGCGACGACTACCCAGGAGCGGGTCGATGCGCTGCTGGCTTTGATGTCGTTCAGGCCCGACCGGGATTTACGGAACGCGATCGTGGCAAACCTGGCAAACCTCGAAAACTCGGGGGCAATATCGGCGATCGACGTCGTTCTTGGCAGCCTCGCCCAGCGCGGAAAGGGCGAGGAAATCACCTCGCCCTGACTTAGACCGTCCGGATCCTGACGCGGCTGTCAGGCGACGGATGCCTTGAGTGCGGGCGTCTGCTGATGCTGCACCACGCGCCATTCCTCATGCTCAAGCCGGCGCATCGTCGTGGTGCAATAGGCGGTATAGCCGTCGGCGCCCTCACGGCGGGCTTCGGCCTTGTAGGCGATCGCGATCAGGCCCTCCTGCGGGCGCATGATCTGTTGCTCGCTGAACGTCACGCTCGACCACCGCGGTGTATCGGCGACGGCTTCGATCGCCTGAGCGCCGGTGAGGACGAACGGCTGTTCCGGCAAGACCATGACGCATTCGTCGTCGATCAGCGCGCGATAATGGGCTGCGTCGCCGGTCCACAGACTTTCCTCGAATTCCCAAATCCTGGTGTCGTCCATCGTTGCGTCTCCTTCGCTGATAGGGGAGCGTCAGGGACTCCAAAACGTTCCGCGAAGCTGATGATAACATGACGTCTTTTTCGAAAGCAGCGCTGCGGATCGGCGATATTCGCCCGATCGAGAACGCGCCTATGCGTCCATGTCATTCGATCGATGGTTGGCGCAGGCAAGACCAGCGTGTCGCCATTGATAGTTTGCGCCGAGAGTCTGGGCGGCGCCCCGAATGTGGAGTTCTCCAATGCCTGTTTCATCCCGTATCGCTATCGTCGGTGCCGGTAACGTCGGCGCTACGACCGCCTATGCGCTGATGCTCCGCGGGCTGTTCGCCGAGATCGTGCTGATCGATACCGATAGCGATCGCGCCACCGCCGAAGCGACCGACATTGCCGACGCCAACGCGATCGCGCGGCCAGCGCGGATCTGGGCGGGCGACTATGCCGATGCCAGGGACGCAAGCATCCTCGTGATCACCGCCGGAGCCGCAACTGCCGATGGAGAGGCCCGGACGTCGGTTGCCGGCAAAAGCGCCGTGATTGTGCGCACGTGTGTCGACGCGGCGATGGCGGCGGGGTTCGACGGCATTCTGGTCGTCGCATCCAATCCCGCCGACGCCATGGCGCAGGTGGCGCAGGCGACCTCCGGATTGCCGGCGGCGCGGGTAATCGGCACTGGCACGCTGCTCGACAGCAATCGCTTCAGGAAGCGCGTGGCGGACCAACTCGCGATTGCTCCCGGCGCGGTCGAAGGCCTGGTTCTGGGCGAACATGGCGACAGCGAAGTCATGGCCTATTCCAGCGTGCGAATCGGCGGCCTGGATCTCGACGCTTATCTAGATGGGGCGGCGTTCGACCGGGCGTCGGTCGCGCACGAGGTGGTACGCGCCGGCTACACCATCAGTCACGGCAAGGGGCATACGTCGTTCGGCGTCGCGACCGCGATCGTCCGGATCTGCGAGGCGATCCAGCGTGACGAACACATCGTACTGCCGGTATCGGCCAAGCTCGATGGTCAGTTCGGGATTTCAAACCTGTATCTGAGCTTGCCATGCCTCGTCGGCGCGGCCGGGATCATGCGTATCCTGACGCCCGACTTGACGACCGAGGAGACGGCCGCGCTGCATGCTTCGGCCGACGCGCTGCGCCGCACGCTAGTCGAATGCAAATAGGGCCGCGTCGATCGACGCGACCCTGCCGGCGCTATCTCAAATAGACGTCGCGCCGTCGGCGTGACTTAGTTGTCGCGCTCGGCGCGCTTGCGGTCTGCCTTGCGTGCGCGGCTGACGGCGGCAGCGTGTTCACGCGCACGTTTCTCAGACGGCTTTTCGTAATGCCGGCGCAACTTCATTTCACGATAGACGCCCTCGCGCTGCAACTTCTTCTTCAAAGCGCGGAGGGCCTGGTCGACGTTGTTGTCGCGAACGATGATCTGCATGGTAGAAAGGCTTTCGGCGCGCAGTGGCGCAATGGTGAGTCGCCGCCGCTTTATGGCGCCGACGAGTATAAGCCAAGCCCGGAAATGCATAGTCCTGCGCTGATCGCTACAATGCGGCACGATCCGGCTCGAGCCGATGCCCGATGCTGGCCGCGTTTCAGGGCGTGATGCGGGGGACAATCACCGCGCCCTGCGTAGTTCCCGAGGGTCACCGGGCTGGCGGTGAATCGATAGGCCATGCGGGACCCCCGACGTCGAAGCCATCCGCTGCTGCGGGGCGGACGGCGCGCGGAAAGCCTTTCTGCAAGGACGTTGCGATGATCGTCGACGAACGAATGCCAACCGACCGCAAGCACGCGGTGATCGTGTGCCATCCCGATCCGTCGAGTTTCAATCATGCGATCGCGCATACCTACCGCGACGCGGTCCGCGCGACGGGGCAGGGCGTCGTGCTCCGCGACCTGTATGCGATGGGCTTCGATCCGGTGCTGACGGCGGCAGAGCGACCGACGGATCGTATCGCGACATACCGCCAGGACGTGCTCGACGAGATCGCGGTTATCGACGGCTGCGACGTATTCGTGCTGATCTACCCGATCTGGTTCGGCACGCCGCCGGCGATGCTCAAGGGGTATGTCGAACGGGTGTTCGGCGCGGGCGTGCACCCCGACGCGCTGCAGGGCCGGGCGCGGACCAGCTTGCTGGGCGGCAGGCGCATGCTGAGCTTTTCGACATCGGCGGCCAGCAAGATCTGGCTCGACGAACAGGGCCAGGGGCAAGGGCTGAACAGCGTTTTCGACCAGTATATCGTCCATGCCTTCGGAATGCGGTCGCAGGAGCATCGGCGGTTCGCGCATATCGTGCCGGGTCTGAGCCCGCACCTTGCCCGCGGGTATCTCGAAGAGGTTTCGGCACAGGCGCGTCGCACCTGTGCGCAAGTCGCGTTCGGCGACGAGGCTTTGCTGTCCGACCCCGGTCTCGTCGCGCAGATGGCGCGCTGACCATGGCGTATTTCGAAGGAAACCGCATGACCCGCATGATGCACGCCGGCGTCATATCCACGCCGATCGCGATCGGTGGCTCGACGTGTCCGATACCGAAAAAGGAGCGTCGAGCATGACCGTCTTAGCGATGCCATCGTCCGTTGCAGCGCCGACCAAGACACATCCGCTCTCCTCCGACATGCTGCGCCGATGGACGCGTATTGGCGGGCGGCGAACTATCTGTCGGTCGGGCAGATCTAACTGCGCGACAATGCGTTGCTCGATCGGCCGCTGACGATCGCCGACGTCAAGCCGCGGCTGCTCGGGCATTGGGGGACGACGCCGGGGCTGAACTTCCTGTACGTCCATCTCAACCGGCTGATCGTCGAGCATGACCTCGACATGATCAACATCATCGGGCCGGGGCATGGCGGACCGGGACTGGTCGCGAACACCTATCTGGAGGGCTCGTATACCGAGCGCTATCCAGCGATCGAGCGGAGCCGTAGCGGCATGCACCGGCTGTTCCGGCAATTCTCGTGGCCGGGCGGTATCCCAAGCCATGTCGCGCCCGAAACGCCGGGGTCTATCCACGAAGGCGGCGAGCTGGGGTATTCGCTGGCGCATGCTTACGGCGCGGCGTTCGACAATCCGGACCTGATCGTCGCGTGCGTGGTCGGCGACGGCGAGGCGGAGACGGGGGCACTGGCGGCGAGCTGGCATTCGAACAAGTTCCTCAACCCGGCGCGCGACGGTGCGGTGCTGCCGATCCTGCATCTCAACGGCTTCAAGATCGCCAACCCGACGATCCTCGCACGGATCGACGGGCATGAACTCGACGCGTTGCTGCGCGGCTATGGGCATGAACCCTATTATGTCGGCGGCAGCGATCCGGCGGCGGTCCACCAGCAACTGGCCGCCGCGCTCGACAAGGCGTTGGCGAAGATCCAGGCGATCCAGGCGGCGGCGCGGATCGAGGGCGTGATCCCTGAGCGGCCGCGCTGGCCGATGATCGTGTTCCGCACGCCGAAGGGCTGGACCGGGCCGAAGTTCGTCGACGGCAAGCCGGTCGAGGGGACATGGCGCGCGCATCAGGTGCCGATCGCGGACTTCAAGGATCCCGAGCATCTACGCCAGCTCGAAGCGTGGATGCGGAGTTACCGACCCGAGGAGCTGTTCGATGCGAACGGCAAGTTCCTGGAGGAGTATGCGTCGCTCGCGCCGACCGGGCATCGGCGGATGGGATCGAACCCGCATGCCAATGGCGGCGAGTTGATGGTGCCGCTGTCGCTGCCCGATTTCCGCAGCTTTGCGGTGCCGGTGGAGACGCCGGGCAGGGTGAAGGCGGAGGCGACGCGGGTGCTTGGGCGGTATCTGCGCGATGTGATGAAGCTCAATCTGGCGACGGTGAACTTTCGGCTGTTCGGCCCCGACGAGACCGCGTCGAACCGGCTCGCCGACGTGTACGACGTGTCGGGGAAGGTCTGGATGGCGGAGGTCGAGGCGGTCGACGAGCATCTCGGCCCCGACGGCCGGGTGATGGAGGTGTTGAGCGAGCATCTGTGTCAAGGCTGGCTCGAGGGGTATCTGCTGACCGGGCGGCATGGGCTATTCTCGTGCTACGAAGCGTTCGTCCACATCGTCGATTCGATGGTCAACCAGCATGCCAAGTGGCTGAAGACGACCAGGACGATTCCGTGGCGGCGGCCGATCGCGTCGCTCAATTACTTGCTGACCTCGCATGTCTGGCGGCAGGATCACAACGGGCTGTCGCATCAGGATCCGGGGTTCATCGATCACGTCGCGAACAAGACTGCGGACGTCGCGCGGATCTATCTGCCGCCCGACGCGAACTGCCTGTTGTCGGTGGGCGATCACTGCCTGCGCAGCCGCGGCTATGTGAACGTGATCGTCGCCGGGAAGCAGCCGGAGTGGCAATGGCTGGGGATCGACGCGGCGGTGCGGCATTGTACCGCGGGCGCTGGGATCTGGGATTGGGCGGGCGATGATGCGGACCCCGACGTGGTGATGGCGTGCGCGGGCGACGTGCCGACGCTGGAGACTCTCGCGGCGGTGACGTTGTTGCGCGAATACGTGCCCGATATCCGGATACGAGTGGTGAACGTCGTCGACCTGATGAGTTTGCAGCCGCGGTCGGAACATCTCCACGGGCTCGACGAGCGCGAGTTCGATGCGCTGTTCACGAAGGACGCGCCGGTGATCTTCGCGTTCCACGGCTATCCGGCGATGATCCACAAGCTGACGTACCGGCGCGCCAATCACGCGAATATCCACGTCCGCGGGTATAAGGAAATGGGGACGACGACGACCCCGTTCGACATGGTCGTGCTGAACGATCTCGACCGGTACCGGCTGGCCCTCGACGCGATCGAGCGGATTCCGCGCTTCCGTACCCATGTGCCGCGCGAGACGGCGCGCTATTGGACGACGATGGAGCGGCACAAGTTGTACATCGCCGAGCAGGGCGACGATCTGCCGGAGGTGCGTGACTGGCAATGGTCGCGGTAGTTCTTGCGCTCAATAGCGGATCGTCGTCGCTGAAATACGGGCTGTACGCGGTGGAATCCGAGCCGGTCCTGCTGGTCGGCGGGACGATCGAGACGGCCGAGCATCATGGCGACGATCACGCGCGGTTCTTCGACACGATCGAGACGGCGTTGCATGCAGGGCCGACGCCGACTGTGATCGGCCACCGGATCGTCCATGGCGGCCCGCACCGCGACGCGCATTGCCGTATTGACGCTTCGGTGATGGCGGATCTGGAGGCGGCGTGCGCGTTCGCGCCTTTGCATGGGCCGGCGTCGCTGGCGCTGATCCGGGCCGCGGGTGCGCGCTATCCGGGCGTGCCGCAAGTCGCGTGCTTCGACACGGCGTTCCATGCGGGGATGCCGGACGTTGCGAAGACATTGCCGATCGCCAAGGAATACCTCGCCGGCGGCGTCCGGCGTTACGGCTTCCACGGGCTGTCCTGCGAGTCGATCGTCTATCAGCTCGGTGACAAAATCCCCGCACGGCTGGTGATCGCGCATCTCGGCAATGGCGCGAGCGTGACCGCAGTGCGCGATGGCCGATCGATCGACACCAGCATGGGGCTGACCCCGTCTGGCGGCGTGATGATGGCGACGCGGACGGGGGATCTCGATCCGGGCGTCCTCTTGTATCTGCTGCGCGAGGCGGGGCTCGATCAGGACTCGCTGGCAACGCTGGTCGACCACCGATCGGGGATGGCTGGCGTATCGGGACTGTCGGGTGACATGCGGGTCCTGCGCGCTGCCGCAACGGGTGACGCCGACCTCGCGATCCGGATGTTCGAGAGGTCGGTGTGCAAGCAGATCGCCGCAATGATCGTCTCGCTCGGCGGTGTGGACACGCTCGTGCTCACCGGCGGCATCGGCGAGAACGACGCGGCGACCGGTCAGGCGATCCGTGCGGGTCAGGCCTGGGTGGCGGGGCTGGATATCCGCATCATGCCGTCGCAGGAGGATGCGCAGATCGCGTCCCACGCCGCCGCGCTTGGCTGATGAATATCGCGAAGTACGTGCTTTCCGAGTCCCGACGCCTTCGCTTGCCCGCGCTACTGTCTTGATACGGATCAGCCCTTCGACACCCGCATCGTGCGGCAGCGAGGACGAGCCGGCGGGGACTTCGCCATGAACGCTATCCATACCGAGATGCTCTATTTCCAGCGCCGCCTCAACGCCACGCGAGCGATGGCCGATGCCGCCGCGGGGCCGTGCGCGCGGGTCGCGCATGAGACGCTTGCCCGTCTGTATGGCGAGACGCTGGTGGCACTCGCTGCCACGCTCCCGTGTTTGATGGCCGAACCGGTGGCTGCGATCCCGCGGCGTGCGTTGCGTGTCGAGCGCGGGGTGACGCCACCGACGCTGCGCCAGATGCCGGCCCGGTCTCGCCTGACGCTGAAGCTTGCCTGCTAGTGCGGTGAGCGACGTGCGTCTTGACGTTAAGCAGGGAAAGGTCGGCGGGCATCCCACCGCCTTTCCGTCGTCTTACCCCTCGGCATTCCAGCCGGACCAGCCGCGGTCGATCGAGGCGGCGATCGCGGTGAGGAGGGGGGCGTCGCCGGTGGTGCGGTCGAGGATGCGGTCGCCGTGGCGTTCGGCGGCGTGGATCAGCGCGGGCGGCGGGACGGTACCATCGAGCAGGATCGCCTTCCCCCGCCAGCCCGATGCGCGCATGGCGTGGAGCGTTTCCATGCCGCTGCCCCCATCACCATCGACCCCGCCTGCGACATCGACGACGATGCAGGGGACGTCGCGCGACCGGGGATCGGCGAGCAGCGCCGCGCCGGTCGCGTAGGAGCGGACGTCGTAGCGTTCGGATAGCAGCATGATCTGCCGCGCGCGGCGTATCACCGGGTCGCCGTCGACCAGCGAAACGCCAATTCCGAAATGGGGTGGGGCAGGGGATTGAATCGGGTGGTCGGTCATCGAATGTCCTTGTCCTGACCTTCGATGACACCCCTCCGTCGCCGTGTCTGTACGTAGAAGACGAGGGCGTCAGGCGGGTTCGGCGGTCTCGCCAAGGCCCGCCGAAAACGCGATGCGGAGGACGTCCGACAGGCTGCGCGCGGCGAGTTTCTCCATCAGGTTTGCGCGGTGGACTTCGACGGTGCGCGTGGCGATGGCGAGGTCGTAGGCGATCAGCTTGTTGGGGCGGCCGAGCACCATGCCGTCGAGCACGTCGCGTTCGCGCGGGGTGAGCGCGGCGAGCCGGACGAGCGCGTCGGCGGCGGCGAGGTGTTCGCGGTCGGACCGGGCGGCGTGCGCCAGCGCGGTTTCGATCGCTGCTAGCAAGGCACTGCGCTCGAACGGCTTTTCGAGGAATTCGATCGCGCCCGCCTTGATCGCGCGGACGGCTAGCGTCACGTCGCCGTGGCCGGTCAGCATGATCACGGGCAGCGTAATGCCGGTCTGCGCCATCCGCGCCTGCACCGCGAACCCGTCGAGATCGGGCATGCGGACGTCGAGCAGCACGCATCCGCGTGTCTCGCGCGTGACGGCTTTCAGGAACTGCGTGCCTGCGGGATAGGTTTCGACGGCATAGCCTGCCTTGCGCAACAGGAAGCCGACCGATTGGCGGATCGCGTCGTCGTCGTCGACGATGTGGACGATGCGGAGTGGATCAGACATCGGTGTCTTCCTGAAGCGTGGCGAGCGGCACGGTGAAGTGGAACGCGGTGCCGCCGCTCGGCACGCCGTCTGCCCAGATACGCCCGCCATGCGCCTCGACGATCGTCCGGCAGATCGACAGGCCGAGCCCCATGCCGTCCTCCTTAGTGGTCGCGAACGCCTCGAACAGGCGCGCGCGGACGTCGGTGTCGATGCCCGTGCCGGTGTCGGCGACAGTGATCTGCATCCACCCCTCGCGCTCGGGCGCGGTGGCGATCGATAGCGTCCGGATCGGCGAGGCTGCCATCGACTGGATCGCGTTGCGGATGAGGTTGACCAGCACCTGCTGGATCTGGATGCGGTCGACACGGACCAGGGCAGGGCTTGGCGATGGCCTGTTGACGACGGTGATACCTGCCTCGTGCGCGCCGAGCAGGCCGAGGCTGGTTGCTTCCTCGACGAGCAGGTCGAGCGCTTCGTCGCGGAACCCGGTGTCGCCGCCATCGACGAACGCGCGCAGCCGACGGACGATCGTGCCGGCCCTGAGCGACTGCGCCGCCGCCAGCTCCAGCGCTTCCGCAACGTCGGCCAACAGCGGGGTCAGCACCGGATCGTCGCCGTCCGCGATCATCGCGCGCGTCGCTTCGAGATAGTTGGCGATCGCGGTCAGCGGCTGGTTGATCTCGTGCGCAAGCGTCGACGCCATCGTCCCCATCGCGCTGACGCGGGAGACGTGGATGAGTTCGGACTGGAGTTCCTGCAACCGGCGTTCGGTCGCGTGGCGGTTGGTGAGATCGCGGATGAAGCCGGTGAAGATCCGTTCGCCGCCGATCGACGCCTCGCCCACGGCCAGTTCGATCGGGAACGTCTCGCCGCCTTTTCGCATCGCGCGTTCGAGGCGGACATTGCCGATCACGTGGCGCTCCCCGGTATGGCGGTACTTCCGGAGGTGCGCGTCGTGGTCGCGCGCCTCGGTCTGCGGCATCAGCATCGCGACGTTCTGGCCGATCACTTCGCTCGCCGCATAGCCGAAGACGAGTTCGGCGGCCGCGCTGAACGAGGCGACGATGCCGTTCTCGTTCATCACGATCATCGCGTCGGGAACGGTGTTGAGGATCGAGCGGAGGTGATGTTCGCGGCGGACGATCGCGGCCTCGGCGGCCTTTTCATGCGTGATGTCGCGGATCACCTTGCCGAACCCGCGCAGCGCGCCGGCGTCGTCGTGGAGCGCGGTGATCGTGACGTGCGCGAGGAATTCGGAGCCGTCCTTGCGGACCCGCCAGCTTTCTTCCTCGACCCGGCCATCGCAGTGCGCGCGGGCGAGGTCGGCGGCGGGTTTGCCTGCGGCGATATCGTCGGCGGGGTAGAAGATCGCGAAATCGCGGCCGATGATCTCCGCCTCCGCCCAGCCCTTGATCCGCTCTGCACCACGATTCCAGATCGTCACCCGGCCGCGGCGGTCGAGCATGTAGATCGCATAGGTGGTCGCGCCGTCGATCAGCAGCCCGAGTTCCTCCGCCAGCATCGCATCGCCGCGCGCCACCGCCTGGGGGTCGGTATCGTGCGGCGACTGCGACGCGATCATGCGGGCGGTGCGGTGGCTCGGGGGGCGCAGAGGCAAATCATCGAGATGCGGGCCTTGTTCGACACACTGATCCGATCCGTCGGGGGGCAAGTCTTCGATACCCTCCTTCGAAACATGACGCATGTTAAGCCAAGGATCCGCTATATGCTAATAGTCCTTCGATGATCGCGACGATCGACAGGATCGTGCCGCCGACGACTATCCTTCGGTTCGCGGTTACGACCGGGCCGAAATACTTGCGGATCGCGTGGCCCGTCATGGCTCAGTGCGACAGCAACGTGCAGCGTCGGTCGCGCAGCAGCAGGTCGCGGGTGACACCGCCGAACGCCCATTCGCGGATCCGGCTGTGCCCATAGGCACCCGCGACGACGAGGTCGGCTTCGATCTCGTCGGCGATTGCGGCGAGCGTGTCGATGCTGGTGCCTTTCATCCGCGCGACGATCTTATCCGCGTCGATGCCGTGGCGCGCGAGCCAGGCAGCGACATCGTCGATCGGCTTCCGCGCTTCGATCGCGTCGATCGCGACTTCGACGATCACGACGCGGTCGGCGGCCTTGAGCATCGGCAGCGCATCGGCAATCGCGCGGCGGCATTCGCGCGTGTCGGTCCACGCGACCAGGATGGTCGAGAAGCGCGCGGTGGCGGCGCCATCGGGAACGACCAGTATCGGGCGGCCCGCGCGCAGGATCAGGTCGCCGGTATCGGCATGCGTCGCGAGATCGGCAAAGCCCGGGCCGGCGCTGGTGATGACGAGATCGGCGGACCGCGCATGCTCGGCGACGACATGCGCGACGTTGACGAGCGTCGGGATCGAGCGCCAGTCGAGCACATGCCGCGCGAGCCGTTCGTGCGCGTGAAACTCGGTCTTCGTGCGGGCGAGTTCGCCGGCGACGATATCGCGCTCGATCACCGCATATTCGCCGCCGAGATAGCCGTCGCACGTGCCGATCTGGACCGGCTGGCAGGCGGCGATGCCGATCACCGCAGCATCATATTGGTCGGCGAGCGTAGCTGCGACGTCGAGCAGGGCGACGTTGGGACGGCCGCCATCGAGATGCACCATCAGGGTCGAATAGGTCATGCGCGGTCTCCCTCTTTCGCCGAGCTTTCGGCGTTTGGGAGGATGCGGGAAAGGATCGGGAAGTACGCAGTCGGGCGGCATGCGTAGTTCCCGACGCTGTCGGTGATCGGCCATATCGATAGGCTCGCGATCATCGGCTCGGGCCTTTTCCGCGCTGTTCTCAGGAGCCTGTCATGTCCCACGACGCAAGATTGCAGAAAGCCGTGCTCGCCGAACTCAACTGGGATCCGAGCGTACCCGCCGGGCATATCGGCGTCACCGCGAACAATGGCGTCGTCACGCTCAGCGGCCACGCCGGCAGCTATGCGGCGAAATATGCCGCCGAACGCGCCGCTGCGCGCGTCGACGGCGTCAAGGCGGTCGCCGAGGAGATCGAGGTGCAGCTGGAGGACCGCTTCAAGCGCGGCGACGAGGCGATCGCCAGCGCGATCGTCGAGCGGCTCTCCTGGGATACGACCGTGCCGCACGACAGCGTCAAGGCGCAGGTCGAGGACGGCTGGGTGAGCCTGCGCGGCGAGGTGCGCTGGCATTTCCAGAAGGATGCGGCCGAGGCGGCGGTGCGGACGCTTGCGGGCGTGGTCGGCGTGATCAACCACATCGTGCTGAAATCGCGAGTCGACGTCACCGACGTCAGTAACGACATCCGCACCGCGCTGCACCGGTCATGGTTCTTCGACGGCGACACGATCAAGGTGTCGGTCGATGGCGGCACGGTGCGGCTCACCGGATCGGTCGACTCCCCGCACGATCGGATAGTCGCCGAGCGCACCGCCTGGGCGGCGCCGGGCGCGGTGAAGGTCGAGAACATGCTCGAGATCGCCTGAGTGCGCGCGCTGTCGTCGCACCGCGAACGCCACGTCACCGATCGGATCGGCTGGCTGCGCGCAGCGGTGCTCGGCGCCAATGACGGGATCGTCTCGACCGCGAGCCTGATCATTGGCGTCGCGGCGGCCGGTGGTCAGGTTGCCGCCATCGTCATCGCGGGAACGGCCGGTCTGGTCGCGGGTGCGATGTCGATGGCGGCGGGCGAATATGTCTCAGTCAGTGCGCAGGCCGATACCGAGACCGCCGAACTCGCGCGCGAACGGCGCGAACTGACGGATGACCCGCGCGGCGAATTGGCCGAACTCGCCGCGCTCTACGCCGCCCGCGGGGTGGATGCCGCCACCGCGGAAACGGTGGCGGCACAGTTGATGGCGAAGGATGCGCTCGGCGCGCACGCCCGCGACGAGCTGGACATCACGCCGGGTGCGCGGGCGCGTCCGGTCCAGGCGGCGTTCGCGTCGGCGGCGAGCTAGCTTCACGGTCGGTGCGGCGCTGCCGTTGCTGACCGTGTTCGTGGTTCCGTCCACCTCGCTTGTCAGGGCGGTTGCAGCGGGATCCTTGCTGTTTCTTGCCGTGCTCGGCGCTGTCGGCGCGAAGACCGGTGCGGCGGTCGTCTGGCGCGGGTTGGTACGCGTCACGTTCTGGGGTGCGTTCGCGATGGCGGTGACCGCGCTGATCGGTCGGCTGATCGGTGGCGCGGTGTAACCCGCGCCGGGGTGCAGCGTGGCCTACACGCTAGCGGAGGCCCCCGATCGTCGATTTTGCGACGACGCCGCGGTGCATGACGAACGTCACGTGTTCGAGCTGCGCGACGTCGTTCAGCGGCGAAGTCGCCACGGCGATGATATCCGCCGTCTTGCCGGGCGTCAGCGTGCCGATATCGTCGCGGCCGAGCAGGTCGGCGGCGCCGACGGTGGCTGCCGCGATCGCCTGTGTCGGGGTGAGGCCGTTCTTTACCATCAGCGTGAACTCGGTCGCGTTGTCGCCATGCTTGGAGACACCGGTATCGGTCCCGAACGCGACCTTGACCCCGGCCGCATAGGCGCGGCGGTGGCTCGCGGCCATGGCGGCGGCGGCGGCCTCGGCCTTGACGATCGTGGCAGGCGGCAATGCGCCGCCGCGCGCCTGTGCGAGCGCGGCGACCGGCGCGATCTCGGTCGGCACCAGATACGCACCCTTCGTCTTGAACAGCCGGATCGTCTCGTCGTCGAGGAACGTGCCGTGCTCGATCGAATCGACGCCGGCTTCCAGCGCCGACCGGGTCCCCTCGGCAGCATGACTATGCGCGGCGACCTTGCGGCCGAGCGCATGCGCGGTCTCGATAATCGCGCGCATTTCCTCCGGTGTCATCGCCCGGCCCAGTCCGCCGCTGACGTTGGACAAGACACCCCCGGTCGCGGCGAATTTGATCACGCGCGCGCCCAGCGCAACCTGTGCCCGCACGGCGCGGCGACAATCGTCGGGACCATCGCACAGGTTCACCTCCCTGGCATGGACCATGTCGGCGAACTCCTCGGCGAGCCCGTTGCCGCCATCGCCGTGCCCACCGGTCACCGAGATCATCTCGCCGGCGTTGGTGATGCTCGGCCCCTCGACCGTGCCGGCATCGATCGCATCACGCAGCGCGCGGATGCCGCGCGGGTCGCCGCCGAGATCGCGGACCGACGTGAAGCCTGCGGCCAATGTCGTCCGGGCGTTGGCGACCGCGGTCATCTCGTCGTCGAACCGATCGCGGTTGAGCGCCTCGAGCCGCGCACGCATCGGATCGCCGCCGATACCCCAGAGATGAACGTGCATGTCGACCAGTCCCGGGAGCACGAACGCCGTCCGCAGATCGACCAGCGTTGCGCCCGGTTCGGGCGTGACAAAGCCATCGCGCACATCGACGACCTTGCCGTCGCGAACGATGATCGTGCTGTTGCCCCGCGGCGCCTGGCCTGGTCGATCGAGCAGCGTTCCCGCCTGGATATAGGTTGTCGGCGATGGCTTGGCCTGACCCCATGCGGGTATCGCGATAGCCATCGATGCGGCCAGTGCGCTAGCCACCAATACTGTCGTTGGCAGATCGATCAGACGTATTTTTTTCATTGTCATCTCCCCCGTTGTGCCATGCTTGCCGAAGCGCGGCACGGCGGCAAGGGGGCATCGCGCCGATATCGGGCTGCCGGTGACGTCTAGTCCGACAAGTTCCTATCATACGGTCTGCGGGTGACCGGCAGCGTAGCGGGGATGCACGGGTAAGAGACCCCGAGCGACGGCGCGTGTCAGCGCGCCATCGCCAGCTTCGTATCCTCCAGTGCCAGATCGACCAGCGTCCGCATCGCCGCGCTGGCGCCGGCAGCATCGCCGGCAGCGATCGCATCATAGACCAGCATGTGATCGGGGATCGGATTGCGGGGCAGGGCGCGCGCGCGCATCTTGAACTGGGTAGTCCAGTTGACCGCGGCGCCGATGCTTGCACTCAACACGATCAACGCATCGTTGCGCGTCGCGGTCAGTATGGCATGGTGGAACTCGCGATCGGCGGCGCGACCGGCTTCGGTCGCCAGCGTCAGCCGCCGCATTGCCGCCAACGCATCCTTCATGACCTTGAGGTCGGTTCGGTCACGGCGCTCGGCTGCGAGCGCGGCGGCCGCCGGCTCGACGATCGCGCGCAATTCGAACAGCCCACGGACGAACGCGATGTCGGGTTCGCCGGCAAACGCCCAGGCGAGCACGTCGGGATCGAGCAGGTTCCACCGGCTGCGCGGCAGGACGCGGGTGCCGATCTTCGGACGGCTTTCGACCAGTCCTTTGGCGGTCAGGACCTGCACCGCTTCGCGGTAGGCGCTGCGCGAGACGTCGAGCGTCTTCGAGAACTCGACCTCGCCTGACAAGGTATCGCCGGGCGCATACTCGCCCGACAAGATCGCGGTGCCCAGCTTGTGCGCGACCGCCCCGTGCAACCGGCGTCCCGTCCCTCGCCCGACGCGCGGCGTGATGACGTCGTCGGTCCCAGAGCTGATCCCAGCGCCATCTTCCATACCGTCTACACCGTCAGTTGTCGTCATCGTGCCCGCTCCAAGCGCCAGACGTAACAGCCCGGCCTCGATCAAGGAACGACAAAGATTGCAAAAGCCAAACGGGGCCAATATGTCCGAGTATAGGGGAGGGCGCTATGTCCGAGAGCAACGAGAATGCGCGCGTCCACGCGGCGACCGCCGGGCGGATCTTCGCGAACGGCTGGCCGACCGGTGGCGAAGTCGCGCTTGCGATGCTCCATGACGGTGACGGCACCACCGCACCGCGGCTGATCGATGGCGCTCCCGCCAACTGAACCGAAATATCGGGGACGAACCGTCGTAACGGCGTCCCGCTTAGGAGAGAGAGTGATGACTTTGCGCCTGTTGCAGCATGTTGGCGTCGACGGCACGCGATCGGTGATCGCTGCCACCAACGAGGGGGCGGCGTTCGTCACCGGGGTCGACAGCGTCCGCGCGCTGGCCGAGCGTGCGATCGCTGCTGGCACCGATCTCGCCGGCGCAGTCGCCGCCTGCGGGACTGGCGACAGCGTCGACATCGCCGCCGAACTCGCCGCCGGTCGCCTGACCTCGCCGATCGATCATGTCGATTCCGCACACCTGATCATGACCGGCACCGGCCTGACGCATCTCGGCTCGGCGGAGGGCCGCGACAAGATGCACCGCGCCGCCGCGGATGCCGAGAAGCAGACCGATTCGATGCGGATGTTCCTCGAAGGCGTCGAGGGCGGCAAGCCGGCTGCCGGCGAGCGCGGGCAACAGCCTGAATGGTTCTACAAGGGCGATGGCTCGGGGCTGGTTGCGCCGGGTGCGGCGTTCGCGATGCCCGACTTCGCCGAGGATGGCGGCGAGGAGCCCGAGCTTGCCGGGATTTACCTGATCGGTCCTGACGGCACGCCGTTCCGCCTCGGCCTGTGCCTTGCCAACGAGTTCAGCGATCACGTCACCGAGCGTCACAACTACCTGTGGCTCGCGCATTCGAAGCTGCGCCAGGCGTCGCTCGGGCCCGAACTGCTGGTCGGCACGCCGCCTCAGCATATCGAGGGTGCGAGCCGCATCCACCGCGACGGCGCGCTGCTGTGGGAAAAGCCGTTCCTCTCTGGCGAGGCGAA